>JAHEEE010000064.1 GCA_024640845.1 Myxococcales bacterium | reverse complement strand
CGGCTCGGAGTCTCGCGAGGACCGCCTCGTCTCCGCGCACCGGAAGACCGGCGGCGAGGTAGACCGCGTCGATGACCCGCATGTTCAGGAGCGAGTCGGCGACCGTCGTGACGGGCTGTGTCCGAGCGCGCACTGCCTCTGCAAAGGCGGCGAGTTGGGTCCCGTACGTCGAGCCGCCGGCGACGCGTTCGCGACGCACGCCGGCCTCAGTGCGGACTTTGAGTCGGTGGCCGACCTCAGGCTTCACGTAGTTGAAGACGCTGATGCTTCCTCGCGAGCCACGGATCTCCATCGATAGAGAAAACACATGGCGGCTGCGCATACTGACGAGAAGCCTTGCCTGCCCACCCGAGGGGAGCTGCATCGTCGCGCGCATCCACCGGTCGATGAGTCTGCCGTAAAGACCCGCCGTGGCTTCCAGCACGAGAGGTTCTTCCTCGGTGACTGCTCGAATGAAGCCGATGGGGTAGCAGCCCATGTCGATGGTGCCGCCGCCACCGGTCTCGTAGTCGAATCGAAAATCGGTGAACGGCCAATAGGCGCAGAAGTTTGCATCGATCTGCTCGATCGCGCCTATCTCGCGACTTCGAATGATATCGCGGACGCGGTCGACGAGAGGGTGATAGCGAAAGTGCATCGCTTCGGCGACGACCAAGTCGGTTCCCTCAGCAGCCCGGAGCACGCGTTCGACCTCCGTCGCGTTGGCTGCGAAGGGCTTCTCGCAGAGGACGTGCTTGCCTGCTTCGATGGCCTTGATGCACCAGTTTGCGTGCATGCTGATCGGGAGTGGAACGTAAACCGCGTCGACGTCCGGGTTCGCCAGGAGCTCAGCAAAGGAGCGGTAGGTCTGTGGGATTCGGTGTCTCTTCGCATAGCGGCGGAGGTATCGTTCCGAATGGTACTCCTCGGCCAGGGCCCTCACCTCGACGCTGCCCAACTGGTGCGCCTGCCGAATCAGCGCGAAGGGGGCGATTCGCGCTGCGCCTAGGATTCCGAGCCGCAAGGGTTGGTGCATCGTCGCTGCGGTTCCTACCACTGTTGCAATCCGAATGCGACTACGGCACAAGGCAGCGATGGCGTCTGCATCGCTCTATCGTTCACGCCCGGGGGGACACCAGATTCAACCTGCATCGCAGGCCGAAGCCACGAAGATCAATGACTTCATCTACCTATCCGAAGGGCTTTCGAACGCGTTTCTAATCACGACCCCTGAAGGCCGAATCGTCGTGAATACCGGCATGGGCTTCGAAGCCCCGGTTCACAAACGCAACTTCGACGCGGTGGATGACGGACCAATCCGCTACATCCTCTTCACCCAAGGTCATGTCGACCATGTCGGGGGAACGGACCTGTTTCGTGAAGAGAGCACCAAAGTCGTCGCTCACGCGAACAACCAGACGCATCAGGCCGACGACGCGCGAATTTCGGCGTTCCGAGCGATGCGAAGCGGGTTTGCCTTTGCCGACACCATCAGGAAGGCGTTCCAATACATCCAGGAAAACATGGGCGGCAGCATTCCCCCGCAGTCGCGTCCGACGCCCGACATCACCTTCGACGATCGATACGAGCTGGAACTCGGTGGTCTGCGCATGGAGCTCTTGTGGACGCCCGGTGGCGAGACGACGGACTCGATGGTCATTTGGCTGCCGGATCGGGATGTCGTCTTCACCGGTAATCTCTTCAGCGCATTGTTCGGCCATTTTCCGAACCTCGTAACAATCCGTGGTGATCGATATCGGGAGGCGTTGGTGTTCATCGAGTCGCTCGAGCGGGTGCTCGCGCTCGAAGCAGAGCTTTTGCTCCCGGGTCACGGCGGACCGGTCGTCGGCAAGCAGACGATTCGAGAGGAGCTCACTCGATTGCGGGATGCGGTCCAATACGTGCACGACGAGACCGTCAAGGGGATGAATCACGGCACCGACGTGCACACCCTCATGCGTGAGATTCAGCTTCCCCCCGAGCTCGAGGTCGGCGAAGGGTACGGGAAGGTTTCTTGGAGCGTTCGGGCAATCTGGGAGAACTATGCGGGGTGGTTCCATCACAGCTCGACGACCGAGCTCTACGACGTGCCCGCGAAAGCCGTGCACCGCGATCTCGTCGAGTTGGCTGGCGGGGCCGATGCCATTGCGGAGCGGGCCGCAAAGAGGCTCGAAGCAGGCGAGCCGGTCGAAGCCATCCACCTCGCCGAAGTGGCGCTTTCGGGAGCCCCCACCAACGCGGCGGCGCTCGAGGTGATGATCGCTGCGCACGAGAAGCTCGAATCCAAAAGCGAGAACTTCTGGCTCACGCAGTGGTTGCGGAAGCAGCTCGCGGATCATCGATCCAGACTCAGCGCTGCCAAGGCAGGGAACGCCAAGTCATGACAGAGCGCCCCAACGACATCCACATCGCCGACCTTCGGGACCCGGTGCTCACGCCGATGCAGAAGATGATGCTCGAGGGCATGGCGGGGGCCGAGGTCGTTTTTACGGTCGATGCCGTGCTTGGCGATGCCAAAGAGCGGACGGGCCTCTCCGACTTCGGACCCGACGACTTCGTCGAGCGGCTGCATGTGTGGTGCCAATCCACGGATGAAGATGCCGGGCTCGGACCCATGGGCAGGATGCGCTTCTACAACGACATGGTCCGCTATGCGGCGAATCGCCTGCGGTTTCATGAGCTGCTCAAGCGCCACCCAGAGATTTTAGACGTTGAAATCAAGCGGCCAATCATCATTGCCGGGCTGCCGCGCTCGGGGACGACCCATCTGGTCAACCTGATCGCGGCGGACTCGCGCCTGCGTTCGCTACCATACTGGGAGAGCCTCGAACCGATTCCGGACCTAGCGATGGGCCCGGTGCCGAAGGAAAGAGATCCGCGATACCTGAAGTGCGCGAGCGAGCACCAAATGCTCGCACAGATCGCTCCGCTGCTCCGTAACATGCACGATCTCGCCCCCGACCACGTTCACGAGGAAATCGAGGTTGGCGCGCTCGACTTCTCCACCTATCTGCCTGAGTGGAACGCGATGACGCCCCGGTGGCGCGACTATTACTATGCGCACGACCAGCGGCCGCACTACGCGTACCTGAAGAACGTGCTCAAAGCATTGCAGTGGTTACGCGGCCCGGATCGGTGGATTCTGAAGTCGCCACAGCACATGGAGCAACTCGGTCCGCTCATCGAGACCTTTCCCGATGCCACGGTGGCAATCACACACCGCGACCCCGTGTCGGTCGTGGCTTCGGCGATCACGATGCTGACATACGGGGACCGCATGCGTCGCACCAAGGTCGACCCGCCAGCGGTCGCCTCGTACTGGGCGGACCGTGTGGAGCACCTACTGCGAGCGTGCGTGCGCGACCGCGCGCTCTTGCCCGATCATCAGAGTATCGACGTGGTCTTTCACGAGTTCATGGCGGACGACGTTGCGGTGGTGGAGCGGATCTACGCGAGAGCCGGGCTGCCAATGACGAGCGCTGCACGGGCCTCCCTAGACGCGTACATGGCGCACAACCCCCGCGGCAAACATGGCAGGATCATCTACGACCTCGAAGGGGATTTTGGGGTCGATCCAGAGGCGATGAGAGAGCGATTTCGCTTCTACTACGAACGCTTTCCGATTGAGGTCGAGGGGCGATGAAACCTGGCCAAGCCAAGCCGACTCGGGCCCTGATCGATGGCGCTCTCACATACGTCGCTTTTCCGTTCGTATTCGGCGGGGCGATGGCGCTCGGCGTCGTGGGGATGGGGCGTGGGTGGGATCCGGTGTTCACCGCGATGGGGCTCACTGGGGCGGTCGTGCTCGTGTTGCTCGTGCTCGAGCGTATGCACCCGTACCACAACGATTGGCTCCGAAACCAGGGAGACGTGCGGACCGACCTGGTGCACAACCTCGTGAACTTCTGGATTCCGGAGGTGTACACGGTGCTCTTCGTCGGTGGGTTCACGGCAGCAAGCGCCTGGCTCTCGAACGCGGTCGGTGCGTCGCTTTGGCCCGCGGCGTGGCCGCTCGCGTTGCAACTGCTGTTGGCGTTGGTCATCGGCGAATTCGGCACGTATTGGATTCACCGCCTGATGCACGAAAACGAATTCCTTTGGCGCTTCCACGCGGCCCATCACAGCGCGCCGAGGCTTTACTGGCTCAACGCGGGCCGCTTTCATCCGATCGATTTGTTCAGTCAGCAGTTCTTGGGCATCACGCCGCTCGTCTTGCTCGGTGCGGACGTCCGCGTGATCGCGCTCCACACGTTGTTCACTGCGATTCATGGGCTTTTTCAGCATTGCAACGTGGATCTCCGGCTCGGCCCGCTCAACTGGTTCTTTTCGATGGCCGAGCTCCATCGGTGGCATCATTCCAAGCGGCTCGAAGAAGCGAACACGAACTACGGCGCCAACCTGATCTGCTGGGACGTCGTGTTTGGTTCCCGGTTCTTGCCGAGCGACCGAAAGCCGCCAACCGAGATTGGGATCGAGGCGCTGCCCAACTTCCCAGCGGGCTATTGGGCGCACATCGTATCTCCCTTTCGTTGGCGGGCGGTCGAAGAGTCATCTCGGACAAACTGAGCGTTGCCCCGCGTGTGGGCGGGCCTCCATCACCATGCTATGGCAGGCGCGATGACGCGCTACAATCCGGCCGCGATTGAGCCGAAATGGCAGGCCTACTGGAACGACCACGACACGTTTAAGACGCCCGAGGGTGCCGAGCGGCCGAAGGCATACATTCTGGATATGTTTCCGTACCCATCCGGATCGGGACTGCATGTCGGCCATCCGGAGGGCTACACGGCGACCGACATCATGGCGCGATACCGGCGCGCAAGAGGGTATGACGTGCTCCATCCGATGGGGTGGGATGCCTTCGGGCTACCCGCTGAGCAACACGCGATTCTGACGGGGACGCATCCGCGGGACACGACGGTCCAAAACATCGAGACGTTCAAGCGCCAGCTCAAGATGCTCGGTTTCAGCTACGACTGGTCGCGCGAGATCGACACGACCTCGCCTGATTACGTGAGGTGGACGCAGTGGATTTTCCTTGAGCTGTTCAAGCGGGGTCTGGCGTACCAGAACGAAGTTCCCGTGAACTGGTGCCCTGCGCTCGGAACGGTGCTCGCCAACGAAGAGGTGATCAACGGTCTCAGTGAGCGGGGAGGGCATCCCGTCGAGCGGGTACCGCTTCGACAGTGGGTGCTGAAGATTACCGCGTATGCCGACCGCTTGCTGGCGGACCTCGACGACGTCGAGTGGCCGAACAGCACGCGGATCATGCAGCAGGAGTGGATAGGTCGTTCCGAGGGTGCGGAGGTGCACTTCCAAGTGGTTGGGCACGATGCGTCGATCGAGGTTTACACGACGCGACCAGACACGCTTTTTGGTGCGACGTTCATGGTGCTTGCGCCGGAGCATCCGCTCGTCGACGCAATCACGTCGGACCGGCAGCGCGCAGACGTCACGGCGTATGTCGAGCAAGCCAAGAGCAAGAGCGAGCGTGACCGCCAGGCGAGCAAGGACAAGACCGGAGTGTTTACCGGGGGGCTTGCGATCAACCCGGTGAACGGGGCCGAGGTGCCGGTATACATCGCGGACTATGTGCTCTGGGGTTACGGCACGGGTGCGATCATGGCGGTTCCAGCGCACGACGAGCGCGACTTCGAGTTCGCAACGGCTCACGGCATTCCCATCATCGAAGTGGTGAGCAAGACGGGGGCCGCGAGCGGGGCGCCCCTCGCCGAAGCGATGGTCGAGCAGGGGATCGCGGTAAACTCGGGCAAGTACGACGGGCTTTCGACCGCGGAGTTCAAAGCGCGCATCACCAAGGACCTCGAGGAGGCAGGGAAGGGCAGGGCGCGCGTCGAATACAAGCTTCGCGACTGGATCTTCTCGCGGCAGAGGTATTGGGGCGAGCCGATTCCCATCTATTTCCCGGTCGATACCGACGGGGATCCACGAGTGGGAGCGGAGTTCAGCATTCATTACGACGAGCCGATGGCGGTGGATGCGAGTGAATTGCCGTTGCGGCTTCCGGAGCTCGACGACTACAAGCCCGGCAAAGACCCTGCGGGTGTCTTGGCGCGCGCAGCGGACTGGCGTTTCTTTCGGAAGGATGGCCGGTGGTATGCGCGCGAGACCAACACGATGCCGCAGTGGGCTGGTTCGTGTTGGTACTATTTGCGCTTCATCGACCCGCGGAACGAGAGCGAGATCTGCTCACGGGAGCTGGCCGAGCGTTGGCTGCCGGTCGACCTCTACGTCGGCGGCGCCGAGCACGCGGTGTTGCATCTGCTGTACGCGCGATTTTGGCACAAAGTGCTCTTCGATGCGGGCGTCGTCCCGACGAATGAGCCGTTCAAAAAGCTCGTGCACCAAGGAATGATCCTCGGGGAGGGCGGTCAGAAGATGAGTAAGTCCCGAGGTAACGTCGTGAATCCCGATGACATCGTGGACGCGTTCGGCGCTGACTCGATGCGCGTGTACGAGATGTTCATGGGACCGCTCGAAGCGACGAAGCCATGGAGCACGAGCTCGATCGCGGGCGTGCGGCGATTCCTCGACCGCGTGCACACCGTCACGGCTCGCGCGGAAGCCTCGGCGAGATCCGACGCCGCGCTCACGCGCCTTCTTCACCAGACGATCCGCAAAGTAACGGACGACATCGAAGGCATGCGTTTCAATACGGCGATCAGTGCGATGATGGTGCTGAGCAACGAGCTCATGAAGCTCGAGCAAGTTCCAACCGAGGCGCTGGAAGTCCTCGCGAAGCTCCTGCACCCGTTCGCCCCGCACCTCGGCGAAGAGCTATGGGGGATGCTCGGCCACTCCCCTAGTATCCAGCATCAGGCCTGGCCCGAGTACGATCCGGCTCTCTGCGAAGAAGACGAAGTCGAAGTCCCTGTACAAATCAACGGCAAGGTCCGCGCAAGAATCACCCTCCCCAAAGATGCGACCCAAGACCAGGCGCTCAAAGCGGCGAAAAGTGCAGACGTCGTCGCAGCGCAGCTCGCCGACAAACCCCTCCGAAAAGTCATCTGGGTCCCCAACAAAATCCTCAACCTCATCCTGTAGGGGACAGGATCCCCCCACCCAAGCACCCGAAATCATGGAGCACCTCAGGCAAAGATCGCAGCGTCGCATCTACTCGGCGGCGCGTGACCGATTGGGGCGGGTCGGGGCGCCTCCCTTGGGCGGGTGGGGGTCTCTTCGCATTGTCTGCCATTCGTCTCGCGCCCGGCACTCTTCCGCCCAACCGCGATAGGCAACGGCCCGCTGATTCGGATCACGACCCAGTCGTTCATACCATTCGGTGGGGCGCCACAAGGACTCCAATCCGAGCGAACATCGAAGACCTGAGTGAAGGCGGAACGTAGACCAGACGTACGCGGCGCCCTCCGCTGCTATGCCCGCCCGAACGGGATTGAGATCGATGTAGGGGATAGCGATTGCCAGGTGGGACTCCGACTGAATCGGCTTGGAGTAGAAGCGTTCTTCAAAAAGCTTGCCGGTTGTGGAGAAACGCTTGTTTCGAACCTGCGCATATCGCTGCGCGACCCGTTTGATGAATGCGCTGAGCGCCGACGCATCAAGAGGCGTGAGCAGGAGATGCACATGATTCTGCATCAAGCACAGCGCATTGAGCTCAATCGAACAGTGCTCGAGGCCGTTGCCGACCAACCAGATGAAGAAGTTGTAGTCCCTTGGGTAGGAGAATAGTCGACGGCGATTGTTGCCACGGAGGACGACGTGGTGGGGGACGCCTTTGAGGACTTGCCGAGCTGTTCTGGGCATACCCCGTTATCGGCCTGTGCGCGCGCATGGTGCGTCACTGCGATCTTTGAAGCGAGAACCGTATGGTTTCGCGAGGTTAAGGGGGTGGAACCTGTCCCCTAGCGGGCGGCGCCGCGTTTTAGCTCGGTCAGGACTAGCTTGGCGACGGACTTGAGGGTTTCGAACACGCCTTCGCCTGTGGTGGCGACCGCAGAGAAGTCGGGGACGTTGCCCGTATTGAGCATCTGGCGAAGCTCTTCGACGGGCGACACCGCGGGCATGTCCCGCTTGTTGTACTGAATCACGTACGGGAGCGTGTCGAGATTGTAGCCTTGTTCCGCCAAGTTCGTGCGGAGGTTGTCCATCGACTCGATGTTCGCTTCGGCTCGGAGCATCTGGGAGTCCGCAACGAACACCACGCCGTCGACGCCCTTGAGAATCAGCTTGCGGCTAGCGTCGTAGAAAACCTGGCCGGGAACCGTGTACAGATGAAAGCGCGTCTTGAAGCCGCGGATCTCACCGATCTCGAGCGGCAGGAAGTCGAAGAATAGCGTTCGCTCGGTTTCGGTCGCGAGCGAGATCATCTTGCCTTTCGCATCCGGGTTGGTGCGATTGTAGATGTACTGCAGATTGGTCGTTTTGCCGCACAGACCGGGACCGTAGTAGACGATCTTGCAGTTGATCTCGCGCGACAGATAGTTGATGAAAGACATCCCCCCAAGCCCCTCTTAGTCAATCATTGAATAAGTTATCGATGTCGTCATCGGTTATTTCCGCGAACGGCGACGCGCGGTACGGATCCTGCGCCTTCGCCATCACCATCTCGAAGATCCGCATGAGTTGCTCATTCGCTCGCTTCACCCGTAGTCTCACCAGCCCCAAGCTCGTACGGTTGTCGAAGATCACCACCAGAATCACGCGGCTGCTCACGATCTGAATGTGAACGTTTTGCCTTACGCCTTCGTGGTACTGAGTGGCAAACTCTTGTTCTCGCAGGAGCTGCGCAATCCCTCCCGTCGCCGCGATATTACCTGCGGCAAGTGAAGCCAGGGAAGTCGTATCGAGATCCCCGGTATCGCCCGAGCCAGCAATGAGCTGTCCGTTCTTGTCGACCACGAATACGACGCGGGCGTTTGCGTCCTGCACCAACCGATCGGTCACGGCCTGGACCTGGGCAAACTCCTCCTCGTACATCACCATCTGGGGGCTTGCCATTGTATCGAGCCGTGCTCCTTCGCCTTCTTCAGTGCTAAGTGTTCCTAGCAGAGCGGTCATCCCGGGTAAAGATTTCCGGCCCCACCACTTCCAGCATAACAGGCCGTCACTATAGGCAAAAACGATGCTTCGCGCCCTCTATCGAACGATCCGAAATCTGCTCTGCCTCCCTTTGTTGCCCCTGTGGGCGATCGCCCGCTGGCTCGGTCGACCCAAGGCCCCCTGGGTCGTCGTCCGTCTCAAGCCTCGCGTGGTGGAAGCGAGACAGCCCTTGCCGTGGTTGCGACGATTTATCCAGGCGGATTCCCTCCGGCGCACGTCTTCCCTCGCGGCCGTTCGCCGGCTTGCTGATTGTGTGATCAGGGATCCGAAGGTCGAAGGCGTCGCCTTCGTGCTGCCGCCACTGCAAGCGGGATGGTCGGTATGCGCGGGTCTTCGTGAGCAGATCTTGCGCCTACGGGACGAAGGGAAGAAGACCACGGTGCTCTTGCCCCGTGGAGCTGGGCATCGGGAGCTGTACGTCGCGTCCGCTGCGGACCGCCTCTACGTCTCCCCCCAATCGACCATCACGCTTCTGGGCCTGTCTGCGCAATCTCATTACGTGAAACCGATGCTCGCCAAGCTCGGCGTCGAGGTCGAACCTTTCGCCCGCAAGGAATACAAGACCGCGGCGGAACGGGTCAGCCGGGACACGATTAGCGAGCCACAACGTGAGCAGGTGCAAGCCATCCTCGACGGACATACGGCTGTGCTGCTGGATGCGCTCTCGCAAAGGCTCGGCACCTCGCCGACTGAGGTGCAAGCCCTGTTCGAGACAGGCGTGTTCCGCGGACAAGACGCCGTCGATGCCAAGCTCGTCGACGGTCTCGCCTACGAAGACGAGCTCCCCGATCGACTCGAGGTCGAATCTAGGGATGCGAGCCCCGAGGTAGACGACCGTGTCGGGGCGGTGCGACGGAAGAAGAAGCTTACGATGGAAGCCTCGACCTACCTTCGCTTCAAGGAGGCAAAGCTTTTCCTTCCGCTTCGCCGCCCGACTTACATCGCGGTGGTTCCAATCAGGGGCGCCATCTCCGAGTCGGGTGCACCCCAAGGCCGGCGAGCATCGATCGTGGCAGCGCTCCGTCAAGCGCGCAAAGACCGTCGCGCACTCGGTGTCCTACTCTGGGTCGACTCGCCGGGGGGCTCGGCCGAGGCCTCGGACCTGATCCATCGAGAGGTGGTTCGCGTGAAGGAAAAGAAGCCTGTCGTCGCGTACTTCGGCGAGGTCGCCGCGAGCGGAGGCTACTACGTCGCCGCTCATGCGAACGCGATCGTCGCCCAGCCACTTGGGCTGACGGGGTCTATCGGCGTGGTGTCCGCGCGCCTGCTCGCATCGCAACTACTCGACCGCCTCGGGGTACGCACGGAGGTTCTGCGCACCGGACCGCATGCTGACTTCTACTCTCCTCATCGACCGCTGAGCGACGACGAGCGCGCGATCATGAACCGGGAGCTCGACGCCTTCTACGATAGCTTCGTCGCGCTCGTAGCCGACGGGCGAGGGCGACCGGTCGAAGAGATCGAGCCGTTGGCCCGAGGCCGAGTCTGGCTGGGCACCGATGCGCATCGCCTCGGATTGGTCGACGAGCTCGGAGGCATGGACGCGGCAATCGACAGGCTTCGGGGTAGCATCGAGGCCCCCGACCGCGTGCGTGCCCGCCTGCGTCCCATGGTCGTCTCGACCTACCGGCTGGAGCCACCGCCGCCCGCGGCGCAGCTCCGGCTCCACAACCCCGTACTCGAAGGCTTCCGGGACCTCGCGCTCCTGATCTCCGAAGGGCCGACGGTCCTCTATCATGCGATCGGCATTCCTAAAATTCGCTGATTCTCCGAAATTACGCTTTCCCTCGAGGGTGGATTATCGTTGTCAGAGGGGAGGGACTCGATGAAGGCAAAGCAACTCGCGCTGGCCCTATTGCTGGGGCTGATGCTCGGCTGTGGGGGCTCGCAGAAGCCAAAGGCCGGTCCGTTGCCCCAAGGGGCGACCTTCTACGGAGTCTGGCAGTCTCCGCAATACGGCAGCATGCACCTATGCCAGAGCGGCACGCAGGTCGTCGGCGACTACGTGAAGAACGAGCGGGCTGGCCGCATCCAAGGAGACATCGACGGCGATCTCCTAGTGTTCCAGTGGGAAGACCGCCGCGAGCTCGTCCAGGGCAAGCCCCAAGTACGCCAGGGGAAAGGCTACTTCCGTCTCGAGATCGGCGATGACGGTGATCAGTACCTCAAAGGCGAGTGGGGTATGGGGGACGAGATGTCGGGCGGGGGCCCTTGGAATGCGGTCAAGCTACGCCGTGGCGAGCCGGACCGATGCACCGGCGCCGACGAGCCCGTCTCGCTCGAAGACCAGACCCACCCCTGGGACGAAGAAGACGAAGACTAGGCGGCCGACTCGGCCGGAGGGCAGTACACGACTGAGCAGCGCTTGCGGCGCTCGGCGCTGAGGCGTGCGCAGAGGTCGGCCAGGTTGTCGTCGTAGTCCACCACGAGGCCCGCAGTGGCTTCACCAGCGGCGTTGTAGGCGCAATCGTCGAGGGCGACCCAGCGGCCCTGCCACGCGGCATCGCCGCAGATGTCTTCCCAAGCCATCGTCGAAGACCCGGACTCGGTCCGAACATTGATGGAAGATGATCGTCGCTGGTGAGTCATGGGAGGAACCTCCGCAGCCAGGTCTGCATCTGGCACGAGAGTGCCGGAGAGGGCCGAGTCTCCTTCGCGATTTTCGTCCGCGCAAGGTGAAATAAGGGATGGGTTTCGGGAGTCTCCCGGTCAAGGCTTAGCCCCAAAAGCCGCCTGATATCCATTGCTTACGCAGCGCATGATCCGCGGGTACAGGAGGGATCTTTTCGCGCTCGTTGGAACTTTGCAGGGCCGAAAGATGAGGATCGACGGGATCCGAGCTGCTCGCCTAGCGGGCCAGCGCACTGAGCAGTCGATCGAGGTCGTCTTGGGTGTGGAGCTCGGTCACTGCGACCAGAAGATCCTGGCGCCAATCATCTCGGAAGCGTCCAAGATCAACGCCTGCAAGGATGCCCTCGCGCGCGAGCGCCGCGATGATGCTCGCCGCGTCAGGGCCCTTGCTGCGGAGGACGAGCTCGTTGAACACAGGCGCCGAGTAAGGAAGCTCGAAAGCGTCGAGCTTCTCGAACCCGCTTCGAAGATAGTGCGCCGCGTCCACACACCGCTGGCCGGCTTGCAGGAAGCCCTGACGGCCAAGCATCGCGGTGCGCATCGCCAGCGCCAGCGCAATGAGCCCATGGTTGGTGCAGATGTTCGACGTCGCCTTCTCGCGGCGGATGTGCTGCTCGCGGGTCGACAGAGTGAGAACGAACCCCGGATGGCCCTCGGCGTCGAGCGTTTGCCCGACCAGACGGCCCGGCATCTGCCGGACGAAAGCCTTCGAGGCGCCGAACAGACCAACGCCTGGGCCGCCGAACTGTGGCGGGACGGCCAGCGCCTGACCCTCGCCCACGCAGATGTCAGCCCCGCACTGCCCCGGGGAGCGAAGCACAGAGAGCGCGTAGGGCTCTGCGGTTGCAGTGATGAGTAGCGCCCCGTTGGAATCGGCAGCTGCCCTCGCGGCATCGAGGTCTTCGATACAACCGAAGAAATTCGGGTAACCCACCAGAACCGCGGCGGTCTTATCGGTCATCAATGCACGAACCGCGTCCCAATCGGTCCGCCCGTCGGGGCCGACGGGCGCGAGACTGAGCGTGCCCTCGTCGTCCAATCCACGAACGTAAGTGCGGATGGTCTCGATGTATTCGGGGTGGAGCGCCTCGCTCACGAGGACATGTGGGCGACGTTTGATCCGCCGGGCCATCAGCACCGCTTCCGCAGCTCCACTTGCGCCGTCATACATCGACGCGTTGGCGACGTCGGTCCCGAGCAGCTCGCAGACAATCGTCTGGAACTCGAAAATCGCCTGGAGCGTGCCCTGCGACAGCTCGGCCTGATACGGCGTGTACGCCGTATAGAATTCGCTCCGTTGGAGCAGTTGGTCGACCGCCGGCGGAATATGATGGCGATACATGCCGCCACCGAGGAAGGAGAGCATCTCCGGGCCGCGGTTCGCGTTCGCGAGCGCGCTCAGGTGCTGCATCAGGCGCGGCTCGTCGAGGGCAGGCTCGAGGTCGAGCTCGCCGCTCAACCGATAGTTCTCCGGAATCGAGGTGAACAGCTCGTCGAGGCGCTCGACCCCGATCTTCGCGAGCATGGCGCGAATCTCTTCGTCGGTATGCGGGAGGTATCTCACGTGCGTGACCGCCATTCAGCCATCGAGAGTGCCGAGGTACTCCTCGTATTTAGCGGCATCCATCAACCCGTCGAGCTCGCCCTGGTCAGAAGGGCGAATCGTGATCAACCAACCGTCCTCGTACGGGCCTTCGTTCACGAGCTCCGGGCTCGATTCGAGGGCCGCATTGACCTCGACGACCTCGCCGCTGACCGGCGCGAAAAGCTCGCTAACCGTCTTCACCGACTCGATATCCCCAAAGCGCTCATGCGCTTGGACATCCTCCCCGGGGGCAGGCATGTCGACCAAGGTCACGTCGCCGAGTTGCTCGACCGCATAGGCGGTAATTCCCACCCGAATGACGTCGCCCTCGAGGCGCGCCCATTCATGCTCTCGGGTGTATTGAAGGTCCCTCGGGTACGTCACGATTGTCACCTCTTGTAAAATGGGGTGGTCACTACCACGGCCCCGACTTGCTTGCCACGGATCTCGATGCCCAAAGCGGTGCCAACCTTGCTGAGGGCCTTGGGCACATAGCCGAGACCGATGTTCCGTCCAACCGTCGGCCCTGGGGACCCACTGGTGACCTCTCCGACGCGCTCTCCGTCGGCCACGATCGGGTAGCCATGGCGCGCAATTCCACGCCCCGTCATCTCGAAGCCGACGAGCTTTCGGTCGAAGCCCTCGGCCTTGATCTTGCGAAGGGCATCACGGCCGATGAAGTCCCCGGCCTCGAGCTTCACGACCCAGCCGAGGCCTGCTTCGAAGGGATGGGTCTGCTCATCGATATCGTTGCCATAGAGCATCAGGCGCGCTTCGAGCCGCAAAGTGTCCCGGGCTCCGAGGCCCACGGCTTGAATACCATGCGCTTCGCCCACCGCGAGGATCGCCCGCCACAAAGCCGCGGCGTCCTCATTCGCGCAGAAAAGCTCGAAGCCGTCTTCCCCTGTATAGCCCGTTCGGGCGGCCCAGAGGTCGACACCTGCAACCGTCGCCCGCGCGACGCCGAACGTCCGCAGACCGAGCAAGGCCTCGGGGGCGCCGAGCTCGGCCATGATCGCGCGCGCGTTCGGCCCCTGGAGAGCGAGCAACGCCCAGGCGTCCGACACGTCGTTCCAAGGCGTTTCGAGGCTGAGGTTTTTCGCGAAGTGAGAGACGATCTTGTCGCGATTCGAGGCGTTGCACACCACGAGAATCTTCTCGGCCTCCAGGCGATACACGATCAGGTCGTCGAGAATGAAGCCCGACTCGTTGCAGCAGACGGTGTAAAGCGCACGCCCGACCTCGAGGTTGCCCACGTCATTCGTCACGAGGCGGTCGACAGCCGCCACTGCGCCCGGGCCTTCGACGACGATCTCGCCCATATGAGAGACATCAAAGAGGCCGGCGCGCGTTCGGACCGCCTCGTGCTCCTTCTTGATGCCTTCATATTGAACCGGCATTCGCCAGCCTGCGAACGGGACGAGGCGAGCGCCCAAGGCTCGGTGCTCGTCCGCGAGAGGGGTTTCACGCAATTGTTCGGCCACGTCGAGTGGAGCTTAGGGTCGGTCCGCCGGGACGCAACTCCAGCGTGCGGCGGACGATAATCCCGTTTATGACGCTGGATGAAACCCTCTGCTTGTCTCGGGCGGGCCGCCCGGTTCGTTCGTTTCCCCTCGGAGACAGCGCCCTCGAGATTGGCTCGCATCCGAGTTGCGACATCACGATTCACGAGGGAAAGGTGGCGCCGCGGGCCCTCCTCGTGCACCGGTGTGGGGGCAGCGTCTACGTCTACGATCTGGCGGCAGGGCCTGGCTTGGAACGGTGCGCCGTGATGCCGTTGGGGCGTCGGTTCCCGATCGGTGCTGGGTATTGCGTCACGCGTGAGAAAGCCCATGAGCGCCCGAGCAAGTCGGGCGGCTCACCCGCGACCGAGCTCCTTCGCGCGGGTGTCGTGGAGCGCGAGCAGCTTACGCTCGTTGCGGGCGCTGGCGCCGAGGCCCGCGCGTTTCACGTCGGACATGCGCCGATGTCGATTGGGAGCGCGATCGAGAATACCATCGCTTTGAGCGATCGCGCGGTCAGTCAGTATCACTGCCGCGTCGAACCGGGGGAGCATGCGTCCGCTCTTCGCGACCTCGCGAGCACAAATGGCACCTGGGTCGACGGCATGAGGGTGCAACGACAAGAGCTTCGTCCCGGCGCCATCCTGCGCATCGGCAGGACGGAGCTTCGAGTCGTTCGCCGCGGCCTCGACGGGCTGCGTCCGGATCTGGTCGTCGAGTCCGCACCAATGCTGGCGCTCATGGCCGAGGTAGATCGACTCGCGCGTCTTCCGTGGCCCGTCTTGATTCGCGGGGAAACCGGTGCAGGCAAAGAGCATATCGCCCGCGCTCTTCACGAGCGTGGCTCGCGCCACTCAGGGCCGTTCGTCGCACTCAACGGCGGTGGTCTTCCCCGCGAGCTCATCGAAAGCGAGCTCTTTGGTCACGAGCGTGGCGCATTCACGGGAGCGGCGCATGCGCATCGCGGCGCGTTCGAGCGTGCACACGAGGGCACATTGTTCTTGGACGAGGTCGCAGAGCTTCCTCTCGACCTTCAAACTCGGCTGCTTCGCGTCCTCGAGACCTGGCGCGTCCGCCGACTCGGTGGCGAGCGTGAGCGGCACGTCGATGTACGGCTGGTGTGCGCGACGCACGGCGACTTGCGCTCTGAGGTTCAACGAGGGCGCTTTCGCGCCGACTTGTTTTATCGCATCCACCGGCTCGTGCTGGAGGTGCCGCCGCTTCGAGCTCGCCCGAACGACATCGCCCCATTATCGGAGCACTTCTTGGCGCAGATGCAGGCGGATGTGGGCCCTCGCACCCTCACGATGGGCGCCGTCGAGCGCCTCCGGGGCCACCGCTGGCCGGGCAACGTCCGCGAGCTTCGCAATGTGCTCGAGCTTGCGGCGGTCACCCACGGGTCGACCGAGATCGATCGGACCGCGGTCGAGCGCGCACTCCATCGCATCGGTCAATCGGCGATCGAGGTCCCTTCACTGGACACACTGCGCGAGGCGCTGGACCACTATGGAGGCAATCTCTCGGCCACGGCGCGGGCGCTCGGCGTTCCGCGTTCGACGTTGCGGGACCGCCTCAAGGGGAGCGCACGGGTCGAAGGCTAGGCGTTCCGGCCCAGCGCTTCTTTTGTCCTTCGCAGGCGCAGGTCGAGGAGATCCTGGAGGACGCCGACGATGCGCTTGAGTCCTGTAGACTTCGAGTGGCCCGAACGCCTTGGTCGGCATTGGATTGTCACCACCGCGGTCGGAACGCCCGCACCGAGCACCCGAATCGGAAACTCGAAATTCAGGAAGAAGGTGTCCGGGACCAACTTGTCCGGGTCGAATCGGTCGTGGCGAAAGAGATAGGGTCCGTCGCTTTGCATGCGCACGCCATGCACCAAGAGGATTAGGCCGCGTACGCCCGCCGAGAGAAGCTTCCGGTGCAGCCCATCCTCGCGATGATCATAGACGCTGAAGACGACGTCAGCGGCCTCCTCGGCCGCAGCGGCACGGAGTCTGCCGATCGCGTCAGGGGCGATTTGACCATCGGCAGGGAGAAAGGTGACCCAACGGCCCTTGGCCGCACGCACACCGGTCTTGAGCGCGGCGCCGATCCCACGGTTGGTGTCGTGCCGAAGCAGTTGATGTGGTGAGCCACGAAGCGCCGTCGCTGCTTCGGAAAACGTGTTGTCCGACGAACCATCATCCACGAAGACGACCTCGGCGGAGGGCTCGTGCTTGGAAAGCCACGCGCGCAGCTCGGTGAGGACGGGGGCGATGTTGGCCTCCTCGTTGAACGCGAAGAGGATCACGCTGAGGTCCGGGTCGCTCATGGTTGACGCTCTCGGGTCACCTTCGCGGGCACGCCCACCGCGACCGAGTAGGGCGGGACGTCTTTGGTGACCACGGCTCCCGCGCCGATTTGCGCACCCCGGCCGATGCGTACACCCGGAAGCACGATCGCCCCCACGCCGAGGTCGCAGTCGTCTTCGATGATGACTGGCGCAAGCTCGACGGGAGAGCTCAGAATCGGAACATGGCGGCCGGCTTCGGCGTGGGCAGAGGTGATGATTCTCACCCCGGGCCCTATGCCAACCCGTGCGCCGATATCGATGCCACCTGCGCTGTGAAGGAACGCCTGCTGACCGATCCAAGCCTCATCACCGATGCGCATCAGGTTCTTGCAATAGCCCTTGAGAATCGCGTGATGTCCGACGTAGACGTTGGCGCCGAGCTCGATGTTTTCGGGATGGAAGACGAGGACCCCTGCTTCGAAAACGCAGTCCGGTCCACAACGCTTGAACTGCTCGGCGTGGAACACGCCGTCTCCGTGGCTGCGGTGACGCATCGATCAAAGGTTATCAGGAGAGGCCGGCAAGGGCGCAAACTTCGGCTCGACCGGCCCGACCGCGTTCGACAACGCCCACAGTTGTCGTCCAAGCGCCTCAGCGCCGGTCGCTCGAGCGATGACGGACGCGTAGTGAAGGTTTTGTGCCGCATCGCCGAGAGCCACCCGCGGCTCGTAGAGAGGCACCGGTCGAGTGGCCGGCTCGATGTGCTTTGGCACCTCGCTGAGGTCGATGTCCCGCAAGCCCTCGAACGTTGGCGTTCCGGCGAGGAGGGTGGCGATGGCCGCACGTGGCAAACCTTGTGAGTAGAGGTCGTGACCCCGTTGCAAGGTCACCAGTGCGATCAACGCGGCCGTGCCTGGCGATCCAATCCCGAGCTCCGCCAGGGCGGCCGCAGATGATCGGGCAAGCGCCGGTTCGTCGAACGATGGGCGGCACCGATCACGCACATCGAGAAGCCATTCGCTCGGACATGTGGGAAGCCCGAGTCGGGCCGCGAGCGAAACGCTCTCGACTTGAACCGGACGCTCGGGATTCGCTCGAAGCAAGCGGCGAATGCGCGCATCGCGCCCCCCAGGCGCTCGCAGCTCGATGAGTTGGAGCCCCGGATGTCGGCGGAAGAGGAAGTCCCAGTACCACTCCGAAGCCGCCAGGCCGTAAGGGAGCAGAACGACGTCGGGACGCATGGGGCGCCGTTCCTGGAGGTAAAGCATCGGCGCGATCCAATGGTCCTGGCCCACGATCAGGATCGCGTCTGCGGGTGCAGCCTCGAGGGCTTCGAGCGCGATGTCCTCAGTGAACGAGTCGAGGTGTCGCGTGCGGGTGTTCGGCGCCGGCGTCGAGATCATGACTAGAACGAGGACGGCAGCGATGGCCCCGGCCGCGCCCCACGCGTTGCGACCGCCGAGATACGCAACGAACAACCCGGAGCCTGCGGCCCCCAGCCAAGTTGGGATCGATAGGTATCCGGCATAGTCCAGAACATCCGTGGCGAACACACCGTTGCGGGCGACGAAGGCGAGGAAGAAGAACAACGTGGCATTGTAGAAGAAGCGACCTAGTCCGCGCCTTCGAGCGTAGAGCGCGAAGCCTGCAAAGCCCGCGAGCCAAAGCGCAACGAGTCCGTTGTAGAGTGACCAGGTCAGCAATGCCTTGAAGTGCGAAACCCAACCGGACCACGAGGCCACGGCCTTGTCGCGGAAGTCTGCCGCGCTGAAGTAGTGCAGGATCGAGGCGGCGGTCGTGGGTGCACCCCATACGAGGACGTCCTGGCGCCCGGCTACGATGAAGACGTAAGCATAAACGGCGAGTCCCATCAGACCGCCCAGCGTGATCCAGGCAATCGAAGTCCGCGGGATCTCTTTTTGGAGCGCCGCAATGAAGAGTCTTGGTGTCATTGCGAGCGCGACCCCGAATGCACAAATCGGGTTGGCGCTCGCCGACAACCCCAACGCCAGCCCCGTCGCTAGGTACGGATGCCAGGACGAGTCGCGCTCGATCACGGCGTTGACGAAACGGGCGGCGGCCCAAAGCGCGAAGAAGACCGCCAGCGGGTAGACTTCGATTCGCGTCGAGGGCTCCCAGAGCGCCGAATGGACGCCGATGAGCGCGATGGTGGGCGCGACCAATCGCGTGTCGCCGTTTGGACACTCGGCGTCGGGGCGCAACAAGGCTTCGGCGAAACTGGTCGCAGGAACCACGGTTAGGGCACCGGCGAGCGCGGAGAGGCCGTTCAACGCGATCAGTGGGTCGATGCCGGGGAGGCGCGCGACGAGGGCGCCCAGCAAGGTGTGGAGCGGCTGGCCGAAAGGGTGCCCGAGCCCGAGTTGCTCGGCTACGAGCGCGAGCTCGGGGCTGTCGTACATCGACAGACTTCGGCACATGGTCAGTGCGTAGTACGCAAAGAGCGCGAGGGCGGATGCACTCGTCGCGCGCCGAGAGCTCACCGGTAGGCCGAGGAGCTGCTTAGTCACCGTCGGTCCCCGACAGAGGTACGGCGAGGTTGATGAGGCCGCCGGCCCCTGCCGTCAGCAGCTGCGTGGCCCAGAAGCTGAGGGAGCCAGCATATGCCGTCGCTTCCGGCACGCCGACCGTCCCGTAGAGCAAGGCAAACGCCGCTTCTCTGACACCTGCGCCTCCGACGGTGAGAGGAAAGAAGGCCGACGCACCGATGAGTGGCATGACGACCGCAGACTGTGCGACCGTCACCGAAGGCTCGAGCGAGTGCATGATCGCGTGCCCGGCCACGATGTTCACGGAGTGAATGACCAACGACAGGAAGACCGCCATGAGGAACGGCCAAGCGGAATAAAGCCGCGGGAGGGCGCGTAGGGGCTTGCCGATCTTTTCCGGAAGATGCGGCGCTAGTCGGGGGGCGAGCGCGATCCCGATCAACGTGGCTGCTGCCGTGGCGAGACCGACCCCAGCCCAGAGCCCAACGCTCTCCATTCCTGGGATCGGCTGCAGGAGATAGGCGCCCGCGGCCAATACGAGCAAAGCCGATACACCGACGACACGTTCGATGAAGACGACGGCGAGACCGGTAGTCGCGCTCGCCCAGTCGAGGTCGCCAAACGCCTTGCGCCCCGCCACTCCACGAATGACATCGCCCCCGACCCCGCCTGGGGCGTACGTGTTGTAGAAGTGGCCGACCAAGTATAGATGGGCGACCCGAGGCCAAGGGGGCAGGTCGATCGCGCCGTAGGCGCGCAAGAGCAAACGCCAGCGAACCATTCCGCAAACGAGGCCGAACGAGACCACCGTGACCGCTCCCAATGCAGCACTCCAGGAGAGCCGTCGAAACGCCGCAACCACATCGTTTGGGTCGATGCGACTGATGAGATAGCCGACCGCGGCGATGGTGACGCCGATACGGCCCCACCTCAGATATCTCCGTCGCGTTTCGCCGCTCGTGCGACGCACTCCCCCCTCTTCGCTCATGTCAGTCCAGAAAGCCTAGCGCGCTGCGGAGCCCGTCGAGCAGTTCTAGGGCCTCTGCTTGCACACGCGCCTGCAAGGGGGGTAGGCAAGCCGCCACACGCTCCGCCTCGTCCTCGGCGATCGCTAGCGAAGGCCGTCGTCGAAGCGCGTCACGAAGCCTCCTGAAGACAAACCGTGGGTCAGCATACTCGCGCGGCGCACCCCAATTGCTCAACCGTTCGTGAAGCCTCTCGTACGCCTCCCCGCCGTCCTGCCAATGGAGGTGCCCGTTCGCCTCGACCTCGAGCGCCGCCAAGTAGCCGTCGGCGAGGGTCGGCTGAGCCGCCAACCAACCGTCGAGGAACATCTCGGATGCGATGTGGCTCACCGCGCGTGCCGTGCCGCGGCGCACGCCCGCTTCGGCGAGCGACTCGAGCGTGGACGCGTTCCAGGCGAGGAAGAGATCGCTGCGATGAAATGCCTCGTCGGTGCGATGGTGAAGGTCGACCCCGCGTTGGATGTCGGCGTCGTGCACCTCGATCAGGGGGATATGCGTCATCGCCTCGAAGTCCGGAAGCATGCTCCCGAGCGCGTGCTCCGCCCGCGCATCGGCCCATCCAGCAACCACCGCGTGTCCGAAGAAATTCAAAGTCCGAGACCCCTCGCCATGCGTTCTAAGCCGGGACCCCGCAGGAGCTCGGCATATTCAGCTCGCCAGCTTACACCGGGCTCGCTCCTGAACCACGTTCGTTGCCGCCTGGCATACACCCGCGTCGCTTTGCGAATCCGCCGGAGCGTCTCGTCGAGCGGCACGCCGTCGCGCAGGTGTCCTAGGACCTCGCGGTAACCGACGCTCCCAAGCGGGCGGACCTCGTCTCCCCACCGCGCCCGAATCCTCTCTACCTCCTCGATCCAACCGGCCTCGAACATCTGCGCCGCCCGGCGCTCGATGACCGAGGTGTGCTCTTGACGATTCATGTCGAGTACGACGAAAACCGTGGTGTAGCGGGGCTCCCCGAGCGCGTGCTCGGAGCGAAGCACGCCGAGCGGTGTTCCCGTTTGCTCGTATACCTCCAGCGCCCGAACGATCCGAAGGGCATCGTTTGGATGGACCGCCTCGGCGGTCCGCGGGTCGACCTCGGCCAACCGTCGATGGAGGGCGGGCGCACCTTCGGTGTTCACGGCTTCTTCGAGCCCTCGCCGGATGGCGGGATCGACCGGGGGAAGGTCGACTAGCCCCCGCATCAACGCCCGAATCCAGAGCCCCGTTCCCCCGACCACGATTGGCAATCGACCACGCGCGCGCGCTCCCGAAATCGCCTCGTCCGCGCGCCGGGCATAGTCCGCCGCATCGATGTCCTGGTCGGGG
>JAHEEE010000063.1 GCA_024640845.1 Myxococcales bacterium | reverse complement strand
TCTCCTGCGCCAATGGGGTGGCGATGGTCATGCCCTCGACCACCTCACCGGCAAGACGCTATCGCTTGCCGAGGACCTCGTGATCGAGCATCACCGCGCCGTCTGGCTGGAGTTGAAGTGAGGCGCCGAGCGTATTCAAGCCAAGAGCGACGCTCTCATCGACCGTTCGGGAACGGTCTTCAAGGTCGCCCAATCCGAGTCGTCCTCCTAGCCGTCGCCGGCTGGCTCCTCGTAACGATTCGGTAGGGCCAATACGCAGCCCCGCTTTTCGGCGCGGCTATACCGTCGGTTCGAGTCCCTCACCGCCGTGGAGCAAAACGACGACCGCCCGCGCTTCGTCGTCGACATCTTCGCCGTTGCCTAGAAGCGTCGCTTCCTGGTATCCAATGTGCCATGAGACGCCGCTTTCGGGCGCTTGTGTTTGTTTGGCTCGCGTTCGTCGCGTGCGGCGACGGTGAGTCGAACAGCACGCCGAGCATTCGAATTGAGCTCGAAGAAGGCAGCCGCTCCGCGGCAACGATTGGCAGCGCTGGAGGCTCGATCGAGGCGACGTCTTCGGCCGGAGATCACTTTACGCTCAACATTCCGGAGGGTGCTCTCTTGGAGGACACCGACATCACCCTGACCCCGTTGGCTTCGGTCTCGGGTGCGTCCGGCGGCGAAGATCTCTTTGGCGTGCACTTCGAGCCGGAGGGGCTTTGGTTTTTGCGCGGCGCCACGCTGGAGATGACGCCTGCTCGTGGTGTCGAGGGTCTGCCGAAGCTAAGAGCCTTCGCCTACGAAGGAGACGGTGAAAACTATCACCTCATACCCGCGCGGGTGGAAGGTTCGACCATCCGCCTCTCGGTGAGTCACTTCAGCGGCGTGGGGGGCGGCTACGATCTGCCTCCGCAAGATCCGGCCGACTACGACGACCCAATGACCCGAATGCTGGTCGAAGTAGAAGCCATTCTCAACGAGCATTGGCCGGACCTTCCGGCAAACGATCCGAGCTTTCAAAAAGAGGTCGCCGTCCCGTTCGACCGTTACTATCGCGACGTCCTTCTGCCAGGGGCAGAAGCAGCAAAGACAGACCCCGACAGCCTGCAAACGATCGTGCGCTTGGCTGTGCAACATGACGCCACGCGTACGGCGCTGGCCACCGACGATCAGGCTTCCCGCCTCGGAGACCGAAGCGACCCCCTCTGGAGCTGCATCTTCGAAGCCTTCGACAACGCGATCGAACACTTCAACCAGCGGTGTCGCGAAACCGGAGACATCGAGCTCTTCGCAAGAGCGGTGGAGATGACGCAGATGGCAACTGCCTTGGATGAGACGGATACCCCGCGGCTCGAGAGCCTTTTTCAGAACGCATGCATCGAGATAGACGTGGACCTGACCTCGAGCCCCGCTGAGTTGGCAGTCGGTGAGTCGGGGCAGGTTAGCGTGCTGGTGGGCTGGCGAGCCGGACAAGGGCCGGTGCAATACGATGAGCCCATCCTCGTCTCCGCCTCAGCCAACCAACATGGGAGCGTAACTCCCGAAGGCCCGGAGCAGGCAGACCCTCAATTCAAGAGCTTCGAAACGACCGTCACGGCGTTGAGCGCAACGGGTGCGAAAGACGAGCTGGTGGTCGAGATCGAGGCCTGCGCCTTTGGTGGAAACCTCTGCAAGACCCTAGAAGTCGAGGTCGACGTTTTGTCATCGGGCTGTAACTTCGACGTCATCGGCGGCCAGGGAGAGGACCGGTTCGTGGGCGTGTTCAGCGGAACGGCGCAAACGGCGGCGGGCCCGGTACCGTTTACCGACTATCCATTGGAGCTCCGGCTAACACAAGGCGCGTCGAGTGCTGCTCTCGAAGGGCAGGCGTTCACCGACGCCATCCGGAGAACGTCGGGAAGCGGCAGCGCAACCATCAACATCACGGGCACGGTCGACGAGATCATCGGCGGCGAGGCGTCCGTGCAGCTCACCCTGAGCATTCCGGTGGACGACTTCAACCTGCAGCCTTGCTTCGAGACAGCCTTGGGTCAGTCCGGGACGGGCATGTGCGCTGAGCTCACCAACCACACGATCACACTGGATGGCACCCTCAGAGTGTGCCCGCCTGGAGGAGGCACCAGCGCCAAGATCGTCGGAGGCACTAGCTGGGGAGGCTCATTCGACGTGCAATCCGGATCTCGATAGCTTGCGACCCGACCCACGTTGGCAGCCTTTTGCATCCCGCCGGCGGCAGCTTTTTCGGGAACGATTCAACAAATCGCTGCAGGATCGGCAAAACAGCCTCACGCTCTTGTGAAGGCCTCTCAACTGGCTCCAGCGATAGGACTCGAACCTATGACCAAGCGATTAACAGTCGCCCGCTCTACCAACTGAGCTACGCTGGAATAGCTGCGATTGATAGCGTGACTTCGGTGGGTGTCAAGCAGCCGAATTCGCTTTGAATTTGGTCCCGAAGATCTCGCGTTCCCATCGCCGCGGAACGGTAGTCTGGCGCACCCAACGCTCGGGCTCCAAGGATCAGGCCGATGGCTACGACGAAAAAGACATTCGCCCGCGCCGCCGGCCTCGCCGGCCTCGGCCTGGTCGCGGCGGTCTCGGCTGAGTCCACGGGTGCTGAGATCGGTCCTGCGCCCCGAGACAGCGAGGGCCGCTTTACCAACTTCGCTGGTCAGTTGCCGCACGGCAGCCTCTCGACGCGGCTGCCCTTCTTCTGGCGACGGGTAAAGGGTGCTTTCTTCGAACGCACCGGCGCCATTCCAGCAAGCGTCGAGAACGATGGCGCATTCTTGCGCGAGAACGCGAAGCACAGCGAGCCCACGGTCACTTGGGTGGGTCATGCCACCCTGCTCGTGCAGATGGACCATGTGACGTTTCTCACCGATCCCATCTGGTCCGACACCCCGAGTCCGGTGTCCTTTGCAGGGCCGACACGATTCTCGCCGCCGGGGGTGGCACTCGAAGACCTGCCTCCGATCGATTTCGTCGTCGTGTCCCACAACCACTACGATCATCTCGACATGCCCAGCCTTGTGGCGCTTGCCGAGCGCGACCCCGAGACCCGGTTCTTCGTCCCACTGCGCAACGGCTCGCTGCTTCGCGACAATGGCGTCACGAACGTGGAAGAGCTCGACTGGGGAGACTCGATCGAGCACGAGGGGGTTCGGGTCCACTGCCTTCCGGCGCAACACTGGAGCAAGCGTGGATTTGGCGACGACCGCGAAATGCTCTGGTCCTCGTGGGCGGTCATTGGAGACGAGCGACGTTTCTTTTTCGCGGGCGACACAGGCTATTTCGATGGATTCGCAAAGATCTCCGAGGTGCTCGGGCCGTTTGATCTCGCGGCTGTGCCGATTGGCGCTTACGAGCCCGTCGACATGATGAAGGCCTCACACATGAATCCGGAAGAGGCAATCGAGGCTGCGCTCGATCTTCGGGCTGACCGCGCCTTGGCCATGCACTACGGCACGTTCGACCTCTCCGATGAGCCCCTCGACGAGCCCCCGAAGAGGTTCAAGAAGGCCGCAGAGCAAACCCGCCTCGGCGAGGACGAGGCATGGCTGCTGAAGATTGGAGAGACGCGGCGGTTCTAGTCGACGGCCGTCCGCGAAAGCTGGAAGCGCCACCGGCGAGTGCGTGTCAGGCTTAGTCCATGCACGGCGAATCGTTCTTCTTGCGCCACGACGACGATTTCTTCGAAGCCACACACTGGACGCGCGGGCCATGGAATCCGAAGCATCAGCATGCTGGGCCCCCTTCTGCGCTCGTCGCCGGCCGCCTCGCGGAGATGCTCGATGATTCGTTTCGAATCGTTCGAATGGCGGTCGAAGTCACGCGACCCGTGCCGATCGGAAAGCTTCGGCTCGAGCGTTCGTTTCGTCGCGAGGGGCGGATGGTCCGAGCGATGATGGGGCTTTTGTTCGACGAGCAAGGCAAGCTGGTGATGACGGCCGACGCCCTCGCCATTGCCGAGCTCGATCTCGATGCCGACATACAAGAGCCCCCTATCGACGAGCCCCTGCCAGCCGAGAGCGCGGAGGTGAGCTTTCCCGACTTCGACCCCGCGCCTTGCTACGGGGCGGCTATGGAGCTTCGGTTCGCGCGGGGCAGCTTCGGCGAAGGGGACGTGATGGCGTGGATGCGCATGCGGCATCCCCTCCTTCCCGGCATCGAGCCTTCGCCGCTCGAGCGCGTCATGGTGGCCGCCGATAGCGGCAACGGTGTCAGTCAGCGTCTGAGCACCCGCGAATACACCTTCTTAAACCCGGATCTCGCGGTGACGCTGACTCGACCCGCCGAAGGCGAGTGGATCGGTCTGAGGGCGCGTACCGACATGCACCCCCGCGGGACCGGTGTTGCCGACACGCGTCTCTACGACGAACGGGGTCCCATCGGCCGTGGAGTCCAGACGCTCCTCATCCGAAAGCGCGACCAGCCATTGGCTTGAGGCCGCGGCTAGATCGGTACGTGCACGCCTGTGAGATCTTCGGAGACGTTCCAGAGACGCTCGGCGACGTTCTCATCACGCGATCGCTTGTTCGACTTGACCCGCTTTGGCGGGCCATTCATTTCGAGGAAACCACTTGGTCCGTAGTATCCACCGCCCTTCACGTCCGACTCGGTGGCTGCATAGAGGGTGGGTAGGGCGCCCATCAATGGTTCCTGGCCGAAGAACCGGTTCATGAACTTCACGGACGGCGCGTGTTCCTGAAGGTTCGTCGACGTCCAGCCAGGATGAGCGGCGACGGCGAGAGTGTCTTTCCCCGCCGCGGCGAGCCGGCGTTGGAGCTCATAAGTGAACAACAGGTTGGCGAGCTTGCTCTGCCCATACGCGGCCTGTGCCTTGTACCCGCGTTCCCAGTTCAGGTCGGAGAAGTCGATTTTGCCCAGATAGTGCGCGATGCTGCTCACGGTCACGACGCGCGAGCCCGGAGTACTTAGCAAGAGGTCGAGCAGCAGACCGGTCAGTGCGAAGTGGCCCAGATGATTCACGCCGAACTGGGTCTCAAAGCCCTGCGCCGTCTTCCCATAGGGAGGAACCATGATCCCGGCGTTGTTGATCAGGAGGTCGAGGCGCGCGTGTTTCGCCCGAAACTCCTCGGCGAACTCGCGTACCGAGTCGAGATTCGAGAGGTCGAGTCGCATCACTTCGACATCGCACCCCGGATGTGCAGCGCGAATCTCTTCGGCCTTCGGGTTTGCCTTGTCGAGATTTCGGCACGCCATGATCACAGTCGCGCCCTTGCCGGCGAGGACACGTGCCGTTTCGAAACCGATGCCGCTGTTCGATCCGGTGATGATCGAAACGCGGCCGGTCTGATCAGGAACCTGTTCTGCGCCCCAGTCGTGTTTGCTCATCGAGTTGTTCTCTTTCCAATCAGACGGCGCCGCCTGAGCGTTCGCCGATCCGTTGGCGCAGGGCTCGCACAGCTTTGCCGGCGGCTCGCTCGTTCTCGCGGCTGAAGACCGACGAGGGAAGCGGCAAGTCTGGGTCGACGTAGATGTTAAAATCGATCTCCGTGCCGGCACCATCGTCGACGGGTGTGAGCTTGAAGCTGGCGTCGAACGCGGTGATGTTGCCATCGACGAGCTTGCCCTGAACGACTCGGGTTCCGTCTTCGCGGGGACGCTCATCGAGATGGAGCTGTCCAAAGAGCGTGTACATGCCCTTCGCCACGCTGACTTCCATGTAGACCATCGCTTTGTTGCCACGTTGGGCGATCACCCTCGAGTGGGTGAAGTTCGGCATGAACTGCACGTAGTTGGCATAGTCGAGAATGATGGGGAGGACCTCTTCGATCGGCTTGTCGACGACGATGACGGCGCGGCCGCTCGCGATGTTGGAGTCCGCGGAAGGGATCTGTGCGGTGAACACCGCAGTGTTTTCCTCGTGGACGTCCGACGCAGCTACGCGGGTAGGCACCCCGCCGACCATCGAAGCGCTCAGGAGGGCCCCTACGGCCAAAGGTCCGAGCCGTGAGCGTCGCATGAAGGTGGCTGAATAGGTCATGTTCGATTCCTCGGTCTTTCTGGGCTGAGCTCGATAAGGACTTGCCGGCTCGCCCAAAACCATTACACTGCACAGTGTAGTTTCATTCATGGAGGGGTCAAGAAGAAAATACACTGCACGGTGTAGTTTTTGTCTAAGATCATGGAAACACAGAGAGAATCCCGCATTAACATCAAACGCGACACCATCCTCGAGGCGGCCATCACCGCATTTCGGGACGTGGGGTACGAGTGCACCAGCATGGACCGAATCGCGGAGCTCGCCGGGGCCTCCAAGCGCACCGTTTACAACCACTTCGGCAGCAAAGAAGCGCTGTTTCAGGCGGTGGTCGAGCGGCTTTTCGAGGCCGCCGCCGCCCTCAAGCAGGTCACATGGGACCCCGACCGCCCGATCGAGGATCAGCTCAAGGAGTTCGTGCGGGCTAAAACGCTGATCGCCGAGGATCCTCCATCGCGCTGCCTCGCCAGGGTGGTGCTGGGCGTCTTCGTCAGGCAGCCGGAGCTCATTCAGGAGGTCCTGACGCGGACCGCGGCGGAGGAGAACGCGCTCCTGACCTGGCTCGGCAAGGCGCACGAGGCGGGCCGGCTGACCGTTCCGAATCCGGAGCTTGCCGCGAACATGTTCTCGTCCATGGCACGCGGTGCTTTGCTATGGCCGCAGTTGTTGCAAGGGCCGATCGACCCCGCCGAACGCGAGGTGATCATGAACGAGCTCGTGGCGACGTTTTTGGCGCGCTATCGGTCGACTTCCGCCTGATCCCCGCTTGCTGACTGTGCCTCTTCTTCGTTTGGATGCTCGGGTCCGCGCCCTGTCCAATGCGCCATGGACGTGTCCGCGCCGAACAGGTGCGACATTCTGTCGTAGAGCGCCGTCGGCAGCAGGTCGCGTAGAAGCGGCGTGAACTTCACCATGAACGGCTCGAGCACGTGAACCTTGTTGTGTTCGACGGCCTGAACGACCTTCTCTGCGAGATAGTCTGGCTCGAGAATGTGGGTGGCCTTTGGCGCTTCTGCCCCTTCGAACATGCCCGTTCCGATGTAGCTCGGACAGACGATCGTGTGATGCACGTGCTTGTGGCCTTGAGTGTTGAGCTCGGCCCGAATCGATTCTCCGAAACCGATCACGGCCCATTTGCTCGAGGCGTAGGTCGATCCGTAGGGAAGGCCGATGAAGCCGGATGCGCTCGCGATGTGTACGAGGTGAGCTTCGGGCCGCGCGACGAGGTCGTCGAGAAACGCGTGTGTCATTGCGACCAACCCGAGTACGTTGACTTCGTAGGTCTTGAAATGATCGTCCAGCGAGATCTTGGTGAAGGGGCCGCCAAAGACGACGCCTGCGTTGTTGACAAGCACGTCGATTGAGCCGACCTCCGACGCAATCCGCGCACGCATCGCCGCGATGCTTGCGGGGTTCGTGACGTCGACTTGGAACGCTGCCACGACGATGGCGCGCTTCTCGAGGCTTGCCTTGGCTTCGCCAAGTCGCTCCTCGTTGATGTCCGCGATGACCACATCCGCGCCGCGCTCGGCGAACTTGATCGCCATTTCGTAACCAATGCCTTGGGCGCCGCCTGTAATCAGCACCCGCTTGCCGTCCAGCTTGTTCATGGTCAGCGGATGGTAGCAGGTGTCTCGCCGCTCGGGGTGATCTGGAGCTCAATCCGTGCAGTTTGATTCGGTGTGAGGATTTCCAGTATTTCCGTTTCGGCGTTCCACCGCCACGTACATCCAGCCGCCTCGTCGCACCCGGAAAGCGACCAACCCTCCGAGTAGTGTCGTCTGGCGGGAAGGTAAATCTCGGTGGGCAGGGTGGCCGACGGCGAGGGGTCGAGCTCGAACTTGAGCGAGTAGAGACATAGCGCGTGCCGTCCCGGGGCTCTCTCTCCGGCGCTCCGAGTCGCCCCGAGCGCTACTCTTCAGGCGGCAAGAGGACCACGTCGATGACGTGCACGATTCCGTTCGATGCAGGAATCGATGCGAGGATCGTCGCGTCGTTGATCATCACCGTGTCGCCGTCCACGTGCACCGTGGTCTTCTTGCCGTTGGCCATGCCAAGCGTCTGCCCATCCTTGAGCCAGCTCTTGTCGAGCGCGGAGGTGGTCACGTGGTACTGCAGGATTTTGCGGAGCGTATCGACGTTTTCGGGCTTCACCAGGTTCTCGACGGTGCCCTCGGGTAGCTTCGCGAACGCCTCGTTCGTCGGCGCGAACACCGTGAGCGGGCCGGACGCAGCGACCGAGGTCACATAGTCGGCCGCCTTGATCGCGGCGACGAGCGTCGTGTGGTCTTCAGAGCCAATCGCGATGCTGACGATGTTGCTCTCGTCGAGTGGTGGAATGTTCGACGCCTGCTCTGCAGGCGCAGCCTCCGCAGGCGCGGCCGGCGCCGGTTCTTGCTTCTTGCAACCGAGTACGAGGAGCCCGCATGCGAGCCCTCCGATGACGATCAACCTGGACAAACCTCTCATCACAACCTCCCCGGCCGGAAAACGCCTCCAAGCGCGTCAGGAGTATAGACACATGGCTCGTGGCTAGGAATTCGAAATCCCCCAACGGTGGACGGGACGCAAATTTTTCGTTCTTCCCGATTTTCACGCAAGATTTTCTCGGTTCCCCACCTTGCCCGGGCGGCGAGTGCTCCTAGACTCTGGCCCAACGAGGAGTCTTTATGCGCCTGAAATTCATTGGTTTAGTGATCGGATTGGTCATCGCAGTCGCGGGATGCACCTCAAAGGATGCAGCCCCCGCCGAGCCAAAAGCCGCCGAGCCCGCGCCGACGCCCGCACCTGCAGCGGAGCCAGCCTCGGATCCGGTGGCCGAGGCCAAGGAGATCTACGAAAATCGCTGCACCGTTTGTCACGGCGCGGGTGGTCAGGGGGACGGGCCCGGCTCTGCCGCGCTCGAGCCCAAGCCCCGCGACTTCACATCGAAAGAGTGGCAGGCAGAAGTGACCGACGACCACCTCACGAAGATCATCATTTACGGCGGCTCAGCCGTCGGCAAGGCCCCCACGATGCCGGCAAACCCCGACCTCGATGCGAAGCCCGCTGTGGTTGCGGAGCTCGTGAAATACGTTCGCGGCCTGGGTCAGTAACCGGGGCAAACACACATCCTTCCGTCAGGGTCGCTTCGCTGTTGCGAGCGATGACGGCATGGCTTAGTTATTGCACGGGCTTTGCGGGAGTTGGCGCCTCTTACGCTGAGAGGCGCACCGCGTTTGTTCCCTTTCGCTGAGGGAAGTGAGGAGTTGTGATGAGGTTCAACAGGATTGGTGCGCTTGGCGCATCAAGTATCGGGGTTCTGTTGTCTGCGATGGTCATCGTGGGCTGCGGTCCGCAGCAGGCAGCGCAGGTGTCACAGGCGCCTGCGAGCTCGACAGCGGATTTGATGAAGCAGCGTGGGCTTTCTGAAGCCGACGTGAGTGCGGCGCTTCAAACGTACACGCCGACCGGCAAGAAGGACGAGTACATCACCTTCGCTTCCGGTGGTCATGGTGGCAACATGATCGTCATCGGCGTTCCGTCGATGCGCATCTTGAAGTACGTCGGCGTCTTCACGCCGGAGCCCTGGCAGGGTTACGGCTACGGCGACCAGTCGCAGCAGGTCCTCGACATGGGCAGCCGTTTTGGCAAAGACATGACGTGGGGTGACATGCATCACCCGGCGCTTTCCGAGACGAAGGGCGATTACGACGGCAAGTACATCTTCGTGAACGACAAGGCGAATGCCCGCATCGCGGTAGTCGACCTGCACGACTTCGTGACCAAGCAGATCGTCACCTCGGAGCTCATCCAGAGCGACCACGGTGCGACCTTCGTCACCCCGAACACCGAGTACGTGGTCGAGTCGAGCCAGTACCCGGCGCCGCTCGGTGGTGGCTATGCGCCGATCGAACAGTTCCAAGACAAGTACCGCGGCGCGGTGATCTTCTGGAAGTTCGATCGTGAGAAGGGCAAGCTCGACAAGAGCGAGTCGTTCGCGATGGAGCTCCCGCCCTACATGCAGGACCTCGCGGACGCTGGAAAGCTCGACAGCGAGGGCTGGGTCTTCATCAACTCGTTCAACACGGAGATGGCGTGGGGCGGCACGATCGAGGGCAACCCACCGATGGAGTCCGGTGCGTCTCAGAACGACATGGACTACCTACACATCATCAACCTAAAGAAGGCCATCGAGGTCGCGAAGGCTGGCAAGACGACGACAATCGCCGGCATGCCGGTCATCATGCTCGAAACCGCCAATGCGGAAGGCCTCTTGCACCTCGTTGGCGAGCCGAAGAGCCCGCACGGTGTGGACGTCACACCGGACGGCAAGGAGCTCGTCGTCTCGGGCAAGCTCGACACCCACGCGACGGTCTACAGCTTCGAGAAGCTCAAGGGGGCCATCGAAGCAAAGAACTACGACGGCAAGGACCGCTACGGCGTGCCAATCCTTCCCTTCAACGACGTCATCCGCGGTCAGGTCGAGATTGGCCTCGGTCCCCTCCACACTCAGTACGACGACAAGGGCAACGCGTATACGTCCGTGTTCATCGAGTCGACGGTAGCCAAGTGGTCGCTCAAGGACCTCAAGGTCCTCGAGAAGGTCAAGGTTCACTACAACGTCGGTCACATCGTGGCCGCCGAGGGCGATACGGTCAGCCCGGACGGCAAGTACCTGATCGCGATGAACAAGTGGGCCCTCGATCGTTTCAACAAGGTGGGCCCTCTGCTTCCGCAGAACTTCCAGCTCATCAACATCGGCAGCGAGCCGATGCAGCTCATCTACGACATGCCGCTCCCGCTCGGCGAGCCACACTACGCGCAGATGATCAAGGCTGACAAGATGTCGCCTGTGGATGTCTACAAGCCCGCTGGCTACGACGTCGTCACGGACGCGGCCAGCCCGAACGCCGTCAAGGCCCAAGAAGAGCGCATCGAGCGCAAGGGCAAGACCGTCGATGTCTACATGACGTCAGTTCGGAGTCACTTCACTCCGGACATCATCCGTGTGAAGAAAGACGACACCGTGAATCTGCACATCACCAATGTGGAGCAGGCCCACGATGCAACCCACGGGTTCACCATCGGCTCGTACGACGTGCACAGCAGCCTCGAGCCCGGCAAGCACGTCGACATCACCTTCGTGGCTGACAAAGAGGGAACATTCCCGTTCTACTGCACAGAGTTCTGCTCGGCTCTCCATCTGGAGATGGCGGGTTACTTCTTGGTCGAACCCAACTGAGGTTGAGCGCCGCAGGTGTCGGACGTGGGCTACGAGTCCACGGCCGGTCGTTCATCTGCGCCCTCCTTCTCTTCGTCGCGACCTCGTGCGCAGATGATGCAGCGCCGCCTCTTTCGGAAGAGGCAGCGCTTGCGTCGCTGCCGCGGCCGGTCGAGTGCGTCACGGTCGAGGTGGGAGCGAGTCTTGAGGCGGCGATCGGTGGCGCCGAGGAAGGCGCCACGCTGTGCCTCGAGCCCGGCTCGCATCCGGGCCCTCTCACGATCAGCAAACGCGTGACCCTCTGGGGACCGCGCGATGCGATCATCCTCTCGACAGGCGAGGGCACGACTATCGAAATTGAAGCGGACGGCTCCGAGCTTCTCGGCCTGACCGTCGATGGCAGTGGCGGCCGTTTCGACACCCTCGATGCCGCGGTCCACGTGGTCGCCGACGACGTGCGGGTCGAACGCGTGCTGGTGCGAAATGCAGCGTTCGGACTACTCGTCGAGAAGGCCAACCGCGCAACCATCGTCGACAACCTGGTTCGAGGTCCCGACCAAGGGCCGCTGGGCCTCCGCGGCGACGGCATTCGCCTTTGGGAAACTCGCCACTCGGAGATACGGGGGAATCATGTCATCGGGTGCCGCGACATGGTCATCTGGTATTCGAGCAACAACCGACTGGTGGACAACACCGTGGTTCGAAGCCGCTACGGGACGCATTTCATGTACAGCCACGGCAACGTTGTGGAAGGCAACAAATACGTGGATAACGTGGTTGGCATCTTCATCATGTACAGCCGCAACCTCACGCTGCGTGACAACCTCCTCGCGCGTTCGTCGGGTCCGGGCGGGATGGGACTCGGCATCAAGGAGTCTGGCAACTTGACGGTCTCCAACAACGCCTTCATCGCCAACACAAAGGGCGTCTACATGGACACCGCGCCGCTCGAACCGGACGACTACAACACCTTCGAGAACAACGCGTTCTTTCATTCGGAGGTTGCAGTCCTCATGCACTCGAGCGAGAAACGAAACGCGTTCATCGGCAATACGTTTGTAAGCAATCACTCGCAGCTCCAGGTCGAGGGAGGGGGCAATGCGTTGGCGGTCGATTGGAACGGCAACTCGTTCGACGACTACGTGGGCTACGACATGGACGCCGACGGATTCGGCGACATCCCTTACGAGCTTCGCCGCTTGAGCAGTCAGCTCGAGAGTACGTATCCCCAACTCCAGTTCTTCCGAGGGGCGATCACGCTTGGGCTTCTCGACGCAATCAGCTCCTTGTTCCCTATGATGAAGCCGGAAACGACTCTGATCGATCCGCGTCCCAGAGTCGGCGCGGTCGACTGGCAGGCCCTCGATGCGCGTTGACGGAAAGTCGGTTCGAAAGAGGTTCGGCAAGATCGAAGCTCTTCGGGGCATCGACTTCACGATTCCCAGCGGCGGGAAGGTTGGTCTGATCGGCCCGAACGCTTCGGGGAAATCCACTCTGATTCGGATTGTGCTTGGGCTGCTCCGCTGCGAGGGAGAGCTGTTGCTGGACGGCGAGCAACGCCGCGGCATCGAGCAGGCCGACCGCATCGCGTATGTTCCCCAGATCGCTCCGAAATTCAGCGCCTCCGTCGGCGAGGTCATCAGAGCAATTACGCGCGTCCGAGAGATATTGCCGCAAGACGTGATCGCCTGTGGCCGAGAGCTCGGCATCGAGCTTTCCGCCGTCGAACGGCAGTCGTTCTGCAATCTCTCGGGTGGAGCGAAGCAGAAGACCCTGATTTCGTTGGCCCTGGCAAGCCAGGCATCCCTCTATGTGCTCGACGAGCCAACTGCCAGTCTCGACACGCAGTCGCGCCGCGATCTCTTCCGTTTGCTGTCGGAACGCGCGAAAGACGCGACGCTCATCTTGTGCTCGCATCGTCTCGAAGAGATCCGCACGCTGGTCGATCAGGTGATGGTGCTCGGGGAGGGTCGCCTCGACTATTTCGGACCCACCGAGGCATACCTCGATCGAATGACCCTGAGCACGATCGATGTGCAAATGAAGAACGGGGTCGACACCGAAGCGTTGGAGCGCATGGGCTTTGAACCGGGCGTTGCGGGTTGGTGGAGCCGCACTGCCACGAGAGCAGAGAAGCTCGAGCTCGTCTCGACCATGTCGCACGACATGAAGGGACGTGTGCTGAATCTGCTCGTCCGCGACGCGGATGCGGTGCACATCGACGAACAGGGAGACGAGAACGATGTCCACAACCGTGATTAAGGTCGTGTTGCTGGGGGTTGCGCTCGTGGCGATCACCATCGCCTTCGTTCGTTACAATGCCGCAACGGTCCCGGAGGGCCCGGTGCCGGTCGTTTGGGACAGCGAGGTGTGCACACACTGCAAAATGCACGTGGGTGACCCGCGATTCGCATCACAATTGCAAACGGCCGAAGGAGACGTGCTGAATTTCGACGATCCAGGTTGCTTGTTCGACTATTTGGATTCCCATGACGTATCGATTCACGCGCTCTACTTCCGAAATCACGCGGCCGACGGCTGGCTCTCTCAAACCGAGGTCGGCTTCATTGCAGTAGACGATTCCCCGATGGGCTACGGTCTTGCTGCGGTGCCCAGGGAGACGCCGGGCGCACAGGGCAGCGATTGGGCCAAAGCGCAGGTGAAGGCCCGCCCACATCACCAACACGGGGGCTCATGAGACGTCAGCTCCGAGCATATTGGGCAGTTGCCCAGCTCGACCTCGCCGAGGTGCTCCGTTCTCGTTGGCTCCTCTTCTGCGTCGTCGTGTACGCGGTGCTAGCGGGCGCGTTCCTACTGGTCGGCATGCGCGAATCGACCGTTTTTGGCTTCACAGGGACGGGTAGGGTGCTCGTCTCCTACGTGCACGCGCTGCTGGTCCTCCTCCCGCTGATGGCGTTGATCGCGACGGGGCAAGTCGTGAACAAGGCGCGGGATGACGGCACGCTCGAGCTGCTCTTCAGCCAGCCGATCTCGCGGGGTGCGTTCTTCAGCGCCATCTCGAGTGTGCGCTTCTTGGTCCTGATGTTGCCGCTCGCCGTCCTCATGGTCGCCGTCGGTATCTTTGGACGGCTTACGTTCGGCCAGGACATCGCGTGGAGCTTCATCGGCCATTGCGTGGTTTTGTGCTCGGTCCTGATCTGGTCGTTTTGCGGCATTGGTCTCTGGGTTTCGACGACCGTCCAGAACTCTGCGCGCGCGACGATGTACCTGCTGCTAATTTGGGTGGCCGGCATCGCCTTGATGGATTTCGCGCTCGCCGGGATGATGTTGCAGTGGCGGTTGGAGCCCCGCGTCGTCTTTGCGCTCGCCGCCCTCAACCCTGTTCAGAGTATTCGGATGGCGCTCTTGTCCTCGGCTGATCCGGAGCTCAGTGTGCTTGGCCCGGTAGGCTTCTACTTGGCGAACCGAATAGGAAGCGGATGGCTCTACGCGCTCGGCGTGGCGTGGCCGATGGTCCTGGGCACACTCGCGTGGGCGAGCGGGTTGTGGAAGCTCCGTCGGGGAGACGTGGTTTAGGAATTGCAGGCCGAAGAGGAGGCGACATGTCAAAGGCACTAGACGGATTCTACCGGTTCTTGGACGAGCCCATCTTCCCGTGGGCGCGTATCGCGCTTGCGCTGTTGACAGTCTTCGTTGGGCTGAGCTTCACGGCACCGATGTGGCACATCAACATGACCGCGCCGCAATACCCCGAAGGGCTCGATCTCTACATCTACTCCTACAAGATCGAGGGGGGTAATGACGGCAACGATGTGCAGGAGATCAACGTCCTCAATCACTACATCGGCATGGCGCCGCTCGATCGCCAATCGCTGACGGACCTCGACTGGATCCCCTTCCTCTTCGCTGGGATGATCATTCTTGCTTTGCGGACAGCGGTCATTGGCAAGGTAGGTTCGATGATCGACCTGTTGGTGCTAACCACCTACGCGGGGATCTTTGGTTTCGGGCGGTTGTATTACAAGCTCTATTCGTTTGGTCACAACCTGGACCCCCGGGCGCCCGTTACCGTCGAGCCGTTCACGCCCGTCATGTGGGGCCAGAAGCAGATTGCCAACTTCCTCACGGACGCCGGCCCCGGGCTTGGGACCGTGTACGTGACAATTTTCGCGACGGGTTTGACGCTCATACTCTTGGCGCATCTCGTCATCGGTCGGCGGAAGCATGTGAAAGCGACCCATGCCGCTCCGTCAACCTAGATAACTGGAGCCGAGCGTCGGCGCCTGACAAACTAGCTGCTCGACTGATGGAACCAAGGCTCAACACCTTCGTCGTCTCCGACATGCATCTCACCGAGGCGCACGAACCCGACGAGGTGCGCCCGCTCTGGATGGCCTACAAACGCCGCGAGTTCTTCATCGACGAAGACTTCGCCGCGTTCCTCGAGCACATCGAGCGCAAGGCGGATGGCCCGATCGAGCTCATCCTCAACGGCGACATCTTCGATTTCGACAGCGTCACTGCCGTACCGAGCGAGGACCGGCATGTCGATTGGCTCGAACGTTCCCGCGGACTCGGCAGTGAGGAGTGGAAGAGCCAGTTCAAGATGAAGGTGATCATCGAGGACCACCCGCGGTTCTTCGAGGCATTGGGAGAGTTCATCGCGAGAGGACATCGGGCCATCTTCATCATCGGCAATCACGACGTCGAGCTCTACTGGCCGTCGGTGCAGCGGATGCTGTGCGATGCGTTGGGCGCCGCGTTCCCTGCAGGGATCGGAGAAGAGGAAGAAGACGAGTCGGTGGTGTTCTGCAGTTGGTTCTACGTGAGCGGCGGAGACACCTACGTGAGTCACGGCCATCAGTACGACCCCAACTGCGTGGTTCGCGATCCGGTCGATCCGCTGATTGAGGTCCACGGCGAACCGCGTGTTCGAATACCCTTCGGGGATCTAGCGGCTCGCTACATGCTCAACGGCATGGGGTACTTCAATCCCCATCAGTCCGAGAACTACATCATGAGCGCCGTGTCGTATCTGCGCTTCTTCTTTCGGTACATGCTCCGCACGCAGCCTCTGCTGATATGGACCTGGTTCTGGGGGGCCTATGCAACGCTGTGGATCTCGCTTCGGACCCATTGGCTGCCACCAATGCGCGATCCGTTGCTCGTCGACGACAAGGTGCGCTCCATTGCGGCGCGGTCCCAAGCGACACCTTCGATGGTTCGAAAGCTCAACGCGCTCCACGTGCCGTCGGCGACGAACAATCCGTTTCGGATCGCCAGGGAGCTCTGGCTCGACCGCGCGTTCTTTCTCCTCATCGTTCTGTTTCTTTCTTGGCAGGTGGTGCTGCACATCAACATCGCCTGGCCGATTAGCCCGCTTTGGGTCTTCGTCCCCGCGTTGATCTTGATGCTTCCCTATGCTGCATACGCCTCCTCGGTTCGTCCCACCGTGTTCGAGACGCCGCTGCTCACCGAGGAGCTCGCCGAGCTGATCTTCAAGATCACTGGCGCGAAGCGCGTGATCTTCGGGCACACACATCAGCCCCAGTGTAAGCAAGTGGGGCCGGTGACCTTTTACAATGGCGGATTCTGGTCGAAAGCATTTGCCGATCCGGAGTGTACGATCCGCCTCGGCGAACAGACTTTCGTATGGGTCCGTCCCCGGGAAGAAGGCGCAGATCGAACGGCGGAGCTGTGCGTCTGGCAGGGATCCGGCGAGATTCCCGTGCGCTCGCTCTGCGCCGAGCCGGCGGTGCCTCCGGAGATGCAACCTGCGTAGTCTGTCCAAGAACGGGGACAGGATGAAGAGGGGTCGCGTCCGATAGGGGTCGACAAGGGGGTGCCCCGCACTACATCCTCGAGACAAGCCCATGGAGCAGGTCGTGGTTCAAGAGGAACGAGTCGTCTTTCAGGTCGACACAGTGGATGTCGTCGGAGTCCTGCGCATGCCTGTGGGCTCGACCGCGATCGCGGCCCTAGTCTTCGCTGGGCCATTGACGAGCGTGAAGGAACAAGCGACCGGCAACTACGCGGTCGCGATGGCCGCGCGGGGCTTCGTCACGTTGACCTTCGACCACCGTCATTTCGGGGAGAGCGAGGGCTTCCCGCGTCAGTACGAGCATCCTGGCCGCAAGGTTGAAGATTTCCGTGGCGCGTTTGCGTTCCTGCAGAGCCGTCCCGAAGTCGACACCGGCCGAATCGGGGCAGTCGGCATCTGCGCAGGCGCGGGCTACCTCGCGCCCGTGGTAGCGGCGGACACTCGCGTCAAAGCATGGGGCGCAGTGGCCGGTTTCTTCCACGATGCCGCGAAGCGCCGCAAGTGGATGGGCGACGACTACGAGCCAACGCTCGAGCGTGCAGTGACGGCTCGCGAGGAGTTCGAAGATACGGGCGAGGTCGAGGTGATTCCCGCGGTTGGCGACGGCGAGGTGGCCATGCCGCTTGCCGAAGCGTTCGAGTACTACGGCACCGCCCGCGGCCGCGTCCCGAACTACATCAATGAGATCGCGCTGATGTCACGCGAACACACCCTCACATGGGATGCGCAGGCTGCGGCGTACGACATCACGGTCCCGACCCTCTTAGTCCACTCCGAAAATGCGTTCGCACCTGGCCTCGCCAAGAAGTTCTTCTCCGCACTCGGTGGTCTGAAGGAGCAAGTCTGGATCGAGTCGAAGGGGCACATCGATTTTTATGACGAGCCCGAGCGAATAGGCTCCGCATCGGACCATCTGGCGCGCCACTTCAGAGCCCATTTGTGAAACAATAGAGCGACTTGGTCGCAGCGAGGCTTGGTGCTGGTCTCTGCTGAGCTTCGTTGTACCTTATGGGCGTGCAAATGCCGTTCATCCACACGATGCGTGTTCGATTCCGCGACACGGACGTACAAGGTCACGTCTACTTCGGGAACTACTTCGAGTTCTGTGACGAGGCCTATAGCGCTTACATGCGCGCCATGGGTATCCCCTGGCAAGAGATGGTGAAGAGTGGCACGGACATGTTCTACGCGAGCGCGACGTGTCACTATCTTCGCAGTGCGAAGTTCGAGGACACGATTCACATCGAGGCTCGAATCTCCAGGATTGGGAACACGAGCATCACGAGCACTTTCGTGATTCGCAACGAAGCAAGCGAGACGCTTGCCAAGGCAACGCTGACGAGCGTGTGCGTGGATCCAAAGACTCGGGACAAGATCCGGGTGCCCGATGCGTTCCGCCAAGCCGTCGCAGCCTTCCAGGAGAGGGCCGTCTCTGAGCTACCTCCCGAAAGGTGACACGAATGTTACAGAGGAGGCCGCCGCGGTGCTGGTTCCCCCTCGGCCCTTGATCTATCGTCCCCCGACATGAAGGTTTGTTACGCTCTTCGAGCGATCTTGCTTGTGCTGTTCCTCGGTTCCGGGTGCGGCGATGATGGACGGCCGGCCGGTACGGCAGGGAACGACAGCGCGCTGGTCGGCGGTCCCTGCATCAACAACAACGACTGCGAGCAGAGGCTCTGCCAGTCGGGCAGCGCGTTTCCCGGAAACGTCTGCACCTTGTCTTGCGGAGGTTCGAACAACTGCCCTTCGGGTGCATCGTGCGCCGAGTTGGGTAGCGGTTGGATTTGTTTGGTCGACTGTATGGACACCGGGGACTGCCGGGAGCAGTGGTCTTGTGAGTCGGTCATCGAAGCCGGGACGGACGGCGCCAGCATGGTGTCGGTCTGCATTGGGTCCGCCCCGGCTTTTTGAGCGTGGGCCCGCTCAAAGCGCGATTCCGTTCAACGCGTGGATGACGGTTGCGCGGTCTGGCGTCGCGAATCCCTCGTAGAGGGCGACTACCAGTCCCACGACCACTTCCCACGGCTTCACCGTGAAGGACGCGTCGGGCCACTCGATCGATTCCGTGATTTCGTTGATGTAGCTCGCGAATTGGGGGTCTCTGGCTTGCGTGGTCATCGGTCTTTCCTTTCAGTCTCTCATGGTCCTAGGCCGCGTTTCGCAGGCGCACATCGGCGTCGACGAAACGGACGGCCGCATCTCTCACGTTCGGGTCGCCGAGTATTCGCTGGTGTCCGAGGCCTTCGGTGATGATTAGCTCGGCGCTCGGCCACTGGCTGGCGATGCTACGGCCGACGGAATATGGGACTTCCTTGTCGTCGCGGTCGTGAACCACGAGCAGTGGGATCTCCATCCTCGGTGCGATCGCTTGCACTCGCATCTCCTCCATGGGGACACCGAGCCGCCGTTCCAGGCGGTGCCGCACACGCTCGCGCACGTCGTCGTTGATCCCGAGGGCAGCCGCGAAAACCTTCAAGAACTCCCGCGGGTCTGCAGGGGGTGAGATGAAGACGGCGCGCTCCGCATCGAGCCCGTACGCGAGTGCATACGTGGTCGCGGCCCCGCCCAGAGAGTGTGCGACGATCGCGTAGACCCCGCCGAGCTCATCGACGACCTGACGAATGCAATTGGCGAATTCGGGTAAGGAGCTCTGCGTTCCATCGGAGTCGCCGTGTCCGAGGGCATCGAACGCAACGACACGATAGCCACGCGCAACCAACGGCGAGACGAAGCCTCCAAGCTGGGTCGACCGCCCGTTCCAGCCGTGGACGAGGAGGACGATGGGGCCCTCTCCCCAGGACCAGACCTGGATGCCTGCGATCCTCGAACTCATCGCGCTTTCGAGTACCTCGCGTTCGCCTCGGCGCGGGGACGAGCGGCGGGTGGTTCGAAAGAGCTCTGCGGCCACTACCGATGTCAGGCCCGGCGCGATGCGGCCTGTGCTCGCGAATGTCGCTCGAACCCATCCCGGTGCTGTCTTTTCAAAACGAACGTTCGTGCTTTTTTGATCTGACAAGGGAGTGTGATTGGCGGCGGTCATGGTCTCTCTCCTCAGTGAGCTTGAGCCAACAGTGCTTCGAATGCGCTGCGAGCTAGCGTGTCTGCATTGGGATCGCCAAGAAGGCGTCCGAAATGATGGTGGGCACCCGAGATTGCGCTCAGCTGGAACACGAAGAGGTCGACATCCAGGTCTTCACGGAATTCCCCTGTCTCCATCGCCATTCTCACGGAGCGCTCGAACATCTTTCTTTGCTCTTGTTGGATCGCCACGAGGAAGTCGCGCGCGGGGCCGGGCTGGTCGTCGAGCTCGGCCGCTACAGCGTGGAAGATACAACCGCCGGGGAGGTTGTCTTCCCAGTCCCCGAGCGTGCGCATGACGATCGCGCGGAGCCGCGCTTCGCCTCGCGGCTGCTCGAGCGCAGGCTTCACTACGACATCCACATAGCGTTCTCTGGCCTCTTCGAGAACCTGAAGCTGAAGTTGTTCCTTCGACTTGAAGTGGGCGAAGAGCCCGCTCTTGCTCATCCCGGTCGCATTCGCGAGCGCACCGATTGTCAGCTTCTCGAGGCCGACGGTGCTCGCCAAGTCGAGCGCACGATCGACGATGGCTTGTCTGGTTTCTTCGCCTTTACCCACGGAGAAAAAATAGCACGAACGTTCGTTATGTCAACAGAAGAAGATTGCGAGTTCAGAATCTTTAGTTATTTCAGACACTTCAGGGGCAGGAAAGTGAAGCGGTGCCCGGAACCACCTGCGGCGAGAACTGCCCCGCGGGGTCGGTGAAGCGGAGAGTCACGCTGGCGGCGTCGTTTCCAAAATCACCGCGGATCCGCAGGTGATTGGGCCCGGCGACCTCGTCGTAGGCCATCTCGAACACGATGGGAGCGGTCCATTGGCCGGTGACGCCGACAGGGATGCCGGTGGGACCGTTCTCAGAGAATCGCGGGACGCCGTCCATGCCGACGGGAAGATCGAAGGTCCCCTCGCCCACCGCTAGCGTGAAGACGACGTCCGCCGGCGATCGGAAGTCGAGGGAGATGCATCTCGCATCGAACTGATTCGGTTCGAGGCGGTAGCTCTTCCCCGACACCTCGGTGGCCATCGGCGGCAGATCAGGAACCGGTTGCGCTGGCGGTGGCTCTTTGGCCCCAGCGATCGCGGCCTCGAGCCGCGCATTCGCCTCGGCGTTGGGCGCTAACGCATTGTCCGACTTCATGGCGGCCGCTAGCAGCGGCGCGATGTCGTTGCGGACGTCGATTCCGCGGCCGGTGAACACGGCGATGATTTTGGCGTCGGGCCACACGATGATCGCTTGGCCGCCGCGCCCACGCGCTTCGTAGAGGCCTTCGAGGTCGCCGGAGAGGATCCACCATTGAAATCCGTACCCTGTTCCGTCGGTGCCCACGCTCATGAGCGCCTTTGTGGCCTCTTCGACCCACTCACGCGATACGATCTGAGTGCCGTTCCATTGTCCATCGTCGAGAAAGAGTTGGCCGATCCGCGCCATGTCCCGGGGGTAAAGTTGGAGATCGCCCCAGCCGTGGTTCACGCCTTGCGGATCTTCGGGCCAGACCGATTCGGAGATGCCCAATGGTGCAAGAAGGTTCTCCTTGGCGAACTCATGGGTAGACTGTTTTGCGACCCTGCTCACCATCGCCGACAACAAGTGCGAGCCTGGGCTGCAGTATGCAAAGGCGTCGCCTGGTGTTGCCGCCATGGGCAGCTCGAGCGCAAACTTCACGTAGTTCTCGCTCGCGATCATCCCGTAGAGCTCTTGCTCGCCCGGGAGGTAGCCGCATGCCAAGCCAGAGCTCATGCTCAGCAGATGCGAGACCTGGATGTCCTCCTTCCCATCATCTGCCGGTGCCGGGGCGATGTCTGAAAAGAACTCCAACACCCCCTGATCGAGCTCTAGCAGTCCGCGATCGACTGCGATACCCACGAGAGTCGAAGTCACGCTCTTCGTGACCGATGCGATGTCGTGCGGCTGCTCCCCTAGGTATGGGTAGAAGTAGGCATCGAGAATCAGCACGCCGTTGCGCACGACCTGCACGCTGTCGATCGGAAGGTTCTCGTCGTCGATCCGTTCGA
>JAHEEE010000015.1 GCA_024640845.1 Myxococcales bacterium | reverse complement strand
AGCTCTGCTTTCGGTCCCTCTCACCATCATCGTCCGCATCATCGCCGCACAGTCGAGCGAGTGGGCGTGGTTGGCGATGCTCCTCAGCTCGCCCCGCAGCGCGCCACGCGCCGCCGATGCACAGACGTAGCCCCGTGCTCGCACGCCGGATCCTCCGGGGCGAGGGCGCGGCTAGCGCCCGTTCTTGGAGATGCTAGCGTCCCCCTCGAGCTTTTCGCCGGGCCAAGCTAGTCAACGCGCGTTGTCATAGGAGCCTTCCCGCGGTGCGGAACCTAGCACTTACAGATGCTGCTTCGTGGCTCGCCTGCGCGATGCTGGTTACTGCGTGCTCGGGAGCTGGTGCCACGACGACGCCTGCCGGTGGCGTTCCCGACGGCGGCGCATGGAGGATTCGCACGGGCGGACCCCGATTTGGCGTCCGCGCCGCCAACGGCAATGGCCGACCGGCGGCCGTCATTTCTTCCGTCGCAGGGGGAGCGCTCGGCCAAGCCGTCCAGCACGATGGCAGAGGGAGCTGCGATCCAGAGGGTGGTGCGCTCACATACGCGTGGGCACTCCTCGCAGCGCCCGCGGGCAGCCATTGGCCCCTGGCCGGCACGAGCACGGCACAAGCCACATTGACTCCCGACGTGGCTGGCATCTACCGCGTCGCCCACCGGGTGACGGACTCACAGGGCGCGGTGAGCGACCCTGCTTTGCTCGAAATCCAAGTGGAGGAACCGTGAAGCTGCTTCCAATCCAAACCCTGCAGGCGGTGAGCATTGGCCTGCTCATGGGCGCCGCAACCCACGGCTGTGCAGATACGTCCAACGATAAGGACAACACCAACTACTACGACTACTGCGATCCCGAGGTCGCCGCCGCCGAATGCTACTCGACGCGGCGGGCCCCCGAGTCGGCCGAGGTTGCGTTGGCCACCGACATCGCCCTTCGTTACATCGAGACCCATCCGTACGAAGTCGAGGAGTGGGATTGGAAGCCCGGCGTGTTGATGCACGCGTTGGCCGAGCTCTATCGCGTGACCGGCGATACACGTCTCCACGATTACTACGAGTCCTGGCTCGACTACCGCATCGCTCAGGGTTACCAGATCGTTTGGAGTGATAGTTGCCCGCCAGCCATCACCGCGGTCGCTCTGCTGAAGGAGGCGCCGAACGAGGCGTATCAGCAGGTTCTCGACGACACGTTCGAGTATCTCGACGTGACGGCCCCGCGCACCGAGGAGGGGGGGATCAGCCACAACGGCATCCTTGGGAACCGAGCGTCGGTCTGGCTCGACAGCCTGTTCATGTTCGGCATGGTGCTGAACCGCGCATCCGAGCTCGAAGGCAATGAAGCTCGCCTCGAGATGATGGCCGAGCAAAGCCGGATCATCACCGGGGTCCTTCAAGACGAAAACGGCTTCATGCGTCACGCGCAGGACTGGCCCGGCTATGACGAGAGCATCTACTGGGCGCGCGGCAACAGCTGGGTCGTCGCGGCGTTGGCCGACTACCTCCGGATTCGCGTCGAACGAGAGGAGAGCGACCCGGAGCTTGAGGGGATCTTTGGCAAGCACGTCGAAGCCATCCTCGGAGTCCAGGACGAGAGCGGGATGTGGCAGACGGTCATGAGTCATCCCGACGAACCGGACAATGTTCTCGAAACCAGCGCGAGCGCGCTGTTCGCTTATGGTATTGCCCGAGCATGGCGCTACGGGCTTCTCGATGATGAGGCCCGAAAGCAGGCGCAGAAGGCCGTCGCGGGCATTGCCGCAAACCGGGTCGTGGATGACGTGGTCACCGGCGTCTCGACGGCCACAGACCCCTGGCCGCTCCGATCGCCGACCGGCGGAGAAGACGGCTACCTCGACGTGCCCGTAGAAGACGACGTGAACTACGGGGTTGGCGCGGTCATCTTGGCGCTAATCGAGACATCGGGCTTGCCCGAGTAGCGCGCGCGACTCAGGCGGTTTCGGACATGCCGGCGAGAATGTATGCCGCCGCAGGTACTTCCTGTCCGTCTGCGACGATGCCTTCGATGCACCAGCGGGCGGCGTCACGCAGGTTCGAGAACGCTTTGTTGGGCGCGGGCTGCGGAGAGATCCAGCGAAGCGCGGTGTAGGCGCCGCGAACGAGCGCATTGGAAAGCACGATCGCGCTGCCGATGTTCTTGTCCCGGATGATCGGCCTCCGTCCGTCCTCGAACTCCTTCATCTTCCTCCGAAGTGCGGCGTCCGGGACCTTCTCGATCGTCGTCGTGTCGACGATCAACGCGTGGCGCGTTGGAGCGGCGAAGACGTGCTCGTAAGACTGCTGGAGGTATACGATGTCCGCCACCTCGATCGCTGCCGGCATCGTGACCTGCACCAGCGGCCACATCGACACGTCGAAGTCGATTCCAACTCCCACCGGCCTCATGCCGATTTCAGGTCTCCTCACCACGTTCAAAGCCTATCCAAAACCGCGCTGGGTCGGCAACGAATTGACCGAAAGCTTCGAAAAGGCAGGGTTTGGCGATCAGCGTTCGAAGTCGTCCGGGGTCGGAATGTCCTCCGGACGCGGTGGCGTGGACCGAGGTGGCACGCGCACCGGGGCCGGCCTCTCTTGTTCCGGCGCTGCCTGCTTTGCGGGCTCGGGTGCCGGGGCGGCGGGCTGAACGCCCTGCGCCGCGGGCAACTCACCGCCGGACGTGACTGAGAAATACGCCCATGCGGCACCGAGGAGGAGAACGACGATGGGTATGATGACGGCCCACCAGCCACCTCTCGCAGGGGGAGCCTTCGACGGCATCTCGCTCAAGCGGCAGAGCTCGCACTCGCCGTTCTCATCCAAGGGAAGCAGGTGCTTCTCGCAGATCCCAATCGATTCCGCCATCTAGGCTCTAGAGTATCACGATCGGGACGGTTGCCGTTACTGAACGACGACGCATTTGGCGGCTCCAACGTTGCCCTGGTTGTTGTCCTCCCCACACTCGAGCGCGAGGGAGAGCCCCGCCGCCTCGTCATCGACCGTCACGTAGAAGTCCCACGGGCCGAAGTCACCGGAGTCGGGCGTGAACTCCTGTACCAAGGTCTCGCTTTGCCCGGGCAACAGCGCGACCGTCGTCTGCTCGAAGCCGAGGAGCTCACCGTTGGGCGGCGTGCCTCGATAGAACCCGACCGGTACGCCCGCCGCGACGCCGAGCGAGCCAGTGTTCGCGATCTGCGCTTGGATTCCGATCGAGGAGGGGCAGGCACTGGTATTGACCGAGAGCCCGGACACCGAGAGGTCAGGCGCGTTGAAGACACCTTCGCCCTGGACGTTTTGACGATAGTTGTTGAGCCCGTTTCCGGACCAACTGTCGTTTTCGCTCGCCGGAATGGCGCCCGACGCCTCGACGTTGGTCACGTGATAGGTGTGCTGATTCCATACCCGACGGGTCCGGACCCACTTGTCGTTCGTGTCACCGAAGGCCAGCACCCCGTGCGTTCCGACGCTGCAACCGTCTCGAGCGATCTGATCGTCATTCGCGGGCACGATGAACTCGGAGTTACCGTCCGCATCGACGTCGACGATCAACGGATACTCGGCGGCCGTGCGGGACGAGTTCTCCATCTTGAGCAGCTCCGATCCGTCTGCTCCCGACAGAATGTAGAGATGACACTCGTCGTTGTAGACGACTTCGGCTTTTCCATCGCCCTCGAAGTCGAACACGCTCGAGCCGGTCACGCTCGACGACAGGTCCTGAACCTCTTTCGCCCAAAGGATGCCATCGGTCCGCTCGGTAGCGCAGAAGCTCGCGGGTACGGGATCACCCGTGCAATCGAGATCATAGACTGCGTAGTAGCCCTGGCCTGCGGCTGCGAACTCGGGGCGACCGTCGCCGTCGAAGTCGGCCACGGTCGGCGCACCGCCGGTGCCGCCGCCGGGGATTCCAACGGGCCCGAAGACCACGGTCCCGTCGACGCCGCTCAGCACGCGCGCGCTTCCGCCGCTGATGCTGACGACGTCAGGGAAACCGTCGCGTGTGATGTCCGCCACGGCTACGAATCCGTCCGGGGCGCCGGCGTTCTCCCAAACGAGCGTGCCATCCGCGTTGAAAACGCGGTTTCCACTCACGATATCGAGGACGCCGTCGGCGTTGAAGTCGGCTGCCGCCGTGATGCACCATTCGCCGTTGCATCCGAGCCATCCCTCGTCGTGGATGAGAGTTCCGTCGTTGTCGAACCATTTCCCGCCGATCAACACCTCGGCCTCGGGGTCCGCGTCGAGGTTTGCGAGCGCCGGGTAGCCTTGCTTCGCACCCGCGCTCACGTCCGCGGTCCACTTTTCCGTCCCATCGTGCTCGATCACGACAAGCGTTCGGTCGATCGTCATGAAGACGATCTCGAGCTCCGCGTCGGCGTCGAGATTGCCGACGGCGGCGCCTGTGCCCCAACGCACGTTGTACCTGGTGTCTGGGATCATCAGGTTCTCGCTGCCGTCCTCTCCGTTCAGCATGATCAACATGTTGTTGCCAGTCCCGCGGTAGGCCACCGTGACAACCTCCGGAAAGCCGTCCGCGTCGACGTCGGCGATCGCCGGAGTCGATTGTACCTGCCGATACCGATCGTCTTGGCTCCAGCCCTCCCAGTGCCACTCGACCGTCGGTTCAAACGTGACCGACTCGGGGCGCAGCTCACACAAGGGCCCGGTCGGCTGGGGAAGGCATTGACCGAGGGTCGGCTCACAGAAGTGCCCCTCCGGGCAATCGAAGCTGTCGCTGCAAACGCTTCCAGGCGTCGCACACGCAGCCGCCAGACAGACGTCGCCGTTGGCGCAACACAGCGAGCCGTCTGCGCCACAGCGGATGCCCGAAGCGCAAGCATCGACGCACGCGCCTCCGAAGCACTCCTCTCCGATCTCGCAGCACACCGCTGGTGTCCCGCAAAACAGTGACGACCCGCATGCCTCAGTGCCGCCCGCGCCGCCTCCGCCGGACATGCCTCCATCACCGCCGCTGCCTCCGGCGTCTCCGCCGCCGCCGCCGCGGCCGGCACTGCCTCCGGAACCACCCGAGTCACTGCTCGTCCCGCCACAACTCATCACGGCGACCGCGACGAGCACCCCCAAAAGGCCCCTCACACTCATGGTGTAAGAATACACGAATTGTCGGTGTGGGCGCAGCGGCTCGGAATCAGGCCATCATTTCGCTGATTAGCCCGCCCTCGAGGCTCTCGTGACCGAAGTCGTCGACGGGGTCGCCGTTGCCCTTCCGAAGCCCGACGGCCGTCGCAAGGGTGTTGAGCATCTTGTTGTGCGTCACGTCTCCCGCGTCGACGTACGCGCCCGTGCGTAGGAATCCGTCAGCGCCCCCAGCCAACACGTACGGAAGGTTATTTACAGAGTGGGGCGGACCGTTCGAAAGGTCGTTCATCCACACGCACACGCCCTTTTGAAGGAGCGTGCCTGTTTCCGTCGTGTACTGAGAGAGACGGTCGATGAGACGACCAAACAGTCGCGCGTGAATCCGGTCGACGGCGTTGTGCTTCGACTGCGCATCAGGGATCGGATCTCCCTCGGAGCCGTCGGCGAAAATCCGATGCGAGATCCAGTGGTACGATGGGAACTGCTCCCCCTCCCACCAGTAGCGGGTGCCGTCGTTGCCGTTGCCGATCTGCAATGTGGCCGCGCGCGTGTAGCCGCATGAAAGCGCGAGCGCAATGACATCGATGTGAAGCTCCGCGACTTCGACGATACGGTTGCCGTCCTGATGCTCGCCGTCGATCGCGTTGATGGCCGCCACCGTCGAAGCATCGAGCGGTGTACATTCGGCGAGTCGGATTTCGAGATCCCGAATCGCAGTGAAGTGCAGGTCGAGTCGGCTGCGATCGTCGGAGCTCAGATCGCTTCGGCCGAGCAACGACTGCATTTGATCGCGGACGAGGTCATTGACGCTCTGTCGCCGCGCCTCGATCGAGCTCGCGGACGATTCGTCGAGATCGACGAGCCCCATGATGTTGTCGAAAGCGACCTTTGGATTGGTTTGCGCTCCGCGGCGATCGTTGGGGCCACGGTACGAAAGAACGCTGTCGAGAAATCCATATGGCCGCATTGCTGCGAGCGTGAGTGGCCCCGTGCCGTCGACGTTGAGCTCTCGTGCGATGCGATTGTCGAGTGATTCCCCCAGTGCGAGCGAGTTGTTGGTTGCTTCGGCGTCGCCGGTGGGCTGCGCGGTGAGGGCCTGGAGCGCGCCTCGTGCGTGTCCGCAACCGCCAATCGACAGCGCGCCGCGAACGCCACGGACCAAGAGGAGATCATCGGCGTAGGCGCTTAGCTCGCTCGTCGCTCGGTCGCTGTCCGCTGCCAACGATGCTGCCGTGAGTGCGCCGAGATTGCGAGGCCAGAACATCTCGGGCTCTGCCGGGTTGCTATAGGGAAGCGCCTGAGAGCAACCGTTGCCCTGGCGCATGAAGACCACAAACCCTGGGTCATCCGGACCTGCCGCCCGCGCCCCCTTCGATGCGAAGGTCTCCAAGAACGGTAGCCCGACGGTGACGCCAGCGGCGCCTGTCAGGAACAGACGCCTCGGGAACGGACGTTTCGCAAACCCGCTCATGATCCCTCCACGTTGCGCGACCTGAACTCGTCGCTCTTCACTAGCTCGATGATCAGCTCCTTGATCGAGAAGCCGTCTAGCGAGCTGTCCCCGAGGCTCTGAATGAGATCGAGGTCGGAGCCGGCAGTGTCCCGGCCGAGCGCGAACTCGACCCAGTGCTTCGTGTAGCAGTCGTGGGTTTCGACGCGGTCGGCAATCGTCTGATTGAACTCCGACGCGCCATCGAACTCCATGGGGCCATCCGCGAACTCGAACGCCGCGGAGGCGTCGATCGGTCGTCCGTTCTCCTCGACGCGATACTGGCCGAGGCTGTCGAAGCTCTCGAACGCGAAACCGACTGGATTGATGTATCGGCCGTGACAGGTCGCACCGCAGGTTCCGGGGCCCGTGTGCAGCTCGATCCGCTCTCGCGAGGTCATCGTCATCCCTTCGTCCGCAGGGATCGGAGGAAGCGCATCCGGTGGCGCAGGCAGGTCCGTGCAGAGCACCCGGTGGTTGATGAACACCCCTCGATGAATCGAGCCGGTGAGTCCGCCGTGCGACGCGAGGAAACCGAGCTGTGTGAGCAAGCCACCACGCTGAGGGTCGGCCGAAGGGTCGAAGCTCGCCTTCGTAAACGACTGGTCGAAGCTGCCATCGAGCCCGTAAATCGCAGCGAGTCGGTCATTGGCGAAGGTGTAGGGCGCCGTGAAGAGCTCGGCCAGACTGCCGTCCTGCTCGAGCACCACGTGTTCCACGAAGCGCCGCGCCTCTTCGTACATGTCGTCGCCAACGCTGTCGTAGTAGAGGGGGAACTCCGCCGTGTCCTTGCTCAGGCCTCGATAGAGGCCCCAGTTGAAGAGCTGCCCATGGAATCGTTCGAGCATCGCTTGGCCGCGCGGGTCGTCGAGCAGGCGCGCCGCTTGCGCGGCAATTTGGTCGGGCGAGCTCAACGCTCCCCGCTCGGCCTCGTCGAGGAGTGCGTCGTCGGGCATGGTGTTCCAAATCATGTAGGATAGGCGAGACGCCACCTCGAAATCGTCGAGGCTCATGGCGCTCCCGTTGCGATCCACACCCGTTTCGACCCGGTACAAGAAGTACGGAGACTGCAGCAGCGCTTCGATCAACATCCGCACGCCAGCGTCGAATGGATCCATCTCCGGGAAGTGCGTCGCGCCTTCTCCGAAGAGGGCCAGGTGTGCGGCGATCTCGTCGGACGACAACAATCGTCGATAGGCACGACGGCCCAGCTCGCGAACCACCGCTCTCGCTTGATCGGTGGCATCGCCCGAGAGATTGCTCGGAATCAGACGAGAGAGAGCCGCCTCATCGCCCGTCACGGACGCAGCCAGCGACTCGGCGGCACTCTGGTAGTTGCTCCACAAGTCGCTGCTCACGCGAAGGGCGCGGCTGTTGTTGTCGAAAAAGCTGATCCGGGTGTCGGGCTCGAACCCCGCAGACAGGCCGGGCGTGTCCCCGAGACGCAAGAGATCGCGAACGCTGTTCTCCCATTGCTGATGGGTGAGACGAGGAAACGCAGTCCCCGCCGCGAGCTCTCCCGTCGCCCCACAGACCGAGCGACCGCACCGCGGCTCGCCCGGTATCCCAGGGGCCCCAGGCGCGTCGCCTGTAGTGCCGATGACGCCGTTGCAAGCAGCGGCGAAGACGACTAACCCGATCGCCAAACAACGATTCCGCATGAAATTGATACCTAGGGGTGTATTTACACCCTAAAGGGTGTAGGTGTCCATCGGACACCCTCTGTCGCTCCGGGACGGTCCCTTCGACACGTCGTGCTATGGCTGCCGCGTGTCCCAGCTCGATGGTCTCCTCGATCGGCTCGATCTCGAGTCACTCGACCTCGATTTGTTCCGCGGGTTCGGCCCTCACGATGGCCGCCCGCGTATTTTCGGAGGCCTCGTCGCGGCGCAGTCGCTGATTGCGGCGTGCCGCACCGTCGAAGGTCGCGTCGCCCATTCGCTACACGGCTACTTCCTTCGAGAGGGCGACACCTCCGTACCGGTGATCTACCACGTCGACCGCATCCGCGACGGGCGCTCGTTCGCGACGCGGCGGGTCGTTGCCAAACAACATGGCGAAGCGATCTTCAACATGTCGGTCTCTTTTCAAAAGCCAGAGGAGGGGCTCGAGCACCAAGTTCCCATGCCGGATGCGCCGCGTCCGGAAACGGTGCCCACGAACCTCGAACGCCTGCAGGGCTACAAAGCGCGTTCCGCTCACCCGGCGGTGGATTTCTTGTTGTTACTCGATCGACCTATCCAGCGGCGCGAGATCGACCACGTTGATCTGCTCGAGCCGGAGCCTCACAAAGGAACCCAACGAATGTGGTTTCGGGCGGATGGCGAGCTCGGCGACGACCCGGTGCTCCATCAAGCGGTGCTCACCTATGCAAGCGACTACGGGCTCTTGGAGAGCTCGTTCAACGAGCACGGCCATAGCTTCCTGACGGACGAGCTGATCATTGCTAGCCTCGACCACGCGGTATGGTTTCACCAACCAGCGCGAGCAGATCGATGGATGCTCTATGTGACGCAAAGCCCACGCACCTCCGGCGGGCGTGGCCTCAACTTCGGACACATCTACTCGGAGGACGGAGCTTTGGTCGCCTCGGTGGCTCAAGAGGGTCTGATGCGCATTAGAAAGCAAAGATGACTTCAAGCGCTCGTGGACGAACCCTTGTCACCCTGACATTCGGGCTGCTTCTGCTCGTCGGGGCAGCGTCGGTCCGCGCACAGGTCGGCCCGATCTCGAACAATGACGAGCCTGGAGCCACGCAGGCTTCCACGGAGCTCGCCGAGCTCCAGGCGACACGCCAGGAGCTCAGGGACCGACTGTCCGACTGGAGAGCGCAAGCGAGTGAATATGTTCGTGTCGGCCAGCAGGCCGCAGCGCGCATCGAGGCGATCGATCAGGAGATCGCGCTGCTCGAGAACCGTGACGCGATCGTGGTTCCCGACGACGTAACGCCAGCGAAGCTCGATGCCATGCTGCTCGACGCCGAGCAAGATCTCGCGGCCGCGCGCCGCGAATCGGTGGAGCTCGACATGCAAGCCGACCAAAGATCGGAGCGCCGTCGCCGAGTGCCAGAGCTGCTGTCCGTCGCCAAGCAGCGCTTGAATCAGCTCGAAAGTGCTCCGAGCCCGAAGGGCGGAGATCCCCTGATCACATCGATGCAAGCGGAGGTGGACGCCCTCAGGCGCGAGGTGCGTCGCGCCGAGATCGAAGCTTACCAGAGCGAGCTTGCCAGTTACGACGCGCGGGGGGCCTTGCTCAGCAAGCAACGCGACCGCGCGACGCTTCGGATCGCTTACTATGGCGCGCTCACCAGCAAGCTCAGGGAAGCAAGGCAACGACTATCGCGGCTCCAGGTCGAGCGGGAGAACGAGTCGACCAAAAAGCTGTTGGAGGAGCTCACCGGAGTTCCGCCCGATTACAAGCGCACCCTCGAGGAGGTCTATCGTCGCAACGAAGCTCTCGCATCGGTCTGGACGAGCGATGGGGGGCTCTCCGATCAGATCACGGATGTGAGTGAGAAGCTCGCGCGAGCCGAATCCAAGGTAGCCTCGATTCAGTCGGAGCTCACGCGGCTTGCAGCTCGAGTCGACGCGGTGGGCCTCGCCGATTCGGTTGGAGCTCTGTTGCGTCGACATAGAGCCGAAGCGCCCGATATCGGCATGTACAGCCGTTTCATTCGCATGCGCCAAGAGCAGATCGGCGCAGTCCAACTCCAACAGATCAAGTTGCGCGAGCAGCGCGAGGCACTTGCCGATATCGACGCCTTGGTTGCAGAGGTGATGGACTCGGTTCCTACGCCTATTTCCAAGAGCGATCGCACCGAGGTGGAGGAGTTACTCCGACAGCTTTTCGAGACTCAGCGTCGGTACATGGACGCGCTCATCGAACGCTACGAGACCTACTTCCAGAAGCTCGTAGACTTCGACGCGCAACAGCAGGAGCTCATCGCTCGCACTCGAGATCTGCTCGCGTTCATCGACGAGCGCATCCTGTGGGTGCCAAGCGGCAGGGCCGTGCAACCCGATCTCCTTTCCGACGGTCGGGATGCTTTCGTTTGGCTGACTGCTCCCAAGTATCTCGCGCAACTCGGCCGCGGGCTCCGGGATGCTGCCACGCGTTGGTGGCCGGTCCACTTTCTCGCCTTGCTCTTGTTGCTGGCCTACATCCCCGTGGTGCGCCGAATCCGTCCGCGGCTCGAGAGCCTCGGCAGCGAAGCGCGCCGCAAGGATTGCACGCGCTTCGCTCCCACGGCGGAAGCCTTTGGGCTGAGCGTGCTCAATGCGATTTGGCTGCCTGCGCTGCTCGCCTACTTCGGGTGGCGACTCGAGCTGTCGCCGTCTGCAACACAATACACGCGCAGCATTGCGTATGGACTGGTGATGGCGGCCGTCTTCTGGGCCACGCTCAGGGTCCCACGTCAGTTGCTTCGCCCGCGAGGGGTCGCTGATGCCCACTGCGAGTGGTCCGAAAACGCGACTCGCTCGCTCTTTAGACATCTCGGTTGGTTCGCGTGGGTCACGGTCCCTGCCGTTTTCATGATCGCAGTGTTCGAGATGCGCGGCGAAGACCTATGGCGGGAGTCCGTTGGGCGGGTTCTGTTCCTTATCGCGCTCGTCGCCGTGTTGGTGTTCAACTATTTCACGTTGCGCCCCAATGGTGCGCTATCGCAGATGTTGTCCGCGCGCATCCGAACGCATCCGTGGACGTGGCGCGTCGTTCAGGTCATGGCTTTCGGGCTGCCGCTTGCTTTCGGGGTTGCGGCCCTCCGGGGTTTCTATTGGACCGTGCTCCAGTTCTCGGTGCGACTGCACTTCACGCTGCTTTTCCTGTTTCTACTTGTGGTCTTCATGCAGCTCGCGGCGCGTCTATCGATGCTTGGAGAGCGCCGCGCCGCGCTCGAGCCCGCGGCCCTCGAGGACAAGGTACATCGTCCCGCCCCAACGATGGAGGTCAGCCGACTCATGTTTGGCACCGGCCTCTTGCTGGCGATCCTCGGCGCGTTCGCCATCTGGGCGGATCTCTTGCCAGCCGTCCGCATTCTCGATCAGGTCGAGCTTTGGACGAGCACGCAGACGGTCACTGTGACCGACCTCGATCCGACTGGAGTCGAGAGGCTCACAACCGAAGAGCGACTCGTCGCCGTGACGCTTGCGGACCTCTTTCGAGCACTCCTGATCGGCTTGCTGTCGTTGGCGCTCGTTCGCGCTTTGCCGGGCGTTCTCGAAGCGACGGTCTTTCGTCGGCTCGGGCCCGGGGAACGCTACGCGTACGTGACCATCGTCAAGTATGCCGTCGTGTTGGCGGGCCTGGGGCTCGCATTCGACGCTATCGGCGTCGGATGGTCGAGTATCCAGTGGTTGGTAGCTGCGGTCGGTCTGGGTCTCGGATTCGGGCTGCAGGAGATCTTCGCCAACTTCGTTTCGGGGCTCATCATTTTGTTCGAACGTCCAATTCGTGTCGGCGATACGGTTAGTGTCGGGGAGATCAACGGAACGGTCAGCAGGATCCGCATTCGCGCCACGTGGATCACGGGGTTTGATAGAAAAGAGCTCATCGTCCCGAACAAGACGTTCGTCACGGGGCAACTCATCAACTGGACGCTTTCCGATCCCGTGCTCCGTTTGGAAATTCCCGTCGGCATTGCCTACGGCTCCGACACGGACCGAGCGATCGAGGTCTTGAGCAAGGTGGCTAAGGATTCGGTCCGAGTCTTGCACGACCCTCCTCCACAGGTTTTCTTCCTCAGCTTCGGCGACAGCTCGCTCGACTTCGAGCTGCGGGTGTTCACACGGGGCGTCAATCAGCGTTTTCTTGCGCGGCACGAGCTCCATATGAGCATCGACAAGGCGTTTCGCGAGGCGGGCATCGAGATCGCTTTCCCTCAGAGGGACCTTCACGTTCGCTCGCTGCCAAAGGGCTTGCCTCCAACACCTGCACAGCCGCAATGAGCGGTACGGCCGCCGCTACTGCGTGTTGTAGTTGATGATCATGGATTGACCGCCGCGCCGAATCGAAAGGTTGAACTTGTCCGCGGTTCGCAGCGTCGTGTACGCGCCGAGCGCAGCGTCCGTGCTGGTGAGGGATTGCCCGTTTACGCTCTCCAAGACGTCACCGTTTTGGATACCGAGCTTCGTCAGAAGGGTGTTCGCGCGTATCCCCCGAATCTCCATCCCTACGGATCGACCGCCTTCGACTTTCGGCGACACGGCCGCGATGCCGATCAGCCGACCGGCGTTGTCGAGGACCTTGTTGAGCATCGTACGAGAGATGTTGTAGTTGGTGTCATTGATCTTCTCGATGCCCTGTTCGAGCTCGTCGGGGCTCAGCCCCGCATTGCGATCCGCGTCCGGACCGCGCCTGGGGGTCCTCTTCCTCTTCTCTGGCGTTGCTATCACTCTTACCGGCTTCGGGGCCGCGCCATCGACTTCGAACATCGTCAGCCGGCAAAAGCCGGTTTTGGTTTGTAGGATGACGTTGTCGGATTGGATCGATCGAATCCGAGAACCCTCGACTTCCGCGCCGCCGCGATGAAGTCCCGCTTTGTCGTCGCTTCCAACGATCGCGGCCAGTGACTGCTCTAGGTCTCCCGGCAAGACGACCGTCCCGATCAGCCGCATACTGTTCGTGCAGGGAAGCTCGACCTCTTCCATTGGCATCTCGGCATCCGGGAGCGCTCGGTCCTCAACTGGCGCCGCCGAAAGGTCACCGGTTGTGGAGTCGAAGATATTCCGTCTCAAGATGACCCCGGGATCGTGTTTGCGCTGCGCGGGCGCCGGAACGATTCTGGTCGCCAGAGCGGGTTTGGCCGACCCCGGGTCTGCCTCGAGCACTTTCGCCGATAGCAATGCAGTGGCCCCTTGTGCAGTGAAAAACGCACACACGAGCAGAGTCGTCAGCACGATTAGGTTTCGCACTCCATGTCTGGCAGCGGCGGCCATCTCCCTGGAGCTTAGCCTACAATCGCGCTAGTCAATCGGTTATAGTCCCGCGCCCCAATGGAGACGATCAAGCGGTTTGTCCGGCGAACCTTGCTGGATTCCTGGCGAGAAGCGGACGCCCAAGCAGACACGGCCGGCACCGGCGAGCTGGATTGGCGACCGGTGGTCATCTTGGTCACGACCGCTGTGACGCTCACGTTGGCGCGCTACTTTGGCAACAACGCGACCTTCTCGCAGCTCGTCCCCTTCGATAAGGCGCTCTACACGCGCGACCAATGGGACCTCATGGCGAGAGCATGGTGGTCAGGGACTAGGGTGATCGCTTACGTCGTGATCCCGATGATCACGATCGTCTTGATGCCCGGCGAGCGCATCCGAGACTACTACGTATCCTTCAAGGGATTCGGACGGCACTTGTGGATCTACGTCGGCCTCTACCTCGTCGTGTTGCCGTTCGTGTTGCTCGTCGCGACGCAGGATCAGTTCCTGTCGACATACCCCTTCTACAAGTACTCGAACCAGTCGTTGGGTCATTTCCTCCGGTGGCAGGTTCTCTACGCGGCGCAGTTCATGGCGCTCGAGTTCTTCTTTCGGGGCTACATGCTCAAAGGACTCAGCCACAAATTCGGCTACGGCGCGGTGTTCGTCATGGTCGTCCCCTACTGCATGATCCATTACCCCAAGCCGCTCCCGGAAACACTCGGCGCCATTCTTGCCGGCGTCGCGCTTGGGACGCTGTCGATGCGCACCCGGTCAATCTGGGGCGGCGTGCTGATCCACGTTGGGGTCGCTCTCACGATGGACTGGCTTGCGGTTGCCCAATGCCCCCCTCCCGACGAAGGCCCCTGCCAAAGCCGCTAGAAGGAGCTCGCCGAGAAGGCTCCACTCATTCTTCGAGACTGAGCGCACCGGTTGGACAGTGCTTCACCGCGAGCTCGACCTTCTCGCGGAGCTCCTCGGGAGGCTCTTCCTGCAAAATGTTGAGGAAGCCGTTGTCATCTACTTCAAAGACCTCCGGGGCCTCGCCCATGCAGTTCGCATGGCCCTTGCAGAGATCGAAATCCGCCTTGATTCGCATCGTGCACTCCTTCTTTCCAATCCGCCAAGCTAATGAAATAACACAGTAATCTACCTTGAAGTAGCGCTTTTTGGGGTCGTCTCTAAAACAAGGTTGCAAAAATCATAATCTCATTCTAATTACGATTCCTTGTCAGCAGCCACCGCCAAAGCGAGGAGCGCCAAAACCTCGATGTACCGAACCCTCGTCGTCGACGCGGCCGAGCACCTGTTCGCGACGCGCGGCTACGAGCGCACGAAGATTCAGGATATCGCCGCTGCCTCCGGCTTGTCCCTCGGGACGCTCTATTCGGTCTTCGAGGGAAAGGCCGACATCGTCGAGGCGATCCATGACGAGCGGCTGGGCGAGTTGTTCCTTCTTGTCAGCGAGACGATGGCGACCGGCGACAAAGCGGCGGTACGTTTGATCGAGGGCAACCGCGTTTTCATTCGGTGGCTCGCTGAGCATCCGGACTTCCTTCGCATCCACCTCGGCAATAGCGCCTGGGCATCCAATCCACGCGGGGTGAGCAAGGGTCAGGTCGACGCATGGCATAGGGGCATCCATCTCATCGCCGCTGTGATTCGACAGTCCATGGACGAAGGTGATTTGCACGATGGCGACCCAGTGCTCGCCGCCCGTCTCATGGTCGCGGTCCAGCAGGTGTTCATGTCCGCGTGGGTGGAATCAGGCATGGATGAAGCCGCAAACTCACTCAGCAAACGGATGGAAACGCAGATACGCCGCAGCCTTTTCAGGAGCACAACGTGACGGCACGAGCAGAACCCACTTCGACTACTTTCGGATCCGGGAAGGTCAAGAGACCACCGAAGCTAAAAGGAGGGCTTCCTTTCGTTGGGCACACGATGGCGTTCGTGAAAGACACCATCGGTCTCTTGCAGCGCACCTACGATGAGTGCGGGCGAGTCGGACGCTTCAAGCTTTTCGGCAAGGACATGATTCTCTTCACGGGGCCCGAGGCGCACGAGGCTCTTTTTCGGCTTCCCGACGAGGTGTTGAGCCCAAACGCGGCCTACAAGATGATGGTTCCCGTGTTTGGAGAAGGCGTCGCCTACGGGGCTGAGCCTGCCCGCATGGCGGAGCAGATGCACATGCTCTACCCGGCGCTTCGCAACAACCGCATGCGGACGTACACCGAAACTGTCGCGCGGGAGACGTCGGACATCATCGCCGGCTGGGGCGACGAGGGCGAGATCGAGGCATGCGGGTTCTTTGGAATGTTGACCAACTTCACCTCGAGCAGTTGTTTGCTCGGCACCGAGTTCCGCAACGAGATGAGTGAGGAATTCGCCAAAGTCTACTACGACCTCGAGCGCGGTATCGTCGCATGGGGCTACATCCATCCGTATCTCCCCATTCCGGCGTTTCGCCGGCGTGATCGCGCGCGCGCCCGCCTCGGTGAGATGGTCTCCGAGATCGTCGAGAAGCGCAGGCGGTCGGGGTACCGTGGAGAAGACTTCCTTCAGACGCTGATGGACTCTCAGTATTCCGACGGGAGCAAGCTGAGTGACCACGAGATCACCGGCATGCTCGTCGCGGCGATGTTTGCTGGTCACCATACGAGCTCCGTCACCACCGCGTGGACTCTCATCGAGCTCTTGCGACACCCGGTCTTTCTGGACCAAGTCCGGCGCGAGATCCACGGCCGCTACGTCGACGCCGAGGACTATACCTACGAGTCGCTTCGCGACCTCGAACAGACGGAGAACGCAGTGAAAGAGGCGCTGCGGATTCATCCGCCGTTATTCATCCTGCTTCGGGCGGCCCTACAGGACTGCGAGGTCCTCGGCTACGAGGTGAGAAAGGGCAACTGGGTCGCGGTGTCTCCAATGGTGGCTCATCGCGACGATGAAGTCTTCCGGAATGCGCTCGCCTACGATCCCGATCGCTACGGGCCGGGGCGCGAGGAAGACAAGCGCCCCTTCGCGTACATCTCGTTCGGCGGGGGTCGTCACAAATGCATGGGGAACGCCTTCGCGATTCTACAGATCAAGACGATCATCGCTGTCTTGCTCAATCGCTACGAGTTCGAGCTTGCGGGCGACTCAATCGAAACCGACTTCCAAGGCCTCGTGCTCGGACCAAGGCCTCCAATTCGACTCCGATATCGACGGCGAGCCTAGGACTCGAACCGCCGCCCGAATTCGATCGACAAGACACCCCGTCATCTGGGATACACGCCCTCGTTCGAAGGGAGTTGGGATGTTCGATCGCACGGGTTTGTTTTTGGGAGTGCTCGCCTTTTCTGCGGTGCTCTTTGCGTCCTCCGAGACCTTTGCCGAGGGGGAAGCCACAGAGACCTCCGGGGATATGGCCTCGCCCGGATCGGAAGACGCCGCGGAGGACGACGATTCAGCGGAAAAGGCGACCGCGACGACGGGCTACGGCTATCCGATTCGTTGGGCGCGTCGCCCGCTCGTGATTCATGAAGGCATGGTCCGCGCCGATTCGCGCATTTATGTCGGCGGCGAGTTTGGGCCGGGTACCTCGTCCTCGATCGACATCGGCGGCGCCGTGTCCCCGGTAGACGGTCTCGAGATCGGCGTCAGCAGTGAGCGGATTGGCACTGTGCCCGCGCCTGCCGGCAACGGGTTACTGACCGTCATCATGTCGCCCACGGGGCGCTACGGCGACATCCCGATTTACGCGCGCTATCAGTACCACGAGACCGACATCTTCGCAGCCGGTGTCGACCTGGTGCTGACGATGCCCGTGAACAGCGACTTCAGGCTGACGGTGAACGTGCCACTTCGCATCTTCGAGATCCTCGGCCTCTTCACGATGGACATGAACACGGGGTTCACCCTCGTCGCCGGCGACTCCTACGCCGCGTTCACGAGCGACCCTTCGAACGTCACCTTCGACTTCGACTGGGGTGGCGCCGGCACAGTCAACATCACGGACCATGGCTTCATTCAAATCGGAGGCGGACTGCGTGTCGTCAACCTGAACGGTGGACCGGGAGCGAAGGCGGTCTTGGAGCTCCCGGCATTTCTCGGCGGCGGGTACACCTGGGAGACCGACAAAGATCTGCTCATCGACTTCTTCGTCAAGTCGGGGTTCCTGCCGGTCATGTTCGCCAACCAGCCCACTGGGCTCGATATGTTCGACGTCGGCAGCACCTGGTTCGTGACGTTCGGCGCTCAGGTGTACACGTGGCCGGTATTTGGAAAGCACCGTCGGCCAAAGGGCTGAGATGGTGACCTCGGACGCTGGACCGCGTTGGTTCTCGGACAACCCCAGCAAAGCTTGGGGGGAGAAATTCTTCTTAGTTTATTCGCCTGTCTGGATGGCGTTGATGGCATCCGTGATGGGTTTCGGCATCACGGATGAAATTGGCGAGTGGGGGTTCATGGCAATTGGCATCGCCGTCGCCGCTCCACTCGTCGTGGTGCCCGCGCTCATCCGTGATGAGAGGCCTATCGGCAGGCCCTGGTACGAGACCTACTGGTTCAAGGCGAATCTCTACATCGGCATCTTCAACTTTGCTGCGAATTACTTTGGCTCGGAGTATTTCTTCGACGTTCTCGGGATGGTTTACGACTATCCGATGATCGAGCTCACCTTCGACGCCACGCTGGTCGGCTCGGGGGAGCAGCGCGTTCCCGTGATCATGTACCTCCTCACGCAGGCGTACTTCCTCACCTATCACTCGACCGCAATCATCGTACTCCGACGCATACGCACGTCCCGCATTCCCGTGGGTGCCGTGCTGTGGCCGATCTTGTTGGTTGCCGTCGCCTATTTCTGGGCGTGGATGGAGACTAAAGCGATGGCCAACCCCTGGATCGAAAGTCAGTTCTACTACAAAGACATGAGCCGCATGCTTGCGTACGGCTCGCTCTTCTATTCCCTGTACTTCATCGCGAGCTTTCCCATCTTCTATCACCTCGACGAGGACCGAGAAACGAATTGGAGCCTGCGGAAGACGGCGGCGGCCGCACTTTCGGCGAGCATGATCATGCTCTTCTTACTCGACTTCGCTGCGGCAGTCTTTGGCCCGTTGACCTAAGGCTGCTACATCGATCGAGCAGGAATGGTGAAGGAGATCGAGATCAAGGGCGTCTACGAACCGCGGTTCGAGCCGATGGTTGCGTTGATGCGCAAACAGATGAGGCGCTATGGCGGCGGCGCCGCGGCGGCGGTGTTCATGGACGGCAAGGCGGTCGTCGACATCTGGGCAGGACCCGGGCGTGCTGATGGAACACCTTGGCAACAGGACACGATGTCGATCTGTTATTCAGGGACCAAGGGGATCGCCGCGACTGCGATCCACATGCTCGCTACCGACGGGCTCATCGACTATGACGCCCCGGTCGCCGAGTACTGGCCGGAGTTTGGTTGCAACGGCAAAGAGCTCATCACCGTTCGGCAAATCTTGTCCCACCAGGCGGGCCTTCACAAGGTCGTGCACCTCGTCGACAAGATCACCGACATTCTCGATTGGGATCTCATCGTGTCCCGGCTCGAGAAAACCAAGCCCGACTTCCATCCCGGCACAGCGAACGCCTATCAGGCTGTCACATTCGGCTGGCTCGTCGGGGAGCTCATTCGTCGAATTTCGGGAATGACCGTCTCTGAGTTCATCGAAGCACGTATGGTCCGGCCTCTGAAGCTAGATGGCCTTTTTATCGGTAACGCCGACACCCAGATGCACCGTCTTCCCGATTTCACCGGGCTTCCGAAGCTACAGCGCAATGGGGCAAAGCCGCTCGAGATCGATTATCGGGTGCCCTTTTGGGTTCGAGGCGAGCGCATGCGCGACCTCTGGCGCCGTGGGCTGGCGCCCAAGAACGCCAAACAGCTCTTCACGCACCCGGCTTTCTGGAAGGCATGCCTTCCGTCGATGAACGGCGTCGCCACGGCGCGCTCGCTCGCGAAAATGTACGCCGTGCTTGCAATGGGCGGGGAGCTCGACGGAGTTCGATTGGTCTCGGAAGACGTCATTCGGCAAGCATCGGAGGTGCAGACCCGGCGGGCGGATAGGATCACGATCTATCCGCTCCACTGGAAGCTCGGATATCATCGAACCGACGCATCGATCCTCGCGGTGCCCGAAGCGTTCGGACACTTCGGGCTCGGCGGCGCCGGCGGGTGGGCGAATCCGGAACACAAGCTCTCCTTCGCCTTTCTTCACGGGGCTTCCCCGGTGACTATCGGCGGTCAGACGCGGACGGCAATGATGACGGGAGCGGTTTACGAATCGCTCGGCATCTACAAGGGCGTTTGCCATACCCTGCGGCACGGACCGGTGGTAGACCTAATCCCCAAGCGCGCCTGACGCGCGCGGGGTGGGGGAGCACGTGACGGAAAAGATCGGCGTCATCGGGGGCGGCATCGCCGGGGTCGGGGCCGCCTGGTCTCTGCATCGTGCCGGGTACGAAGTCGAGGTCTTCGAAAAAGGTCCCGCGCTCGGTGGGAACGCAAAGACCTTTCGCTGGACGACCGAGGATGGTCACGCGGATTCGCCACTGCTCGTCGTGGCGTGGCCCCAGATGTACTACCACAACTACGAGCTGCTTCTCCGGGAGCTCGGGGTAGGAATCACGACGCTTCCTATCTCGTATTTCGTGCAGACGCCCGACGGACACTTCTGTCAGGACGGCCAATCCGTCGTCGAGCGACGCTTTGCCCGACAGTTCCGAAGATGGAAGCGCTTGGTGGCGTTCGTTACGAGGCTGAACGATTTCTTTCTTTCCAAGAAGACACACGAATCTCTTTATCACTTCTCCTATTTCAACCCACTCAATCTGATCCCGCTCTATTGGCTTGCTCGACTCTTCGGCATTTCGAAAGCATTTTGGGACACGATCTTCGTGCCGATCCATTGCGCGAGCTTCATCACGACGTCCATGAAGGGCGTCCCCGCAGTGATCCTGCCTTTGCTCGAGAGCATCGTTCCGCTTGAAGAACCAACCGAGATGGGCACTTGGGTGGGCGCGCCGCGGCAGGTGTTCGACCGCATGACGGAGTCATTTCCCGATCATGTGTACACCGACCACGAGATCACCAAAGTCGAGAAGAAGGGCGGCCGCTACACCATCACCGACAAGCACGGGCGGAGCTACGAAGTCGACAAAGTGATATTCGCCTGCGACGCCACTTCCACGCTCAACGCGCTGCAATCCCCGACGTGGCTCCAGCGCACACTCTTGGGCAACACGCGTTACGTCGACGACATCGATCCGACGTTCGCGAGCTTCGTGATCCACTCCGATACCACTGTGTTTCCCGAGAGGCACCGGGAGCGGATCCTCTCCGGCTTCAACACCTACTCCGAGATCGACGAGACCGGCGCGCTCGAATGCACCTTCGTAATCTCCTCTCAGAACCCGAGCACGAAGGACGCTGGCGTTCCGATGCTCGTGACATTCAACTCTCGCAAGGCGATCGACAAGGTGCAGAAGCGGGTAGACCTTCCGCATTCCGTCCATGCGGTGGGGATCCGCAACTTGATCATCATGTCGATGTCCCGTTACCTGCAGGGGAAGAATGGCCTCTACTACTGCAGCACCTTCACCACGCCTGAAGGCGCCCACGATCTCTCTTTCATGTCCGGCCTCGTGGCAGCCCAAGCGATCGGGGCCCCATATCCCTTCTCCCGCGACAATCACGACGCGGTCGCGGATTTCCGTCTCATGCAGAAGATGATGCTGAAGAGCTCTGATCGTTCGGACTAGCGCAGGACCGCATACGAGCCCTCGAGGATGAGCTGGGCGCTCGTGCAGAGGCCCCAAAGCGGGAAGACCAACCAAGAGAGGTTGCTCACCCCGACGAACAGCAACACGTCACGCACGCTGTGGCCTTTGTGCCGGTCGTTGTTGAAGAACTGAAAGAAGTACACGGCCGTTCCGTAAAACATCTGCCAGAAGATGATGATGCCGACGATGCCGAGGACGCGCGGGGGAACGAGGTCGAATGTCATTCCGAACGCAAAGAGCACGGCCGGAACCAAGGTCGTGAAGCCGTTCCCGACGTCGATGTTGTAGCCAAACGATCGGCGGTCGGAATAGCCGGGATCGAACAGCGAGTACGTCGACCAAATGCGCGTCCACTCGCGAAATGAAAATACGCTGAGGAGCGGGATCGGTCTTGTGAAAACCTGCACCACGGCAGCCATCTCGCGCCCTCGGTACGGTTCTCGGATCGCGTCATACTGGTTGCGGATCTGATCCTGTCGGACGAACAGCGCGATCTCCCACCATGCGATCAGCACGTTGACGACGAGGAAAAATGCCAACCCGATCTGGGTGATGTTGTAGATCCCGTGAGTTCGGTGGTGAAGCCAAATGTGAAGAGAGGTACCGGCGATGATGAAGACGGCAATGACGGCTGCTGTGGGGATTGCGGGGCCTCGCGACTGTGTTCTCGGTTCCATCGAGTTTCTCCGTAGCCAGACGGTTCGTCCGTACTATGCTCCGCACGGAGGCTAGCAAATGAGCGCGGTGAAGCAGTTGGGTTACTTGGTCTTCGAGGTGAGCAATCTTGCGGCTTGGCGGGAATTCGGCACGAAAGTCCTCGGACTCGAGGTGGTCGATGAGCGAGAAGAAGCAGGGTTTTCCCTGCGAATGGACAGCTACCCCCAGCGCTTCTTCATCGAGCAAGGTTCAGCCGATGACCTAGCGGCAATCGGTTGGGAGGTCGATGGACCGGCGAAGCTCGAGCAAATCGCAGAGCGGCTCCGCGAGGCGGGTCACGAAGTCGTAGAGGGAACCGCAGAGCACGCTTCACGGAGAAACGTCGAGGCTCTGATTCGTTTCAACGACCCTGCCGGGAATCCAGTGGAAGTGTTCTTCGGCCCCAAGCTTCCAAACGAGCCATTCGTCTCCACGGTCGTCGAGGGCGGCTTCGTTGCGGACGAACAAGGATTTGGTCACGTGGTCGTCGTTTCGAAAGACGATGCCGCGCACGAGGAGTTCTACGCCACGATGTTTGGCTTGAAGCTCAGTGACTACATCCGCTGCGAGTACTTCGGCCACAAGATCGACGTCACCTTCATGCATGCGAACGCGCGCCACCACTCCCTCGCATTTGGCGGTGGACAACTGAAGCGAATCCATCACTTCATGGTGCAGGCCAAGACGATGGACGAGGTCGGCAGATGTTACGACCGCTTCCTGTTCTCCGGCGGTAAGGTCCATCAAACTCTGGGACGCCATCCAAACGACAAGATGTTCTCCTTCTACGGCTACACGCCCTCGGGTTTTCATTTCGAGTTTGGCGCGGGCGCAATCGAGATCACGGAGGGCTGGCAGAGCGTCACGCACGGAAAGGTCAGCGAGTGGGGACACCATCCCCCACAGCTCCTCACGAAGGCCTACCGACGCGAGAAAGAAGCACGTGACGACAAGGGCTGAGGGTTGGACTGGACCTAGTCTTTGGACTAGAACGCGTTCTAGTTCGAGGTTGAAGATATGGTCGTAGAAGCGGTTCCGGAGGGAAAATACGCCGAGGTCGGCGGCGGCATCACGATGCACTACCACGAGGCTGGTAGCGGTGAGCGGGGCGTCGTCTTGTTCGTGCACGGGAGCGGGCCGGGCGCGAGCGGCTGGAGCAACTTCAAAGGGAACTACCCGGCCCTCGCCGAGCACGGCTACCGGGCAATCGTGCCTGACACGATGGGTTACGGCTATTCAACCAAGCCCGAGGAAGGGGCGTTCAGTCTTTCCGACGTCGCGGCGCAGTACAAAGCGCTGCTCGATGCGATCGGCGTGAGCCAGGTGAGTGTGATTGGAAACTCGCAGGGTGGCGCCATCGCAATCGCGATGGCGCTCGAATATCCCGAGCTCGTCGAAAAGCTCGTGCTGATGGCGCCCGGCGGCCTCGAAACTCGCGACACGTACATGGCGATGGAAGGGATCAAGGCGATGATCCGAGTTCTCTACAAGGAGGGCGTGAGCAAGGAGACGATGCGAAAGGTGTTCACGTTGCAGCTTCACGACGAGTCGAAGATCACCGATCAAATCATCGAGGAGCGCTACCAGGTCGCGATGACTCAACACAAGGACAACATCGCGCGTATCCAGGTCGCCAACCAGGAAGATCGGTTGTCCGAGATCCTGTGCCCCGTGCTCTGCTTCTGGGGAGCCAACGACAAGTTCTGCCCGCCTAGCGGCGCCTCGAAAATCGCCGCGCGCTGCCCCAAGTCGCTCACCATGCTCATCGCCAGCTGCGGCCACTGGGTCATGGTCGAGTACCAGAAACTCTTCAACGACCTCACCCTGAAATTTCTGGACGACGAGCTTACCTAGGGGCGCTCAAAGACCTGCTGTGTCTCCGGCCACGGCTTTCTCCACGGCTTCTAGGAGGCTCTTGCTGTAGAGGCGGCCGGTGAGGTTCTTGCGTGTTTGTGCGGCGACGGCGTCCCAGGCGGCTTTGTGGGCAGACGTGTCGACGACCGTGATACCGCGCTTCACGAGTGACTCGTAGGCGCGCGCATCGTCACGCCGGGCGAGCGTCTCGCTGGCTTTGGCGGCTCGCCTAGCGGTGTCTAGCAGCACCTCTTGGTCGTGCTCGCTCATCGCGTAGAACTTCTCTTTCTCCATGAAGGAGCCTCCAATGATGATGCCGAAGTTCTGTTTCGCCATGAAGTTCAGTCGCGTGTACCACTGCATGGCTACGGCTGCGAGGGCTGAGGCGGGCACGGTGTCGACCATTCGGGTCTGAAGCCCGCCGTAGACCTCCGGCGCGCCGAGCCGGACCGGGTTTGCGCCGATTACGCTGATGTACTCTGCAAAGACAGGATCGTCTTTCCACGCCCAGGGGCGGAGGCTCTTCAAGTCTTCCGGCTTGGCGAACTCATCGGATGAGAAGATTCGATTCTTGCCTGCCTCTCCCCAATTCAAAACGACGAACCCGTTGTTCTCGAACAGCTCTGCGAAGCGATCGTCGAGCGCTGTGCGCGTGCGCTCGAGCTGGTCGTACTCGGTGATCAATCCGGGCGCCGCGAGCACCAGCACGGGGCGCGCGACCATGCCGAGGCCGGTCGTGGTCACGCCCGCGGCGTCCATCTGCCCCGCGCGTACCTTCCGAACGAAATCTCTCTCATCGCCTTGGCTTCCGCCGGAGTAGAAGCGAAGCTCGACGCGGCCCTCCGTGCCCTCTTTCAGGCTTCGGTTCCACGCCTTCATCACCTTCATGAACGCCGAGCCCGCCGGAGCAAGGGAGGCAAAGCGGATGACAGTCTGTGGAGCGGCGTCAGCCCGCTCGGTCGCTACCGCGCCGGGCAAGAGAAATGCGCTCGCGGCGAGCAGCATCACGAAGATATTCTTGATCTTGATCATAGTGACCCTGTGGAGAGCTCGGCGGCCGGGGCGGCCTTTTCTCCAGACGCCCTCCGAGACTCTACTACTTAGAGTAAAGCGGCTCGGTTACAAGGTCTCGCCCCGCAGGAGCTTGGCGGCGCGATAACCGATCAGCATGCTGGGTGCGTTGAGCGCTGAAACGGGGGTCGACGGAATCACCGAAGCATCCGCCACTCGAAGCCCGGTAACTCCGCGAAGCCGAAGCTCCGTGTCCACAGCATCCTCCGATTGAACCCCCATACGGCAGCTCCCCGCGAAATGGTAGGTCGTGATCGTGTTCTTGCGGACGAAGCTGGCGATCGCGTCGTCGCTCCGCACGCGCGAGCCCGGCATCAACTCTTTCGCGCCCCAATCGGCAAGACCGCTGGATGCGCCGATTGCGCGCGCGATCCGAACCCCCTTGATCATCGTCTCGATGTCCTCGGGATCCGAGTAGTAGGCTGGATCGATGAGCGCTTGTTTGCTTGCGTCCGTCGTCTGCAGGCGAAGCGTGCCGCGGCTTTTCGGTTTCCCGAGAATCACGATGATGCCGAACATGTGATCCGTGAAGCGCTGAACGGCACCGATCTTGAATGCGCCCCCGATCATCGCGCGCACCATCGAACGGCTGCGCGGCCCGTAGAAAGCCCTCGGGACCACCATCGGCGGCAACATGCGTTGCATCATCTGTCGCATCGCCGAGGGGGCCGGCCAGTAAACGTAGCAGGTGTCGCTCTGCGACGGAGGGAGGTCGCTCTTCGGGTTGGTGCGGAAGAAGCTGTAGAGTTGCGGATAGAAGCAGTCGATATCCTTCTTCGTCTTGTAAAAGACTGGGACGTTCGGGTGGTCGTGGAGGCCGACTCCGATGCAGGGTCGATCCGCGACCACCGGAATCCCGAGCTCCCTGAGGTGCTCCGCCGGTCCGACGCCCGAGAGCATCAGCAGTTTGGGGGTTTCGAGCGCCCCCGCGCACAGCACGATCTCGCGGGCCGCGCTCGCGCGCTCGAGCTTGCCGTCGTGCTCGTACTCGACCGCGCGCGCCTGCCTGTTGGCCGTGAAGACGATTCGGTGAGCGCGGGCACCGGTCAGGATGCTCAGGTTCTCTCGGACGCCGGCTTCCTTGATGAATGCAACGTACGAGCTTCGTCGATCGTCACCTTCGTACGACATCCACTCGTAGCCGATGACGTTATTCATGTTGCCGTCGTTGAGATCTTCTTTGCGCGTGAACCCGTACTCTTCTGCAGACGCGATGCAGGCCTCAGTCCAACGTGTGGGCGAGCGACGGTGCGGCCTGAGCGTTGTTTCGATCGCCTCGAAGTCCTCCTGGACGTCGTCCCAATTCCAGCCGCCGGGCCACTCGGCATAGTCTTCTCGGGCGCCGCGCGTGTAGACCATTCCGTTCACCGAGCCGCTTCCGCCCATCACCGTGCCCGTGCCGGCGAAGACGCGTTGCTTGGCGGAGTGTGTTTGTGGGACCGAAAAGCGCTCGCCCATCACGGCGTCGTTGATGAACGCCTCCTTGTAACCAGCGGCGACCAGAGTCTCGGGGTGGGCCTCCGCGGGAGGTCCGCTCTCGAGAAGAAGCACGTGGCAAGCCCGGTCCCGCGCAAGCTCAGCCGCCACGATGCAGCCGGCGGAACCGCCTCCGACTATGATGTAGTCGTAAGTATCGGTCATTTACGGATGCCGAGCAGCTTCAAGAAACCCCGCCATCGTTGCTTGATCCCGCGCCCGTATACGATCTCGATGACACCCTCGAACGTTCCGTACTGAGCAGGCGTGACTGGATACATTTTGTTCGGCCGGTTCATCGGGAAACGATCGTCGACCACCGCTTTGATGTTGCACATCGAGCGAAGCCCCTCGCGTCCGTTCATCCGTCCGAAACCAGACTCCTTCACCCCGCCGAACGTGAGGTCTTGCGCCATATACGTGATGCCCCCGAACTCGTTGATGGCGGTCATGCCGGTCTGAAGCTCAGCAGCGATCTTTCGGGCGCGTCGTCGGTTCTTGGAAAAGACCGACGACGACAGTCCATAGGACACGTCGTTGGCAACCTCGACCGCATGGGCGTCGTCGCGGACTCGCATCAACAGCATTACGGGACCGAAAACTTCCTCACGCGCGATGTCCATGTCAGGTGTGACGTCGGCTAGAATCGTCGGCTCGAAGTAGTCCCCCGTATCGGCGAGGACGCGCTTGCCGCCTGTGACTAAACGGGCGCCTTGTGCGATTGCCCGCGCTACGGCCTTCTCGATGATGTCGAGTTGGAGTGGGGTGATGATCGCCCCAACATCGACTATCCCATCCCGACTGTTCCCCTGCCGAAAATCCCCAACAAACTCGGCAGCGCGCTTCTCGAAAGCGTCGTAGAGCCGCTGATGGACGAGGATTCGCTCCGACGCGACGCAGTTCTGGCCGCAATTCACGTAGCATCCGGCGAGCGCTGCGTGGACTGCCTGCTCGAGTGCGGCGTCTTCACAGACGATGAAGGCGTCTTTGCCTCCGAGCTCCATCACGACGGGCGTGACGCGCTCTGCGCTTCCCTCGATGACGCGGCGCCCGTTCTTCACCGACCCGATGAACAAGATCATGTCGACGTCGGCACGCACGAGCGCCGCGCCCGTCGCTCCGTACCCTTGCACGGCCTGGATCAAATCCGGGCTGTGTCCGGCCGCTTCGAGCACACCGCGAAACGCCTCGATGAAGCGCGCACTCGACCAAGCAACCCACTCCGAGGGCTTGATGACGATTGCGTTGCCGGCCATCAGCGCGGGGATGATCGGATTGACGAGGTTCTGGTAGGGGTAATTCCAAGGCGTGATCGCCGCGACGACGCCAAGCGGGTGGTATTCGAGGCGAGCCTTCTTGTGAAGCAGCAACCCCGATGACACGCGCTCGGGGCGCAGGTGCTTCTCCCCATTCTTGATCATCCAGCGAAACTTCTCGCAGGTCGTCCAGATCTCGCCGAGCAGCGCATTCTCGCGCGTTTTGCCGGAGTCGCGTTGGATCGTGGCGCAGATCTCATCCTTGTGGTCGACCGTGTACGCCAGGAGCTGACGCAGTACGTGACGGCGCTCCTCAAACGACGTCAGGCGCCATTGCCTCTGCGCGGCCCTGGCGCGCTCGACCGCAGCGTCGACGTCGGCCCGCGTGTCGACGCGCACCTCGCCGAGCGGCTCTCGGGTCGCCGGGTCGATGCACGGTATCTGCGAGGCTCGTTCAGCGGCACCCGAACCGTGTCCGGCCTGCATCGGAATAGTCATTCTGATTTTCGTTGTTAGTATTCTGGCGCGTCTTTGTCAACGGAACCTAGGCAACGAGCGGGACGCCGTAAGTGTCGCAGTAGTTCTCGAATCGCGCTCGAATGTCCTCGACCCGCAGGCCGAAATCGTCGAGCTCATAGCGGTGGGTGCCGTGCTTGCCGCGCGGGTTGTTCTCGAGGAACGTCCGCATGCGGCGTTCGCTTTCATCCGTCCATGGCATCTCGAACCGCTCGTAAGCGCCGCGAAGAGCGGCGATCGGATCGGAGATCACGTCTTCGAAGTGGATGTCGACGAACTGGTCGGATTTGTCGCCGCGTTTCGCGCGCACGGCCATCGCGTGATCGAGTGAGTCCGCCCACCAATCGAACTGTTCGCGCCCGACGGCTCGGGCGTCGACGGTGTCGGTCACGATGCCACGGATTGTGTAGATCAAGCTCGCGAGTGACGGGATCGTCTTCGCCGGATCGCGGTGGGTGAAGATCAGACGCGCGTCGGGGTACTCGTCGAGCAGCGCGTCGAGGGTGCGCAGGTGTACCGGACTCTTGAGTACCCAGCGGTCCTTCATATAGCGGCTCTGCAGGTGCTCGAGAAAGTGGCGGTGGTAAGTGTACGCGGGACCGGCGCTCTGCTGGTCCACCCATGCCTGGTAGCTCGGGATGTTGTAGACGATACCGGGTTGCGGGCTCAACAGTGTGTGCGCGAGGATCGGCATGCACTCCTGCGGAAGCTGTGCGCCGACTTCGTGGATGGCAGGAAGCTCGGGCGCCATCCGATCCATTTGGCCGAAGTACTTGTACGCCTTTTCGATTCGGCGATCGGTCGTGTAGGTATCCCGTTTCGGGGGCGGGTTCGGGAACTGCACCTCCCAACCCTGCGGTGTCCGGTTCGCAGGGTCCTGGGACAACAGGTTGAACAAAATGGTCGTGCCAGTGCGTGGAAACCCGACGATGAACACAGGCCTTTCAATCGGTATACCGGCGATTTCAGGATGCTCAGCACGATGTCGATACAGGCCAAAGCGGCTCTGCAGTCCCATCTCGAGCGACTGCCGAACAGCGACGCGTCCGATCCAATGCAGATTGGCTTCCCGCTCGACCGCCTCGACGATCCGCGGGAGCCGTTCGGCGAAATCGAGGTCACCGAAGTCCGTCGACTTGGCTTTGCGGGCTGCTGCCTGAACGATGTCGTCCGGATCGAGGCTCGGCCAACGAGGCGCCACGAGGGGGCCCAGCCGGTTGAGCCAGCGCACGACGCGCGGCCGATGTGGCGGTGGAGCGGCCATTGCCAGCGGGTTGCGTCGAGTAGCACGGGACGCCATAGCCGGCAAAATCCGGAGTCCCGATGAAAGTGGAGAATCCAAGTACCAAGGTCGCAATCGTCACCGGCGCCTCGTCCGGGATCGGAGAGGCCACCGGGCGGCGGTTCGCGAAAGAGGGCTACGCAGTCGTACTGGCCGCGCGCCGCAAGGATTTGCTCGACCGGGTAGCCGCCGAGATCAGACAAGATGGTGGGCTCGCACTTGTCGTGCCGACCGACCTCAGCGACGCCGCCGAGACCTCAAGGCTTGTGGACCAGGCACTCGCGGCCTACGGCCACGTCGACGTTCTCGTCAACAATGCTGGATATGGGCCGCCGTACGCGCTCGAGCAGCTCGATCGCGATCAGCTCCGCCACGTGTTCGACGTCAATCTGCTCTCGGGCATGCAGTTGATAAGCGAGCTGACCCCAAGCATGCGTGAACGAGGCGGGGGCCGAATAGTCAACGTCAGCTCCTTGACGCGCGACATCGGAGCACCGTTCGTCTCCGCCTACGCCGCGACGAAGGGAGGCATGGAGGCCATGAGCTCAAGCATACGTATCGAGCTGGCACCTTGGAACATCCAGTCTACCGTCGTCGTTCCAGGCTTCGTCGATACACCGATTCACGAGAACAGTATCGAGGCCGGAAGGCACACGAGAGAGGACCCGAACAACCCTTACCGCGAGCTCCAGGACAACCTCGAGCACTTCGCGCGGCAACAGCTCGAAAGTGCTATCTCCTCCGACGAGGTCGCCAATGTGATCTGGAAGGCGGCGTCGGTCGCCCACCCAAAGCCCCGCTATTTTGCGCCACGGTCCGCCGGCACCGCTGTGCAAATATTCTCTATGATGCCGAACAAGCTCGCTGAGCGGATTCTGCGCGGCATGTACAAGTGGGGCTTCCCGGAGAAACCCGATGTCTGATGAAATCACAGCAAGCCAAGCCGCGTGGAACCGCTTTGCCGATCGCCTGAAGGAGGTTGGCGAGAAGATCGTAGGCCCGATCGGCGCGAGAAGCGCGCGTGAGCGAGCAGATGGTTTTCGCTATCTGGCCTCCCTCGTCGGGGCTGGTTACGAGCTCGAGATGGAAGCGGATCGCGCTCACCCCGCCCTCACGCGCATGTTCACGCCAACGCGCAGCTTCGTCGGCGATGGCCCGGACACGCTGTATCACGACGCCAAGCTCGACGAGTCGCTGTCGTACGAGTTCACGATCCGCCGCGGCGACGACATCTTCTTTTCGATTGTCGTCTACGCGAGCGACGAAGATGGCATGCGCTTGATGGTGAGCTACCTGATCGACAAAGACATCGAGTTCGAGGATGACGATGGTGTTCAGGTCGCAACGATCCACATCAGCGACACGCGTCCCGAAGGAGCGAAAAACTGGCTCGAGCTCAAAGGCGCGGACCCGTTCATCATGACGCGGCAGTACTTCCCAGAGCGCGTCATCGAGGTCGACAAGGGCAAGTACAGCGCGGCGATTATGGACGTCCGATGCACCAAAGACCTTCCTGCTCCGGCGGAGTATGGCGAAAAGGACCTTCGTGCGGGCCTGGACAGGATCATCTCGTTCCTCGAAGACACCGTCGATGCGGGCCTCGGTGTCTCGGCGATCACCGGGATGAGCACGATCGCATTCGACCAAGACGACAACTCGACGCCGACGCGAATCGGCGAGGACGGAAAGCTCGTCGTCGACGAAGAGCGGCACGACGCGTACACCCCGGACGAAGTCTTCGACATGATCGACCCGAAGGTGGTCGCGAACAACCTGCCGGGCCCGGGGATCGGCTATGCTGGCGTCTCGTACAAGCTCGCGGATGACGAGGCAATCGTGGTGTCGGGCAAAGACGTTCCATGCCGATACTGGTCGTGCCAGGTGTTCGATCACTACCTGTGCGCCGGCGACTACCGTCACCACCCCGTCGCTCTCAACAACCGGCAGACCGTTTTCGACGACGATGGCTCGTTTCGCATCTACGCCAGTAAGGAAAATCCCGGCGTGAAAAATTGGATCTGCACCGAGGGACGCCGCCGGGGCCAGGTCGTGCTCCGCACACTTCTCGCCGAGACCGATCTCGACCCCGAAATGTCGGTCATCAAGATCGCAGACATCCCCGACGAGGATCGGCGCTAGGAATCAGAATTGACATTCTGGTTTTCCACACTATCATTCTGCCGCAGTCATGCCCACGGCGATTGCCCACGAAAAGAGGCAGAAAAGCCTGAAGGACAAGAAGCGCGAGCTCTATCGTGAGGCGGTCCTCGACGCTGCCGAGCGTGTCTTTGGGGAGGAGGGATACGAGGCGACGAAGGTCCAGCGCATCGCGGCCGAGTCGGGCCTGTCCCTGACGACCCTCTACAGCGTCTTCGAGTCTAAATGGGAGATCTACCGCGCGGTGCACCGCCGAAGGCTCAACGAAGTCATGCTGCTCGCGCAGGAAGTCGTCACCCGAGAAGCGTCCCCATTGGAGACCCTAATCGACGGTACGCGCATGCAGCTTCGGTTCTTCATGGACCGGCGCGACTACACCAAGATGCAGCTCAAGGAAGTAACGGCATGGTCGACGATCGAGCTGTTGCGGAGCCCCGAGCAAGTCGAGGGGCTCGGGATGGGCCTCGCGCAGTTCGCCTCGCTCTTCCGGCAAGGTATCGAGGCCGGCGACTTCGTCGATGAAGATCCCGAGTTGATGGCGCGGATGGTGATCGCTTGCCAACAGGTACGTCTTGCGATGTGGATGGACGGCGACTGCAAGGACGACCCCGAGCGGGTCGTGGACGCGGCGCTCCGGCATCTGCTACGGAGCTATTGCAAGCCGGAGCGACTCAGTGTGGCGCTCGCAGCCGCGGGCCTCGGGGCAGAAGCATGAGCGTCGAGTTCCACGAGCTGGAAGTGTCGGCCGTCATTGTCGAGACCCCAGAGTGTAGCTCGTTCGAGCTCCGTGTTCCCCCGCACCTCGCCCAAGCGTACCGCTACAGAGCGGGCCAGCATCTGACGTTCAAGCTGCCGTGGGACGACTTCGAGATCACACGGTGCTATTCACTCGCGAGCTGCCCAGAGACCGGGGAGACCATGAAAATCGGGGTTAAACGCGTCGACGGAGGCCGCGTCTCCAACTGGCTCAACGACAACGTGAAGGTCGGTGACTTCCTGCTCACAAGCGTGCCGGAGGGGCGCTTCGTCTTGGATCCGGAGACGAGGACCAGTACGCCGCTCTGTTTGTTTGCTGGGGGGAGCGGCATCACACCGATCATGTCGCTGTTGAAGAGCGCCCTGGTGACCACGAGGCGATTCGTGACGCTCCTCTACGCGAACCAGGCGCGCGAGTCGGTGATCTATGGCGACGAGCTAGAGCGTCTCGCCCAACGCCATCCCGATCGATTCGAGTTGCATCATCACGTCGACGCCGACGGCGGATACCTCACGGCCCATGACATCGTCGCGCTTCTTCCTCGCACGGATATCGCGGAGTACTACATCTGCGGCCCCGAGCCGTTCATGGAGCTAGTTGAACGAACGCTCGGCGACGCCGGAGTGCACGAAGAGCTCATCTACATCGAGCGCTTCGTCTCTCCTGCGGATCCGGATCGCGCTGCACCGACCGTCGTCGACCTCGAGTCCCTGGATGCGCCCGAGACCTTCAGTCTTTGGCTAGGCGGTCGCTCGCGCACGGTGCCATACGTCGAAGGCAAGACGCTTCTCGAGTGCGCTCAAGCGGCCGGACTGAACCCAGCGCACTCCTGCGAGTCCGGCTTCTGCGGGTCCTGTATGTCCGCCGTCAAGACGGGCAAAGTCCACATGAGAGCGCACGAAGCGCTCTCTGAACGAGACGTCGAGAGAGGCGTGGCCCTCTTGTGCCAAAGCGTACCGGCGAGCGCCGACCCTCTCGAGCTGGACGCCGATTCGACTTCGTTTCGTGCGGCGTCCGCAGTGAAGTCTTCGTACAGCAAGGCTTGGTCTAGGCTTGCTGCGGCGACTGTGTTTGCCTTCATGGTCGCAGGAACACTCGTTCTGAGATTGGTGCAATAGTCATGAAGGTCTTGCTCGTCATTCTGATCAGCTATGCCTCAGCCGGTTTGGCTCAGCTCGCGCTGGTCTTCACGTATCGCTCGCCCGCAGCGCAGCCGTACATGATCAGCGATGATCCCCATCGCTCCGTGAGCGACCGCGAGCTCAGGTACAGAGTCGCCCTCAACATCAGCGTGTCGGTCACCTTGATCTTTTCGGTGATGTTTGGCCTCGGCGACTACCTCTACTACGACCGCGCGATTCCAGCCTGGCGCTATGTGCTCGAGACTGCCACGGTCATTTTGATCTACGACTTCGGCTATTACTTCATGCATCGCTATCTCTTCCACGAATGGAAGATCCTACGCGGTGTGCACTCCGTTCATCACGCTGCGCGCAATCCGCGCTTCATCGACAGTCTGCTCCTACATCCCGTCGAGACCGTCCTCGGCTTGGGTCTCTTCTTCGGCTCCGTGGCGCTCGTCGGAGGCGTGCACATCTACACCCTGGCGGCGATATTCACCACGTACACCGCGCTCATGATCCTCAACCATGCAGGTGTCGATTACCCCAGGTTCCCATTCAAGACCCTGGGCGTCCTCGCTGCGAAACACGATCGGCATCACCACAGCATGCTCTCTGGCAATTACGCAGCGGTCACGCCGCTGCCGGACATCATCTTTGGAACCGTGGAGTAGACCATGACCGTGAGCTTGGTGACGGGAGGCTGCGGCTTCCTGGGCGCGGCGATTGCGCGTGGCCTCCAAGCTCGAGGCGACGACGTCGTCGTCCTCGACGTCGCCGACGCATGCCCGGTCGACGGAGCCGAGTATCGGCGCGTAGACATCACCGACAAGGCGGCCGTCATCGAGGGCTGCCGGGGCGTCGACACCATCGTCCACAACGCTTCGATCGTTCACACGAAATGGAACAAGGAGGACGTCGTGTGGGGGGTCAACTTGGGTGGAACCGAGAACATGCTGGAGGGGGCCCGCGACAACGGCGTATCACGGTTCATCTACATCAGCTCCGGCAGCGTCGTCTACGAAGGCAAGGACATCGAAAACGGCGACGAGAGCATGCCGTATGCGTCGATCTCTCAGGCTCCCTATGCCGACAGCAAGATCCAGGCCGAGAAGGTCGTGCTCGAGGCCAACGGCAAGGGTGGGGTTGCGACCTGCGCGCTGCGTCCTCACGTCGTCTTCGGTCCCGGTGATCAGCGGTTTCTCCCGGCGCTCCTCGCCAACGCGAAAGCGGGGCGTCTTCGTGCGCAGATCGGCCGCGGGGTTTGGCTTTCGGATTACACCTACGTCACGAATCTGGTCGATGCCGTGCTGCTCGCCGACGAGGCACTAGCCAGGGATGGCGTCGAAAGCGTCGCCGCCGGCTCGGCGTACTTCATCACGAACGGCGAGCCGATGCCGTTCTGGGATTTCGTGCGAAAGGTCGTCGCGCGTCTAGGTTTCCCACCCATCAAGTACACGGTCCCGAAGTCGCTGATGTACGGGATCGCGGCAATCAAAGAGGGGATCGATACACTCAAGGGCGGAACGCTCAACGCGGAAGACGGCCTCACGCGCTTCGCGATCCGCTACATGTGCACCCACCACTACTTCAGTATCGAAAAAGCCCGCCGTGAGCTCGGCTACGACCCGGCCGTCAGCGTCGACGAAGGCATCGAGCGAACCTGCCAGCACCTCGAAGCCATCGGCGCTGTCTAGCGTGGACTCCGCAGGAGCCGGTTGGCGGGCGGGCCGGCATCCCCCCAGACACGGCCCGCCCCCGGCTCACTGGTGTGACCCTTGGAAAATTATATGCACCCCAAAAGGTGTAGGTGTCTAGGATCGCCGACAGTTGATTACAATTGCTCTCGTCCCAAAAGGTCTAGTTCCCAACAGACCAGATACAGGGAGCGAAGGCGCTCGACTTCTGTAGAATCGTGCGACCGAGCGGGGTTGCTGGCGTCTTTGTAGCTGGTACAAGCTGCGCGGTTCGGGGTCGTCGATCCCGCCTGGGGCCAAGCGAGTGTCTAACGAGATCATCATTCTTTGCGCAGCGTGCGGCGTACTCGTCGTCCTCGGGGTGCTCGAGTTTGCCCTGCACCGGCGGCGCCTCTCGAGAATTCCCATTCGGATTCACGTCAACGGGACGCGCGGCAAGACCAGCGTCACACGGCTGATCGCGGCAGGCCTTCGAGAAGCGGGTATTCGCTGTGTTGCGAAGACTACGGGCACCGTTCCCCGGTTCGTTCTCCCGAACGGCCGCGAGGTGCCGGTCTACCGTCCTGGCGGTGCGAACGTCATCGAGCAGAAACAGGCGGTCACGATGGCGGCGGCTCAGCGCGCCGAGGCGCTCGTCGTCGAGTGTATGGCCCTTCAGCCTCAGCTGCAGTGGCTCTCTGAAGCGAAGCTCGTCCGCTCCACACATGGCGTCATCACGAACGCGCGACCCGACCACCTCGACGTCATGGGGCCGACCGAGGACGACGTTGCTCGGGCGCTTGCAGCCACCGTGCCTACCGGCGGCGTCTTCTTGACCGCAGAGCACACGCATCGTGCGTTCTTTCAACAGGTGTGCGTCGATCGCGACACCAAGTTTCGTGGCGCCGAGAACATCAGCCAACCGTTGACCGAAGAAGACATCGAGGCCTTCTCGTATCTCGAGCATCAAGACAACATCGAGCTTGCACTCGCGGTCTGCGAGGAGATCGGCGTCGACAACGAGACGGCCCTCCGCGGAATGTGGCGCGCCAAGCCAGACCCAGGCGCCATGACGGAGGCAGATGTCGAATTCTTTGGACGCAGGATCGTCTTCGTCAACGGATTTGCCGCGAACGATCCGATTTCGACGCGCTACATCTGGGAGCAGTCGCTGCGCCGCCACCGAGAGGTCGAGCGCCGAATTGCGGTGTTCAACTGCCGTTCCGATCGCGCCGACCGTTCCGAGCAGCTCGCACAATCGTACGCCGGTTGGACCCAAGCTGACGAGGTCGTGCTTCTTGGTACCGGGCAGTACATCTTTGCGCGGGAGGCCGTGAAGAGCGGGCTCGATCCGACGCGCCTGGTTTTCGTCGACCGGACTCACCCGGCCGACATTTTCGAGATCTTGCTCGGACTCGCCGAGACCTCGGCGCTCGTCATGGGCCTTGGGAACATAGCGGGGCCGGGCTTGGCGCTGGCCGAATACTTCGCCAATCGAGGGACGGAACATGCCAGAAATTGAGTTATTGACCGTGTCGATCGGGCTCGGTCTCGCGGCTAGCCTCTTGTACGGAGAGCTGTTTGGCTTGGCTGCGGGAGGGATGGTGGTCCCCGGGTACATGGCTCTCTATGCCGACAAGCCCATCGATGTCGGGCTCACGTTGCTCGCCGCCCTCCTGACCTTCGGCATTCTCAAGGGCCTTTCGCAGATCGCCATCGTCTACGGCCGACGGCGAACCGCGCTCACCATCTTGATCGGGTACCTGGTAGGCTTGGCGTTTCGCGCCTGGCTGAATAGCCAAGTCACTCCTTTCACTGAGGGCGCGATCATCGGGTTCATCATTCCCGGGCTCATCGCGATTTGGTATCAGCGCCAAGGCGTGCTCGAAACCACTTTGAGCCTCGTTACCGCGGCCATTCTCGTTCGGATGGTGCTGGTCGTCATGCTGGGAGACGTCACGATATGAGGGGCATGTACTGGAAGCCGGAAGGCGCTTCGCAAGTGCAGCGCGCCGTCGTGGCGGCACTCGCGATTGTCGGGCTAGTTGCAGTCGAGGTATTTCCGACCGAAGAGCAGCAGCCGCACTTCGCGGAGAAGATGCTCGCCGCGCGCAAGGCGCAGGAAGCGCTGGAGGTCCTTCATGAGGCGTCCGAACGTAGGGGCCTCGGACTTCTCATGAAGACGGATCCGGCTGGCTCGCGGATGATCGGCGAGGTGTTGTCGCCTATCACCAGCGGAAGCGGCAGCCTCGTATCCAAGCAGACCTCCGTAAACCCAAACTTCGCTGCCGTCATCGTCGAATGGCTCAAGGAGCTTCGCGTCAAGCCGGGGGAGGTGGTCGCGGTCGGGTTGTCTGGGTCGTTCCCAGCCATGAATGTGGCCGTGTACTCTGCGATCCACGAGCTTGGTATTGAGCCGATCATCATCTCGAGCACGGCCGCCTCGCAGTGGGGCGCCAACCACCCGAATTTCACTTGGCTCGACATGGAGGCGGTCCTTCGTGAGAACGAGGTCTTTCCGTACAAGTCCGTGGCGGCGTCTCTCGGCGGTGTGGGCGACGACGCGATCGGGCTTTCCAGTCGAGGTCGCCGCATGCTCGAGCGCGCCATCGAGCGCAACAATGTCCCTGAGCTTGCCGAGTTCGAAAAGAAGAAGCAGCCGGATCGCCCCGTCGAGGCCGATTCGGACGAGGACTCCGCACCGAGTCTAGCTCTCGTGGACGAGGACCGCGTTCGGGAACGTATGAGCTTGTATTACAAGGAAGCTGGGGACCGACCGATCAAGGCCTATATCAACGTCGGTGGCGGCACCGTGTCGGTCGGTACCAAGGTCGGCAAACGCAAGTTCAGCCCCGGCGTTAACGCGCGCCCGCCCAAGGGCATCGAAGACATGCCGCCTTCGGTTCTCGGGGCGTTCCTGGAGAACGGTGTTCCGGGAATTCACATCACGCGGATCATCGACCTCGCGGAGAGCTATGGTCTCGAGATCGCACCGCGCACGACCCCCGAGGTCGGCGCCGGTGACGTCTTCGAAAAACGGCAGCCCAACCGTTGGCTCGCTGGAATCGTGCTCGTTCTGGTCCTCATGGCATTGTTCGTGATCGCGCGGCAGCCTTGGGGCACGCGCATGCTGCGCACCACGATTCCGCCCGAGAGCGTCATACCTCCCCCGCCCCGCTCTGCGAGCGGGTTCGCACCGCACACCGACCAGAGTGATGGGAACGGCACGGCGCCCGATCCCCCACAGCATTGATGGCCCGGCGGGTCATGCTATTCCCATTCGACTCGGAGGTACCCATGTGGCGCCATGTTCCATTCCTTCTCTTGATTGTTTCCGCGCTCGCTGCGGCTGGGTGCGCCAACGACACGGTTAGCAGCACGGGAGAGATCTCCGTCAAGGTCGACGACAGTGTCGACTTCACCCAGTTCCAGACTTTCAGCGTCGTCACGAAGGACTTGGTCGATTCTCCGTCTGACATTCCTGAGCTCGGCGACGAGCAAGAAGCGTTCAACGACCTCGTCAACAAGCTCATCATTGAGGCCATGCAGGCTGAGCCCGTCTGTCTGGAGCTCATTCCAGCCGCCGAAACGTCGGGGCAGAACAAGCCCGACTTGTGGGCCGCCAATGGCCTCGCCCAGTCGACCGACAGCGGCTATGTGTACGAGTGCTGCGGTGGTTGGTGGTGGGGCTACTGGGGCTGGTATTGGGACCCTTGCGCGTACTGGTGCCCCACTTACGTCGAATACGATGTCGGTAGCCTGTTCGTTCCCGTGGGCCTCCCCATTGAAGACGGTCAAGACCCGCAGGCGATCTTCGCCGGTCTGGCGCGGTCGGTGTCCGGCGTTGGCCCAGATGTCGAGACGAAGGTCCGCTTCGCGATCGAGGAGATCTTCAAGCAGTGGCCCGACCAGCGAACCTGTTCCCCGTAGCGCCTGCCTAGCGGCGTGCGCGACGCCGGGCCCAGTTTTGGCGTTGGCTTGCCGGGGATGCGAAGCGCATCCTCCTTGCCGGGGCGGCGAGCTCTGCTCGGCCTCGCTTGGTGAGGTCCGGTGGGAAGACGTATGCGGAGAGGTGATCCAACGGGTCGAGCACTTTGCCTTCGTGAAACAATCCAAAGTGCAGGTGCGGGGCCGAATCACGGATCCCGGTGCGCCCCACTTCGCCAAGGCGTTGACCCGCCTCTACGCGGTCGCCAATCTGGACGTCGTAGCTCGCCAGATGTGAGTAGAGGGACATGACGCCGTTTCCGTGATCGATCGTCACGAAGAGGCCTCGCGGACCCATGTGTCGCTCGTGCACGATCGCGGCGCCCCAAGGGGCCAGCGGGATGTGCGCGCGACGCTCCCAGTCGACGCCCGCGAACGTCACGGTGCCGGCAGCGACCGACCGAACCGGTTCCCCGTAGTCAGATGCGAAATCGATTCCCCGATGTGGGCGCCGCCCGTGATCACGAGGCTCGCCGAGCCCGCTCGTCGCGATTCGAGGGTAGCCGTCCAGCGGGCTCACGAACGAGATGTTCCCAATTGCGTGTCCGCCGTTCTTTGTTCTTGCGTGGCTGTTTAGGAGACGACGTCTCGCCGTCAGGATCCGGTCTTCAGGGCCCGTGTCGCCCACCTGATCGCCCCAGACGAAGTGCGAAACTGGATGACGGTGAGCGGCCGAGTCGAATGCGCGATCGATTTGCGGGCATTGCTGCCCGAAGACGTTCAGTAAGGCCGCCGCGAAGTAGAGGTTTGCATCTGGATCTGTCAAGGCCCTCCGCTCAAACGGAAAGGCGCTGATGTCGAGTGTCTTGCGTGTCCAGCCGTCAGCGCGCCAAACCCCGAACTGATAGACCCCGTGGTGGACGTTGCGCGCGTGCATTCCGCGATTGATCAGCGTGAGCCCGGCGCCGTAGCTGTTGTCGACGTCCGCGCGACAGCCCGACTGAGTGTAGACGAGTGCGGCGAGCAACCAAGGGTCGACCGAGAACTCCGCGCTGTACCGGACGATGGCTCTGGCGTACGCCTGGAGGTCCGTGCGGTCGACGTCTGCGGGACACAGCTGGCGGAGGGCGCCGGCGAGCTCCGTTGGCGCGACTTGCGCAGGCGAGGCGGGCTCACTCGGCCACTGGGTGAGGTCAGCCAAGCCGGCGCCACGAGGACGAAGACCGAGTCGTCGCATTTCGTCCGCGGTGAGGGGGCCCTTGGACGCCGCGATGGCGACTCCTGTAGAGTCGTTCAGCACGACACCCTGCCGAAACCGCCGTTTCCAGGGAGTCTCCTGCGCATGACTCGGTTGAAGGGTGGCAGCCAGACCCAGAACGAAGCCAAGGGTTAAGAGACGCGCGGCGATGCTCAAGTGGTTCTCCCGAGCCTTCAGCATGCAGGTAGACAACGCCCGATCCAACTTTGTGGTGTAAGTATCCAGATTGTTTCGGGTCTTCAAAGGTTTTGCGGCCTTCCGCCAGGTCCGCTAGGGTGCCGATCAAGCCATGCGGCGGAACGCGTGATGAGTAGTCAGAGAGGGACGGACATTTTGGGGGAACGCCTCGCATCGCTTGCAAATCGGCAAGAGCTCTTTGCTCGCCGACAGTACGAGCCCGTGATCTCACTGAGCGCGCTCGAGTCGACGACGTCGACTTGGTTCGGCGTTGGCGTGGCAGCCGACGACGCAAGTTGTGGTCTTCCCGTCGACGTTCTTATTCTCGTCTTCGCGCAAGAGATGGTTCGACGCGAGCTAGAGCTTCCGAAGAGCTCGATTCTCATTGCGGACAGCAACGCATGCAACGCCGGTGTTCCTCGCCTCGATGTGCACCGCGCAGCGTCGCTCGCGCAAGCACCTCTCGAGGCGTTGATCGATCGGTTCGGCTTCCCGGTCGACATCCACCGCTCCTCGTCGCTTGCACCTGCCGCCGAGGTGGAGCGGAAGCAAGCTGCTCTCGAGATCGACAACGGCTATGTCGCACAGCAACTGGTGCAGACCGAAATCATGCGGGAAAGGGGTGCAGCCGTAAAAGTCGGGTGGGCGCTCTCGGCTTGCACTTACGATGAGAAGTACTTCGACCGACTTTACAGGAACCGTTTCGGTGACGAGGTCACCTTTGCATATACCATTGGGGGTCGGACACTGAATCCCCAGCGCCCACGCGCGTGTCCGTATCTCTGTCGCGAGCCTGCGGACCGTTTGCTGCTTGGTGTCCGCGAGAACGCGGTGCGCAAGCTCTACACGGACCAAAGCTCGCCCGCCATGCGAGGGTACCGCCGGCTCATCGCAAAGCTCGCGCGCGCCTACCAGCATTTGACTGGCAACGACCCGGGAACCGCCGAGAGCTTCCTGCAGTTCGTCGTCGACGCGTCTGTGGGCACGTCTACTGCAAAAACGCAGCGAGCCCGCGAATCGCGAGCCGGCGCCCCGACGAGCTTCGCTCCCTGAGCTCACGGCTTTGCGACGCGTCGAGGGCTACAGCACCGCCGCCGCTCGTCCCTGAGCGCAGGAACGACTGCGGGCTGACGCCACGCTCGAGAAGGAGCGCAGTCGCGTGGTCGAAGACGGACTCCCGGCGTTTCATGGCATCGAAGCTGCTCTCGATCACCGCGCGATCGACCGAACGCTCGTCACGATCCCAGCCGAGGAACTCGAGGATCTTTGCAATCGAACCCTTGCGGTCGGCGAGCAGCTCCTCGTAGTGGAGGATCAACACATCCGGGTCGTCGGCGTGTTCGTGCCAGCCGGCGACGTGCTCGAACCACGAACCATACTGCACACGCCCCTCCACGAAGCGTCGATAAAAATCCTCCAGTGAACCGCGAAAACCGAGATACGCCTGATAAAAGTGAAAGTAGCTGACCAGCACATCCTCCACTTCGCGCTCGACGTAGATGTAGCGTGCGCCGTCCGGGAGCCACTCTCTAGGCAGGTGGCTCTTGAACACGCGTGGCGAGTCGAAGCTTGCTAAGTCATCGGCGGTGAGCTCGCCGATGGCGAGCGAACGCTCGAACCAAGGAGAGACTTTCGTCAGGTGATCGGGATCGGGCTGCTCGTCGTGTGTGAGCAAGTAGAGGATCCACTGGGTCAAGGTCGTGCCGGAGCGCGGATAACTGGAGATGTAAATGTCCGTCGGCCGCGTTTCCAGCTCCATCCGGCCTCGCAGGAAGTTGGCGATCCGGCGCGCGTTTTCCAGATTGCGAACTGCTGCGCCGAGCGCGCTCGTCGCCACACCAAGGGCTTGGCTTCCCAGGCGGGCTCGATTCGTCTTCTTGGTTGGCCGCATGATCCGAGGCTGACTACTCTAGCACCGTCGATGGAAGCTCTAGCACACATCGCCACCCCCGAGTTCGCAGTGGCGTTTGCGATCAGCTTCGTCGCCGCTGCGCTTCACAGTACGGTAGGCTTCGGCTTCGCCCTCATCAGCGTACCGCTGCTGTCGCTGCTCGACCCCCTCTTTGCGCCGGTCCCACAGCTGTTCGTCGTTTGGCCGCTCACGGTCGCGATCGTTTGGAGAGAACGACACGCGATCGAGGTTCGAAGCACCCTCTGGATCTTCGCGGGGCGCGTGCCGGGTGCGTTGATCGGAGTGGGGCTCTTGAAGGTTCTGTCCGACGCCAGGCTCGACGTCCTGATGTCGCTCATGGTTCTGGTCGGGGTGTTTGCCGTCGTCAGCCGAGGGACGTTTCGGCGCACGCCCGCGCGCGAGTTCGCCGCTGGCGTTGCTTCAGGAACGATGGCCATGGTGTCTGCGATCGGCGGCCCCCCGATCGCGCTCCTCTATCGAAACGACGAAGGCCCGACCGTCCGAGCAAACCTCGGCCTCGTCTTCGCCATCGGATTGAGCATCACGATCAGCGTGCGCGCCGCCGCCGGTGAGGTGAGCTTCGGCGAGGTCGTCATCGGCGCGGCGCTCTTGCCAGCGGTGTGGCTCGGGCTGCGCGCGAGCCACAAGCTCATCCCCCACGTCGACGGTCCGAGACTGCGCAACGTCATCGTCATCGTTGCGGGCGGTGCCGCCGTCATGCTGCTCGCGCGCGGCGCGCTCAATTGGTGAAGTAGACCCAGGTGGTCTCGGGCGGAAACCGGACCGCGTGCCAGGCGGGCGGTACTTCCGGGTCGCTCCAGTAGTAGAGCCAGCGGGCGTCGACGGGCGCGATGTTCGTACACCCGTGACTTCGTACCTTGCCGAAGTCCGTGTGCCAGTACGCGCCGTGCAGCGCATAGCCGCCATGGTAGTAGAGCGTCCAGGGCACTTCCTCCACCTCGTAGAAACCGTCGATCGGATCGGTCGCGTTCATCGTCGTCGAGATGTACTTCTGCTGGACTTCGAAAAGCCCGGTCGGAGGCTCGTAGCCCTCCTTGCCACTCGAGATCACGGTTGCGTAGACGGGCTTCGCGCCTTCGTAGGCCACCAGCGTCTGCTCGGGGAGGTTCACATGGATCCACTTCGCGTCTGCGGGCACCCCGCTCGGGGCTTTCGTTTGCCGAGCGACCCGCACCTCGTTTCGCAGAACAGCGCCCGCCGCACCCACCACGTAGGTCTCGCCGTTCTTGCGTAACTCCTCATCGACCACGAATCGGGCGTGCTTCTCGGCTCTCCCGATGACTTGCGGCGCGTCTCCGCTCAAGCTCAGGAGGTCGCGGTCTTCTCCCCACACGAAGGCCAGCGGCAACTGCCAGCCGCCGCGGCCGAGCTCTTCACCGCGAACCGGGTCCGGATTGCGAAGCTCGACGTCGCTCACGCGTACATAGCGCCCGCGGACCGTTCGATAGAACTCGCCGCCGTCGGACTCGCGCGTTTCTTTTTCCGCGAGCGCCAAGAAGTAGTCGCCCTCCATCAAAGACGAGACGACTTCGGGGGTTGGCCCCTTCTTGTCCATCGCGCGACGCGCTTGCTTCTCTTCCTCGACCGTCGGGATGCGATAGTACCGCGGGGCTCGCTTCGTAATGACTCGCGAGTACTGGTACGGAAGGTGATTGGCAACTTCCGCTGGCGGAACGCCGTAGCTCTTCGCCTCCGGGCTGTCGCTTACGTGGAAGCCGAGCGACGAGCAGACATACCCGAAGGGGACTGCCTGGTACCAAGTCCCGTCCTTGCACCCAGGCCCAGTGACACTCTTGGTGAGCTTCAGCGCCGTGCCGCGTCGAACGACCCCGGCGACCTTCGGGCTGCTCGCGGTCTCGTCGTACACCAATGCGTCGTAGTGAAATGCGGCGCCAAAGAGATTCGCGTTTCCAGGATTGTTGCGTCGGCTCCTTTGTTTTTCGTTCCAGCCATCGAGGCTCGGCGCCCGCAACACCTTCTGCCCGTCGACGAAGTTGATGGGAGAATGGCCTTGGCTCGAGGCCTGCTCGCCGAGAGCGCCGGTGCCCACACCCACGCCGACGATCACAATCGCCAATGCCAAGAAAGACCATCGATTTACGAGAAACGAAAGCATATCGCGTCGTCTGGGAGGCGGCGGTCAACCCCCTACCGCTGAAGGAGGATAGCGCTACTTCCCCAGGATTCAAAAGATCGGCTCGACGACCGTTCAGAAGCGCAATTTCTGCATTAGGAGGCCCGCAAAGCGAGTGGTAGACCGGGGCGCATGCCCTCGGAACACGCGCAGCTCGCGCTCTCCCATCTTCGGGATCCTTCGGACTTCAAGTGGTACGTGATCCCGCTCCTCGTGATCGTGCTCTACATCTATCACGACCAGATCGGGCGAAAGAACTACAGCGTCGTCTTCGCTGGGTTGGCGCTCTGGGGAATGGATTGGTTCAACGAGACATGGAACTCGTTGATCTTCCATTTCACCGGCTACGCGCCTGCGTGGGCCGCGCCGGGCGACACCGCTTACTTGATTCTCATCGGGTTGAACATCGAGATCTGCTTCATGTTCGCCATCCTCGGGATCGTGACGACGGTCATGTTGCCTCCGAAGGAAGCCAAGATACTCGGCGTCCCGAACCGCTGGTTCTTTGCCGTGTTCTTCAGCGCTCTCGCAGTGTTCATCGAGTACATGCTCAACTACGTCGACGCGCTCACGTGGGACTACTCCTGGTGGAATCGCTCGGCGCCTTGGCTGATTTTCCTCCTCGGCTATTTCCCCTTCTTTGTAGTCGCGTACTGGGTTCACGACATGAAGTGCATCAAGCGACAAGCCGCCGCAGTCGGGGCCATCTTGGGTTTCGACGCGATCTGCGTGATCGCGTTCGGAAGCGCGGGGTGGATCTAGTAGGGGTCAGCGCAAGATGCCCGGGCGTCGAGGTGCACACGGGTCTCGGAAAAACACGATAGGGGTTTCACGGGACGGGGCGGCCTGCAAAGGTGGCCCGTAGAACTGGGGAGGTCAGGCCACGCACGCCGCCCCTCGGTGCGGCGCGCCAATCGGGGGTGGTTGCTGGCCTGCCGATTGTCACTTCGCACGCCCGCTCCAACCCCTATCGCGTTTTTCCGAGCCCCTTATGAACGACTCTTTGCATCCAAAGGGCTGCGACACTGTGTGCACGCAAGAAGCCCGGCCCCAAGACATGCGCGGTAGCGCGAGCCCGAAGGGCGAAGCCCGGCGCGCATGCGCCGCCAAGCGCGAGCGAAGCGAAGCGCGCGGAGGCACGCTGCTCACTCGCGTGAGAGTGATACTGGGACTACGCGGTGGGGGTGGGCGGGTCGGATGTAATTAAACCAAACCAGGTCCCCAGTCCTCCCCACCGCCTCATGCCAGCAACTCACTGCTGAATCAGATCGTCTTCGTTGCAGGGGCCGTTGCACGGGTTTTCGATTTCGCCGGTTTCGTAGAATCCTAGGAGAGCTGGGCCCAGCTCTGCGAGCTCCGCGGCCCGGCCGTGCGGATCGGGAAACCTGTCGCCCCAGTGTGGGATGTTCGTGATCGGTGGCTCGTCGTTGCCGAAGTCCACCTCGAGCATTGCCGAGCCCGAGTGTAGACCGGTCTTTTCTTCGATTCCCCAAACCGGCCGAATCGCCGGCGCCAGATTCACCACGCCCCCGATCGTGCGGGCCATGATGTGTGCGCCGAGGTTGGTGACCTGATGATCGGCCTTCGAGACCTGGATCAGGACATCGTGTGCAGGCGTGCCAGGCAGCCGATCGGTTCGAATGTACTTCGAGTAGCCCGTCGGCTCGGCGCGATCCCAGAGGCCCTGAATCAACGCGAGGTTCATCTGAATGTGAAGCGCGTTCCAACCATAGACCTGGTAGAGCTGGCCTGCGTACTCGTCGAAATTGCCGCTCCGATTGAGGAGCAGGTTGTACGACTGACCTGGTACGGCGAGCAAACCCCGTTCGATGTCGAGGTTGAGCGCCATGATACTGGCGCCGAGAATGCCTCCCTGGCTGCCGCCGAAGTAGAAGCGCTTCGTCCCGTCGAGCACCGCCCCGCCGCATTCGTTGGCGAGTGTCTGATTCAAAGTCGTGGAGGCGCCTCCTTCGGCTTCTCTCGCGATAGTCCGCATCGCCATCAGGAAGTTCAGGTGACCCTGGTGCATTCGTTCCGGGATCGCACGGAAGACGGACATGTCCCCACCGATAATCGCGCTGATGACCGTCGGTACGTCATCAGAGGAAAACCCCTTGTGATCCAGTCCGAAGCCGGCGAGGTTGTAGTTGGCCCATAGCTCGCTGTAGCCGAACACCTGCTCCTTGGCGCCAAGCTGGCCGTGGCCGACAGCGACGAGTGGAGCCGGAGTGGTCTGCGCGGCCTCGGGCACGAACATCGCCGCCGCGTAGGGGTAGGTGCCGTTCTGCTCGGGCAGGCCGTCATCTCCGAGATTGAGAAGCTCGCCGGTCTCGCCGCCGGTCATGTAGAGCGGCATGTCGAAGGTGATCTCGAGCCGGCAGGCCATTCCCTCCCTCGTATCGTCGATCACCTCAATGGTGTAGGGGACCCCATCGGGGTAACTCTCGAACGCATCGTCACGAATGTGGACCATCGCGCTCGTGTTGTTTTCGCGGCTCGCGGTGGTGAAGTCCCAAGCGATCTGAAGGTCTTCCCGCTCGACGCCGGCATTGCCGAGGATCCTGAAGATCTCCTCGAAGCGTGGGCGACGCGACTCGATGACGTCGTCGCCGGAAGGCTCGTCATCCCGCAAAGCTGCGAACCCGGGCGAAGGATCCACGAGCGCGCCTTCAGCGTCGACGACATCTCGAAACGCCACGATGTAGCGGGTTGCGTCGTCCAACCGAACCGCTGGGCGCAGCATCATCGCCTGCTCCTCTCGAAGCTCTTCGACGCTTCGAGTGAGAGTCGGAAAATTCGGCTTGTCTTCGCCCGCGTCCATTCGCAGCTTCGCTTGGACGGCCCACTCATCACGGTCCACCCAGTGCGGCACACGCTCTCCGGTCTGCGCGTTGAGGATCACCGTCGGTGAGTCAGCCAGCAATGAGTCTTCAATCGTGTCCGGTGTTGCGAGGCCCGTGACCGTCGCGCCAGGGAGGTGGGTCATCGCGGCGATGCCCGGAGAAAAGCCGTCCATCTCGTTGAACGCGCCGGGGCGCGATCGCTGGCCGCCGGTCGTGGGCGGCATGATCTCCTCGGGCAGCGCGAGCCTGCGGCCGGTCGCTGTGCTGGGGTCTGCGACGGTGTAGTAGTCGTTCGGGTAGGGGAATGCGCAGTAGCTCGGCGTGAGCGGATCGCAGCCGAGAGGCGGCGCCGGGACCATGCCGCCCGAGCCACTTTGGCCGCCCGAGCCGCCGGAACCGCTCGTACCCGCGGTTCCCGAGCTGCTGTCGCTACCACATCCCGCCACGAAATGAACCGCACATGAAAGGAAAAGCAAAGAAGCAGAAAATCGCATGCGGGCGATGCTAGACGGACGCGTGCTGAGTGTCTACCGCACTTGAAGTTTCATGGGGAAGCGGCCAAGAAGGGCTCATGAAGATCGCAGTGGTCACAGGCGCCGGCAAAGGACTTGGATGTGAAATTGCGGCCGGTCTGGCCGCCAAGGGGTTCGCGGTGCTCGCGACCGACATCGACGAGGCGGCCGCCGCCGCGACGGCAAGCAGGCTCGGCGACGGAGCGTGGTCGATGAAGCAAGACGTTCGCGATCCCGAGTCACATCGCGAGGTGGCGCGAGCGGCCAACGAGCGGGGCTACCTCGAGCTTTGGGTCAACAACGCAGGCGTGCTCTATGCCGGCAACGCCTGGGACCACTCGGAGGACGAGATCAAACAGATGGTCGAGGTCAACGTGCTTGGCATGACCTGGGGAGCACTCGCCGCGGTGGAAGCGATGCGCGCCAAGGGTGGGCAGATCATCAACATTGCCTCTATGTCTGCGCTGACACCCGTGCCGGGTCTCGCCATTTACGGCGCGACCAAACACCACGTCCTCGGGTTTTCGATCTCTCTCGCCGGCGACCTCGCTCGCGCGTCGATTCCCATCAAGGTCAGCGCGGTTTGTCCCGATGCCATCGACACCGACATGGTGCGAAACATACGAGGCGCGAAGGAGGCCGGGCTTGCCTTCGCCGCACCGAAGCTGCTGACTGTCGAGGAAGTGGCCGGCGTCGTCCTCGAGATGGTCGACAGCCCCAGGCTCGCCGTGAGCGTTCCCCGGGCACGCGGAGCGCTAGCGCACGCGCTTCGCCCTTTCCCAGAGTTCAGCCTTCAGGCCCTGAAGCCATTCTTTTGGTTTGGCGATCGCCAGCGGCGCAAGGCCAACGAAGAGAGCTAAACGTCTTCTTCGTCGACCGGAATCGGGGTCTGCGCCGAGGTCTCGGTTTCCGAGCGCTGCACATCGGAGGCATCCCGTCCGTCGCCGCTCGCTGCTTGCTGATAGATATGCACGTCGCGCTGGGGGAACGGAATCGAAATCCCCTCCTCGTCGAAGCGCCGCTTCACTTCGCGCGTGACATCCCAGTACACGTCCCAGTAGTCGGAGGTCTTCGACCATGGGCGGACGATGAAATCCATGGACGAATCGCCGAGCGTGTGTAGACGGATGACCGGTTCCGGATCCTTCAGCACCTTCTCGTGGCTGGTCACGATCGCGGTGAGAACCTCCTCGGCCTTCTGGATGTCGTCCGAGTAGCCGATGCCAAACGTCATGTCGACGCGGCGCGTATCCTGATGGGTGATGTTGCGGATGATACCGCCCCACACTTGCTTGTTCGGCAGGATCAATAATTGGTTGTCGAATGTTAGAATCATCGTCGAGACGAGATTCATCTGGTCGACCTTGCCTGTCACACCGGCCGCCTCGATGGCGTCGCCCACGTCGAAGGGGCGGTACATCAGGATCATCAGACCGGATGCGAAGTTCGACAAGGTGTCCTGAAGCGCAAAGCCGACGATGAAGCCTGCAATGCCGAGGCCGGCGAGGAGCGGGCCCACCTCGACGCCGAGTTGTGCGATCGCGATGAGGAACCCGAGTAACATCACCGTTCGACCGGTCATCTTGATGAAGAAGTCTCTTGCAAGGCTCGAGATCTGCATCTTCGACCGCTCGATTACGCGGCGTACCGTTCCCCTCGCGATGCGCGCCAGGATCCAGAATGCAAAGAGGATCAGCAGGAAGGTGAGCAGTTGAAAGACGATCTCGGCCCCGTTCGTCCGGAACCAATCGGCGGCGTCCGCCGCGGATGATTCCAACAAACCCGCGGCGACGTCCTTGTTCAGGATGTCTTGCGAGAGCTTGCCCGTGGCGCTGATGATGCTCTGACGAAGCTCGGAAGTGTCGAGGCCGTACTGGTCCATCAAATCGGCGGTCGTGCGAAGGCTCTCGGCCAAGGCATCCCGCTGCTTTCGGAGTGTGGAGAGCTCCTTTTGTGCTTCCGCGTCGGCATCTATACCAGGTCGCTTGGCGAGCTCATCAATCTGTTCTTTGGTGCTCTTGAGCAGCCCGACGCTGACGTCGGCCCGCGCCTGGAGCCGCTCGGTCAGGTGCTTGGTGTCGCTTTCCACATCGAGCCCAAGCTGCTGTCGTTGGTCGACGTTCGACTTCACATACTTGAGCAAGCGAGTCGCCGATGAAATGTCGCCGATGAGATCAGTTCGCGCCTTGTCTGCCTCCTGAGGGGTGCCACTCTCCGAGGTGTCGATCAGCGCCAACATCTGCTTCTCTTGCTCCGCGAGCGTCTCCTTCATCTTGGGTGCTTCGGCCTCCAGGATCTCGATGGCGACGGCGCGGCCTTGGGCGGCGTCGGCCCCGGCGTCCTCGCCGCTGACCACGAGCTTCACCAGGTTTGCGACGTCACGCCGATATTTCTCGCGCCGCTCGGAGATTTCCTTTTCCATCACGACGGCAGCGGCGTGGTCCGGGTTCTTTCCGATCTTCTTGGCGAGATCGTCGAGCTCCGTCCGCCGCGTCTCGAGCGCTCTAATGAGCTCCCGGATCTGGGCGGCGGTCGACTTCTTGTCTTCCGGGGTGTCGGTTTGCCCGAAGGCCGCCGACGCGAGCGAAAGGCTAAACGCAAGAGCAAACCCGTAAATTGCGGGCCGCCGAAGTCGACTGAATGTTGCCGTGTGCATGTTCTCTCCTCGAAAAAACGTCCGTCGGGCCTACGGAACGGCCCCCAAAGAGCGGTAGTGCTAGTCGAAGTCGTGCGCCCTCTCAAGGCGGCCCGAAGTGTTGAACAAGCTTGGACCTCGCTATAAAGTCGGGGCGCTTCGGGGAGGTTCTGATGAAGAGACTGGCTTGTACGTTCTTGTCATTGGCGATGGGTGCCTCTGCTTCCACGGTTTGCGCGCAAGATGCGATGTCGACCACGGCCACGGTGCCGCCCGGCGACATGGTCTCGGAGACGCCTCCGCTCCAGGAACCGGGTGGAAAGAAGCCACTCGAGGTCAGTTTCACATGGAGCCTCAACATCGGTGTGCCGATCGTCCTCGACGTGCCAAGGGATGCGGTGCGGCCCGGAGCGAACATCAACTTCTTCGGCGGTGCGGACTTCGGCTGGTTCATCATCGGCGGGGATGCCGGTCTTCAGTGGACGCCGGTCGATCTAAACGGGCAGGTCGTCAACGGGAACGTACTTTCGGGGCGCCATCCCTTGACCCGCATCTATCTCTCGCTTCCCGAGTTCCGCTTCCAAGTCCCCGACCTCAAAGTCGTCCTTCCCTATCTCAGCGGTTCTTTCGACATGAACTTCTGGAACTTCGCAGAGACTGGAGTCGCCTGCGGTGGGTTTGGGTATTGGTGGTGCGGAACCTACTCTGTCTATCGTTTCACGCCGGGTTTCACTGGCAAGGCTGGTCTCGGCTTCAAGATCAAAGAGAGCGGCGTCCACATCGACGTGGGCTTCCAATACTCGTTCACCGGCAAAGGGAACTTCTTCGAGCAGTCCGGTTGGTGGCTCTCTCCCTACGTCGGGGTCTTGGTTCGACGGCGCGACTAGACGGTTATGCCGCACCCAAACGGACCGCGATGATCTTCCAGTTCTTCTTCGAGCCTCGGATCCGGCCGCCCCAGTCGGCTAGCATCATTTGCCAACCGTACTTCTTGCGAAGCGCGCGCATGGCGGACCCCTTGCCGGCCTCGTCGTCGACGAAGCGGGCGGTACCCTCGTGCCACGGCCCTTTGAGCGCTCCCCGGACACCGCATGCAGCGATGCGGATGGCTTTGTTTCTCCGAAGCCGCTTCACTTTGTAGGAGTCGCCGTTCGTGAAAATGACGATCTCTTCTCCGTCGGGGGCGCCCCACACTGGGGTCTGCACGCCGGTGCCATTCTTGCGGAATGTTTCGAGATTCACGTAGCGAGCCTCGGCGAGCTCATCGAAAGCGGACATGCGGTGATCATAACGCCGTTTGGCCGCCGCGCATCTCCTGCTAGGAAATGTCGATAATGCGTCGGCTACGCACGATTCCAGTCTCGCTTTTCGCCGCTGTCCTCGTCGTCGCTCTCTCCGGGTGCAGTACCAGCAGCGGCGGCACCGAGAGCGGATACACGCCCACCACGGACGTGTCCGATCTCTGCCAGACTCCCCTTGCTCCGAACGAGCCGCTTTGCAGCACGGCGTTCTCGGATGCCCTCTGGCCTGCTTCTCACCGAAGCAGCTACGCGCAGGGGTCCTCCGCGATGGCCGGCCCGACCGACGCTGCCACGACCACCAGCGAGCATCTCGTGCTTCCGAGCGCGGGCATTCCGGTCGTCGCCTCGTTCACGAGCCCTTACGAAGACGGGGGCCGAGCCATCTGGTCGACCGTTCCGGGGCTCGATGCCGCGATTCTCAAGGTTGATCATGGTACCTTCGAGATCATCGACTGGTACGTCCCTTCCGAGCGGGAGGAGAACTCGCCTACGTTTACGCTCGGGCTGAGTGGGGCTTACAACGCCGTCGACTCCCAGAACCGATTCATCGTTGGCCGTACGCGGTTCGTCTCCATCTTCGGTGATAGCGTCAATGGCGATCGAGCCTCACCAGTGGAGCTGAAGAAGCGGATCTTCATGCCGGACGAGGTGTTCTGCAACGAAGACGACCTGATCGCCGGGATGTCGCTCACTTATGACGAGCAGCTGGTGTTCGTCACCGAGCTCGGCAACCTCTTCGTGATCTCGCCCGATGCCGATCCTGACGAGCTGGGTGAGGTCCCCGTCATCTCCGCCAACGAAGGGTGCTCGACCGCCGACCCGGACGACTTGGAGATCGTGTCCAACAGCGTGGCCGCAGACGAGGACGGTGGCCTCTACGTACTCACGAGTGCGGCGATGTACCGTTTCGATTGGGATGGGAGCGCGCTCACCCGTGCATGGCGCGCGGAGTACGATGTCGCGGAGGAGGTTCCGAGCCCGATTCGCCTGGGTCCAGGCTCCGGTTCGACACCGAGCCTGATGGGCACGAAGGCAGACGACGATCGGTTCGTCGTCATCACGGACGGCCAAGCGCTCATGAACCTGGTTCTCTTTTGGCGCGATGAGATACCCGAAGACTGGGAGCCGATTGCGCCGGGCAAGGACCGCCGAATCGCCTGCGAGGTGCCGGTCGACTTCGGAACGGGTGCAACCGAGGCGATCTCGGAGCAGTCCGTGGCCGTGCGCGGCTATGCGGCGGTCGTGGTCAACGACCTCTTGACGAACCCGACGATCAATCCGCCGTCAATCGGCAACTTCGGCGCGGCCGCGCAGAACCTCGTGTCAGCGCTCGAGGGTGGGATTCCGGAGAAGGCGCCGTTTGGTCTCGAGCGCATCGACTGGGATCCGGAGACGCGCACGTGCTCGACGGTGTGGGCAAACCCCGACATCAGCGTGCCCAACGGGATCCCGAGCATCAGCGAAGCGGCGGGCCTCGTGTACGGCGCCGGCCAACGCGACGGCCAGTGGGGTCTAGAAGGGCTCGACTTCGAGACCGGGGCCTCGCGGGTGTGGACTCCGGCCGGTCCGGGTACCTGCCCGGGCGACAGTAGTGGTATCGCGGGGATTCTTACGGGCGTAGCCGATGTACTCGAAGTGGTCCCCGACTCGTGCGAGAACTCGGTGTACGCCGCGACGACGGTCGGTCCCGATGGGATGGTCTACCAGGGCACCTTGAACGGCATGACCCGATATGTCCCCGCTATGGTAGCGGAGTTGCCCGCCGAAACGCGCGTGGACGCCGGTGTCGAGCAGGCGCTCGATCTGATCGACCGTTCCGAGTCCGGCTCCGACCATGGGATCAGCGAACGCGATTACCTCCGCCGCGCCATCGTGCAGCTAGCTGCAACTCAATCGGTCGCGATCGACGCGGGCTTGAAGGACGCCGTGTTTGCGTCCGCCGCGGCGCTCGAAGCGCTCGATGCCGCGGTTAGCGCGCTCGACGCCGGCGAACCATACGACACGCATGTCGACGAGGCTCGGGGGGGGCTGAGCTACGACTGAAACGTGCCTAGAAACGGGTGATGCCCCGAGCTCGGTACTCGATGCCAACTTCCGTGGGTCGGCTCGCGCTCGGAAGCGTTGGCTCGCGGTCGAGGTCGGGGAGGCAGTCGCCCAGACCGTACTGCGGATCGGACGTGCTCTCCGCGGTGACGAGATACATGCCGCGCGGAGAGATCTCCATCCTACGCACGTCGAGCCCGAGCGTGTCCGCGAGCGTCTCGACTAGAAGCGCGACTCCCGCGTCGATCTGTGTCGCGCCCTCGCCGCCGGGCGAGAAGGTTTGCCGCACGCCATCGATGAACCGCGGGACGAAGCGATTGTTGCAGATCACCTTGCCCCATGGGTAGCCCTGATGTGCGATGTGAACCGACGACGGATCGATATCGAACCTCCCGACGCCGGCCTGAACCCTTGGCGTGCCGCAATAACGGAAGGCCACGTTCTTTAATCCGCAGTCGCCGATGAAGGGGAGCAATTCGAGGAAGAGAGCACCAATGGCCTGGTCGAAACGATACCAGTGGTCCGGTTTGGGGGAGATGTCGCTACTCGCGTGGAAGTATTGCTTGAAACAGATCTGCGGTTCACCGCTGTCTTCCGAGAGCCGGTAGTGGAACTCCGGGCTCGCGCTTTCGTTCGGGATGATGCCCGCGGTCCCGTCGATCCAGAGTAGGGCGTTGACCTCGGTTTGCCAACGCGGCTCGGTGGTGTCCACCATCTCATCGATGAAGCGTTCGGCGAGGCCGCGATTTTCGAGGAAGGCCCCTAGGCCCGCCGTGTAGTAGGCGTCGTCGAGCCGATCTTCCCACGCCCAGGGAATGAAGAACGAGCAGGCTCCGAGGTCCATGCTGTAGGCCTTCCATTGCGCGTTGGAGGGCACGCCGAGGTCGACGATGACCTCCGGTGCGTCCGGATCCCATGCGTAGTCGTAGAAGGTCCCCGACGGCTCCTCTGCCGCGGTGCCGGTTGGCGGCGAGTCGGCGTCGGTGTATTTGAAGTCGTGCGTGCCCCACACCAGGCGATTCCATGGGTCGCCATGCCACCGGAATGCTCCTTCGTAGAGGGGGTCGATGTTCTGCTCCGCTGCGAGGCTTTTGGCCGCTGGCAGCCACACGTCTTGGTCTTCGGGCGTTCCGCTCGAGCGTTCCAAGTCACGGACGCCGCAGTGCTTGCGGCCCTGCCGTTGCACGTAGTTGGCCGTGCAGACGTGCACGATGCCGGTGCCGAATGCCGCGTTGAACCCTACCGGCCCCTCGTCGTGCGCCACTCGCAGCCGCGCGACGCACCCTTCGGTTCCACCGGGATTGGAGCAGTGCCACACGTTTGTGGGGAGGCGCTCGTCGTAGATGAATGCCCCGCCCGGCTCGAAATGAATCAGGGTCCAGGCGCCGTTGGGCAACAAGGCTTCGAGGCGCCCCGCCCCTTCCAATCTCGAGGCGTGGATCCGTACCGGACTGAAGACATTGTCGACGATCAGGTAGCCGCCCTTCGGCGAAACGAGCTCAGGCTCGCAGCTGCTTGCGCCGACGAGCAACAGCGCGAGCGAGAGGAGAGCGGTCGGGCCGAGTGAGCGTCCCATGAGAGCCATGAGACTACCATGGCGACGGGCGCGCAACTATCGAACCATTATGGGTGCTATTCCAGGGGCGCGCCGTCGTTGATCCAGCGCCTAACGGCTTCGAGCCTTGCCGCACAGAGCATGCCACCAATCGGCATTTGTTGAGTCGTGGGCGCCATGTTGACGCCATCGAGCTTGTTCATCAGGTACGACGCGCCGCTCTCGCCCGGGGCAACACGAACGCGGGACGGAACCTGAGTCGAATCTACATCGACGAGGTTGGTTGCCGAGACCGCAACTGAGCTGAGCTCGAGGCCAGCCTGCATGGTGCCCTCCGTACCGTGGCAGTTACTGAACGTGCAGCTCGGACTGAAGACGGCCGCCTGCAGGCCGTTGGGTCCGCCCAAGGTTGCCGTAACCGCGTCGATGCACACGCCATCACACGTCACTTGACCAGTCGGGCAGTCATCGACGCTGCTGCCGCCGTCGTCACCGCACGCTGCCATCAACACGCCCAAGCCAGCGAGCAAGGACAAACCAAAGGGAGTCTTCTTCATGAGGGGGCGTATAGTTGTTGAAGCGCTGCTGGTAAAGAACTTACCCTCGCCGGGAGGTGCACATGCTGGTTGGTCGGTTCGGCACACTGAGCTTCGGGCTCGTTTGGCTCACGCTTTTTGGTTGCGATTCGCAGGGCGGAAAACCGGTCCAGGAAGTCGTGGTTGCATCGCCGAGTGGCGACGTGCAAATCGCCGTGACAACCGATGACGAGGGGCGGCTGACCTACTCCGTCACGAGAGGCGGCGAGATCATCGTCGAGACCAGCCCGATGGGTCTGTCTTCGACGACCCACGACCTCACGGGCGGTGTCGCGATGTCGGAGAGCTCTGTTCGAACGATCGACGAGTCGTACACGATGAGAACGGGGAAGCGCAGCGAGCGCCGTGTTCTCGGCAGCGAGGCGATCGTGCCGCTCGAGGCCGCCGATGGTGCACGCGCAGAGCTGATCTTGCGTGCACACGAAGATGGCGTCGCGTTTCGCTATCGCCTGCTGGGCGACGGCGAGTCCGAGGTCACGAGTGAGTCGACCGGGTTCGCGATTCCCGACGGAGCGAGGGTGCTCACGCGCGCGTACGATGGGGGCGACCTCGTGTTCGTCCCGACCGCAGGGGAATACCAGCAGCCTCCGATCCTTCTTTCGCTCGGCGAACCGATCGACCGTACGGGCTTCGCCTTTCCAACCGCGTTCGAGCTCGGTGGCCGCGGCGCCTATGTTCTGGTCTCGGAGGCCGACCTCGACGAGAGCTATTGCGGCACACGCCTTAACGAAACCCCGCAGGGCAACTTGTATCAGATCCGCTTTCCCGATGAGAGAGAGGGCAAGGGCGTCGGTGCGTCGCTCCCCAAATCGCAATTGCCGTTTGCGACGCCATGGCGTGTGATTGTCGTCGGGGATCTCGCCACGATCGTCGAGTCGACCTTGGTGGACGACATCAGCGCTCCCTCCACCGTCGAAGACCCGAGTTGGATATCTCCTGGGCGCGCCGCTTGGTCCTGGTTCAGCCAAGAAACGGGCACCCCGGAGCTCCAATCCGAGTACATCGATTTCGCAGCGGAATACGGATGGGATTACGTGCTCATCGATGCGAAGTGGGACCAGTGGGACGACGCGGAGCAGCAGGTTCGCGACCTCGTCGCACAAGCCGCTACGGCGGGAGTGAAGCTACTGCTTTGGTACAATTCGGGGGGGCCGCATACACCATCTCCGCTGGAGACCCCGCTCAACAAGATGATCGAACCGGACCGCCGAGATGAGATGGAGAAGATCGCGAGTTGGGGTATTGCCGGGGTGAAGGTCGACTTCTTCAACAGCGACAAGCAGGATCGAATCAATCAGTATCTCGGCATTCTCCGAGATGCAGCCGACTTCGAGCTCCTCGTGAACTTTCACGGCTCGACGGTGCCGCGAGGATGGCAGCGGACCTATCCGCATCTACTTACTCAGGAAGCCGTCAATGGGGCGGAGGTCTACAAGTTCGCGGCCGTACAAGGTGCGCCGGACGCACTAACGAACGTCCACCACGTCCTTTTGCGCAATACCGTGGGTTCGATGGACTACACGCCAGTCGTGTTTGAGGATGCGCTCCGAACCGTCGGCCTGCCCTACGCGCACTCACTTGCGCTCTCGGTCGTCTTCGAATCGGGTATCCAGCACTTTGCGGACCGCGCGGACTCCAATGCGGATACTGGATATCGTGCGGTGTTCGACGCCTACCCGTATGTTGGCGACTTCATGTCGACGGTGCCAGTCGCTTGGGACGACACGCTCCTCGTTCACGGGAGCATCGACGGCCACGTCATCCTCGCCCGGCGCAAGGGGGATGATTGGTACCTAGGAGGCATCCACGCCATGGGCTCGCCGATCGAGTATTCCTTCGATCTCGACTTCCTCGACCCGGAGACGAGCTACGAGATGACTCTGATCGAGCAGGGCGAGAGTCAGACGTCCTTCGAGCGTTCGAGCGTCACGGTTGAAGCGGGCGACCCGGTGTCGATCCGCTTGCCCGCCAAGGGCGGTTTCGTCGCGACTTTGCTCGCCCAGTAGCTCGCTCTATGCGGTTGCCGCACCAAACGGCTGGGGCTTCCACATGCGAACCCCGAGCATGAATGGAATGACCCAGTAGGGGCCGTTGAACAGCCAGAAGACGACCGCGTTGCCCGGAGGCGGCCCAATCCAGTACTCGTAGATGAGGAACTCCGTGCAGCCGTGAAGCATTGCGCCGACGTAGATGAGCGCCGGTGTCCGGATCCAATTCTTGCCCTTGATGAAGGCATAGACCAACACGAGGTAGAAGGGGCCGTAGACCATTCCTGAGATCCCGGTGTTCACTCGGACGTACTGGTGGTCCGCCATGAAGAAGTAGTCTTTGGCGATCTCCCCGTACCAGCGGTTCGCGGTGGGCCAGAAGCCGTCTCCTTCGAGCAATCCGAGCGCGTGCCACGAGTCCGAGAAGAAGGACGAAAACGCGAAGAAGGAGAAGGAAACAACGAAAAAGATGTCCTTCTTGCGCAAGCTCAGCGGCAGACCATCACTCGATGCACTCATTCGACCTCCAACAAACGGCTCCGCTTATAACATCAAACGATCTCGGCTTGCGAAGTCCCGCCCCCTCCGTCTACAAGAAAAGGGGGGAAGACCCCCTTAAGGAAGGGCTAATTGCGTGACTGCTGAGGCTGCCGTTCCGGCGCCACCGAGCTCGATGCCGACCAAGCCGATCCCCCGGCGCCGCGGGCATTGGTTTTGGGGCTGCCTGATGGAGATGATCCAGGATCGCTCGGGTTTTTTGGTCGAGAAGCACGAAGAGCACGGCGACGTCTTCGTCTCGCGCGCGCTGATTCGCGATTTGCTCTTCGTTCGGGATCCTGCGGTCGTGTACGGGATCAACGTCACGCACTGGGCCGACTTCTACAAACCGGACTACATCAAGCAGATGTGGAAGCCGTTCCTCGGCAACGGGCTGGTTCCGAACGACGGCGAATCATGGAAACGGCAGCACAAGCTCATCCTTCCAGGGTTTCACAAGAAGCGCGTGGATGCGTACGCGCCGACGATGGTGGAGTTTACCGAGCGGATGCTCGATCGATGGCGAGAGGGCGAGCGGCGCGACATGCGACTCGAGCTCAACGCACTCGCACTTGAGGTCGTTGCGGCGACGCTCTTCGACATCGACATCGGCAAAGAAGACTCGAAGATCATTCGCGAGGCGATCGGCGATGTGAGCGAGATCCTGGTCAAGGACGCGGACAATATGGTGCCGCGTCCCGATTGGTGGCCATCGGCGAGCAATCGTCGAAAGAAGAGGGCGATCGCGAAGATCGAAGACATCATCCGCCGCGTGCACCAAGACCGCCTCACGAGCCAGAAAGACCGCGGGGACCTCTTCTCGCACATGGTCTTCGTCGAGGACGAGCAGGGCCGAATGAGCGACGAACAGCTTCGCGACGAAGCGATGACGTTGATCTTCGCGGGCCATGAAACCACGGCTCATGCCCTCGTGTGGACCTGGTATCTCTTGGCGAAGAATTCCGACAAGGTCGCGAAGATGCGCGAGGAGCTCGAGAGCGCCGTTGGCGACCGGCGCCTGCAAGTCGACGATCTGCCGAAGCTTCCGTATCTCGAGATGGTCGTCAAAGAGTCGCTTCGCTTGTACCCCTCGGTATGGGCGTACGCCCGCCAGGCGCAGCGCGACCTCGTCATCGAGGGCTACGAGATCAAGAAAGGTCAGACCGTCACGATCGGGCACATCGCGATGGGCCGGAACCCGAAGTACTACGACGAGCCGATGGAGTTCCGGCCGGAGAGGTGGAACCGCGACTTCGAGCGCCGTTTGCCGAGAGGTGCGTATACGCCTTTTGCAGGTGGGCCCCGCGTGTGCCTCGGCAAGCAGTTCGCGATGATGGAGATGCGGATGATCCTCGGCACACTCGTACGCCGTCTCGAGATCACGGTCCCCGACGGCTTCGAACCCGACTTCATCACCGAGCTGTCGATGCACCCCGGGGAACGCGGCATGCCGACAGACGTGAAATTTCATCACGGGTTGGTTTGAGGGGCTGGCGAATACGCGGGCTGACGTCGAGACGCGTTCGCGTATTCGACCCGGACGAGGTGACCGCTCGAGGCGCGGTCGAGGTCCCGCCGGCCTCGGTCGGACTCGACCGCGGCGCGGTGGAGGCGATCTGGTCAGCGGTCGTCGACTTCTACAAGACCGGTTTCCACCCTGCGCTAGGTCTATGTATCCGACGACGTGGCGAGGTCATTCTCGATCGCGCGATCGGACACGCGCGCGGAAACGCGCCGGGCGATCCCCCGGGGGGCGAGCTCGTTCAAGCGACCCCGCGAACGCTCTTCAACTTCTTCTCGGGCTCGAAGTCGGTCACCGCGATGTTGATCCACCTGCTTGCGCAACGAGGATTGCTTCACGTGGATGAACCCATCGCGACTTTCGTTCCCGAGTTTGGTCGTCACGAAAAAGACCGCATCACGATCCGTGATCTGCTCACGCACCGTGGCGGCATTCCCTCGGCTCCCACCCATGCCGCCGACCTCGACCTGCTGGAGGAGCCAGACAGGATCCTCGAGCTGATCTACGAGCTCAGGCCAACCTACGAGCCCGGAACCGTGCCCGCCTACCATGCGGTGACGAGTGGCTTCGTGTTCGCGGAGCTCATCCGTCGTGTCGCCGGCAAGGACATCCGCTCGTTCCTACGAGAAGAGATCGCAGAACCGCTCGCGATGACCCATTTCAACTATGGATTGCCGCGAGAGCGACTCGACGAGGCGGCGTACGATGCATGCACCGGCCCTCGAATGATCTGGCCGTTGAAAGACATCTTCAAGCGTTCACTTGGAATCTCGATCGAAAAGCTCATTGAGCTTTCCAACGATCCGCGTTTCCGCATGGGCGTCATTCCTTCCGCGAACTTGTTTGGCACCCCCGACGACATCTGTCGCTTCTTCGAGCTCCTCCGCACAGGGGGTTCGTTGGATGGTAGGCGAATTTTTTCCAAGGAAACCGTTCGCCGAGCCATCGAGCCGCAGACGCCTTGGCAGATCGACAGGATGATCTTGTTGCCATTGTCGTATTCGATGGGCTTCATGCTCGGCACTGACCCCGTCGGCCTCTACGGCTTTCGCTGCGGGAAAGCCTTCGGTCACGTAGGTCTCAGCAACATCCTCGCTTGGGCCGACCCCGCGCGCGACATCTCGGTGGCGCTGATGAACTCCGGAAAGCCGCTGGTCGCCCTCGACACCGCCTACTGGCCGGAGATCGTGAGACGCATCACGGCGCGCATTCCGCGGGACAGTCGGACTGGCCAAACCTGAGGTATTGGTGCGCCCGGACACCAAGCGTCGCGCCACTCTTTTTGCGTATCGGCGCGAAAAACGCTACCCAGTCTGGAAACTTGTACCCAGGGGAGGTGGATATGGTTCGTAACTTGATGTTGATCTTTGGTCTGTCGCTCGCGCTTGCGTCATTCGGGTGTTCCGATAGCAACGACGATAACGGCGGCGGTGGCGGCGGCGAAGGTGGTGTCGGCGGTGCTGGCGGTGCTGGCGGTGTTGGCGGCGGCGGCGGCTCGGTGACCCCGACGGATGCTTGTCTCAATAGCTCCGACCTCGCGATGGTCTGCATGCCCGACTTCGGCGACACCTCCGTGGGGCCTTGCGCAACGACCGCAAGTGGAGATGGAGCGGCAACGTCGGCATGCCTTCAGGAGGACCCGCCCGCGTTGAGCATGGACTGCGCGGACTGCTTCGGTGCGCAGGTGGAATGCATTCGGGACAACTGTGTCCTCGGGGCCAGCAACGTCTGCTTCCCACCCATCGCCGACCAGGAAGCGTGTGATGCGTGCGCTGACGACGCGGGTTGCACAGCCGCGGCTGAGTCGTGCATTGGCGATCTCGCCACGGCTTGCGCAGGCTGACCTTCAGCAAACAGACGTGATGAGACCGGCGCCAGTCATCGATTGGCGCCGGTTTCGTTTAACCAGCCGTCGGCTCGAGGATCACGACCGGAATCACCCGATCGGTCCAGGTCTCGTAGCTCGCATAGTCTGGATAGTGCGCAACCAGCTTCGGCCACAACTCGGCACGTTCACCCGGCCTTGCGGTGCGCGCCCGCATCTTCATCTTGCGGCGCTTGATCTGAACCTCGCACTCGGGATTCGCAACCAGATTCTTGTACCAAAGAGGGTCCTTCGGAAGCCCACCCTGTGAGGCGACGACGATGACGCGGTTGGCGTCTTCGATGAAGAGAAGGGGCGCCGTTCTCTTCTGGCCGCTCTTCCGGCCGATCGTGGTCAGAAGTAGAACCGGAACGCCCCATGGGAATGCGCTCCCCACGCGCCATTTCGAGCCCAGCAGGCCTCCGGTCCATCGGTAGATGGCCACGTTCACCTTGGACATCGTCTTGATGATCTTGCCGACGTAGGGCTTGTCGAGGCCTTCGGGCTTGGGCTTGATCTTCACCCGGTCAGCCTTTCTGAGCGCGTTGCAGCACCGCCAGATACAAGCGATCGGACGCACGGAGCGGCAACGCTTCCAGCGCAGACCGGAGCTTGTCCGGCTTCACGGAGTAGACCGGCTTCGGGCGTTTCACGCTGAGTGCGGTCTCGATGACCTGTGCGAGGATATCGGGATCTCTGGCGGACTCGATCTCCTTACCGGCAAGTGCCTTGAGCTTGCGGAGCACCGGAGCGAACTTGGGCGTCTCGGCCTCCGCCGCCGTGAACGCGCGCTCGATACCCGCGACCATGTCGGTGCGGAAGGCCCCCGGCTGAATGGTCACGACTTTCACGCCGACGAGCGCAACTTCGCGACGAAGCGCCGTCGAGTAGGCCTCGATGGCGTGCTTGCTCATCGAATATGGGCCGTTGAACGGCGCCGCGCTCTGCCACCCCGTCTCCGAGCTGAGGTTCACGATGCGGCCCTTCGCAGCTTCGACCAGCGGGAAGAATTTCTTGTTCACGCGATAGGTCCCCATCACGTTGATGTCTAGGATACGCGCCAACCGTTCCTCCGGGATGTCGGTCAGCGAGCCGACCCCCATCACGCCGGCGAAGTTCACGATGGCATCCAGGCGGTCGGTCTGACTCGCGACGGCGTCATAAGCGCTTTGGATGCTGTCGCTGTCGGTGACGTCCATGATCACCGGGACGACGTCGGGGTCGTGCATCGAAGAGCGGAGGAGGCCCTCCGAGATGTCGGCCGCAAAGACTTTCCAGTTCTTGGCGATAAGGCGTTCGACTGTCGCGTGACCGAGGCCGCCTCCGGCGCCGGTGATGAGAGCCATTTTCTTCTTCATTTGCAGCCGGTATAGCGCAACTCTATCGCAGACGCCGAGCCTCTCTTGGGGGGCTTGCGCCAGCGCCATCAGGCGTTCTATCAGTCCTGAGAGCTCGAAACATGCCCAAACCAATCAAGGAACCGGTCACGCTGCCCAGCGTGGAAAACGAGATTCAAGTTCGCTTCTCCGACACCGATGCCATGGGGCACATCAGCTCCGGGTCGTACGCCGCGTTCGCCGAGGTGGGTCGCGCGGCGTTCTTCAAGGCTCTGCCTGAGCGGCGGGAGGAGATTCCCTGGTTCGTGCTCGTGCATCTCGCGCTCGACTTCGTCTCGGAGGGTCGATACGGTCAAGAGTTCACGCTTTCGACGCGGGTTGTGAAGATCAGTCGCAAGACTCTCACGTTCGAGCAGATCGTACGAGCCGACGGCGAGATTGCCTGCAAGCTCGAGGTCGTGCTCGTCGCGTTCGACGCGAAGGCCCGAAGATCGCTCGATCTGCCGTCGCACTGGCGGATTGATGAGCTGCGCTAGCGTAGCGAGCTCACCCAGGCGGCGGTTTCATTCCAAAGTCGATTCGCTACCGCCGTGTCGCTCGACTCCTTGCTCACCTCGGCTGCTACGCATTCCTCATAGTAGATCCCGCCCGGAAGATTAGGGGCGCTCGCGCAATGGATCTGTGTCTGCGCGCCTTCTTCAGGCGACTTGAGAAAGACGCCTTCGACGGACAGGAGCGCATTGCGGATCCGTCCGGCCAGCGTTCCCTCGAGCCCCTTCTCGGCTACGTTCGTGGAGACCGCGCCAGGATGCAGACAGTACGAGTGAATGCCGAGCTCGTCGGCGAATCGCCGCTCCGCCTCGAACGTCGCATGGACGAGTGCGAGCTTCGTGCTGCCGTACGCCTTCCAGGAATTGTAGGGCGCAGCCTCCCCGAAGAGCCGCGAGTTGGACCCCTTGAAATGGAGCTTCGATGCAACGTTCACGATGCGTGCTTCGCCGCTTCTCTCCGCTGCCTTCCTCAATGCGGGCAGCAAGAGGTGGGTGAGGTGCATGGTCCCGAGATAGTTGGTGCGCCAGTGGATCTCGAAGCCGTCCTCTGTGAGGTGCGGCTCTTTCCACTCCGACATCAAGTCGAGGTGGACGCCTGCATTGTTGACGA
>JAHEEE010000062.1 GCA_024640845.1 Myxococcales bacterium | reverse complement strand
CATCATCGTCGAGAAGCTCTTGGAGTGGTCCAAGTCCCAGAACTTCGTCGGTCATCTCGACGACGAGTCGCTCTCGATCTTCTGCATCAGGAATCTCGGGCTCGTAGGTAGCGACGATGTTCTCGAGCGCGGTGACCACCTGCGGGCGAAGGGCGGAGTCGTCCATGTTGGCGGCATCGAGGGAGGCAAGGTCGAGGTGGTCGAGCATGGCTCTGTGGATGTGCCGACGAAGCTCTGGACAAGACTGTGCAGACGCGCGATCGCTAGACTGTGGCGCTATCTGAAGCGTGTAGGGGCCGACCTGGAGTCTCGCGTGCGGCGGAACCGTGGCGCTCGAATGGTGAACGCGGAGGTCGCCGGCAAGCGTGCCATTCGAGGAGCGATCAGTGACGAGAAGCCCCTCTGCATCCCGCGTGATTTCGAGATGAAAACGGCTCACCGCAGGCGAAGGCAGGACTACGTCGCACGCTACGTCGCGACCAACGAGGAGGGTGTGGTCCGTGTGCACATCGAGCTCCGCGTGCTGCCCGTCAGGGTGTCGCAAGCGGACGGAGAACCGCTGCGTCATGGCCGAGTCCCTCCACGTGTGCTCTTGGCCCCCACTTTGGGTTGATCCTGAAGGTGGTAGGAGCTCACGTCGCCCTGGAAGCTCTCGTACACCCTCAGTGCTTCTTCGACGCGGTCGCGTTGACTCATACTGACCGGCTCGACGACCGACGGGACAACGAGCATGTAGGACTCGTCATCGTTGAGCTCCCGCGCATGGGTTCCAAAAAGGGCACCGATGAAGGGCACCATCGCTAGCCCGGGGATTCCGTCTTTCCTTCGTCGTTCAGTGCGCGCCCTGATCCCTGCGAGCGATACAGATTGCCCGAGCTCCAGGTTGACCAGGGTCTCCAGATGCGAGGTGACCCGGCCGGGTATGCCACGGCTTCCGCGCTCCGCGTCTAGATCAGAGACATCCGCAGTGATTTCCAGCTCGATGCGACCCGTCCTCGCGTCGTAGCGGGGTAGCACCGACACTTTGGTTCCGAACTCGATAGACTGAACGTTGACCGTGAGGTTGTTCTGAAGCTGAACATTGAACTCACCGCCGGACGTGAAGACCGCCTCGGTCCCATTGGCAGTCACCAATGTGGCCTGGCGATACATCTTCGCCCACCCCTTCGCTTGCGCCAGATCGAAGCTTGGGAGGAAAGTCTGAGGGAGGATCTGAAAAGCGCTCTGGGTCGGAAGCCCGGAGCCGCCGGTGATCGCAATGGCGGCCTGCGACGGAGTGATCGTCTGGCCGATGTTACCCGGCCAGTTGAGCCCGATCTTGTGTGTGTAGCGGTCCTGGATCAGTACGAAATAGAGGTCTAAGCGGATATTCTCTCGTCGTCCGAAGCCTTTGGACGCGTCCGACGCGACGACCTGGATGGTGTATTGAACCTGCCCTCCGTCCTCATGAATGAGAAGAAGAGAGGTCGTGCCTTCGCGCTTCCCGACGAGCACGAAACGGCTTTGATCGCGGGTCACACGAACATCGGCTACTCCGGGGTCGCCTTCGGAGTAGCTTCGGACGCCCTTCGCAGAGAGGCTCTTCTGCTCGCCCAAACGCAGGAGGATTGTCTTCGCTTCTTGTACGTTGGCATCCGCAGCGAGCCGCTCATGCGATCCAAGCAGAAGCAGCGCGGTGAGGAGGGACATCTTGATGCTGGCGCCGTGCATCTAGTCGACCCTTTCGATCAGAACACGGCGCTGCTTCCTGGCGCGCCTTTCTTGGACGAGCACGTCGTCGTCGTCGGTCTCTCGCAAGCCTTCGTTGATCTCCAGGTCCGTCTCGTTTCGGAGAGTCAAGCTGATCTCTCCATCGCGCTTCGCATGGGCCAGAAGGCTCGCCTGATCGACTGACAGAAGTAGCGTCACGATATCGGATCTGCGGCCCTCGCTCTCTTGGTAGGCAAGCCCTAGGTCGTCGCCCACGGCAAGAACGAGGATGTTCTGGAGGAGCGGAATCGTCACAGCTCGGGCGTCGGGCTCGGGTCTCAGCTTGCTCAACAGCACGTCAACACGATCCCCCGGTCGCAGGAGCTCCCCAAACGCTCTTCGTCCGCTTTGCGTGACGCTCATCGCGCGCATGCCCAGGGGGATGCGAGTTGAAAGGGAGCTGCGCTCGCGTCGGGTGCTCGTCAAATCGGTCCAAGCGAGCGTTTGATTAGCCTCGAGGTCGATAGCGGTGCGCACTCCCAATACGCGCGACTTCTCCGATGCGAGAACCTGCCGAGACTCGACGTAGCTCTCGGGGACGGCGTGAGCGATCAGCATTTCCTCGCGAATCGGTTCACCCGCCGGCACATCCTTGCTCATTGCAAGAAGCGCCACTGGCTTGCCCCCGACGGCCGTCCGCTGGAAATGTCTGATGTAGATCCCAAGGAGGGCGCCGCCTGTGAGGGCGACGGCAATCGAGACCACGAGCGGCAGATTCCGAGAGGGTTGGGATGATTCCACTAGTCGACCTCCGAAACGAGCAGCGTAACGACAGTCGCTGAGGAGGTGTCGGAGTGGACCAATACGCTGAGCATGCGTCCGCTCTTATCCGCCGAAAGAACTCGAACACCATCGACTTCGATGGACTCCTGAGGGTTGCGCTCGAGGATTTCCCAGCCGCGCTCCAAGAGAGCGCGTCGGTAGCCTCGTACGAACTCGGCTGTGGAGGCCGCGTGCGCACGGTAGACGTAGATGCCGGAAGGAGCCGAGACCTCGTTGGCGGAAAGGATCCGCTGCGAGCTTGGTGGTCGTGGCAGGTCGACTGGGTCAGCGCCCATCGCATCGGCAGTGCCGATAGGGATGAGGCCGCGCAGGTTGATCGAGGTGTCTGCCCACATCGTCAGAAGGAACGTTCGGTCTTCCGATCTGTCGATGGCGCGCATCGCGTATGCGTATCGAAGTGGGCCGACGTCGGCTAGGTCCCAGGTCCGGGAGAACTTCGCCAATCGCTCAGCCAGGGTCTCGAGATCACTCACCCCAGTTTCGACGCATGCGACGTAGCCGTCCCTATCGGTGATTCGACTGCGCGTAGCAAGAGAACCGATGAAGGACCCAGAGTCGCCGGAACCCCGTCTCGCTGTCGCGCAAACGCCCCGGTAGTGGCGCAACACCTGAGCCAGAGACGCATCAACGACTTCAGTTTTGAAGAGGACATCGACACCGTTGATTCGAAGAGTCCGCGCCTCTGTCAGGGAAGTCCCGGGAAGCCTCATGGCTCTCGAGCCGAGACCCATCATCGCCCCGTCGAATTCAGCCCTCGCCTCGCGCAGCAGCAGAGCGCCGGTCACTGCCCCGGCGACCACGATGAACAAGGCCGCACGGAACCAAAACATGGCTTTGGGCGACCACTCGCCCGAGCGACTACTTGCACACTTCACTTGCGTACTCCGTCGCGCTCAAGCCTGTCGAGCAGGCGTAGTCGAGGATGGACTCCCCCGAGTCCGTCTGCCGCTGCGTCGTGTTGCAAAGGATCGCCGTAGCGCCTCGTTGCCAAGTCTGCCCGGGACCGACCAGCTGCGGGGTAGTGGCCCTCGCGGTCCCGACGCCGGTCGTCGTCTTCCCGAGAAAGAAATCCCGAAGGTTCCCGACGAATGAAGCAAGGGAGTGCTCACCAGCCCGCGAAGAGTTGAGCGCGTCGAGGCCACCTGTCCTCAACTCGGCCTCGACTGCCTGGCACCCCGCGCTCTCACAAGTCCGCACGGGGCAGTCGCCCGAATCGGCCTGAAGCCACGCCACGCGGCGCGCTCGCGCTTTGGCCTCGAGCTTGGCCGCGTAGGTCGCGCTGAGCGCCAACACACCGGCAAGAATCAAACCCAGCACGGGCACGGTGAGCAAAGTCTCGACGTAAGCGGTACCTTTTTCATCCGACTTCAGTCTCGTCGATAGTTTCATAGTCGTACCCAGTCAGTGCGCGGATATCGCGTTGATCGAGAAATCCCTAACCACGTCGCAGACGGCCGCGAGTCCTCCGGCGGAGACGCGCCCTCCGGCGGCTGAGCAGGCGCCGCTAATGCCAGAAGGAACCCAGCTGCGGGAGATCCGAAATCGGCGGAGACGCGCGCGCCACCGCTGCTTCCACAGCCACCCCGCCCGATCTTCCCTGCCGTCGAAGTAGTACTCCGCTTGGGCGAGTCCGATCCGACCTACCGCGTGCGCCTCGTAGCTGCCGTTGCGGCCCTGGGTCCGACCGCCCTGCGCTACACGGATTCCGCGCTCACCGGTCTTCCAGTGGCGCCGATGCGGGTCGCCCCCGATCGTGTAGCCACGATACTGGAACTCCTCGTGCCCCAACCAAACCTGGGTTCCATCACTACGCCGGGCCACAACGCCACGGGGAGACTCAACGATATCCTCAGCGCAGGTACGACGCTTGCCGAGCCGAAGCGCCTTGGCGACGACTCCGCCGAGGAATTTGAGCAACCACCTCGGGACTCTGGTGCTGACGTTGCTGAGACGGTCGCCAAGAGCGTTCGCAGCGCGATCGCAGAGAGTCCCGATGTCGGCCTCCTCCACAGGCAAGCCGCGCCCTCCATCTGGCAAGCTAGGTCCGAACAGGGGCACGACGAAGCCGGCCGATACCGGGGGATCATAGACGTCCTGAAACGCCATCATGTCGACGGCACGGGCCTCGGCAAGCAAAGGGTAGCCGCGCTGAACGGCATGGTGAGCGACATCGAGCGCGTCGTGAGCAATTCGAACGAACTGTTCGACCGCGTCGCCAATTTTCTCCACCGCGGCCTCGGCGGGGGTGATCGCGGCGATGAGAGGGAGCGCCTTCGGAGCCAAGACAATCGATGCGGCGAGACCGCCAAGTATCGCAAGGACGATTTCGAGGAGGACCTCGACGCTTCGGATGACCAGCAACACCCCTGCGGTAACCGCCATGACGACATTGAGGAGCGCATGAAGGTTCATGCCCTTGGCAGCGATGACCGAGGCCGCGAACGCCCCTGCGTCTGCGCCATCCTGCATCACTCGGCGATAGAGTAGAGCGTCGCCAACGCCGAGAATATAGTAGAGTGTCCCGATCAGAAGCAGCCCGAGGAAGAGCGACATGAGCATCATGGCGCCGCGGTCATCGCAAAGGATCGGACGCCGACCGCTTGGATTCATGAGCTTCGAGCCTTGTATGTGTAGGGGGCGTCGTGGATCAGCACGGTCGATTCGTGTTGGAGCTCGCGAAACCGCCCGCCCACGAGACGTTGCGCGATGGTGAAAAACGATTGCTTCCACTCCGAGGCGCTCGGGAGATCGCCGAAGGAGCCACACATGATCCGCCGAGCGAGTGGGACGCTACATTGGTAGGCGTACGTGACACGGACGGTAACCTCGGGGCCCGGTACCACCCCGCCAACTTCGTCCGGAAAAGTCACCGCGACCGCAAAAGGCTGATAGTAGAGAGCGCTTGCGAGCGCTCGCGGTCCGCCGAGGGCTTTGCGAAGACTGACGCGCATGTCCATGCCGACGTCGAGTGGAGCCAGCGGCATCAGAGGAACATGAGCCGCGAGTCGAATCGTGTTTAGCCTTGACCTGCCAGCATTGCCGATCACGCCCTGGGAGACGGCCGCTGCAATCGTGCGCTTGGAAGGAGACCGAAGCGCCGCCGCCAGACCGCCGAGCGCTCTCGCGAGATCGTCAGCGGTGATCCGGTTTCGACCTACGCTCATCTCCGGCTCGCCGCCGTACTCTGCAGGATCATCGGGAAGAACGACGGCGGCTGATCGGGCTGCAGCGTCGGCCGAGTGCTTCACCATGAGGTTGGCGCGGGTGATCAGGGCGAGCTGGAACACGCACAGCGCGAAGGTCCATACCGGCATGAAAGCGACCAAGAACTCCAAGAACACCACGCCGCGAAGGTCGTGAACGAGCTCGCCGCTCTGAGCCGCTGAGCGCATCATGATCCGCTCCAAGCGCGAGCGAAGTGCGGAAGAGAACACGCTACGGTCGCCAGGAGAATCGCTCCGCCCATTCGAACCGGTGTCCTGAGATCGTCGCTCACTCGAAGCTGGTAGCGCAGAGGGAGAACGCGGTTTAGCGGCATGGCCGCGGCGGATGCCAACGTCGACAACAGCCTGCCTCTCCACGCTTGGCCGCACAGGGCAACGAATAACGCGATTGCAAACGCGGCGAATTGGATTTGGACACCTGCGAAAGGATCGAATCCGGCGACTGCGCCGAGGGCGGCAAAGAGCTTCACATCCCCACCGCCAATGGCCTGCCGTCGGAACATCATGTAGGGAGGGATTCCGCTAGCGAATGCCGATGCGAGGCTTTGAAGCCCGTACTCGAAGCCTAACGCAGCCGCGTAGGCGAGCGGGCCAACGATGATCGGAGGTAGCGTGATCCAATTCGGAATTGTGGCAGAGCGCGCATCGGAGACGGCGGATGCCCCCGCGAGCAGCACAGCGAGCCCCATCGCAGTGGGAATGAGAACAGACACAAGCGGCCCGCTACTGAACGACGTCTGAGATGTAGCCCTCGGCCGCCTGGATCTCGCCAGTGAGCGTCTCGCCGAACTGCTGCCACGCGGCGATGCCCACCACCGCAATCAGACCGAGAACGATGATGTACTCCACTGTGGTGAGACCGTGCTTGTCTGCGACCAGGTTCCGGATGTTCGTTTCGTTGTCTTTCACGAGTGCCTCCTGTTGCTCCCTGTTGCCTCAGGGAATGGGTAGAAGAATGAAGAGCTTCGTGAGGTAGAACGCCTGCACGAGTGGCACGCCGAGGCCGTAAAGCGCCAAGCCCGCCGTCAGAACGACGACTCCCAACAAGACGATGTACTCAGCGAAGACCACGAACCGTTATCGGGCTGGGGTCGCGGAAGTTGCGTGGGAAGTGCTCGATTCGCCGAGAAAACAACCGGCCGCGCGGCCTGTTCAGTGCGAGCGCGGGTCTCGGACTTGTACCGTCGTCGGTCGATCGGCGGGCACTGGGAGAATGGCGTTCCAGCCCGGAGGTAGGACGGGGTGCGTGAACGAGAAGAGGTAGCGGGCGTCGGCCGGGGAGAGATTGATGCAGCCGTGGGAGCGGCGGCGGCCGAAGTCGTCGTGCCAAAAGGCGGCGTGGAAGCCGTAGGAACCTTTGAAGAACTGGACCCAGGGTACGTCTTGGATGGCGTAGTTCTTGTCAACGTCGGTGCGCTCGAGGTCGTCCATGTCGCTGAAGTCGAGCTTGGCCCAAATTTGAAAGATTCCGAGTGGGGTTTTGGACTCCCTCGTGTTGCGACCCGTGGAAACCAAAGTCGCGAACGTTGGCGTAGGTCCCTCGTAGGCGACGAGGACCTGCTGTTCGATGTCGATGTCGATCCATCGCTCGGTTGGGCCAAGACCTTCTGGTGGTTCGACGATCTTGGGACGTGCGAGTGTGCCGCTCCGCATCCAACCACCGGAGAGGAGGCGCACCCAAGTGCCTTTTTGGTCCTGAATGCGGACGACGGTGTGGCGGTCGAGACTTTGGAGGACTCGGCCGTGGGGTTTCTCGAAGACCTTCGCGGGCCGAATGGACACCCATGCGATGTCGAGCGGTCGCCCCCGCGCAAGCTTTTCTCCTTCAAAGGAGCTTCCGTCGACGAAGTGGACGGACCCTCGCTCGACCCACAGGTGTCGGCGTGTTCGGACGAATGCTACTCCTTGGTAGACTTGTTCTCCGGTCACGACGATGCCGAAGCTCTTGCCAAAGGCTTCCACGTAGTCGTTTCGGAAGTAGTCGCTCGGATGATGGTAGGCGCGCGTTCCGTCGAATTTGATGAATGCGTACTGTTGAGGCAGGCGTTGACCGTTCGCGCCTAACCCGTCGATCCGTGGGCCTGGGGTGGTTGGCGACGGTTCGACATTGGCTTCGCAGATATACAAGAGGTCGCTCGTTTCGTACCAGACGCCCGTGGAGCAACCCTCACCGAAGACGCGGCGTTTGAAGCCGAGGCGTGTGCCGGCCCCAACCGTACCGCGGCGACGCGATTGGGAGTCCGGCTCGACCATCACGGGAGCGCCATCGTTCACGACTTCGATCGACTTGGCCCAGTGGGGGGCGGGCACCGCCGTCTGGCCTACGGGTACTTCGGCGAATGCCATCGCTGACCAAGACAGCCCTAGCGCAGCGAACAACAAGAACGCAGCCTCACCCATGCCCTAACTATAGGCGGGTGGCCGGGAGGTCGGTCAATCTCGGAGGGTGAACAGGCCGCGCGGCCTGTCCTTTTCTCGGTGTTTTTCACAATTCGAAGCAACTACGCGGGTCGATGACCGAGGACGGGGCATGGTTTTCTGCCGAACCGCTCTCGAGCTCAACTTGAAGAACCCTAGCGCCCGGGCGCGCGCGGATCCGCCGCGTTGATTCGGGTACGGTGGCATGCCCGCGTGACGGCGCTCGTCAGTCGTTGTCGGGCCCGTTGACGTCGCCGCGCAGGCCGTAGCGCTTCGCCAGCTCTCGTAAGTGGTAGCGGGTGAGGCCGGCGGCTTTTGCACTTCGTGTGATGTTGTCGCCGTGCTTGTCGAGGAGCGCCTTGAGGTACTGCACTTCAAACGCGTCGACGACCCGTTGCTTTGCGTCCTTGAAGGGGGTGCCGTCGTGGACGAATTGCTCGGCGGTGCCGCCCGGCAAGAAGACCGGTGGCATCTTCTGGGAGGCTGGAAGGAGATCGTGCATCCCGAGCTCGGTGCCGTTTGCAAGGGAGACGGCGCGTTCGATCGTGTTCTTGAGCTCGCGAACGTTGCCGGGCCATGGGTATGCCTGGAGCTTCGTCATGGCGTCATCGGTGATGGTGTATCGGACGCCCTCCCCTTGGGGGCCTCGGCGGGCAGATTCCTCTAGGAACTGCAGCGCGAGAGTGGGAACATCCTCCGGGCGTTCGCGAAGGGGCGGGAGATCGACTTCGACAACGCTAAGGCGGTAGTAAAGGTCCTCTCGGAAGGTGCCCTCATTGACCATCTGTCGGAGGTCCCGGTTCGTCGCCGCGATGACACGGACGTCGATAGGAATCATCTTGGTGCCTCCGACTCGCTGGACTTCGCGCGTCTCCAGCACGCGAAGGAGCTTGGGTTGGAGGCTGAGGTCGAGCTCCCCGATCTCGTCGAGGAAAAGGGTGCCGCCATCGGCGACTTCGAAGCAACCGCGTCTGCGATCGGCTGCGCCTGTGAAAGAGCCGCGCTCGTGCCCGAACAGGATGCTCTCGATCAGGTTGGCCGGGATCGCGCTGCAATCCTGGACCACCAGGGGGCGTTGCACGCGCTTTGATGCGCGGTGAATTGCACGGGCGACGAGCTCTTTGCCGGTTCCGGTTTCGCCACGAACGAGAACGGTGAGGTCTGAAGCTGCGACCTTCTCCAAGACCGCAAAGATCTCCCTCATACGAACGCCGTGGCCAATGAGATCATAGAACTGTTCTCGACCGCTGACGTCGATCTCGACCGAGCCCGATCCGTGCTCGAAACGGATGACCGTTCGTCCGACGCGAATCGGCATGCCCGGCTCGAGCCAGGCTTCCCGGACGCGCACGCCCGCAACCCACGTCCCGTTGCTCGATCCGAGATCTCGCAACAGGAAGCCCGTTTCGCTGGCAATGATCTCGCAGTGCGTTCCGCTGACCGACGTGTCGCTCAGCGTGACGTCGCAGATGACGCCGCGTCCAATCGTCACTCGTTCGCTTGCGATGTCGAGACGAGTTCCCTTCTCAGGCCCGTCCTCGACCACGATTCGGCTCTTGCGAAGCTTGCGCTTGGTGGCCCCTCGGTTGACGAATACGGTCGTGAGCGCGGAGTCGTCGTTCACTCGGCATCCTTTCGGATCGCGGTGATCGCGGCTGCATAGTCGTCGTGATTGAAGATCGCACTGCCAGCGACGATGACGTCGGCCCCCGCTTCGACGACTTGGCGAGCGGTGCCTGGCTTGACGCCACCGTCGACCTCGAGATCGATGTCGAGGCCAGCATCGTCAATCATGTCGCGGATCTGGGCGAGCTTGGCAGCGGCCGAGGGAATGAAGCTCTGCCCACCGAACCCAGGGTTGACGCTCATGACGAGCACCAGATCGACGTTGGGCAGAACATACTGCAGGCAATCGGGTGGTGTGTGGGGGTTGAACGAAACTCCGGCACGCTTTCCGAGGGAGCGGATCTGCTGGAGCGTCCGGTGAAGATGGGTGCACGCCTCCGCGTGCACGGTGATCACATCCGCCCCGGCCTCCGCAAACGCCTGAACATATTTCTCAGGTTCGACAATCATGAGATGGGCGTCCACGGTCTTCGTCGTCGCGGCACGGATCGCCTTCACGATCAAAGGACCAATCGTGATGTTGGGCACGAAACGGCCATCCATGACATCGACGTGGATCCAATCGGCGCCCGCCTGATCGACCGCCTGGACTTCCGCCTCAAGGCGGCCAAAATCAGCGGAAAGGACTGAGGGAGCGATTCGGAGGGGTTTTGGCGAGCGGGGCACGGGAGCAGTCAAGCGCCGGAGGGGCAGTGTGTCAATGCTCATCCGTTCCTTGACCAGGCCAGGCCCCGCAAACGACAATGCAAAAACGCCTGCAGGGAGGGCGAGCGAGCGGTAATGACCGATCAGCGATACAACCTGATCGAGAAACTCGAGGCGGGGGGCATGGCCGAGGTTTTCCTCGGGGAGGCCACGAGCGTCCAGGGCTTCAAGAAGAAGGTCGCGATCAAGCGCGTCTTGCCGCACCTTGCCTCGCATACGAGCTTCATCGGGATGTTTCTCGACGAGGCCCGCCTCGGCGCTCGGTTGAACCACGCCAACGTCGTGAGCGTCTTCGACATCGGCAAGGCCGACAACAGTTTCTTCCTCGTGATGGAGTTCGTCGACGGAACGAATCTCAAAAAGGTGATGGAGACACTTCGCGTCAAGCGAAAGCCCTTTCCTCTCAAGGACGCCATTTACATCGGTATGGAAGCCTGCCGCGGACTCAGCTACGCACACGAGCTGTTGGACGATGACGGCGGGCCGCTCGACCTCGTGCACCGAGATGTGTCGCCGCCCAACATCCTCATCAGCAAGCGCGGTGAGGTGAAGGTGACGGACTTCGGGTTGGCCAAAGCGCGAACCCAGTTGGAGCGTACCGACCCGGGTGTAGTCAAAGGCAAGTTCAGTTACCTCTCGCCGGAGGTGGCAAATGGTCAACCGGCCGACGAGCGAGCCGACATATTCGCGCTTGGCGTGTGCCTGTGGGAAATGCTCGCGGGCCGCCGCTTGTTCCTGGGCGAAACCGACTACGAAACGGTTCAGGCAGTCTCAACAGCCGTGGTCCCAAGTCTCGTCGGCACTCATCCGGAGGTCGACGAGTCGTTTGACGCGATCATACAGAAGGCCTTGGCTCGCCGCCCTAAGGATCGCTTCCAATCGGCTCGCGAATTCGGAGACGCGTTGGCAAGCTTCTTGTTCCATCACCAGATGAAGGTGACTTCGTACGATATTGCCAACCTCGTGAAGGCAACCCTCGAGCGGCAGAAGTCGGTACCGCCACAACCGGCGATGATCGACACGATGATTCTGGAGGAGCTCGAACGCTTCACGTCGCTCGAAAGCTCTGCTGGTGTCCCGATTGAAGCGAGGGAATTTGCTATGAGCCCGGACAATGAAGGCTCGCGGCCACTCGATGCTTCGGAGTTCGTCGACCCCAGCAATTGGTTCGAAGGGGACGAAGACGTTGAGACCGCGATCGAGAACGTGCGGAACAGTGCGCCCGCCGGAGCGACGATGGGTTGGTTCGAAACCAAGGACGACAGTGTGAAAGCGCCTCGACCGGCGATCCCCATGGGACCGTCGCTCAACCCCCCTCCCCGCTCGTCAAGTCGAGAGGGCTCCCAGCCTGTCATGACCTTCCGTCCGCCGGGCGCTACGCCGGTCTCCATCAGAGCCGAAGCCGAGGATAGCTCGGCTGTTGCCGCTCCCCCATCGAACGAGGTCGCTCGGAAAAGCGGTGGTACGAAAGTCGCGTTGATCTTGCTTGGAGTGATCGTGCTCGCCGCGGCTGGTGTCGCGGCCGGCTGGTTCTTCACCCAGTAGGCCGCCGGCTTTGGCGTGGCTTGATGCTGCGGCTCAGTTGTCGGAGACGTTGGTACTCGGCGGGCGACAGCGGGTTGTCGCCGAAGCGTGTAGCGAGATAGGCTTCGGTCACCTCGCGCACTTCATTTGCCGCCAAGAAGCCGGTGCGCCCGAGCTCCTGTGCATGCTCCTGCGGGGTGACGTCGGCCGGGCGCGCTTGTCCCGCCTTCCGCAGGCTGTTCTCGAGCGAGAGGTAGAGCCGAACGGCTCGATCGCGATCGGGGTCCAGCCGTCGGCCTGCCCGGCTCTGACGCCTCTGCTTTCGGCGCCAGCGGACGAGGAGGACACCCGTCCCGAATACGGTCATGACTGCGACGAACCATCTCCAGTCGGGTCGGAACGGGATTTCTCCCAGACGATCCCCGTCTCCGGCTTCATCGCTCTTCGCCCTAGCGCCGCTCGCGCCGCCGCGAAGGGAACGGTACCAGCTTACGAGTCCGCGTAGCGCGCGTGCCTGGTCGCGAATGTTGTACTCGACCACGAACTCTGCCCATCGGACTCGCATCGCGTCGAGCATCTGACGGAGCTTCACCCCGAAGCCCGAGGGGGCGCTGAAGACTTGGCCCGACGCGGGCGTTGGGTCGAACGTGATCCACTTGCCACCTGCGAAAATCTCAACCCAGCTATGGGCATTGCCGTTTCGTACGGCGTAGTAGTCGCCGTACGGGTTGTAGTCCGCCCCGAGAAAGCCGGTGACGTTTCTCGCAGGTACGCCGAGCGATCGCATCATGATCGCCATGGCCGTCGAGAAGTACTCGCAATGGCCGGCTTTGGCCTCGAACAAGAAGACGTGAAGTGGATCTTTGCCCTCGGTTTTCGGCTGGTCGAGGGTATAACGGTAGTTGCCAGTGCCTCGCAGGTATCGAGCGATTCGCTGCGCTTGAGTCCGAGGGTCGACCGCGTCGCCGGCTATGCGCACTGCAAGTGCTTCGACACGCTCGTAGCCTCGTGGGACCTCTAGGTATCGCTTTTGGAGCTTCGGCGGGATGCGCTCGGAAATGCCGCGGCTCGGCCCCACGTAGGCCGTGTAAGTGAGCGGACCATCGACGCTTCCCCTGTAGCGAATGTCGAAGCCGGGTGCGTTCACCACCTCTCGATAACGACTTCGCCCGGCGCGGACCCCAGGCGGAATCTGCAGGGCAACCGCACCCTCGGGGATGAATACGACGGCTTCATCCATGGGATCTAGAATGATCTCGTACTTGCGATCCGAATCCTTCGGCGGACGGAAGAGAATGTACTCGTCGTGCAACCGCCGGACTTCCTCGCCTGCGAGCTGGGTCCTCGACCAACGACCACCGCTGTAGCGGTCGAACGACGTGCCACGAAATCGAAGGCCGATGGAAAGCGGTCGTGGCTCGACCGTCTCCGTCATCTTCACGCGCATGATCACTGTAGGGTCGTCGCGGATCGTGCCAAATCCGCCGAGCTCCACGTCGTCGCCGAAGCCGGCTACGGCGGTAGTGCGGGTGCCAAAGCTCGACAGGAAACCGAAACCGACGCGCGGGAACGCGAAGAACATTGCCGCGGTCAGAACGAACAGCGGGACGGCGAGCAAGGTCGTACCGCCGAAAAAAGATGCCGTCGTGAGCTCGTGACTTTCGAGCTCCGCCCGAAGCATCGGGCTTCCAACGGCGTGCTGCGCTTCGAGCTCTTTCCGAAGATGCGTGAGTGTCAGCATCCACGGCATGACGATCACGAAACCGAAGAAAACGACGCCGTAATCGAGCCCGGACGAAAGCACCGTGCCTGCGATCAGGTGTAGGAACGCGAGGATGGCGATTTGCTGGTAATCGGCGGCGGTCTTCCGATGGAAGAGCCGAGAAATCTGAAGGAAAGCGGCGTACTGCACGCCGACCGTAAGGCTCGCTTCCCCGCCAATCGCGCGCGCAATTTGCACGAAGAGGAAGACGACCGCAGCAGTATTCCAGAACCTCGAATATCCGGGCCGATCGATGGCGGGTGGTTCCGCGAACCAGCTGGCGACGAACGCGAACATGACGATCATCGAATCGATCGCCGTGAACGTCGTGCCGAGCATCAGTGCGATGAGCCCCAGCCCCGCGAACATGTAGGCAACGAGCTTGTGGGCAAACGCGAATCTCATGCCGCCCACCTTCGGCTGATGCGTTTCGGTCGCTTCGGTGCATCCGTACGCACGACCTGCAAGAGCGCGAGAAAGCGCCAGATTGGGTCGGGTGCGGTGCCGCCACCGACCAAGGGCGAGCTGCTGTTGGCTGCTTGGACCTGTACCGATACGCCCTGGGCGAGGTAGACAGAGGCTACTGTCGCGACCTCCGAGATCGACTGTTCGAAGCGTTCGTACCATGCGCCTTCGTCGGGCGTGTCGACCGGCACGACGTTGTCGACACGAAGAGTCACGAGGGCGCTGGTGTCCTGCTCATGCTCGCGCACGACGAGCTGGCCGCGGCTGGCGGTCCGCTTCCAGTGGATGTCGCGGGCTTCGTCGCCTTCGCGATAGAAGCGAACGCTCCCGGCAAACTCACTGCCCCGCCCCGTGCGGTGGATAGGGGCAGCGTCACCGGGAACCGGACGCACGGGAGGCGCGCTCACGTGGTCGAGCAGCCGTGGATAGACGACGACTTCGTCGGGTTGGTACACGGTGTAGCCCTTCTCAATCAATCCGAAGGGGTAGCGTGTCAGGACCCGCATCTCTTCGAGCTCGATCAGTCCCCGGCGTGGTACTTCGAAATTGTACCCACCGATCACCGTTTGGCCTGGTTCGACCCTGAGGAATCTAGCGGGGGAGCTTTCGACGCCTTCGACTTCATCGATGCACTCGACCGAGACGCTGGCGAGCCAGCGCTTGTCATTGAGAGCTGCGACCTCGATGCGCGAACGAGTGCCTGCGAAGATTCGCGCGGGCACCTTGCGCCGGAATCGCAACCTCCACAGGGCGAGGTCACTCAAGACACCGCTCACGAGAAGCAGACTCAGAAGAAGGCCGAGAACCAAGTAGAGGAGATTGTTTGCGGTGTTCACCGCGGCAAAACCGACGCCGATGGTCACGAACAGGAAGGCGCGACCTTCACGGGTCAGCCGGAACTTCCGCCTACTCCGTCTTCGTCGAAAGATCCGCATCGTTCGGACCGACTACAGTGGGACGGCGACCACGGTGAGGAGCTCTCGAATCACGCGCTCTGCGTCGTCGCGCACGGCTGCGCCCGACATGCTGCCGGAAACTTTCACTCGGTGCGCCAACACCGGCGCAGCCAGCGCTTTGACATCGTCCGGCAACACGTACGATCGGCCCTCAACCAGGGCGCGGGCGCGGGCGGCCCGCTCGAATCCGAGTGCGCCTCGGGTCGATACGCCCACCGTCAACAAGGGCGTATTTCGGGTCGCAATGACGATGCGGTGCAGATATTCGAGCACGGCGTCGTCGACTCGAACGGAATCGACAGCTTGTTGAACGTGGCGAAGCTCGCCGGCGCTCATCACGGAATCGAGCTTCTGAACCGGATCGGCGCCGCGGCGGCTGAGCACCTCGCGCTCGACCCCAGGAGGTGGGTAGCCGATGCTCAGCCGAACGAGGAAGCGGTCGAGCTGGGATTCGGGTAGCGGATAGGTTCCATAGAACTCTTGTGGGTTCTGCGTTGCGACGACGAAGAAGGGCTCTTCGAGGTCGTGCGTCTCACCATCGATCGACACCTGACGCTCGTCCATCGCTTCGAGAAGCGCGCTCTGTGTCTTGGGTGTCGTGCGGTTCACTTCGTCGGCTAGCAACACCTGGGTGAAGATCGGTCCGGCGCGAAACTCGAATGTGCTCTTCGACTGATTGAACACGTTTCCACCGAGCACATCGGTGGGCATCAGGTCCGAAGTGCACTGCAGTCGGCGGAACGAGACACCGATGGACGCCGCTAGCGCGCGCGCCAGGGTGGTCTTACCGACGCCGGGGACGTCCTCGAGCAGCAGGTGCCCACGGGCAAGCAGCGAAACCACTGCGAGCTTGATGACTTCTTCCTTGCCGCGAACCACGAGTCCGACGTTCTGAACGAGCCGTCTAGACAAGAGGGTCGCGTTCTCGGAGATGTGCGCGACGCTGGGTTGAGCCACCCGTGAAGCGTAACATATCCAACGTTATGGATACAATATTACAGTGGGACTGAGTCAGCGGTCAGTGTTCCCCGGTTTATCCACAGGCGCCAGTCGCCCGAAAGCCCAATCTATTCCGGGGGCTTGGACGGCGAATGTGCCATCGTCTCCACAGTCGACACTGTGGAGAGCATGGCGTCGGGGTCCTCGAACAAGAATGCCTCGATCTCGGCGCGGCGGGCGTGTGCGTCACGCCTTCCCATCTCGATCAGCGTCTGTGCGAAACCGCCGTCGAAGAGGAGGTAGCTCGCCAAGTCGGCATCCGCGCCGGCGCCCACGTCGAGCATGCTGATGAACGCGCGCCCGAGCGATTTGCCAAACCGAACGCGGTGCGACGCGAGGTACTCCGCAGCGACCTGTCCAATGTCCGTGCTAGGCCGCAGCACCAAAGAGCTCACCAATCGACGCGGCGCCAACGCGCCTCGCGCCTTGGCGACCTCGTTGAGCTTCTCCAAGAACTCCGGCCCGTACGCACGAACACCATCGCGTAGGAAGTCGTTGATGCGCTGCACCTCGAGCAGGTCGGTGTTGACGTGGTCGAGGAGAAACGCGTTGAGTACCTTGCCGAGCATGTAGGTCGCGCCGGGGTACTTGCCGTCCTGAACGGCGCGTCGACCATCGACCTGAGGTGTCGAAAGCCCGATGACCAGCAGGCGATTCATCCCGAGGTGGATCGATGGGCCCATCGGTGTATTGAGGCGGAGGCCGCCATCACAGTGGATCTCGTCGCCTATCTCCACTGCAGGGAAGATCAAGGGAATCGCGGCGGAGGCGAGCACGTGATGCTGGCCGATCTTTGCCCGCCGCACCAGCGCGTGAAGCCCAAGGCTTTTAGGAATGCCGACACCCGGCGCCGCATCGACGAAGATCACCGGCTGTCCCGTGCCGACGTGCGTCGTGCTGACCGTCAGCGCTTGCAACTGTCCGGTGCGGATGTTTTGGCGAAGCTTTCGCCAGTTCACGCTTCGGCCGACTAGCGCGGAGAGGGGAGATGGATCGAACACACCCCGCGCTTGACCGGGCCCGCCGAGCAGTACTCGATAGAGCCCCGCAGCTTGGCGGAGACCGAACCCCAGAACATGCGCAAGCTCGAGGCCGGTCCACACCGAAACCAACCTCGGAATACCGCCAGGGAGGTCGTGCAGCATCGACGCTAAGAACGCGCCGTTGACCGCTCCAACGCTCGTACCCGATATGAGATCGACTCCGGGCGGCTTTCCAGTGACATCGCCAAACTCGTTGAAGACGTACTCGAGAACGCCGACTTCATAGGCGCCTCGCGCGCCGCCGCCGGAAAGTATCAGCCCAAGTCCGCTCAATGCTCACCCCTATCCTCCAAGCTTAACAGCCGGGAAGACTTTTCACCGAAATCCTCGCTCTCGAGAACGCGGCGGATCTCGGGTGGGAGCCAAATGTCCCGATGGGGCAATCGGCGAAGCGCGTCGAGCAAGACCTCTGCGCGACGCCAAGGTGGAGCACCTGGCGAAACGTAGAGCACCATCTCATGGTCGACCCTGCAAAGGCCCCCGTCGATGTGCGCCTCCTCAGGGAGCTCCTCTTCGAGCAATCGTATGCCCATCCGCGTCAAGGCTCGCTCGAGCGCGCCGAGCTGACTGGTGAGATCCACGGTATGAGGGTGCACCTGAGCGGTCCATCCCGCAATCTGGAGGTTTCCGAGCCTCCGCTGCTAAGATGGGGGCGCTGTGATTCGCCTGGCGAAACCATGGATCGGCGAGGATGAACAGCGTGCTGTAGCCGCGGTTCTTGAGTCGGGGCAGCTCGTTCAAGGCGCGCTGGTCGAACGGTTCGAGCAGGCGGTGGCCGCGCTGGTCGGACGCAAGTATGCGGTTGCCGTGTCAAGTGGGACAGCCGCGCTCCAGTTGGCGCTCAAGGTGCTGTCGATTGGACCGGGGGACGAAGTGCTGTGCCCGGCGCTGAGTTGGCCGAGCCCCGCACACGCAGTTCGTGTGGCCGGTGCGAAGGTCCAGTTCGTCGACGTCGATGCCGATGAGTGGAACAGCACCGAAGAAGCCCTTCGGGCCGCGCGGACGGGCGAGACGAAAGCCGCGATCGTGATCGATCAGTTCGGGAATCCCGCTCGCGCCGCGGCGATCCGCGAAGCACTCGGAGCATTGCCGATCATCGAGGATGCAGCGTGTGCGCTTGGCAGCCATTTCGCGAACGGACCTTGCGGGAGCCTCGGCAAAATTTCGTGCCTGAGCTTTCATCCTCGAAAGATTTTGACGACGGGTGAAGGCGGCATGTGCCTCACCGATGACGAGGATGTAGCCGAAAAGCTGCGTATGCTTCGCAACCACGGGCAGCTACGGGGTGAATTCGTGGTCGCCGCTGGGAACCACCGAATGACGGAAATCGCTGCCGCTCTCGGCCTCGCGCAGTTGCAACGTCTGGACAACATCGTCGCACGCAGGCGCGAGCTTGCTGCCTTGTATCGTGAGCTTCTAGCTGACGCGCTTCGATGGCAGAGAAGCCCCGTAGGCGCGGAGAGCAACTTTCAAACGTTCGGTGTGATCCTACCCCAGGGGCTAGACCGAAACTCCGTGCGCGAAAAGATGGGCGAACGGGGAGTCGAGGCAGGACTGCTCTCCTTCGCGATCCATAAGCTCGGAAGCTTCGCGGGTAGCAACGCCTCGATGCCGATCGCAGAGCACGTTGCGGCTCGCGGGCTGGCGCTTCCTCTCTTCCCGCAGATGCGCGACGCCGAGGCGGAAGAGGTCGCCAGAGTCCTTCTCGGAGTGCTCAATGAGTGAAGACCTCGTGTTGGAAGTGAAGGGCCTTCGAAAGGTCTTTCGCATCGGGTTCTTTCGGAAGCGGGTCGAAGCCGTGAAGAACGCTAGCTTCTCCGTTAGGCGGGGTGAGATCTTCGGGCTCTTGGGGCCGAATGGCGCCGGCAAGACGACGACCATCAAGTCGATCCTGCGTTTGATCTTTCCGAGCGAAGGCGAGATCCGGATCTTCGGACGCCCGGCGGGCGACCGCGAGGCCGCCAAGCGGGTCGGATACATGCCGGAAAACCCATATGTCTACCAGTACCTCAAGCCACTCGAGTTCCTCGACCTGTGCGGACGGCTCACCGGTATGCCAAAGGTCGAGCGGCGCGAGCGTTCGGAAGCGATGGTCGACAAGGTGGGTTTGCGGCATGCAGTCGATCGGCCCATCGGCAAGTTCTCGAAAGGCATGATGCAACGTGTCGGCCTGGCGCAAGCCCTCCTGCACGACCCAGAGCTTCTCGTCCTCGACGAACCGATGAGCGGTCTCGATCCGATCGGACGAAAGGAAGTGCGCGATGTGTTGCTGGAGCAGCGGGCACGGGGCAAGACGCTCCTCTTCACCAGTCACATCCTCAGCGACGTCGAGCTCTTGTGTGATCGGGTGGTGATCATGCAACGGGGGGAGATCACGTCCGAGGGGCAAGTGAGTGACCTGTTGGAATCGGCGGGCCGACAGGTGGAGATTAGGCTGAGCGGAGCGTCGGCAGCGCTGAAGACTTCGCTCGCTTCGCGCGCGGTCGTGGTCGATGACGGGGCGGGGCATCTCACCTTGCGCGCTGACGGCGACAGGGCGATCGATGAGATTCTACGAATTGCGAACGCCGCGGGCGCCCGCCTCGACGCCTTGGTCCCCGTCCGGCAGACGCTCGAGAATCTGTTCCTGCAGAACGCCGGCCGCTAGTGCTTGACGCTTGCACCTCGCCCGCAAGTCCTTAGAACTCCGGGATGACGGTCAAGAGGGTTTCACCGGCGGAAGCGGATCAACTCGTGCGTGAGGGGGGCTATGTCTATGTGGACGTGCGCTCGATCCCGGAGTTCGATGCAGGACACCCCGCCGGCGCGTACAACATTCCCATCATGCACAAAACAGCGGCGGGTATGCAGCCCAACGTCGACTTCGTCGCCGTCGTGAAGGCCGTCTTTCCGAAAAATGCAAAGCTCGTCCTCGGCTGCCGCTCCGGGAACCGGTCCCTCCGGGCGGCGCAGATTCTGCTCGAAGCCGGCTACGAGGAAGTCGTCGATCAGCGCGCCGGGACCGCGGGGGCGCGCGACGCGTTTGGTCAGCTTCAGGAACCGGGGTGGGAGGCGGAGGGTCTAGAGGTCGGAACCGAGGCCCAGCCCGGTCGCGCCTACGAAGCTCTCCGCGCCCTAAAGAACGGCTAGCCGCGCAGGCTAGCCCAAAGGAGGCCGGGTAATCTCATCAGTGAGGGGTCGGCGTTGAAGTAGGTCATCTCTCGGCCTATCTCGGCCGCGTTCTTGTTGGTGACGAACCACGCTGGCTTCGGAAAGACGCGAAACGGCCCTCGCAGGACCGACTTCTGAGGCTTGTCGAACATGTATGTGTTGTGAACGACTCCTTGCCCCGAGCGGATGTCATCGATGGTATGGCCGGGAAACGCACCCCATGTAGTAGTGACCATCGCGTAGTTGATCCCCGCCCAGTGGTTCAGCGCGACGCTCCCGTAGCGTAGATTCGCGATCGCGCGCTCCACCGCATCCGCAACGGCAGAGTCCTTCATTGACTTTGGATGCACGATGATGCTCGCATTGAGCGTTCCCCAGATGCGCTCGTTGCAAAATGCTACGGCTTTCTCAATGTAATCGACGACCGAATCCGCTGGAAGCGCGACCTCACTGGTCTGCCCGCACCAGGACTCCATGTTGAAGCAAATCTCGTCGGCGTCGTTTGGATCGAGATGGTGTATGAGAGTCCACGGGACGTGGCCCTCGCCAGTCGCGCCGAACTGGTCGGCGTCAGGATGGTGCCGGACGAAGGTCTCGTGGCGCTCCTTCGAACCCGGGTAGTAGGGTTTCCGGTCGTTGGCGTTTCGAAACGCCTGTTGAAGCGATGCGATGAAGGCGTCGCGCTTGTCCCACTGTTCGTGCTGGACCACGACACGGGTCGCCGAGCAATTGAACCCCGAGTTGTTGCAAAGTGACGAGGCGATGTTGATTCCATGGAAATCGAGGTCTTTCTGGGACCAAGGACCCGGGACGATGATGACCGGGCTGACGTTGCCGAGCTCGCACGTGAGGCGCTTCGAGTTGCGGGGTTGTTTGGCGGCTTTGCGCCGCTGACCATCCTCGCCGACGCCGAACACGATTGCGTCGTGTGTCTTGTCGGAGCCAGTGACGTGGATCTCCTCGACGAGGGCGTGGTTGCAGAGATAATCACCTTCCGCGGCACCTCCGTAGACGACCTGGAAGAAACCTCTCTCCACGAACGCCCCGAAAGCTTGATCGATGAATGGCCCGAGATACTCGTTGACCGGATTCATCTTGAGAATGGTGACCTGCCCCTCGACGAAGAGTTTGTAAAGCGCGTCCATCGGACCGATCGAGGCAACATTCCCGGCGCCGAGCACCAAAGCGACTTTGCCCTTGGGCGATTTCTGCTTGTAGAAGGATGCCTGATTGGCTTCGAGCTGCTCGAGCTTCACCGAAGGGTCCATCCAAACCTCGGCCGAGAACCCCTGAAAGAGCACTCCGTCCCATCCGTTCGAAGGAAGAACGGGTGCGACGACTTGACCGTCGGGACGAGCGTAGGCCGGCCTTGGAAGCTGAGGGACACCATAGTCGCGAATGTCGCGGAGTGATGCGATGAGCAGGGTGACGTTCCGAAGCACGCTCGCGGGGCCGGCCATCCACTCCTCGCCCTCCTCGGCGCTGCCCGCCGTCATGCCCTTGGCTCGCACGGAGGCTTCGACCCACGCCTCGGCGACATCGACCATCCCGGTGCGAAGCTTTTCCAGCAGATCGATCCGCTCGTCGATATCGAGCGCTGCCCACTCGTTCTTGTGATCCTCGAGAATGGCTAACGCCTCGTCGAGCCTCGACTGCGAAGTGGGCGCGATGCGGTGCTTTGCTTCTGGGATGGCGACGGAGCCATGCACTTCGGCGGCGACTTGGGTCACAGGGCCTCCTTCAATCGGCGAGGCT
>JAHEEE010000061.1:16213-22228 GCA_024640845.1 Myxococcales bacterium | reverse complement strand
CTGGGGCCATTGCCGAGGTGGAGCGGGAAGCGGCGTCCGTGTCCGACTACGAGGGCATCAGCGGCGCTTCTCCTCGCGAGATGCGGATGCTCTTGCTCGACGCCGCGGCCGACCAGGACGAACCGTGCGTCTCGCCCGTTACCCTGCTCAACAGCATGGCGGAGTTTTGTGAGCGCGACGATTACGAGTTTTTGAAGGCGCAGCCCGACGGGCCCTACCGCGAACACCGCGCCTTCGTCGACCAAGTGAGAGAGCGCTGGCTCGATCTGGTCGAAAGCGAGCTCCGCGCAGCGAGCGGCCTCATCGATGAGCAAAGCCCACTGAGCTTGTTCGACCGCTACGTGACGCACGTCTCGCAATGGGTGAAGAAGGAGCGTGTCTTCAACCCGATCACCGGGAAAGACGAAGAGGCCGACATCGACATGATGAAGCGGGTCGAAAAGGATCTAGGGAGCGACGATGCCGAGGCGTTCCGAAATGAGATCCTCGGTTCCATCGCCGCTTGGGCGATCGACCACCCCGAGCAAGAGGTCGATTACGAATCCCTCTTCCCTCATTTCATCGAGCAGCTACGGCAAGCGTACTTCAACGAGCGCCGTACCCAGGTTGGAGAAATCGGTCGCGCGATCGTGGCGGTCATCGACGAGGACGACGACCTAGACGAAAGCCTTCGCGAAGCCGCCCAACAGGCCCTCCAAGTCCTCATTGGCATCTATGGCTACGAACGCTCGAGCGCCAAGGTGGCACTGGGCGCCCTCGTCGACGCCCGCTACGACGATTGAAAGGCGGTTTCGTGGCGAGAGCTTCCCGCAAGGATAGGTCTTTGTCGAGGGTGATGCGTCTATCTCTATGTGGTCGTGCGAAAAGCCGAGGTCCACTTGGACTGTGAAGAATGCGAAGAGCAGGTTCTCGACCTGATCGAGCGCGAGGCACTCGATCCTGAAGGCGTTCGAGCCACGCTCGCCAAGTGTCCTGAGTGTCGGGTGAAGTTCGACGAGCTGAAAGCCATGCTGGCGCTGACGCAGCAGCTCCCGGTCGAAGCGCCGCCAGAGCACGTAGACATCTCGATTCTTCAGGCTGCCGAGGCGCGGACGAGAGGACTCGCCCCCGGCAGTCCGCAATCGTCCGCGTGGCGTCAGCCGCTTGCCATGGCCGCGGTCGCCCTTCTTGTCGTCGGCATCGGCATCTCCACCGTTTCGATCGTGAAGGGCCCGCGGCAAGCGCGTATCGCCGAAGCGCCTGCTGCGGACGAGGGGGTCGCGCCATCGGAGGATCTCGAAGAAGCGCCGGGGGGCGGCGAACCCGAGCGCATCGAGCTCGCCGAGGCGATCGCCGATCAGCCCAAGACGCCGGCAGGCGACTCGGATACGCTTGGGGCCGCAAGGCAAGTCCGGGCGACGCGCGCCCGTGCTCCAAAGAAGAAAGAGGCGAGGGCTGCTGCGAGCCCGCGGGCTTCGACCTCGTTCGCAGCCGAGGGGGAGCTTCAGCGGGTCGCGTCAGCCTCCGACGAGGCGGGAGACCAGCTCCCCGAGGAACGCGACGCAAAGCCCGAGGCAAAACAAATAGCCGCAACCACCGAAGCGCAGCGCGATTGCGCTAGCCGGATCTCTGCATTCGAGACGCGGACCAAGAGTGACGACGACTACGAGCCTACTGCCGAAGAGTCGCTCGACGCCGGCCTCTGTTACCAGCTTCTCGGGAAACGCGCCGCGGCCCGCTACTGGCTGAAGCGGGCGGCGGCGGATCTATCGACCAAGGCTCGGGCCGAGGATGCGCTCGAGAAGCTCCGGTAGACGAATGGACAGTGAACTTCCGAAGGCAGCTCTCGCGGTGCACGACGTCTCCGACGAAAGTCTGTTACTCGCGTATCGCGACGGGGATGCTGGGGCCTTCAAGGAGTTGTTCGAGCGGTATCGGGGGCCGCTGTTCAACTTCCTTTTGCGGCGGGTGCGGGATCGCTCGCGCGCGGAGGAGCTCTATCAGGACATCTGGACGAAAGTGATCGAGCGCTGCGGCGAGTTTCGCGGCGAGTCGAAGTTCTCGAGTTGGCTCTACACGATCGCCCGTAACCGATGCATCGATCACGGGAGGCGGATGAAGTTCCGTGCCCACGATTCGCTCGACGCGCCGCGCAGTGATTCTGGACAGGCGCTCGTCGAGCGAGTAGCCAACCCGGGCCCCTCGACCGAGGACCTGGCGACGGGTGCGACGTTGAAGGAGCGCATCGCCCGTGCGGTCGAGGAGCTGCCGGAAGATCAGCGGGAAGTGTTTCTGCTTCGTCAGCTCCAAGGCCTCGGCTTCCAGGAGATCGCCGAGATCGTCGGCGCTCCGGTCAACACGGTCAAGAGCCGCATGCGCTACGCACTCGAGCGCTTACAGCACGAGCTCGGGAGCCTCCGGGAGGACGTTCAGTGAACGCCGAGGAATTCGAAGCGCAGGTATTCGAGCTCATCGAGCGCGAGGCGTTTGATCCGAACGGAATTCACGAGCTGCTCGCGGCACTTCCCGAGTGTCGCGAGGACTTCGAGCGAATCAAGGGCGCACTTGCCCTGGCCGAGCAGTTGCCGCTGCTCGAACCGCCAGCCCACCTGGATGGGGTGCTCCTCGCCTTGGCCGCTGCCCAGGCTTCGACAACAACGTGATCGATGGCTACCGAGGGATGGAGGGTCTTTTTTCAATTTGGAGACGATATGGCGGCTGGTTTCCCGAGGACGAAAGGTGCGCGAAACCTCGAAGACGTTGGTGGTTCGGCTTCGGAGTCTTCAGAATGAATGGAATAATACTTCTCTTAGCAATTCCGATGTCCATGAGCAGGGCCGGTGCGATTCCGCCGTTCGACCTGCCATTGGGGAACATCTATGGGAATAATCCAGGAGCATAGGAGCTGAAACGATGCTGAAGACCAGGAAGAAACGAGCGTTTACGATTGTACTTTGTGCCCTTGGGCTGGCCGCATCCGCGTTTGCCGAAGCCCCACCGTCTGATTCCGGAACACTGATTGTTTCGATTACGAACATTCGAAACGACAAAGGGCAGATCGGGTGCTCGTTGTTCGGTTCCGAAGACGGCTTCCCGTCGGAGCCGAAGAAAGCCAAGGCTCAGATGTTCGTCAAGCAGAGTGGCGGGAAGGCAACGTGCACATTCAAGGGCGTGAGGCCCGGCACGTATGCGGTGTCCGTCATGCACGATGAAAATCAAGACGGGGAGCTCGAGACCAGCCTCGTCGGTCGGCCCAAAGAGTGGTGGGGCGTTTCAAACGACGTCCCTGCGGAGCGTTTCGGCCCCCCGAAATATGAGAACGCGAAGTTCACGTACAGCGGCGAAGCGAAAGCGATTCCGGTGAAGCTTCAGCTCTGACGGGCAGGCGCTTCAGGCGTCCGCCTGGATTTCCTCGACGGCTTCACGCAGCGCATCGCGAAGCGGCGTGTAGCGCATCTCCAGCTCTTCCTTTGCCCGGCTTCCGTCGAACAGGAGTGAACCCGCCGCGGTGGTCCGAAGGATGTCGACGGGGAGGGCAGGTCGGCGTCCCGTCCACTCGGCAACCCGTTCGAGCCTGCGGGCGATTGGGAGCAAGGCCCATTCCGGTAGATTCCACTTCGGTACGGGAACGTCAGCGAGCTCGCCGATGAGCGTGAAGTACTCGCGCGTCGTCGCGCGCTCCGTGCCAATGAGATACCGCCGCCCGAGGCTCTTAGGGCTCAGCAACGCCCGAACGATGGCCTCCGCGGCATCTCGGACGTACACGTACGTGTAGACGGTGTCGGCCCCGACCAGCACAGGAAGCCGACGCTCGACCGCGCGTCGCACTTCCATCGTCGGGCGTGGGTCGCCCGCCCCGATGACGGCCGCGAGGTGAACGACCGTGAGCGGAAGCCCTCGCTCGCGGTAGAGCTTCCATCCCGATTCGTCGCCCAGGTACTTACTGCGCGCGTAGTCACTTGGATGCGGCCCCGGGCTGGTGTCCTCGTCGAACGGCACGTGCGCCGGAACACCAAACGCCAAAGGTGTGCTGACCTGAACCACCTTTTCGACATCGGCCTCGAGCGCTGCGAGGAAGACGTTCTCTGCCCCCTCGTGATTGAGCCGGTAATAAAGGCCTCGGTCTCGGCTCCAGAAATCTCGGTAGCCGGCGAGGTTGACTGCGCCCGACGCGCCGCGAAGGAGCTCCCGGAGAGATGCTGGGTCGCAGACGTCACCCTCCTGGAGCGTCACCCTCGGACCCATCGCTTCCAGCCCGCGCACGTCACTCGTCGGGCGGACTAGACACCGTACCTCGAGATCGGGCTCTGCCAAGAGGCGTTCGACCACGTATGTGCCGACAAATCCGGTCGCGCCCGTGACTGCGATCGTTCGCTGCCCTCCATCCATCGATGACCTCTTAGCGCTCAGCGCTCTGCCGCCAAGTCGACATCCCTCCCGCTTGCCCATGCCGCGAGCCGCTCTATCTCTGAGGGGCAGTGGACAACCTGCCCGAAGACCTTTGTTAGGACTCGTCACACGCTTGGCGGAAGCCGGGGCGTTTCCAGACCCGGCGGTTCGCTTCGGGATTCGGCGACTCCTCGAAAGGAGGCTTCGTCAAAGCGTTCGGGGTGATCAGCGGCTCCGAGACGCGGAAGAGGAAGCGCTGCTCGAGTCCTTCGCACAGGGGCCGATCGCGATTTCCGTCGATGCGGCCAACGAGCAACATTACGAAGTCCCTGCTTCTTTCTTCGAGCACGTTCTAGGGCCCCGGCTGAAGTACAGCTGTTGCCATTGGGATTCGAGCACGCCGGATCTCGCGGCTGCCGAGGACGCCATGCTCGCCCTGACCGCCGAGCGCGCTCGTGTCGAGGATGGGATGCGCATCCTCGATCTCGGATGCGGCTGGGGGTCGTTCACGCTTTGGGCGGCGGAGCGCTATCCAAATGCTCAAATCCTCGCGGTTTCGAACTCGCGTATGCAGAGGGAGCTCATTTTGGCGCGTGCGGCCGACCGGGGCCTAGGGAACGTGCGTGTCGAGACCTCGGACATCAACGCGTTCGATCCAAGCGAGCGCTTCGACCGTGTGGTGTCCGTCGAAATGATGGAGCACGTCCGCAATCATCGAGCGCTGTTCGAGCGAATCGCGCGATGGCTAGAGCCAGGCGGAGCCGTCTTCTCCCACATCTTCTGTCACCGGTCTCGCGCCTACGCGTACGAGGCGGAGGACGAGAGCGACTGGATGGCCGAGCACTTTTTCACCGGCGGGATGATGCCATCCGAGTCGTTGTTCAGCCGCTACCAGGAGCACCTCACGCTTACAGAGCAGTGGAGAGTCGGTGGCGAGCACTATGCCAAAACCTGCAACGCATGGCTGGCACGGCTCAACGGCGCTCGCGAGACTGTCCTGCCGATTCTATCGGAGGCGTATGGCCAAGAGGCGAGTCGCTGGTTTCACAGGTGGCGGCTCTTCTTCATCGCTTGTGCCGAGCTTTTCGCGTATGCCGGCGGCCGCGAGTGGTTCGTCTCGCACTATCGCTGGGAGCGCCCCGGATAGCTTCTCATGAACGCCGCGCGCACGTCGAAGCTCATGTCGAGAGATTCGAGCAGCTCGTGCAAGGCGACGAGATAGAGCCCGAAGGCAATGAAGTTCGGGTGGAGAGCTTGATCGTTCGAATCTCGCTGCTTCGACATCCCGAGCATCGTCTTGCTGAGCTCTGCTGCCCCGAAACGGACGCTTCTCTGATTGCCTTCGCCGAAGTGCTGAACGAGGACATCCGCCGAGCCGTTGAGGCCGAGCTCGAACACCCCGTGCTCGAATTGGACACGGTCATTGAGAAAGAAGCCCGCGTACACATCGCGAAGCCCCTCACGGAAGCGTGCGTCCCAACGAAGGTAAAATGGACGGGGCGACCAGACGGCATCGCCGGCCTCGTCGACGCCGAAGCGGGACGGCCACAGATCAACGACAGCGACCTTGCTTCGGAAGATCTGGGTGAAGTAGAGCTCCAGCGCGAGTTGGCCCAGCCACCTACGCTGGGAGCGCGACAGCTCGTC
>JAHEEE010000061.1:0-16113 GCA_024640845.1 Myxococcales bacterium | reverse complement strand
CCGCGATGGCGGGTGTTCGCCTCCTGCCGCTCCCCCATGGGCTCCGAGGCTCTGGTTGAGCTCGAGAAGGCGAGTCGCGGTCGACTCGCGGTCGTCGAGCTGGACGTCACGGACGAGGCCACGATCGAGCGCGCCGCGGAGCGGGTGGGGGAGGAAACGCGCCGGCTCGATCTGCTCATCAACGTCGCCGGAGTGCTCCATGGCCCGTCCTTCGGGCCCGAGAAGAAGCTCGCGCACGTCGATCCAGACGCGCTTCGCAGGGTCTTCGAAGTGAACGCATTCGGCCCGTTGCTCGTCGCGAAGCACTTCCATCACTTGTTACGCCATGGCGAACGAGCGGTGTTCGCAAGCCTTTCCGCGCGGGTCGGGAGTATTTCCGACAATCGGCTCGGGGGCTGGTACGCATACCGCGCGTCCAAGGCTGCGCAGAACATGATCACGAAGACCGTTTCGATCGAGCTTTCGCGATTGGCGCCGCAGGCGATCGTGGTGGGGCTTCATCCAGGAACCGTCGACACCGACCTCTCGCAGCCTTTTCAACGAAACGTGCCCGACGACCAGTTGCTGACCACGCAGGAGTCAGCCGCGTCGCTGCTCTCGGTCATCGACGGCCTGACCACAGCCGCGACCGGTCGCGTCTTCGACTTCCGTGGCAAGGAAATCCCGCCCTAGCGTTCTTGGCGTCTGCGTCGTCGGCGTACCTCGGCCTCTTCAGCGCGTCGCAGGTCTTCTTCCGTTTCGAGGAGCAGAGGCGGCACGGAGCAGGGTTTTCCATCGTCTCCAATCTTGACGAAGGTCGCGCGTGCATCCGCGCAGAGTGCTCGCTCGCCGGTCTCTGCGTGCTCGCGCTCGACCCGAATGCCAATTTCCATCGACGTGTTGAATGCGGCGTTGAGCCGCGCCGTGAGCCGCACGACGTCGCCCACCTTGATCGGCGCTTTGAACTCGATCGCCTCGATGCGTGCCGTGACCGAGACGCGACCGCAATGGCGTTTGGCCGCGATTGAGGCGCAGATGTCGATCCAGCTCATGATTGCGCCTCCGAACGCCGTTCCCACGGCATTCGTGTGTTGCGGTAGGACGAGCTCGGTCATTTCCGTGAATGACTCCGACGGGGGCTTGGCTTTCATGTTCCGAGGATAGAGTATAATCGCCGGGTGCAACGGCTTTTTACTCGAGAAGAATCACGCGAGGTCGACCGCGTCGCGGTGGACCAGCTTGGAGTCATCAGCCTCGTGCTGATGGAGAACGCAGGACGTGGTGCGACCGACGCGCTCTGCGAAGTGTTCGACGACCGCCTCGATCGCGTCGTCCTCGTCGGCGGGCCCGGCCAGAATGGCGGCGACGCGTGGGTCGTCGCGCGACGCTTGACCCTGCTGGGTCGCAAACCGCTTGCAGTGTTGGTGGGCGACGCTTCACGGCTTGCGGGCGACGCGAAGGCCAACTGGGCGCTTCTCGGCAAGCTCGGCGTCGACACCGTCGAGTTACCGGTAGACCAAGCGAAGTCACTCGGGGCACAGCTCTCGGGCGCAACACTCATCGTCGACGGCCTCTTTGGAACGGGTCTCGATCGTCCGATCACGGACGGCTATGCCGACGCCATCGCGGCCATGGAGGCCGCTTTCGTGCCGGTCGTGTCGCTCGACTTGCCGAGCGGCCTCGACGCCAACACCGGGGCGATCCTGGGCGTGGCCCTAGGCGCCGCCCTCACCGTGACGTTCGCTGGGCAAAAGCGCGGCCTTCATCAATATCCTGGCGTCGAGCACGCGGGGGAGGTGCGCGTCGTCGATATTGGAATCCCCGTCAATGGATCACCAGCGGCCACTTTGTGGACTGCCGATGATCTCGCGACGCTCATCGCGCCCCGTGCGGAGGATGCGCACAAGGGAACCAACGGTCACCTGCTCGTCATCGGCGGCGCGCCTGGGAAAACCGGCGCTGCAATTCTCGCGGGCCGTGCGGCGTTTCGCGCAGGTGCGGGTCTCGTGACGATTGGTGCGCGCGCCGACTCGCGCGCCGCGCTCGAGGAGAAGGTCATCGAGATCATGACCACGGCGCTACCGGAGCAGGCGGATCGCGCCGCGGTCGAAGCGCTTTGCGAAGGCAAGCGCGCCGTCGTGCTCGGGCCAGGCATGGGGCTCGATGAAGCCGGGCAGGCGTGGGCGCATGCGTTTGCGAAGTACGCCCCCGTACCGATGGTGATCGACGCGGACGGCCTGACGAACCTGGTCGATTCTGGCTTGGCGTTTCTGCGCGAGGCCGCGGGACCGCGGATCCTCACGCCGCATCCCGGGGAGGCCGCGCGGCTGCTCGATCGATCGACCTCGGAAGTTCAGCGCGACCGCTACGCCGCAGCCGATGCACTTGCCGAGCAGTCCGGCCAAGTCGTGATCCTCAAGGGCGCGCGAAGCATCGTGGCGGCAGCGGGCGAGCTGCGCGTATGCGCGGAAGGTACGCCTGCCCTCGGCGTGGCAGGCACGGGCGACGTATTGAGCGGCGTCGTCGGAGCGCTTGCCATGACACTGAGCCCAGTCGACGCAGCCATTGCAGGCGCGCTCCTTCATGCACTCGCTGGCGTGGAAGCCTCGGTCGGCGACCGGGGCCTGATGGCCTCCGAGGTAGCCGATGCGGTGCCCGTCGTGCTCGACGACATCGGCTGAGCTCCGCACGCGGGCAGGCGACAGGTTGACACGACACCGTGTCACCGAGGGGACAAGCTGGCGCGCCAGACCGCGGGTGAACACCGAAATCGTTGCGTTTTTGCGATGGCATCCCTGTTGCAATGAGCCATGGGTGATGCACCAACACCAGTACAACGAGGAAATCCTCCCCTGCGTGCCGGACCTCTCGCGCACCGCACTTCGGCTGACCCGCGGCACCGCGCTCGCCGATGACCTAGTTCAGGAAACGCTGACCCGTGCGTGGCAAGCGCGCGCGAGCTTCCGCCCAGGAACCAATGCGCGCGCCTGGACCCATCGGATTCTCTTCAACACCTACATCAACCACTACCGCAAGAAGAAGCGCGAGCGTGAAGCGCTCCAGGAGCTCCGTGGCATCAGCCGCACGACCTCCCGGGCAGAGCATGACGGCTTCGGCGACGAGGTCGCTGCGGCGCTCGCCGCTCTCCAGCCGGAATTTCGAGAGGCCGTCGAGCTCGTCGATCTCGGCGAGCTCTCCTATCAGGACGCAGCGGACCGGCTCGATTGCCCGGTCGGCACCGTCATGTCCCGGCTCCATCGCGGCCGAAAACGCCTCCGCCGTGCGCTCCACGGGTACGCGATCGACCAGGGCGTGGTCCGCTCGGCGGCCTAGTGGAGCCCTCTCTCTTAAAAATACCCGACAAAACCGATGTGAAAACCACAGGATAGCCCGTAACACCCCGTTAGCCTTGACGAAACTGCCGGAAGTTACATATTGCCGGGCATGGCTAAGACGTACGCTGACTTGCTCCAAGAGGTGAAGGCCGCGATCCGGCAGGTCTCGCTCGAGGACTTGAAGAGCCGCCTCGATTCCGGCGAAGAGCTGATCTTGCTCGACGTCCGTGAGAAGGACGAGTGGCGCCAGGGGCACGTGCCCGGCGCGCTGCACATCCCGCGAGGCTTTCTCGAAATGCAATCGGGCTCGAGGCTTCCTGACAAGGACGCGAAGATCGTCACCATCTGCGCCGGTGGTATTCGCTCCGCGTTCGCTGCGAAGGTGTTGCAAGACCTGGGCTACACGAACGTCGAGTCGGCGAACCCGGGCTACAACCAATGGAAGGACGTCGGTTACCCGACCACGCAGCCGTTTGCGTTCACCGACGCCCAGCTCAATCGCTACTCCCGACATCTGTTGTTGCCGGAGGTGGGTGAGCAAGGTCAGGCGAAGCTCCTGCAGGGCAGGGTGCTTCTGCTCGGCGCGGGCGGCCTCGGTTCGCCGGCCGCATTGTACCTCGCTGCGGCCGGCATCGGCACGATCGGCATCGTCGATGGCGACACTGTCGACGAGTCGAACCTTCAGCGTCAGGTCTTGCATGGCCTCGACCGGGTTGGTGAGCCGAAGGTCGAAAGTGCAAAACAAACGATCGAGAATCTCAACCCCGACGTCAAAGTGATCCCGTTCAACGAGCGCCTCACGCGCCAGAACGTCGATCGCATCTTCGATCAAGATTGGGACGTCATCGTCGACGGCCTCGACAACTTCGCCACACGCTACCTCGTGAACGACGCAAGCGTGTGGAAGAACATCCCCGTCGTGCATGGCTCGATCTTCCGCTTCGACGGCCAAGTCACCACCTTCTGGCCGCACCACGGCCCATGCTACCGCTGCTTGTACCCCGAGCCGCCTCCGCCCGAGCTTGCACCGTCATGCGCCGAGGCAGGCGTCCTCGGCCTGCTTCCAGGCGCCATCGGCACGCTTCAGGCGACCGAGGCCGCAAAGATCGTCCTCGAGCGCGGCGATCCCCTGGTCGGCCGCCTGCTCCAATACGACTCGCTCCAAATGCAGTTCCGGACATTCAAGCTTCGCCGAAACAAGGACTGCCCGGTGTGCGGTGATCACCCGACGATCACCGAGTACATCGACTACGAGCATTTCTGCTCCGGGGGCTGACTGAGGTACAGCCGACGCGCCCACGCCACCCGTGATCTCAGGCTCGGCGGTTCCGTCGGCGGATGGCGAGAAGAGCGAGTCCGAGGAGCATGGGCAGTGCCGCTGTGCCCGATCCGTCGCTCAGCGCGCACCCGCTGCTTCCGCCACCACTTTGCGCCCGTACGTCGTCGAACTGGCCCGTTGGGTTGCGGCGCTTGTTCACCGCTAGGTAGCGCTGACGGAGAATCTCGGCGCGCTCTTCCGGCGTGACGGTCGGGTGATCGGCGGGGAGCTTCGCGCGAATCTCGTCGACGGCGACGACCTCGACCCTGGGCTTGTCGGGGTAGTTCTCGTCGGTCGGGCTTTGCCAGCGCATGAAGATGCCGCCGCGCGGGTGTCCGGAGATGTCGAGCCAGTTGGGGACGCTCGGGTCCTCTCGGGCGAGGACGTAGCGGATGATGCCGTCCGAGTCCGGAGTCGACTGGAACCAGTTCAGCGAGGTCTGATGGGTCTGGTAATCAATCGATTCGACCCAGAGGTTGCCGAGCTGAATGCCCCCGTGCACGACGTCAGGCATCGGGGTTTCGATGATCATTGCTTCGTCGGTGTCGAGCTCGTAGCGGCCCGCGCTGCTGACCGCGGTCGGGATGCCGGCGCCCTCGATACCAAACGCGCCAGGGTCGGGCTCGTTGAGGTCGTTGATCGGCCAGCCGTCGCGTGCGCCTAGAATCGATTGCGGGATCGAGCGAATCCGAAGAGAAAGCTCGCCCAAGTCATCCACGAGCTCCTCGGGCGTGAGGTGCGGCACTGCTCCGCTCATCGGACCCGCGATTACCTCCACCTGCACGCTCGCCTCCACTTCGGTGGTCCAGTCGTAGAAGCCGTTGCGCAAAATGAAGAAGAACGCACTCGGCTTGAGCTCCATCCAGTTGCTTGCGTTTTCAGGCTTCGTCGCGCTGAGGATGATCTCGTAGCTTCCGTCGGGCGCCACGACGAGTTCCTCCGAGGTCATGAAGATCTCTCCGCCTAGCGGGTTGTCGAAGACCTGCATGCTGATGTACGGCACGGTTCCACGCATGCCGTACACGCGATACGTGTAGTCGGGGCTGATCGGCCCGACATTGATGTACGTGAAATCTGGATTGTCGAAGCCAACCTTGCACGCGAGACTCGGACACCGCGAGATGTGCGGATGGGCCGCATCGTGGTCGTCGGTGGCCCGTGCGTTTTGCATTTCGACGAGGCGAATGATGTGTCGAAAACCTTCGGCGCGGTCGGTGCCGTCCTGCGACGTTTCGCTGAGGATGAGCTCCCGAGAGGTTTGAAGGGCATCGAGAAAGCCTTGGAACGCTTGGTCGCTATCCTGAGCGAAGGCGGGCGCGGTGGTCAGGACGAGGAGGGTGAGGATGACGGATACTCTGAGCATGTTGGGTCCCTTTGCGTTTTGGTTCCCGAGCCGTTCGCCGACCACGACCGTTCTTCGTCGAGAAATTGAAGTGGGTCCATTTCCGGCCTCACTTTGTCGTAGATCGTCGGAAAGACGCCGTCGGCTCCATATCGAGTGCGCATCTCGCGCCACAGGGAGTGGTCGAACATCTGCAGGAACTCGGTTTCGGTGCTGAAGACGTCGCAGTAGGTGTGTAGGAAACCACCAAGTGAGCGGACACGCTCCTCGAACCTGCGCACGCGGGTCACCGTGTCGAAACGCTCGTCGCCGTCCTTGATGCGCTGAGGCATGCCGTAGATGCCGAGATCCAGAAAGGCTGCGGTCTGGGGCTCGCCACAGTAGGGGCTGCCGTGATTGCCGGGCGCCCTCACCATGCCGCCATGGTCGATGACTTTGCACGGATAGGCGAGCAGTGGATAGATCTCGAGCTCGTCGTGAGCGCGCGCGACCATCTCGGCGAATCGCTCGGCCGGAAACGCGAATTCCTGCCAGACCTGCTTGCGGATGGTGTTCTCTCGTTCCGCGTCAGGCCGCGTGCCTTTGAGAAAGGTCATATTGGGCGGGAGCATCCAGCCCATCGTGTAGCGAAACCAGGCCTCGTTGGCCGTCGGCAGGATCTGCGCGAGGCACATGCACATGCTCCGGTCGTGGCGCATGAGATAGTCGAGCATCGGAATGAGCTCCTCGCGCCTCTGGCCTTCGCCTAGCTCGAGCATGCTCTCGACGTGCTTGTAGAACAGCGGTTTGTGAGCCTTGTCGACCGCGTTGACGGGGAGTTCGCCATTTCGAACCTCCGCCGCGGTGGCCAGGTATCCTTCCATCAGCACGGCGCGATCCTTTCCGAAGATGAGGACCTCGATGAAGTGGGGAGGCTTGTCCGATCTGGCCAGGCGCTCGTATTCGGCCGCATAGGCGTCGAGCGAGTAAAATGGTCGGTATGCGAGTCGGACGTGCGACGAGGCGGCAATCACGCGCATCTCGAGCGCGACGAGGAGACCGAGGGTTCCGTGACTCCAGGGAAGGGCGCGGAAAAGGTCGGCGTGCTCGTTGTCCGCGGTGACCCGAAGAAGCTCGCCCTTCGCGGTGACGATCTCGTACGCCGTCACCGTGTCGTGAACGAGACCGCAGACGTGGGAGTGCGTCGTCATTCCGAGCGCCATGACCAGGCCACCCAATGTCGCGTCCTTCATCTCGATCGTGGCCTCGAGCTGGAGTCCCCGGCTATCGAGATAGGAAGCTGCGTCCCCCACGGTGACGAAAGGTTCGACTCGGATGACGCCGCGCGCCTCGTCCAGCGCGAGGATGTTCGTCAGGTCGCTCATGTTCACCGTGTGCGATGCCGACTTGTCGGACATGCGGACGTTCAACGATGCAGCCCCCTTCCGATCGGTGCGGAGCGGCTTTTGCGCCCAGGGCTCCCCCGCTTCGCGTGCCTCGGCGTACCGGCTGACGTCCGCTTGAATGCGTCGAACCCGCTCGCCGTGGTCGGAGGGCTGGGAGCTCGGACGGAACCACGACCGCGCGCGCTCGAGAGCTCCGGCGACGGTTCCAGCGGGGAGGGCCACGCCGATGATGATCCACTCCCGATGCTCGTCGGCCCAGTGTCTCAGCCGTTCCCGGGCTCTGCCGATCATTGGGTGGCGCGATTGACGAAGTTGGCGATCGGCCCCTCGAGGGTGAACGGATGAAGCTCGGATAGCTGCTTCTTCGTGAAACCGACACGGCCGATGCCGAGATAGAGCCCCGGGCCCGCTTTGCGCAGCTCGTCGAACATCGTGTGGGCGAATGCGCCGCCCGGGCCTCCTCGTTTGAAGTCGTTGAAGTCGGCGTACTCCAGGTGAAAGCTGTCGTTCGTGTCGTCCGGAATCTTCGATGGCCCGATGCGCGTCTTCATGCGAACCGCGCGCTTCACGCCGCGGGGCGTCATGAAGCTGTTGTACCCGTGGCCTTCGTTCGGCCCGAGCGGTTCGAACGCCTTGCAGAGCCAGCGGCCCTTGATGTTCAACGCGACCTGGGCCGTGATGAACGCCGTACCAGTTCCTTGTTCAAGCAGAGTTGCCGCGAACTCGCCGTGCATCTCTTCAAAGACGGGCGCCGGAAGCCGATGGAAGAGCGCCACCAGCTCGTCGCGCGTCATGAAGCGCAGATCCATCGCCGAGAGGGGTGTCGTGGTCGTGCCAATGCTTTGGTGCGCGGTCTCCATGCTGGCTAGGGTGGCCCAGTGTCAACGCCAGCACCAGTGGACGGGATTGGCTGCGCATTCGCGCCAGGCTTCTCCCTTCGGGCTCGCGCTGCCGCGCCATGCTGCGAGCTGCTAGACTTCGATCATGCGATGGGGGGTATTGCTAGTGGCTGTCCAGGTGCTCGTCGGCTGCGAGAGCACCGCAGCCATCGCGCGTACGGAAACCCAGCTCAGGGAGGTCGATCTCCCGCGCGTCCAAGAACTGGTCGAGCAGGATCTCGAAAACCACCAGGCCGGCGTCGTGAAGGCCGCCGCCAAGATTGCACCGGGCTTTGCCGTGCCGGACCCTGAGAAGCGTGAGTCTCAAATCCGGGCAGCGTTGAGAATTCTCCAGCAACCCAAGAAAGGGATTGATGAATTCGTCGCCTCGCCGATGTCCTTTCTCGCGGCGATCGGCCCAGATGGCATCGTCATCGCCCGTGACCGTGAGCAGGATCGGATGACCGGTCAGGACTTCAGGTCGCGATTCGAGGTCGTCCGTCAGGCGCTCGCGGGCAGCTCGGCGACCGGGCTCGGCGAGTTCTTCGCGGAGGACCCCAACGCCCCATCGTCTTGGTCGATCCTCTTCGCGGCGCCGTCGATGAAGGAGGGGAAGGTCGTAGGTGCGGTACTCGCGGGCATCCCGCTATCACGCCTTGCACAGCGGCTCAGTCGTCAGTTCCGGGTCGAGGCCGCCCAAGGCGACCCCGTCTGGGTCTACCTCTACAAGGGTGAACGTCTTTTCCACTGGGACACCCCGCCCGAGGTGGATGCCCTGATTCGTGATCCCGCGGCCCGTGCGCAACGGCTCTCCGCGTCGCCTGCCGGGTATTGCGACAAGACCCGGCTGCAAGGCGATCTCCAGGTCTACGGGGTGTTTCCAATCGCGCTCCTTGCCCCGGACGTCGGGACGATCATCGTCCGCACCCCGAAGTGAAGGGTCTAGAGCGGCTTGTGGTTCACGCCCTCAAACCTCGGATTGCAGTAGGGCGGCGAGGGACTCCTCGGGGGACATCGTCAGCTCCCAGGGCGCCATCTTGCTCGGCTCGTCGACCGCCGCGCGCCAATCGGCGAGGAAGCGTTCTCGGGGCCGCATCGTGGCGCCAAACCGCGCGAGGTGCTCCGTGTACACTTGGCAGTCCACGATACGAAAGCCCCACGCCGCAAGATGCGCGAGGAGCGTCGTAAACGCGACTTTCGATGCCTCTGGCTCCGAGGCGAACATCGACTCTCCGGCGAAGGTTTTCCCAAGTGCGACTCCGTAGAGCCCGCCGACGAGCTTGCCGTCACGCCGCGCTTCGATGCTGTGCGCGTATCCGAGCCGATGAAGGCCGAGGTAGCCATCTCGCAGCTCGCGCGTGATCCACGTGCCCTGCTGGTGCGGTCGCGGAGCCGTCGCGCAGGCGGCGATCACCTCGGAGAACGCCGTATCGGCCGTGACCTCGAGCTCCCCTCTCCGGATGACTTTTCGAAGGGATCGCGAGACGTGCGCCTGCGTTGGTACGAGCGCGAACCGTGGGTCCGGCGAGAACCAAAGCAGTGGATATCCGCGGGCCGGCCAAGGGAAGATCCCGTTTTGGTAGGCCAGGAGGAGCCGTTCGGGCCGAAGATCCCCGCCGACGGCGACGATGCCTTCTTCGTTGGCATCCTCGGGCGGCGGGAAGATCAGCTCCTTGTCGAGTAGGTACACAGGCATCGATCGACGGCGTAGGCTAGCGCAGCGCAGCCACGGAGGGTCGTTCTCGGGCCTCAGGCCTCGGCCGGCGGCGTGTTGGTGTCGTGGAAGGAGAGGGCGATCTCGCCATCCTGGATGTCCGCCAGCGCGGTGCCGCCTTCCTTGAGGCTCCCGAACACCATCGCTTCAGCCAGGGGCTTCTTGAGCTTCTGCTCGACCAGGCGCGCCATCGGCCGTGCGCCCATCTGCGGGTCGTAGCCGTGCTCGGCGAGCCAGTCACGGGCCGCGTCGCTGAGCTCGAGGCGAACCTGCTTCTCGGCAAGCATCTCGCACAGGAGCCCGACCTCTTTGTCGACGACCTTGCGGATCACTTCCTTCTGCAGGCCGCTGAAGTACACCACCGAATCGAGCCGATTGCGGAACTCCGGTGTGAAGATGCGCTCGATCGCCTGTCGGGCGCGGCCGGTGGCAAAGTCCTTGGGCTCCTCGCCCCCGCCGAACCCGACCACTTTTTCGGTCGCCTCGAAAGCGCCGGCATTGGTGGTCATTACCAGCACGATGTTGCGGAAGTCGGCCTCGCGTCCGTTGTTGTCGGTGAGCTTCGCGTGGTCCATCACCTGAAGCAGGATGTTGAAGAGCTCCGGATGCGCTTTTTCGATCTCGTCGAGGATGACGACCGCGTGCGGGTGCTTGCGGACCGCGTCGGTGAGCAAGCCCCCTTGGTCGAACCCAACGTAGCCCGGAGGCGCGCCGATCAAGCGGGAGACCGAGTGCCGCTCGCTGTACTCGCTCATGTCGAAGCGAAGGAGCTCGACTCCCATCACGCGCGCAAGCTGCCTTGCGAGCTCCGTCTTGCCGACGCCGGTCGGCCCCGCGAACAGGAACGACCCGATCGGCTTGTGGTCGGCTCGAAGGCCAGCGCGCGAGAGTGTGATCGCGCTGACGACTTTGTCGACCGCCTCGTTTTGGCCGAAGATGACCTTTCGAAGCTCCGGGCCGAGCTCTTTGAGCTGGTCCCGCTCCTTCGCGCTCACCGATTCGACCGGCACGCGGGCCATCTTGCTGACCACGCGCTCGATTTCCTTGACGGTGATCCGATGCGTGCGCTCGTCTTCGGGGCGCATGCGCTCGAGTGAACCAGCTTCGTCGATGACGTCGATCGCCTTGTCTGGAAGGAAGCGTTCGACGATGTGCTTCTGCGCGAGGTGCACGGCCGCCTCGATCGCGTCGTCGTCGTACTTTACGTCGTGGTGATCCTCGTAGTACGGGCGCAAGCCCTTGAGAATTTCGATCGTGTCCTCGACGCTCGGCTCGTGGATCTCGACCTTCTGGAAGCGTCTGGCGAGCGCGCGGTCCCGGTCGAGGTGCTTGAAGTCCGCGTAGGTCGTGGAACCGAGGCACCGAAGCTTCCCCGACGCGAGGGCTGGCTTGAGGATGTTGGACGCGTCCATCGAGCTTCCCGTCGTAGCGCCCGCGCCGACGATGGTGTGTATCTCGTCGATGAACAGGATGGCGTTGTCGAGCTCTTGCAGCCGCTTCATGACGGCCTTGAGCCGCTCCTCGAACTGGCCGCGAAACTTCGTGCCGGCGAGCAGGGCCCCCATGTCGAGCGAGAAGATCTGGGCGTCTTCGAGGACTTTCGGGACTCGGCCCTCGTAGACGCGGCGCGCGAGACCCTCGGCGATCGCGGTCTTGCCGACGCCAGGCTCGCCTACGAACACCGGGTTGTTCTTGCGTCGCCTGCAGAGCACCTGCACCGTTCGGTCGAGCTCGTCGTCGCGTCCGATCAACGGATCGATCCGACCCTCGGCTGCTTCCGCGATCAGATCGGTCGCAAAGGCCTCGAGCGGGTCGCGCCCGGGGGTGACTTCCCCCTCGTCGTCCTCGAAGTCGGTCTCGGTGTAAGCGTCGCTCTCGCCCGGAACGATGTCGGTGCCGACGCCGTGGGAGATGTAGCGCTTGAGATCGAGCGGCGAGACACCCTCCTCTTGAAGAACGAACGCCGCAAACGACTCTTCCTCCTTGAGGAGCTGGACCAGGACGTTGCTGCCGTCGATGGTCTTCATCTCGGACGAAATCGCGTGAATGGCGGCGCGCTGGAGCACGCGCTCGACTGCCAAGGTCTGCCGCGGCTCGACCGTCACGTTTTCGGGGACACGCGCGAGCCGTTCGCGAATGAACTCTTCGAGCCGCTTCCGAAGGCGCTTCAAGTCCGCGCCACAGGCGCGTAGGGCCTTTGCGGCCTTGGGGTCTTCGGTGAGGGCCAGAAGCAGATGCTCGAGCGTCACGTACTCGTGGCGCATGAGCCCAGCCTGGTCGAAGGCTTTGCGTAGCGTTGCCTGGAGCTCTTTGTCGATGACGGGGCCGGCCATGTTAGCGATCTTCCTCTTCCTCCGGCTCCATCGTTAGACGGAGAGGGTACTCCTGTTCTTGGGCCAGGCGCTCGACCCGTTGAATCTTGGTTTCCGCGACTTCGCGTGTAAACACGCCGGCGACTCCGACTCCGTTGTGGTGGACGTGCAGCATGACCCTGATCGCGTCCTGCTCCCCGAGGAGGAACACCGTCTGCAGGACATGAACGACGAATTCTCGCGTGGTGTAGTCATCATTGTGTAGGAGAACGCGAAATAGCCGTGGACGCTTGAGTTTTTTCTCCGGCTTGACCTTCGTGATCGTGCCAGCGTCATTATCGAACCGCTCCGCCATATGTTTTCGTAATCTAAGGCCCCTCCCAGCGATGCGCTAGGGGGTCACTCGAGCACGAGGCGCAGCCAGAAAGCTTGGTTCTGGGCGTTGCGGAGGACGATTTCCGAGTCGCTTACTTCGTCAACCACGAAACTGTTGCCCGAGCCGACGGTGGAGAAGGTGCCATCCGGATCGAAGGAGGTGTACCCGATGACCGTCGTTGGGGCCTCGGGAAGGGGGTTTTCGAAAGTGTACGTGCTGCAGGCCTTGAACTCGAACCAGTAGCACTGCTCGTCGGCGATCGGCGGCCAGGGGTGGGATTCCCACAGGCCATCCGCGTCCATCGCCCGGCAGGGAAACTCGCTCAGGGCCACCGTCCGGTCTTCTGACCCGTCGCACGGGCCACCGCCGCATCCTGCGGCAATCAGGAGCAAGAGCGCCAAGCCGAACCACCATGCCTGCCTAAGCATCGTCATCTCTGCCGGCATAGTACGCGCGAACGGTCGCGACCAGTGATTCGATCGTCTGCTCGGTCGAGGTAGCTCGGACCCGGAGGCCAAGCTGCTCGGCGGTCCGCGTGGTTACGGGGCCAATGGAAAAGAGGGCGAGCGTGTTCAGGCGCGTTGCCGCCTGGTCGCCAAGGAGCTCGTGCAGGTTTCGCACTGTGGAGGAAGACGTGAACAGCACGGCGTCGATTTCCCCAGGCTCGATGAGGCTCTCGATCCGCGCGACATCGGCCACGTCGGGTGGAAGGTTTCGGTAGGCCGTGACGACGTCGACCTCGGCCCCGGCCTCGCGCAGCGACTCGGGAAGAATCTCGCGGGCGACTTCTGCGCGCGGCAACAGGATGCGCGTGCCGTCGTCGAGCGTTGGGGCAAGCGCCGCGACGACGCCCTCGGCGCGCGCATCGTGAGGGACCAAATCAGCTTGGACTCCATGCGCGGCCAATGCAGATGCCGTCTTGGCGCCGATGGCGCAAACGCGGGCGCTCCCGATCGCGCGCGCATCGAGCCGCTCCTCGGCGAGCATCGAGAAGAACGAATCGACCGCATTTCCGCTCGTGAAGAGCAACCACTGGTAGCAGTCGAGGTGCGTGATGGCGTCGCGCAGGGGGCCTGTGTCGTCGGGCGGCGCGATCCGAATCGTTGGCGCCAGGACCGGCTGCGCCCCCTCGTCGCGAAGGAGGGCGCCAAGTGAGCCCGCTTGGCGCAGCGCGCGGGTCACCAGCACGCGCTTGCCAAAGAGCGGCTTCGTATCGAACCACCTCAAGCTCTGGCGAAGGCGGACGACCTCGCCCACAATCGTTAGCGCCGGCAGGCCGAGCCCCGCCTCGGAGGCTCGGGCGTGGATGTCGCCGAGCGTTCCGACGACGGTGCGTTGCCGCGGAAGCGATGCCCATTGGACGACGGCAGCAGGCGTGTCCGACGGGCGGCCGTGCTCGATGAGCAGCTTCGTGAGGGAGTCGAGCTTTCGCATCCCCATGAAGATGACGAGGGTCTGCGTCGCGGTCGCCAGCTTGGACCAGTCGTGCCCGGTTCGGTCTTTTTCGACCGATTCGCTTGCGGTGACATACGCGACGCTCGAGGCGAGCTCGCGATGGGTCAAAGAGAGGCCAGCGTACGCGGTTGCGGCAAGCGGAGAGGGGACGCCCGGCACGACCTCGAACGGGATCCCTTCGGCGGCGAGCAGCTCGGCCTCTTCCGAACCACGGCCGAAGAGGTACGGGTCGCCTCCTTTGAGCCGAACGACCGTCTTGCCTTCTCGCGCGGCTTGCACCAAGCGGCGGTTGATGATCGCCTGCCGTTCGCTCACACGGCCGGCTCGCTTTCCCACGAAGACCAGCTCGGCCCCTGGTTTCGCTGCATGGAGCTGGTCCGGGTGAACCAAGGCGTCGTAGAGCACGAGGTCTGCTTCTTGCAGTCGCCTTAGACCGCGCGCGGTGATCAGCTCCGGATCACCAGGGCCGGCGCCCACCAAATACACTTTTCCGCACGCGGTCATCCCGCCTAGGACTCACCCGAATCGTCGAATGGCGGAACGATTTGCTCGGTCTCGACGACCCCCTTGCGCCGCTTTCGCTTTTGCACCGCGCGCGCCTTCACCTGCGGCCGAACACCGCCCGCATCGTTCGGGATGAAACGGATTTCGGTCTTGACCTCGAAGGAGAGCGAGGTGAGCGCACGATAAAACTCGCCAGCAATATCGGTGGCTTCCAAGAAGTCGCGCACTTCCTTGGCGACGCCGCGCACGAGCGCGTTCTTCGTTTCGTCAACCGACGCGAAGACGTAGCCGATGACCTCTTTCGGGAGCTTTCCATCTTGCGTGACGCCGCGGAGCGCACTGTCTGCGCTTCGAAGCGTGCCGACACCCGCTTCGATTCCTTTTTCGACCGCTTTGCGAAGTGTGTCGCGCAAGACACCTTCCGACCAGCGTCGTTCGCGTTCCTGTGGATCAGAGTCCGGAGGTAGCCCATCGTCGAAGTCTTGAGGCATGACTTGGGCAAGCATACCTCACGTTGGCTCGCTGTGCAGAATGGTCGAGTCTTGCTTTCAAAAAACCGAAGGGCTATACGAATGCAGATGGGTCGACGGGCGAGTACGGTCGAGGAAGTTTGGGCGCGGGCCGAAGAAGCGCTCGAAGCTTCGTCGAAGCGCGCGGAAGGTCTCTTGACCCAGCTCTTGTCCATGACTGAGGACGGCAGCGATGCCGCTCTGTTCGCGCACCGTCACTTGGCGGAGCTCCACCTCGAGAGCAACCCGTGGAAATCCGCGTTGCACCTGCGTCGTGTGCTTGCCTACTGCGGCGAAGACGACGTGTTGCACGCCCTGATGGGCCTTTGCCACGCCTTGCTCGGCAACTATCGCGTTGCCGTGCGTTCCTATCGTGAAGCGTCTCAGCTCGCGCCGCAGACGCCTTGGTATCATCACAACCTCGGCCACTTGATGGACGTTGCGCTCGACAACGCGGAGGGCGCAGAGCGTCATCTTCGCCGCGCGTTCGAGCTCGAACCGGATCATGACGAAATCATCGGGTCGCTCGCGCATTGTGTGGCTCGCTTGGGCGACCTCGACGAAGCCCAGCGCCTCGCAGAGCTCGCCCACGAGAAGGGTCCGTGCAATCCCGACCACCGCGCGCTCGTCGCCTGGATCGAGGCGGGCGCCACCGACGCGCCTGCGGCCTCCGCCAATGTTCGTCGTCCTCCCGGCGATCCCGTCGTTGATACCGTGCAGCGCAAGATGGGCGAAGCGGGCTTCTCCCGCGCGGAGATCGAGCGCGCCACCCAGTTGTGGTCCGACATGCAAGCGCACTGCGAGCTTCGCGTCACGAAGCCGGAGGTTCTGGCTGCGGCACTCGAGTACGCGATTGCAGTCGTCGAGCGTCGCCCCGGTTGCACCCAGGCAGAGGTCGCACGCCGCTACGGCGTCGCCCCGACCTCGGTGTCCGCGCGGTTCGCACAGATCCGAAACGCCCTCGCGCTGCGTCCGGGCGATCCGCGCTACGCCGCGTCACGTTAGA
>JAHEEE010000118.1 GCA_024640845.1 Myxococcales bacterium | reverse complement strand
GCCTATGTCGGGCGCTCACTGCTTGCGCTTGGGCTTCACGGGGAAGATCTTTCGCTCCCCGTCTTCCCGTGGCGCGAACACCAACATGGCGTCGAGCTTGATCTTTTTCCGCGTCCCGTTTGGGAGCTTGATGATGCAGACGCTGTCGCCGGTGAGCCCCTCGATCTTGCAGAGGCCGAATTTCGCATGCTCGATCCAGTCGCCGCGCACCGGCTTGGGGACTTCCGCGACGGGCTCGGCGCGCGCCGAGACCTCGGCAGCCATTGCCCAGGAAACGCCCGAGGGGCCCGATTCGGCCTCCGCCGGGCCGCCCCCTTCGCCGCCTGTGTCCGGGTCTTCCCAGAGCTGAAGCCCCGTCGCGTCGTCCTTCGCGCGCCTGAGCTCGATCTCGTCAAAGCATTCGATCCGAAACTCGAGGGCAAACACGATGCCGTCGCTCACGTGCCCGCCGTAGGTCAGGTCGCGTCCGTTTTCACGCAGCGAGACGGTCGCATGAAGGTGCCAAAACGGCTCTCCGTCACGAAGCGAGAGGTTCCCTTGCATCGAGAGCAGCTCGCAACGCTCGAATCGATGTGCCTCTTCGTAACGCCGTTCGATCTGGTTGTATTCGGTGAGCTCGATTTGCTCGAACGCGCCAATCGCGGTGACCCACGCGGCCCGGAGGTCGTGCTCCGCCACCAGCCGACGGAAAGCGACTTGAAGCGACTCGCCACGAAGGACGCGCCCGATGATGATCCGCGAAGCACGCGCTTCGGTCGACATTGTTCCTTTGAAGCCCTTCACGAGGATACTTGTGTGAGCCGCTCTTCCTTGGCGTCGACCGCGTCGACGAAAATCTTGAAGTACTCACCCCCGCTGAAAAGCGCGAGACCTAGGCTAATATAGAGGAGGATCAAACCCACGCCCGCGAAGTCGAACTCGGTCTCATAGAAACCAAAGTAGACCGTGTACGTTTGGTGAACGATCAGCATCAAGATCGCGACCATCTGAAGCGCGGTCTTGTCCTTGCCTGCGCGCATCGCCGCCATCACGACGCCCTCACTCATCGCGATCGTTCGGAGTGCCGTAATCGAGAGCTCTCGGCCGATCATGATGATGACCGCCACCACACCGAGGAATGGCAGCCGTCCGAGGTACGCAAGCCAGATCAGCGTCGCCATGACGAGGAGCTTGTCGGCCAGGGGATCGAGGAATTTCCCGAGCACGCTAATTTGGCCCCACCTGCGCGCGAGGTACCCGTCGATGAGGTCGGTGAGCGCAGTTCCGATATACAATATGGCCGCCCAGAAATTCGACTTGGGGGTCCCCTCCCACAGCAAGAACAACACGCCGGGAATCAGCGCGATGCGCAGCATCGTGAGGAGGTTGGGCAAGTTGATGGCGTCGTCACGGATCGACGTGCGCTTCGGCGTGGCCTCTTCCATGGAGCGAGGTGTACCCCAGGTTGGGTGTTCCGTCTCCACGCGAACTGCACCACCCTTTAGGCGTAATGAAGGCTCGGCGACTGGGATGGCGATATGGTTGCATTGAAATCACGGTATCGACACACTGCGGGGCAGCGGAACGCCGATGTTGGAAGTCACCCGGAACGTCGCCACGCGCGCACGGAGCACGCTCGGCATCACGGCGCAAAACCTAGCGGTCCAAGATGCGATCGCCCTGCTCTTCCATGCTTACCTCTTCGTGCGCGTCACCATCGCACCCGACAGCCCGGACGCGACGGTCGCACGCCGCCTCGCCTTGGCGCTGCTCGTCGTCACCACCTGTTCAATGGTCCTCACCCGCGGCGAAGTCATTCGTGGCGCAAGGGCGCGCGCGCTGACCTATCGACTCGGGCTTTTCGTGCCGATGGTGCTTTCATATTTCGAGATGCGGGTGCTTCTCCCGGCCCTGCACCCGGACCTGATGGATCATCGGCTCTTCGCCATCGACCTCTGGCTCCTCGGAACGACGCCCTCGGTCTGGATGGAAGCATGGAATACGAAGCCCGTCGTCGAATGGCTTTCCTTCTTCTATTACTCCCACTTCTTCGTTCTGATCGTCATGCTGGTTCCCGCACTCTTCTTTGGAAGGGGGCGGCGCCTGCAGGAGCTCATGGCCGGCGGCATGCTGCTCGTCGCGACCGGTCACTTCCTTTACACCATCGTGCCGGGCGCAGGCCCGTACGCCACCCTCGCCTTCGCCCAGCCGCTGCACGGAGGGTTCTGGTGGAATCAGGTCGCGGTCACTGTCGCTACTGCAGGGGCTCAGCTCGACATCTTTCCTTCGCTACATACCGCTTGGCCCGCCTATTTCACGCTCCACACCTTCTCGAACCGGAGCTATCCCCCGTTTCGTGTCCTCTGGCCGATACTCGGGTTCATCACCGTCAACATCACCATCGCGACGATGTTCCTGCGCTGGCATTGGTTCATCGACGTCGCCGTAGGCTTGCTTCTCGCGTGTGCGGCACGCGCGTTCGCCGCTGCGATTGCGGTCCGGGAGGCCCAGCGGGGCGGCATGTGCGATGGGCGTCAGCCCGTCTGGGAACGCCTCTAGCGCCCCTTGGAGAACGGCCCTGCATCACGCAGAAGCGAGTCTGGCACCGAGATCTGAGGTGCGTCTTCCATGGCGCGGAGCCTACGCCGAATCCACCAGACCATTCCTCCGATGAGCGTCAGCGGTACCACGGTCAGGAAGATCGTCGTGTCCACGAACGCCTGACGGTTCTCCTCGAGCGGTGAAGCGCACGAAGGACAGGCGGAGGCCGTGTCGGCAAGCCATGCGAGCGCGACGACGGCGCTAGCAGCCCATGCGCCGAGGAGGCGCCTCACAGGTACACCTGCCAGTAGAGCACCGGCCAGACGCCGACGACGAAGTACCAGAAGATCTGCGCGGGCCAAAACGTGAACCGGTCGAGCTCGTCGTGCGACAGCCTTCGGTAGGTGTAGAGCAGAATGATGAATCCGGCGACGACATGGAGGGCGTGAGCGCCGACGAGAAGATAGAAGAAGCCACCGAGCTGGCCGGAGGTCAGCGTGAGGCCTTGACCGATCAGGGCAACCCACTCCGCACCCTGAAAGAGTACGAAGAAACCGCCGAGCGCGATCGAGACGCCGAGCAGCCGCTTAGTGTTTGGCGCGCCCTTCTTGAACGCCCGGTTGGCAAAGTAGAGGACCACGCCGCTCGCGAGTAATGCGGCCGTGTTCAGCGCCGTTTCCTCGATAGGCAGGCGGGGCTGACCTGGAGGCGGCCAGCCGCCGATTGCGTTGCTCTTGCCAATGACGAACGCACTGATCAGCCCGGAGAAGAACATGATCTCCGTGGCGACGAAGATCAGCATGCCGAGCACGCCATTCGGCAGGACAGGCTCGCGCCTGACTGGAATGCCGTATGGGCGGCCTAGTGCGTCGTCAGGCATTCGCGCGTCAACCCCCTCTAGTGCCCCGCTTCGTGCTCTGCGCCGTGCTCGCCGTGGCTGGCTTCACCCTGCTCCGCGAGGGCTCGCTCGATTTCGGCCTCCGCTGCCACGTTTTCCCAGTTCTGGCCCTTGTGCTTCATTACATCCGGTGACGTACCGGCGAAAAACAAGAGCATGAACATCAGCATCGTAGCGAGCATGTACGAGATGTACTTCTTTTCGACGTTGAGGTGCATGAAGTTGGCAGCCACCAGGTACGCCTTGACGATGGCGATCCCGAACGCGGTCATCAGCGTGATCATCCACGCCTTGAGAAACCCAAACTCCAAGTGAGGGGCCACGACGGGGCCGAGAACGCTGATGATGAGCAGCACGAGGAGGATGCCCCAGATTTTCACGTAATGAGCCTGCTCGTGATCGTGGTCTTCGGTGTGTTCAGCCATGGTCGTCAGTCCTCACTTGGCGATGTAGAGCAGCGGGAAGAGGAAAATCCATACGATGTCGACGAAGTGCCAGTAGATCCCGATTAGCTCCACGCGGTGGAGCTCGATGCCTTTCCGCGCGTCGTTCGCGATGATCAACATGATGATGCACCCCGCAATGACGTGGAGGGCGTGGAGGCCAGCCGCGGTGTAGTAGAAGCTCCAGAAGCCGTTGGCGGTGATCGTATATCCGTGTTGAATCTCGATGGTCCACTCGACGGCCTTGATCCCGGCAAAGATTGCGCCGCCCGCGCACGTCGCCCACAGCCATTTAGCCGCAGTCTTGCCGTCCCCTTGCTCTGCCGCGTGATGGGCCAAGACCGCGAACAGCGACGAGGTGAGCAGCACGAATGTATTGGTGCCGCCGAACCAGGCATTCGTGTGCGAGGCGTACTCGGCCCACTGGGGGTGGCCGAGGCGGTGCATGATGTAGGAAGCGAGCAGGCCGCCGAAAATCACGATTTCCGAGCCGATCACCCACCACACGGCGAGCTTGCCGGTTGGGATGCCCGTGGCGCTTCTGGTCGTTGCTATGGGTTTTGTCATGCTCATCGGTGTCTCGTCATTCGGCGGGTGCTGTGTCCGGTGGGACGTCCTGAGGCCAGTAGTCCTCTTCTCGACCGGGCACGCTGTACTCGTAAGGGCCCCGGTAACAGTTCGGCAGGCCCTCCGGCCAGTTGCCATGAGGAGGCGGCGACTCTGCAGTCCACTCGAGGGTATTGGACTTCCATGGATTCTTGCCGGCCGGCTTCCCCTTGAACATGCTCACCACGAAGTTGATGAGGAAAATCGCCTGGAAGGCGAGCATCACGAGCAAGGCAGAGGTTGCAAGAACGCGAAGATCCTGGAGCCCGGCCAGATCCGGGAAGTTCTGGAAGTTGTAGATGCGCCGGTGCTGTCCCGCCGTTCCAAGGACAAAGAGCGGAATGAAGATGAAGTTGAACGATATGATTGTGCCCCAGAAGTGAATCTTCCCGAGTTTCTCGTTCATCATCCGGCCAAACATCTTCGGGAACCAGTATGTGATCCCCGCAAAGAACCCAATGATCGCGATGGGAAAGAACGTGTAGTGGAAGTGGGCGAGCACGAAGTATGTGTCGTGGAAGTAGATGTCCGAGCCGCTGGCGCCGAGGAAGATGCCGGTGATGCCGCCAATGAGGAACTCGGCGATGAAGGCAAGAGCCCAAAGCATCGGCGTGGTCAGCCGGATCTTGCCGCCATAGAGTGTGGCAATGTACAGGAACAGCATCTCTGCGATCGGTATCGAAATGATCAGCGTGGTGATCGTGAAGATGTTGGCCATACGCGGGTCGATCCCGGCGACGAACTGGTGGTGCGCCCAGACGAAGAAGCTGATGATCCCCGTCGCGAAAGCAGTGTAGAGAATCAGCTTGTAGTTGAAGAGCTTCTTCCGTGAGAACGTCGTGATGATGTCCGCGACGATCCCCATCGCTGGCAGAAGCACGACGTAAACCTCCGGGTGCCCGAAAAACCAGAACAAGTGCTGCCAAAGGATCGGGTCACCGCCGCGATTCGGGTCGAAGTATCCGGTGCCGACGACCTGGTCCATGAACAGCATCACGGCGCCCGCGATGAGCGGACCGACCGAAGCCATGAAGAGGATGCTCGCGATGACGATCATCCAAAGCACCATGGGGATGTCGTGCATCTTCATGCCCGGCGCGCGCGAGTTCATAAGCGTGGTGATGAAGTTGATGCCGCCCAACAAGAACGCGACGAACTCGAGCGCGACGGCGACCAGCCAGAGCGTCGACCCGAGAGGCGTGAGGTTGTACTCCGCGTTGGCGGACAGCGGCGGATAAGACGTCCAGGCGCCGCCGAAGCCTCCGCCCGGGACGAAGAAGGATGCGATGAGAATGATCGCGCTGAGTAGGAAGATTTGATAGGAGAGGCGATTGATGCGCGGGAACACCATGTCGTCCGCGCCGATCATCAGCGGGATGAGGAAGTTGCCGAACGCCGCGATCAGCACCGGCATGGCAACCCAGAAAATCATGATCGTGCCGTGGTTCGTCACTAGCGAGTTGTATTCGCCCTGCGACACGACGCCGTAGCCGGGTACGCTCTCGCCCGGGAAGGCGAGCTGCATTCGGAACGCGTACGACATGTACCCACCGATGAGCGCCATCACGATTCCGGTGAACATGTACTGCAACCCGATGATCTTGTGATCGGTCGAGAAGATGTACTTGCTCCAGAAGCTCTGCTCGTGGTGGGCGTCGTGTCCATGTCCATGCGCATCGTGGACGCCGTGTGTTTCTACTGCTGTG
>JAHEEE010000014.1 GCA_024640845.1 Myxococcales bacterium | reverse complement strand
GCGTCGCTCTTGGCTTGAATACGCTCGGCGCCTCACTTCAACTCCAGCCAGACGGCGCGGTGATGCTCGATCACCAGGTCCTCGGCAAGCGATAGCGTCTTGCCGGTGAGGTGGTCGAGGGCATGACCATCGCCACCCCATTGGCGCAGGAGATGCGCGCTCATCGTCTGCGAAGTGTCCCCGAAGTTGGCGACAATCAAGAGCCGCTGGTCCGCGTGCGATCGCAGGTAACCGAAGAGGTGTGTGTTACCCGTGTCGACGACCTCCATCCCGCTGTTGTATAGCGCAGGGAGCTGCTTGCGGAGATTGAAGAGCTTCACCGTCTCGCGAAAGAATCGCCATTCGATGGTGTCGGCGTCGGCGAGGTCCTCTTTGGCCTCCCAGCGGCGGCGACAGCGGTGGACCCAGCGGCTATCGTTCGTCTTCCGTGGATCATGAAGATATGTGTAGTCGTTGATCATACCGTACTCGTCGCCGGCGTAGAGCAGCGGTAGGCCTCCAATGCTGGCCTGAATTCCCATGAGGAGCGTAATGCGGCGAACCGCGCGCTCGATCAGCTCGTCATCCTGCCGCTCGAGCGCTTCCTCGAGCCCAGCAAGGGACGACAAGGTGCCCGAAATCCGCGCGTCCCCCGTGGTTGGGTCTTCTTGGAAAGTCTTGCCGCGCGCATAAGACCCATGGAACCTGCCGGTATAAAAGTCGTTCAGGAATCGACGATGGCTAGTTGGATCGATCCCGACGCTCCGCGCATCGTCGTCGTCGAAAGTCCAGCCGATGTCGTCGTGGCAGCGAAGGTAGTTCACCCAGGCGCAGCCCGCGGGGAGACGATAGCGCGTACGCATCGAATGGGAGAGAAGGCGCGCGTCGCGCGTCGCAAGCGCCTCCCACAATAGCGCCATGAGCAAGGGATTGTACGAGAGTTGGCACTCTTCGGGATGCACATAGCGGATGACCTCGTTCGGATGCACGATCGCTTCCGACTTGAAGAGAAGCGCCGGCGCGACGATCCGCGTGATGGCATTGAAGGCGCGAATAATCGTATGGGCCTCCGGTTGGTTCTCGCAGTTGGTTCCGAGGCGCTTCCAGAGGAACGCGACTGCATCAAGCCTCAGCACTTCGACCCCCCGGTTGGCCAAGAACAACATCTCCTCGGCCATCGCGCGGAACACCTCGGCGTTGGTGTAGTTCAAGTCCCACTGATAGCTGTTGAAGGTGGTCCAGACCCACCGTTGAAGGTCTTCGGACCACGTGAAGCTACCCTTCCGCACTTCGGGGAAAATATCCCTCAGGTAGCGTTGAAACTCGTCGGGCAATTCACGATCGGGAAAGGTGAAGTAGTAGCCCATGAAATCGGGATCGCCGGCCTTGGCTTTCACCGCCCAGACGTGTTCGTCTGACGTGTGGTTGAATACGAAATCGAGCACGACGCTGATTCCCTCGTGCCTAAGCACGGAAGCCAGTTCCTCGAGCTCTTCCATCGTCCCGAGGTCTGGGTTGATCGAGCGGTAGTCGCTTACGGCGTATCCACCGTCATTCTCTCCATGAGGTGTGGCGAAGAGAGGCATCAAGTGCAGATAGGTGAGCCCGAGCTTCTTGAAGTACGGAATGTGATCCTTGAGCTTCGCCAGCTGGTCGCTGAACAAGTCGACGTAGAGGACGATGCCGACCATCTCCTGCGACTGGAACCAATCGGGCTCCGCCTCGCGCGCCTCGTCGAGGCGACGTAGCTCGTCGGAACGATCGAGCCACGAGCGGATCATCGAACGCAGGATCCGCTCGAGGGTGTAGTGGAAGTCATACTGCCAGCCGTAGAGCTCGTAGAGATGCGAGAACAGGCGCTCCCACTCTCGATGGAGCCGGTTCTTGAAGCGATGCCAGTCGAAGGCGACAGGCCCGAGCTCCACCGCGAATGCTTCTTCGAGCTCAGGGAGCAGCCGTCGTAGTGACTTTCGGGCTTGCTCCGGCCGCCAGTCCGGACCCTGCGAGATCACGTCTCTTCTCCGTTCGTCGTCTCGAGCACGAACGCGCTGCGTGAAGGAAGGTACAGACTCAGGAAGTGACGTTGAATGGGATCGGCGAGCGTGTGGTGGTGTACATCCGGATCCCTCCGCTCGAAGCCGCCGTACTCACGCCGGTCCGTGTCGAGAACGGCTCGATATGTGCCGGGTGCGGCTGGGATTCGGTAGTCCGTGAAGGACTCTGTGGGATGGAAGTTGGCGACGAACACGAGCCCGTGACGAAGCCAGGCAAACACCTTCGCCCGCTCGTCTACATGCAGAAGGAAGGAATCCCGGCCGTCCGGGACACAGTGTCGCTTGGCAAACGTCATCAAGTCACGATCAAAAGCGGCGAGATATTTGTAGCGAAGGCTGTCGTCCTCCGCGAGGCTCCATTGTCGCCTCGCATGCGCGTACGACCAACCATTTCCCTCCCGTGGAAAATCGATCCACTCAGGGTGGCCCAGCTCGTTGCCCATGAAGTTGAGATACCCGTGGCCTGCAGTCCCGAGGGTTACGAGACGAATCATTTTGTGCAACGCGATGCCGCGATCCACTGCGAGGTCCTCGGTGTCAATCGACATGCGGTCGTACATACGAGGGCCAATCAAGCGAAAAATCAGCGTCTGGTCCCCCACCAAAGCTTGATCGTGGGACTCCGCATAGCTGATCGTCGGTTCATGGTTGCGGCGGTTGTTGAGCTCGTACCAAAGCTCGCCCATCGACCACTTTTCGTCAGGAGTGTCTTTCGTCAGCTCGATCCAATGGTCGGCGACGCCCATTGCAAATCGATAGTCGAAGCCAGCACCGCCTTCTTCGAGGGGTAGAGCCAGGGCGGGAAAACCGGAGACGTCCTCGGCGATGGTCCGGGCGTTCGGGGCCAGCTGGTGGACCAATTTGTTGGCGAGCATCAGGTACGTGAGAGCATCTTCGTCGATCTCCGGCCCGAAATAGTCGTCGTAGCTCGTGAAGATGCGCGCGAGCCCGTGGTCCCGATACAGCATGCTGGTCACGCCATCGAATCGAAAACCGTCGACCCGGAACTCATCGATCCAGTAACGACAGTTCGACAATAGAAAGTGAAGCACCTGCGGCTTGCCGTAGTCGAAACAGCGGGAATTCCACGCCGGATGGTGGCCGCGCGGTCCTTCGTGAAAGTAGAGACTCTCTGTTCCGTCCTGGCGCGAGATGCTCTCGACCTCGTTGCGCGCAGCGTGAGAATGCACGATATCCATCAGCACTGGCAGGCCGTAGCCATGGGCTTCATCGATCAGCGCCTTGAGCTCCTCCGGCGTACCAAAGCGAGAGGAGCATGCGAAGAAGCTCGAAACCTGATAACCAAACGACGCATAGTAGGGGTGCTCCGCCAAGGCCATGATCTGAATCGCGCCGTAACCCGCATCGCGAATACGCGGCAAGACCTTGCGCCGAAACTCTTCGTAGGTTCCGACCCTGGCTTCTTCCTGCGCCATCCCGATGTGCGTCTCGTAGAGGAGGAGCGGCCCTTCGGTGGGCGCCGGCGCGGCGTGACGCCATTCGTAAGGCATCGCCGGACGCCAAACCTGGGCGTTGAAGCTCTCTGTGCTCGGGTCCTGTACGACGCGCCTAACGAACGCCGGCATTCGATCCCCTGTTCCGCCCGGCCAACTCACCTCCAACCGATATTGCTCACCGTGGCGCAGTGCTTCACTCGGGAGCTGGATTTCCCACACTCCGTCGGCTCCGCGCGCGAAGGCGTATTCGGGCTTTGCGTGCCAGTCGGAGAACGGCCCCTTGAGATGCATCGAAGTGGCGTGCGGCGCCCACTCCCGGAGCACCCAAGCTCCGTCGCGAAAGTGGAGGCCGAAGTACTCATGGCCTGAAGCGAAGTCGGCGAGGTCCAAACCCGACGCGGTGAGCTTGGATTCCGTCTCTTCGGTGCGCTGCAGACGCCGCAACAGCTCCGAAGAATACGGTGCTAGCAAGTGGTCGCGTTCGATCAGGCGATCGATCGTCCTCTCGGACGCGAGCCTTTGGTCGGACTGAGGTCGCAAGTGCTTTCTTTAGGACAACCTCGGGGTGATCGCTATCTGGCCGCTCGTAAATTGAGGCAGTAAGGCCCCGTGTCAGCGCAAGGAGCCGCGTGTTCGTCGCCGTGGCGGCCGAGAAGAGACTCGCTGGCCTCCGAGGCGCCTACTTCTTGATGGTGAGCGGTTGGGTGAGCTTGAACTCGAGTAGCGAGCCAGCAGGCACCACCACGGCACGCTTCCTGAGGATCACCGAGGTCGAGTTCTCCGAAAAGCTGCCCGTGATAATCGGGTACATCGTTCCCTCGATGTTGATGTCCGTCAGCGTCAGGACCAGGTCGGAGTGACTGGCGACGATGCCGCGACCAACGTCTTTCGACGATGCGACTTGGCCGTAGACCTGGGTGCCGCTGTCAGCCACGACGTCGTCCCCAGCAACCAGATTCGCCTGAAGCGTCGCGCTGAACCGGCGACCGGGCTTGTCGTTGGATGAGACTTCCTCCCCTGTCTTGACCATCAGCGCCGTGCCCGCGGGAACGGTGATCGGCTTCTTCTCTTTCGGCTGCTCCTTGGCGGGCTCGTCTTCCTTCGCAGGCGCTTCGGCATAGCTCGTTGCGGAAACGATCAGCAACCCAAGCACCCCAACACAAATCATGCTTCGAAACATCGTTACCTCCCCGAGTTACCGGTTTGTTGCCCGCGAATGCTATCGCCGGCGTGGCTCGGCCTCAAGGCGAAAAAATTGCGCCATACGACCTGGACTCGGCGCCTTGCAGACTGAGTGGCAAAGGTGGCAAGCTCGGCTACGCGACGATGAAGCTCAGCATCCGCGCGTTGATTTGGATCATGACCGTTGGCTGCGCCGCCTGCGGCGGTACGGGAGAGTACCGAAAGACCGGTGGGACCTACGCCCCGCGAGGACCGGACTGCGACTACCGAGTGGTTCGCAATCGCATCGTCGAGCCTTACGAAGAGCTTGGCGTCATCGACATCGACGCGTTTTCGATGCAACAGCTGCCCGACGACGAGGAACGCTTTCGCAAGCTCGTCGGACCGACCGTGTGCGCTCAGGGCGGCCATGCCGTGATCCCGACCCTCGACGTCTACGGGCACTGGGTTCACGGAACAATCATCCGCTTCAATCCAGCCGAATGCGACCGCTGCCGAACCGAAGGCATCATGACAGAGACCGAAGCCATCCTGGTCGAGGAAGGGTAACAGCCGATGTTGACCGCCCTCATCGTCATGCTCATGAACGCCGCGGGCGTGGCTCCCACCCCTGCCCAAATGCAGAAATACCAGCTTGATTATCGGGAGCGAATGCACCACGTGCATATCGACTTCGCGAGCACTCGGACCGGGGTCGGGCAAAAGAGCATCACCATCGGCCTCGGCTACGAGTATCACATCGATCGTCAGTTCAACGGGGTCTCGTTCGAGGTGCTCGGCCAGAAGATCGGGAAACTCCGGTTTCAGGGTACGCAGGATTGGTGGGTCGGCGGGGGAATTGGCTGGTGGCCAACCCGCACCGTCAAAGTCTTCATGCAGGCGGGAGCGCTCTTTGACGACCTGGGGGTCGCGACGCAGGGTCGAGTCGGAGTCGGCTATAATCTCAGGTTGTTCATGGTGGCGATCATGCCCTACGTATACTTCCAAACGACCGACGGAGCGCGGTCCGCCGACGCGACGCCTCTGCGCGGGTTCACCTGGTCCATCGGGGCACGAATTCAGTACTGAAAGCCAATGAGCCGCATCCGAACAGCGTTCTTCCTTCTGACCACCCTGGCAACGGCGGTGGCAGGCCTTGCTGGTTGCAAGGGGCCACCACCGACGAATTCCGCGGTCATCGCCCGCGAGCCCAATCGACTCCTCTGGGGCGATACGCATCTTCACACGAGCTACTCGGCGGACGCTCGTCAGCTCGGCAATCTTTCGGCTGATCCGGACACCGCGTACCACTGGGCGAAGGGGCTTCCCGTGGTGAATCCCTACACCCGCGCAAAGGTTCAACTCGAGACACCGCTCGACTTCCTCGTCGTGACCGATCACGCCGAGGGGCTCGGACAAGCGGAGTGGAGCAGTGTGGTCGACGCGGCGGAGCGCCACTACGCTCCTTGCGTGTTCACGACTTACATCGGCTGGGAATGGGGCGGCGAGCTCGGCAGCGACAAGATTCATCGCGCAGTGCTGATGAACGAAGGCGCGGAACAGGCGCGTCAGCTCAAACCCTTCAGTGCGCTCGATGGCCAACGGCCCGAAGACCTATGGCGCTGGCTCGGCGAGACAAGCAGTCGAGTGGCGACGGACTTCATCGCGATCCCACACGCTCCAAACCTCAGCGGCGGCGCGATGTATCCCGACCTCGATAGCGAGGGGCACCCGATTTCCGAAGCCTATGCGCAAACCCGCATGCGATGGGAGCCACTCGCGGAGGTCACGCAAGTCAAAGGCGACTCCGAGACGCATCCCGCGCTCTCCCCGGACGACGGATTTGCGGACTTCGAGAAGCTCCCACCCGAGGCGGGAGAGGGCAAAGCGGAGGTCAGCGACGGCTCCTATGCCCGCACCTCGCTCTTGCGCGGACTTCAGATCGGCCAATCGGTAGGAGCGAATCCCTTCAAGTTCGGGATGATCGGGTCGACCGGATCCCATACCGGACTCGCTTCTGCAGACGAAGACTATTTCTGGGGCGCGGCCCCCGGCCTCGAGGGCCGCGACTTCAGCGCGCAAGGCCTGACTGCGGTGTGGGCCGAAGAGAACACCCGCACCTCGATCTTCGAGGCCTTCAAGCGCAAAGAGGTCTATGCCACCACGGGGCCGAGAATTCGCGTGCGCTTCTTTGGTGGTTGGAACTTCGACTCCAAACAGGCCGGAAAGGCCGACATGGTCACCGTCGGATACACCTTCGGGTACCCCATGGGGAGCGAGCTGAAGAAGGCCCCCGAAGGCAAAGCGCCCACTTTCTTGATGTATGCGGTCAAGGATCCGGAAGGCGCCAATCTCGACCGTATCCAACTGGTCAAGGGCTGGGTCGATGCCGACGGGCAGACATACGAGAAGATTTACGACGTCACCTGGTCGGCCGGCCGGGAGCGGGGACCTGATGGGGGGCTTGCGGAGATCGAGAATACGGTCGATCTGGCGACGGCGCAGTACGTCAACGTGGAAGGCGCGGCCGCGCTTAACGGCTTTTGGTCCGACCCTCAGTTCGATCCCGAGCAAGCGGCCTTCTACTACCTGCGCGTTCTCCAAATCCCGACCCCGAGGCACTCGCTGTACGACGCTGTGGCACTCCAAGTTGACCCGAAGGAGACAGGACGCCCGCCAACGATTCAAGAGCGCGCGTACACCTCGCCCATTTGGTATTGGCCCTAATCGGGACGGCGCCCGGACCTCTGACGCACATCCGCACGAGAAGCCCAAAACTCAGTACACGGGGCGGAGTAGGATGTGCAAAAAGGAAAACGCGGCTACCCCCGCGACGAAAGCCGGGAACCTGCCCTTGTTCGACGATAGCTGACCGTTGAAGGTGTGATACATGATGAAGCCTGCAAGTGCAGCTGTGAGGATGTCGACGGCCAACGGATTCGGCCGTCGGAACAGACTGAGCGCATATCCGAAAGCGACGCCTCCTGAGAGAACCCAGCGTCCAAGCCGAACGAAACGCGTGCCGTAGAGCTCCTGAAGCTCGAGATCGGTGGCGAGCACGTCAAGCGCGACGGCGACTGCGAAGAGCAGAGTAAGCAAGGACGTTGGTGGACGGTTGAGCCCAAGCGTGAACACCAAGAGCCCGTCATAAAGAAAAAAAGCCACTAAGTACGCATGGTACTTGGTGGGGTGTCTATGTCGCGGCGGTTGGTACCGGACATCCAAGGCATAGAACAGAACGAAGCCCAGCAAGGCGACGAAGTAGATCCGCGCTCCGACGACCCTGTGAGAAACGTCGATACTCGGAATCAGATGCAGGAAGACATAGGCCACCGAGAGCCCTCCCGCGAACGCCCGCTGCCGTGCCGGGTCCTTGCGGCGCTTGAAGATCGCCGGTGAGATGATGTGGGCCCCGCCAAGGACGAGCGCGACGATCAAGATCTCCCACTGCGCGGATACTGCTTGAAGAGGCATTGGGTCAAGCCGTCCTTAGCAGGGCTTGTGCACCTTGCCCGTCTTGCCAGTGTGTGCCGGTTTGTAGCCCGGCTGCGACTCGAAATGCTCGATCGCCGCGTGCAGATCCTGGATCAACATGTCGGCAAGATCCCGGCTGAAGCCCTCGCGAACCACGATTCGAAGCACGGCAAGGTGTTCGACTTTCGGAGGCATCGTATAGGCGGGCACCTGCCAGCCATGCTCGCGCAGCTTCGCGGACAGATCGTAGACGGTGTAGTGGCTCGAGTCCTTGAGGGCGAATGCGAGTACCGGGATCGTATCCCCTCGGCTCAGCAGGTCGAAACGGCCGGTCTTCTCGATCTCCGAAGCGAGATGAGTCGCGACGTCGCGCATCTGCTCGAAGGCGCGCTTGTAGCCCGCGCGGCCGAGCCGAATGAAATTGTAATACTGCGCGACTACTTGATTTCCCGGCCGCGAGAAGTTGAGCGTGAACGTCGGCATGTCGCCGCCCAGGTAGTTGACGTGGAAGATCAGATCCGACGGGAGGTCCTCGTGCGAACGCCAAGCGACCCACCCAATCCCGGGATACACGAGCCCATACTTGTGGCCTGAGACGTTGATCGACTTCACGAGAGGCAAGCGAAAGTCCCACTTGAGCTCCGGATGAAGGAACGGCGCGACGAACCCACCACTGGCGGCATCGACGTGGATCGGGATGTCGTGACCTGTCTTGGCGTTGTGCTCGACGAGCGCGTCGTGAATGGCCTCCACTGGCTCGAATGCGCCGGTATAGGTGACGCCCAAGATCGGAATGACTCCAATGGTGTTCTCATCGACCACATCGAGCACGCCCTTGGGCGTAATTGTGTATTGGTCGGGCTCCATCTCGATGTAGCGCGGCTCCACATCCCAGTAGCGCGCGAACTTCTCCCACACGACTTGCACGTTGTTACCCATCACGATGTTCGGCTTGTCGGTGGGCTTGTCCTTGGCTTTCATCCGCTCGCGCCATTTCCACTTCAAGGCCATTCCGGCGAGCATCACGGCCTCCGATGACCCGATCGCGGATGCGCCCACACCGGTTTCGGGCGCGTTGAAGAGGCGAGTGACGATGTTGATGCAGCGCTCTTCGATCATGGCCGTGTAGGGATACTCATCCTTGTCGATCATGTTCTTGTCGAAGCACTCAGCCATGAGCTTCTCGGCTTGCGGCTCCATCCAAGTGGTTACGAAGGTGGCCAAGTTCAAACGGGCGTTGCCGTCCAACATGAGCTCGTCGTGGATCAGGTTGTAGGCCACGTCGGGGTCAAGCTCGTGTTCGGGGAGCGCGAACTTGGGTACCGCATGGTCCATGGCACGACGACCGTAGACGGGCGTCAGTTGCCTCTCGTGCTCCGACAACTCACTCAACTTGCGCTGCTTCGTGACCATTTTCCGGGATTCCTTTCAGGACCGGTCGTGCTCGATCGGGGGGTCGGACTGACGCTGCTTGGGCTACCGAATGTGTCCTTATTTCGCTCAATGGCAAATGGGCGCAGCGCAGGACGCCTCAATCGGGCAGCGCTTCGGCGAACACGCGCGCGGCGTTCTCGCCCATGACGAGGCGAATGTCTTCGTTGTTCATGCCCTGATCGAGCAGCGCGTCGACGACGAGCCCGAGACCAGTCGTGTCGAATGGTACCGGCACCGCGCCATCGAAGTCCGAACCGAGCGCGACGTGCTCGGCGCCAACGAGGTTGGCCGCGTACACGATCGCCCGAGCGATGGATGCCGCATCCTTGCCACAGACTGCGGTCTTCCAGTAGCCGATTCCAACGACGCCACCGGTCGCTGCGATCGTGCGGAGCTGCGTATCCGAGAGGTTGCGGTTGTTGTCGCAGGTTCCTCTGACCCCGGTGTGTGAGACGATGACAGGACGGGATGCAATGGCCACTGCATCGTCGATGACGGCGGGCGACGCGTGCGCGAGATCGAGCAGCATCCCGCGCTCCTCCATCTCGATCACCATCTTGCGACCGAGATCACTCAGGCCGCCCTTGTCGACGCCGTGAGCCGAGCCGCCGACTTCGTTATCGAAGAAATGGGTAGGGGCGACGATTCGCACACCAGCGTCGTATAGCTTCTTGAGGTTACCGAGGTCGCCTTCGAGCACGTGCGCACCCTCGACCCCGAGGATGCCGGCAATTGCCGCCCCGCCCTGCTTACGTGCTTCGCGATACCGTTGCAGATCGGCCTTGCTCTTCAAGACCCTGAGACGCCCTTGTGATTTCTCGGCCAGCTCGTGAAGGCGTGAAGCTTGATAGAGGGCCCGCTCGAGAAGACTCGTCCAAGTCTTTTCGGGCCAGTCCTGAGCGACGATGAGGGTCGTGATCGCATCGGAGTCGGGCGAAGTTTCGTCGATGGTCGTGAGCCACGGCGTCTTTGTGACGATGAAGAACGATTGAATCGCGACGTTTCCCTCGATCAGTCGAGGGATGTCGACCGAGCCGTGGTCCAGTCGGTCACTGAGGTCTCGCTCCCAAAGCAGAGAGTCCGCATGCATGTCCACGACGAAGAGGTCCTCATGGAGAGCGCGCCCGCGCGCACTCACGGCGTACGGCGGATCCTCATCAACCCGATTCGCGGCCCGATCGAAGATCGTGGGCCCGAATAGGTCCAGCAGCGAAGCGAGGACCGCAAAGGCCGCGGCAACCATGAGGATGATACGCGTCACGCGACGCTTATATCACCAAGCTCTTTGATCGGACGCTCAGCAGACATCGCTGTTTACGAAACCCCTGGTGTTCTGCGATGCTCACGCCTCCGATGCACTACCTCCAATTGATCGTCGCGCTCCTACGCGAGTGGCTCCCGTTTCTAATCACCTTGCTCATCGGGATCCTCGTCATCATCGCGGCCTACTACGCGCTGATCAAGCGACGCCCGCCAACCGGACACCTCGTCGGCCGTCAGATGCTCATCGCCGCGATCGTCGGCGTCTTGGTGGTGTCGCTGATTCTGGAGCTGCCGATCGACAATGAACAGCGCGGCCAGCTGTTGAGCCTGCTCGGGATCCTCGTCACCGCCGCGATCGCCCTTTCCTCGACGACGCTGCTGGGCAACGCGATGGCGGGTTTCATGCTGCGCTCCATTCGCAACTTCAGGCCAGGGGACTTCATCGTCGTGGATGAGCACCGCGGGCGAGTCTCCGAGCTCGGTTTGCTCCGCACGGAGATCCAAACCGAGCGGCGAAACCTCACTACGTTCCCGAATCTCTACTTGGTGAGCAACCCGGTCACGGTCGTGCGCGCCTCCGGGACCTTCATCGCAAGCTCGGTCTCGCTCGGGTACGACATCCCGAGGGAGAAGGTCGAAAAAAGCTTGCTCAAGGCCGCCGAGGGTGCCGGACTCACCGATGCCTTCGTCTTCGTCCTCGAGCTCGGGGATTTTTCCATCACCTACCAAGTGGCCGGCTTCCTCGAGGACGTAAAATACCTCATCAGCGCGGAGTCGAAGCTTCGCGGGTCGATGCTCGATTCGCTCCACCAAGCGAGCATCGAGATCGTCTCCCCGACATTCATGAATCAGCGCCAGCTCAAACCAGAGAAGATCTTCATTCCGGAAGGGAGCCGTCGCGCGAAACCTAAGGTCTCCCCGGTCGATGAAACGCGTCCTGAGGAGCGCATGTTCGACAAGGCGGAAATCGCGGAAAGCGAAGCAAAAGCCGAGGAGCGGCTCAAGGAGGTCATCGCGGAGATGGAACGGCTCGACAAAGAGCGCGATGGGAAAGCGGACCAGGCCTCGGCGCAGGCGCAATTTGAAGAGCTCTCCGCAAAGCGTGCCGAGCTCGAGGCCGAGATCCTGAGGCACAAAGAAGCCAAGAAGCTAGACGAGGCCGACGCAGAGGCCGGCGCAGAGGCCGACGCCGATGTCGAAAAGCCCTAGCCGAGCTCGAGGCTGATGCCCACGACGAGCTGGTAGTCGTTCTTGTCGATCGGCGGGCCGGCCGGGTCGGCCGGCGGTGGCGGATCTTCAGTTCGAAAGAAAAGGAACGCGACGTCGAGGTCGATCACGCTGGTTAGCTCGATGCTCAAGTCGGCCTTGCCTGTGTGGTTGGTGTTGCCAATCTCGGTGACGACCAAGTTCGTGAGCCAACTCAACGTCAGATCGATGTCGCCGGTGATGTCGAAGTCCCAATAGGTGTAGAGCGGGATGAAGACGTCGTTTTGAGGGTTCTTCGTGTCCGGAGTCAGCGACACGTCTTCGTACTTCAGATACTGATACCCGACACCAGTCTGGAAGTCCCACTTGACATTCGGTTTGTCGACGAGGTGAACGCCCGCACCGGCGGCCGGGGTCGCTCGGAAGTGGATGTTTTGAAATGTGTCGTTGAAGAGCTGACCAAAGGCCGGCGTCACCCACCATCGGCTCCCGAGGAAGACGTTGAAGAGAAACTCGCCGAGGTGCCGCTTGACGTTCTGGACCCCATCGGTTCGACCGAACGTCGCGTTGTAGTTCAGGTCGAGAAGCGTAATGCGGTCTTCACGCTTCGTGTTGAAGTCGATGTTGTACGTGAGCTGGTCGTTGTTGCCACGGTTGAGGGTCAAACCGAACCGCAGCTTCATCGACCACCAGTCTCGCTCCCGTTCGCCTTCGACGATCGACTCGAGCTCGCTTCGTGGAAATACCTTGGTTCCCTCGTCTTTGGTCTCGATGATCACCTGATCCGCGGTGATGATCGCGCGGCCGGTCGCGGAGACGCGGTCGTCGAACACGTAGGTGTTGACCTGCGGCGAGTGGACGAGAGCAACGTCCTCAAAGTCGAGGTACAACATGTCGAGCTTGTCGCTGTCGAACTCGAGCGTGTCGTCGCGCATCCGATCGATGTCGCCTTTGATCCACTCGCCGGACACCATCTGCACCCAGTCGAATGTATCGCCGAAATCGATGACGTAGCTGTCGCCCATGCCCTCGAGCGATTGCTTCTCGACTGCCGCCAGGGCCGCTTTGACCGTGTCGACGGCGCTCTTGGCGTCGGTTGGCTCAGCCGGGACGCCGCCGGGCGCGACGACGAGCGCCTCGATGGCTTCTGTGGCCGATGGCAACGCAGGAGCCGTCTCTGAGGCCTCCGCGGCAACGTCTGCACCCGCCTCTTCGGCCGCGGCCGGATCGGCAGGCGGCTCTTCCGCAGCAGCCGTTGCTGGAGGAATGTGCAACAGCGCGACGGCCAGTAATGCGGCCGAAGCGACGCTGCGATTGAGTCTACGAGGCTTTTCGTTCATAGCTGGGCGCGGTTATAGATTGCCTTCGCAAACCAGTAAAGGGGTTCCGTGGACTCTTTCGACCACCTCGACACGTGACGGCCCGGACGCTTTGCGCTAGAAGCCGGGCGGTCTGGGAGGCGGCGTGACCAATAGTCAACTAAAGAAGAACGATACACCGGTAGTGGCCATCCTGACGGGCAGCCCGAGCGACCTGCCCGTCGTTCTCAAAGCGCGGGAAGTGCTGGACAGCCTCGATGTTCCGAACGACGTTCGTGTTCTATCGGCACACCGAACGCCGCATGAGACCGCCGAATACATCGCGGCGGCGGAGAAACAAGGCGTCGAGGTGTTCATCGCATGTGCCGGGATGGCGGCCCACCTCGCCGGCGCCGTCGCTGCGCACACGATGCGACCCGTAATCGGCGTACCGATCGCTTCGGGGGCGCTCCAGGGTGTCGACGCGCTGCTGGCGACCGTCCAGATGCCCCCTGGCGTCCCCGTCGCGACCGTAGGAGTGGACGGCGCGAAGAACGCGGCCTTCCTGGCCGCCCGAATCGTCGCCCTCACCCACCGAGAGGTCCACGACCGCCTGGTCGCCCACCTCGAGGACAGCAAGAAGCGTTACGACTCGCCCGATCCGTCGGTGCCGGGCCAAGCCGCAACTTGACGCCGGAAGGCCCTATCCTTATGCGGACATAGTCCGCATCTCATGTCGTTCGGTCGCATCCTCATCTTCTTCGGCGTCATCTTCGGCCTCACGCTCGGAACCCATTACTACTTGTGGGCCCGGCTGATCCGAGACCCCATGTTGCCCTCGCCATGGCGTCAGGTCGCGACGGCAGCTTTGATCGTGCTGGCTATCTCGATACCGGCATCGATGCTGGCGTGGCGCATACTTCCTCGAAACATCGCGATTCCGGTTTCCTGGGTCGGGTACGTATGGATGGGGTCGATGTTCGTCTTGCTCGTCCTGTTGTGGGGCGGCGAGCTCGCACGCTACAGCTGGATGAAGTACGCCAGCCTGACGTCGGTCAGCGGCGGCCGGCGCGAATTCCTGGCGCAGCTTCTGGCAGGTGGGGCCGGCGCCCTCGGTCTGGCCCTTTCCGGCTGGGGCGTTTGGTCAGCGATTCGGCCAGTCGAAGTGAAGCGTGTACCGGTCCGTCTGAGCAAGCTGCCTGCATCGCTCAACGGGCTGCGACTGGTGCAGCTGAGCGACATGCACGTAGGCCTGACGATCGGCCGCGACTTCGTCGAAGACGTCGTTCGGAAGGTGAACGACCTCGAACCGGATATCGTCGCCATCACTGGCGACCTCATCGATGGAAGCGTGGACGACTTGGGTCATGCAGTCGCGCCACTCGGCGAGATTCGCTCCACGCTCGGGACGTACTTCGTGACGGGCAACCATGAGTACTACTCGGGCGCGGACTCCTGGCTCGGCTTTCTTCAGAGCATCGGCATCCGCACTCTTCGCAACGAGCATGTCGCGCTCGAGAAGGACGGCGAGACCATTCACCTCGCCGGGGTCGACGATTGGACCGCCCACCAGTTCGGCAATGGACACGGCGCGGACATGACGCGCGCGATGGCAGGTCGCGATACGACCAAGCCCGTCGTGCTGCTGGCGCATCAACCCGTGCAGTTCGACGAAGCGCGGGAGCACGGAGTCGACCTCCAGATCTCGGGGCACACGCACGGCGGGCAGATCTTCCCATTTGGTGTACTGACCCGGCTGGTACAGCCGTTCCTTTCCGGACTGCACCAACGTGGAGACTCCCAGATCTACGTCAGCTCCGGCACCGGCTACTGGGGCCCACCGATGCGCATCGCCGCGCCCGCGGAAATCACCCTCATCGAGCTCGACGGCAAAGCAGTCGCTTGATCCTCACGGACAGCGTGTCTGCACATCTGCGGCAATGCCCCGCACCCACGGATCGAAGCGGCTCCCAGATGCCTCGAGAAGCCGGCCTAGATGTGCCTTCGCCTGGGCGCGCTCCGCGTCGTCCCCGGCACGCAGCGCGAGCTCGAGACCAGCCAGAGACGTCTCTCGAGTCTGACCGCCGTATGTCGCCCGGCCGAGCGCACCACGGGCTTCCGCGATGTCACATGCGGCCAGCGCAGCCAACGCGCGGTAGAGCTCGATCGCGGTGAACCCTGGAAAGCGCTGGGCAGCAACGGAAAGTCGCCCATAGGATGCGCGCGCGATACGTTGTTCATCGGCGCTCTCGTACTTGCGGATGCCCGCACGATCGCCGTCGCGCGCCAGCGGTCGCAAGAGCTCGACACCCTGATGCCAAGCCTGCATCGCCGTCGTATTTCGTTTGGCATTCAGGCGCGTCGCTTCGGAGCGGATTTCGGCGTCCCCGAACCGCGCTTCGAGCAGCCCTCCGGTCCGATAGCCGGGCCCAATGATGCGAAACGGCTCAATCCCGTTGAGCACGTCGGCTCGAACGAAGAGTGAATGGCCGTCTTCGACGAATACGAGACCCCAGTCGTCACGCCCGCTGAGGTAGTCAGTCGCCGCAATGTGATCCGTCCGCGTGTGATCGATGACGACGGTGTTGACGTCGTACACTCGAAGCTGTCGAGCGAAGCGCTCGGGGTCGGCGAAGCTCTGTGCGACCTCGCCAATCATCTCCGGGCCATAGAAAGGCACGCGTCCGTCGACCAGTAGCTTGGCACTAGGAGCTGCAAACATCAGCACCCAGCTGTCCTGGAGACTCGCCACGAGACGCGGTTCCCGCACGGCACGCTCGATGATCTCGGCCGACGCCCAAGGGTATTCACGCTTCGGCTCCCCGAGTCCGAATCCCAGCGCCGGAACGAGCTGGGCCGTCCAAAGAAGGCCGGTCACCGCGGCAGCAGCCGCCAGCGCAACAGCGCCGCGTCGAGAGGCGTCGAACGGGGGAAGCTGCGCCAGCCCAGCGGCGATGAACGGAGCGCAGAACAAGAGCTGGTGAGCAACGAAGCGCATCGAGCGGAACGCCATGATGCTGAGCACCACGGACAGCGCTCCGTAGGCGAGCCCGTAGCGGGACCCTCGAACCACGGGGCGTATCGCGACGAGGAGGAACGCCGTCACCACGATGGGCGCAACAAGCAGCCTCAACGGATCCTTGGGTGACCACGCGGCCCACTCGACCACGATCTCCCGGTACTCGGGCCGAAACACGTGCGCGATGGCATCGGCGGCGATGCCAAACCCGAACGGAGTGCAGGCCGTGGCGGCCAGCTGCAAAGACAACAGGCCGAGCATCCAACGGAGCGCGCAAGTTCGAACCGAAAACGCTGCGAAGAGCGCGGTAACGACCACGCCGAAGAGGTGGGAACCGTGCAAATTCACCCAGAGCACGTGCAGCAAAGCGAGCCCCACGAGGACCCATTTCTTTCGCCGCGCCGACGATGACTCGGCATAGAGCGCGCTGATTCCAATCAGCAATATCGCCGGAAAGACGAGCCCGATGATCTGCGGGCGGACTGTGAACCGAAACCGAGCCACAGGAAGCGCCAAGAACAGCGCGGCCAGCGCAAGCGGGCCGGCAACGTCGGCGCCTCGCGCGAGCCGAAGAGCCAAGACCACGAGCAAGTACCCGAGGCCGGCGAGCGCGAGGCACTTCGCGAAGATGAGCGCATTTGGACCAAGATGATCATAGGCGAGCCAACTCAGCCAGTCGTAGCCCCATTCATAGTTGCTCCACGGCTGCGGCTCGGGTTTCCAGAACGAGAAGGGGTCGACGGTGGGCACGCGCCCTAGCGCGCTGATCTGGCGGCCCTGGGCTAGGTGACCGTACGCGTCCGCGTTGAAAAGCGGAAACATCCCAGCCAGGAAGAACACAGCAGCGGACGCCCACGCGCACCATGACGAGAACCCCCTGTGCACAGACCCAGTGTCCGACGAAGCGCGATCGACAGTCAAACAACGCGCAGCGCTAGAGGACGGAACGCAGCGCAGGCTCGAGCGTTGGATGTTCCCACTCGAACCCGTGCGAATCGAGCACCTTGGGAATCACTCGGGACCCACCGATGAGCATCTCGTCGGCCATCTCCTCGCCCGCGAGAAGCCGAAGCGCGAACTTCGGCACGGGAAGAACGGTCGGACGCTTGAGCACGCGACCGAGGGTCTCGGTGAAGTCCGCGTTCGTCACGGGCGTCGGCGCGACGAGGTTGACCGGACCTTCGAGGTCTTCGCGTTCCAAGCTGAAGATGAGCGCGGAGACGACGTCGGCGAGCGTGATCCAACTCATGTATTGGCGGCCGTCGCCGATGCGCCCGCCGAGCCCCATGAGGAACGGAAGCTTCATCTTGGCGAGCGCGCCGCCGTCTGCTGCAAGAACGACGCCGATGCGAGCGTTTACGACGCGGATGCCAGCGCGACTCGCAGCGCCGGTCGCTGCCTCCCAATCGGCACAGACCGACGCGAGGAAGCCATCACCGAGCGGACTCGTCTCGTCGACCGGCTCCGCGCCGCGTGACCCGTAGTAGCCAATGGCGGAAGCCGAGACCAGGACCTTTGGCGCCGGCGAGAGCTTCGCCAGGGCGCCCGCGAGGAGCGCTGTGCCGTGCACGCGGCTGTCCCGAATGCGAGCCTTCTTGGCCTCCGTCCAGCGGCCCGAAGCGACATTGTCCCCCGCGAGGTGCACCGCGCCCGAAATGCCGGCCAATGCGTCCTCATCAATCGAGCCGCCTTCAGGATCCCATAGGACCTCGTCTGGGCTACTCGGTTGCCGCCGCACCATGCGAAGCGGCTCGTACCCGCGCTCGCGAAGGGTCTCTACGAGCTGGCTCCCCACGAGGCCGGAGGCCCCAGTCACCGCGATTTTTCCACGCCCCTCCATAGTGCGGATCCTTGGGCCAGAGCGCTCGCTTTGCAACCCGCTCTTGCCACGTGGCCGCCGCGGCCAACAATCGCTATGGTCCAGCATCTTGCGAATACTCTTCATTGCTCCTCAATCGTTCACGGAGGCGTCAGAGGCCCGGGACGTCATGACATTGGCCAAGGTGCTCCGCCGCGCGGACCACACCGTTGACCTGGTCTCACCGCTCTACGGCCACATCGATACCGCCAAGCTCGCACTGGCGCGCCGACTCACCAAGCTCCAATTCGAGCTGGGAGGGCGTTCCTGGGCGTGCGAGCTGTACACGGGTCGAAACCCGGATGGTGTCGAACTGATCTTCATCGGCAACGAGGAGGTCCTCTTGTCGGCCAATTCGCTCGAAGGTGAGGGTGAGCAGCTCGACGCGTCCCGCGTGGGCGTATTCGCTCGGGGGGTCACCGAGCTGGTGCGACAGAACGCGAGCGACTATGACCTGGTTCATGCCCACGGATGGGCCGGCGCCGCTGTGCTCGCGCGTCTGCGAGCCGAGCTGCCGGACATGCCGTCGGTGCTCACCGTCTACGACGCGGCGGTCCAAGGTCGGTTCGACCCCGCGGACGCCAAGTGGCTCGGCCTAGGCGACGAGGCACGCGACGGGGATGGTATCAGCGCCCTGAGGGCAGGCCTACTCTCGGCCGACCAGGTGACGACCTTGTCGCCGAACTACGCGCACCGGCTCCAGCGTGCGGAGAGCACGGATGCGCTGAGCGACGTCTTTCGCGAAATTGCGCCGAAGTTGAACGGCTTGCGACACGGCATCGATCCGTCGGTCTGGAATCCAGCCACGGACGGCCATCTACCGGCACGCTTCGACCCTTTCGACATGGAGGGCAAAGACAAGTGCAAGGCGGAGCTCCAACACGACCTCACCCTGCCGGTGCGCAGCGACGTGCCGCTCTTCGCGGCCATCGGTCGCGTCGAGGGCGACGGAATGGATCTGCTTGCGAAGGTCGGGCCCGACCTTCTTCGAAACGAGGTGCAGCTCATCGTGCAGCTCGAAGGGGACGGTGAGCTCGTCGCGATTTACGAAGAGCTTTGGGACCAATGGCCCGATCGAATCCAGATCAAGACCGGAAGCGACGAGGCGTTTCGCCACAAGCTCATCGCTGCCAGCGATTTCGTCGTGGTGCCCGGCCGTGAAGCCCCGACGGACAACATCCAGATGCGCGCGCAGCGCTACGGTGCGCTACCGATCGTACATCGCGAAGGTGGGCTGGCCGACGAGGTCGTCGACTGCGAGGCTTCGCTGAAGACCGGCTCGGGGCTGCTCTACGACGAGCTGACGCCGGAGTCCCTCTTGGCCTCCCTTCAGCGCGCGGCCGCAGCGTTCGCCAACACCAAGGCGTTCCGAGAGCTGCAAAGCCGCGTCATGCGAATCGACCACTCGTGGGAGCGCACGATCCGCCTGTATGAGCGTGCGTACCGGGATGCGCTCGGCGCACACCGAAGCTAGCTCGAGTGGCCAGTCGGTAGCGGACGCTCCGGTAGCTTGGCGTCGCTCCCGCGAAGATACGCGGGCTCGAGTCGCGCAAGGTCCGCAGGGCCCTCGCTTCGATGCACGTGGCGCACCTCGGCGAGCAGAGCTGCCGGCGTCGCGGCGTCATCATGGACGACGATCGGACGCTGGCCCGCGGCGCCGCGCACGCGTGGAAGGATTTCGTCCGGGGGCCCGAAGCACGGAGCCACGATCTCTTCGACGGCGTCTCCATCGATGATGTAGGCCGCTGTGAAAACGTCCCCCCGATACCCTTGCATCACGGGGACCCGCACAATCCCCGGGGGCCCTTCGATCGAGCGCGCGACGACGCGAAGCTCGCTGACCCCGACGATGGGCACGCCGAGTCCAAGCGCGAGGCCCTTCGCGGTTGCGAGGCCAACTCTGAGGCTCGTGAACCCGCCTGGCCCGATGCTGACGCCGATCAAGGAAATGTCCTCGCGAGACGCAACTGCCTCGGCCAACGCAACCTCGATGTGACCGAACAGATTCTCGCCGTGGCGGCCCGACGACCGCCAACGCGAGGCCGCCGTCTTGCCGTCTTGCCGCGCGACAACGACGATGCCGTCCGCCGTCGCGGTGTCGATGCAGAGGATAGCCATGGCTTGCTTGACGCATCCCTACCCGCAGACTAGCGTCCGCGCCAGCGAAGTCGCCAGCCCCGCAGCTCGCCGACAGTGCCCTACGAATGAGCAAAGAACCAGACAGAGCTGCTTCGAGAGGGGCGCGCAGAGAAAAGAAGGGCGACGGCTGGAAATCGAATTTGCTGACTATCGGCGGCGCACTCCTGCTGGCATTGTTCATCCGCATCACCCTCTTCGAGGCATTTGCGATCGACGGGCCATCGATGGAGCCTTCGCTGCTCGACGGCGACCGCGTCGTGGTTGCAAAGTATCCATTCGGGCTCTTTTTGCCATTTACGCACGAGGCGATCGTGAACTGGGGTGGCCCCAAGCCGGGCGACGTCATCATTCTTCACAGCCCAGCCGACAACGAGGACATCGTGAAGCGGGTCATCGGGGTGGGCGGCGACGAGATCCTCATTCGGGACGGCAAAATCTCCCGTAATGGCGAGGTGCTTCCGACTTCAGAGATCGGCCCGTGCGGCGCCGAGGAGCAGAGGAGCGTCGACCCCACGTGTCGGGTCTACCAGGAAGTACTCGATGACACCCCGCATCGCATCAGCCACTCGAAGCACGACTTCCCGCTGGACCGGCTGCCCATCGAGGTTCCAGAAGGCCACGTCTACGTCCTCGGGGACCACCGCGACAGCTCGAACGACAGCCGAAACCCGCTGATCGGCGCGGTCCCCAACTCGCGAATCAAGGGCAAAACACTCTTCATCTACATGTCTTGGAAGAACGCCCGCGGTTCCTTGCTCGAACGAATCCGGTGGTCCCGCATCGGCAGCGCGGTCGAGTAGAATCTTCCTGTGAAGGATTTGAAGAGCGAGATCTTGGCGCGGCTGAGCGACGAGGTCGGCGGGATCGACAAGGACGCGCCGGAGTCGATCGCGTTGGTGTACCCGAGCCCCTACCACGTCGGGATGTCATCGCTCGGCTACCAGACGATCTATCGGTCGATCAATGCGGTCGACGGCCGCGCCGCACATCGCGCCTTTCTGCCCGACGATGTCGAGGCATGGCGGCAGTCGCGCGCGCCGATCGTCACCTACGAGAAGCTCCGGCCGGTGTCAGACTACTCGGTGCTCGCGTTCTCCGTCGCATACGAAACGGAGGTCGCCGGCCTGATTCAAGTCCTCGAGCTCGCGGGAATCCCGCCGCTCGCGGAGGAGCGGTCCTCGCGACACCCGCTCATCGTTGCCGGGGGGCCACTCACATTCAGCAACCCGTTGCCTCTGGCTCCGTTCGTCGACGCCGTGCTCATGGGCGAGGCAGACCAGTCCATTCACGAAGTCCTCGGCACAATCTTCGAATCGGAGTCGCGGGACGGCGCACTCCACGAGCTCTCGGAGCACCCTCACGTGTTCGTCCCGAGCCTCGATGGCAACCTGCTTCCACCGATCGACAAGGCGAGCGACGAGCACCTTCCGGCGTTCTCGCAGATCATCACGCCGCACACCGAGCTCAGGAACATGTTCTTGATCGAGCCCGAGCGGGGCTGCCACCGGGGCTGCACGTACTGCGTCATGCGGAGGTCGACCAACGACGGGATGCGAATCGTCAAGAAGGAACGGGTTCTGTCGTTGGTTCCCGATCACGCCCGGCGCGTCGGCCTGGTCGGCGCCGCGACGACCGATCACCCGCAGATCGTCGACATCGTGAATGCCCTAGCAGACTCGGGACGGGAGGTGGGGCTCTCGTCGCTTCGAGCAGACCGACTCACGGACGAGCTCGTTGCGGCGCTCCGCCGAGGTGGTCATCGCGTTCTGACCACGGCCAGCGACGGCACGAGCCAGCGGATGCGGGAAGTCATTCAGAGACGCACCAGCGAGGCACAGCTGCGAAACGCAGCGCAGCTTGCACGCAAACACGGAATGAAGCGTCTGAAGCTCTACGCGATGGTCGGCCTCCCGAGCGAAACCGACGACGACATCGACGAGCTCATTTCGTTCGCCAAGGAGCTTTCCTCGATCATCCCGCTGTCGCTTGGGGTGGCGCCGTTCGTCGCCAAACGAAACACCCCGCTCGATGGCGCGCCCTTCGCGGGGATGCCATTGGTCGAGGCCAGGCTCAAGCGACTGAGGCGCGGTGTCCGCGGGCGGGTAGACGTCCGTGCGACGAGCGCGCGCTGGGCCTGGGTCGAGTACGTCTTGGCACAAGGCGGAAGGGCCGAAGGCAGGGCCGTGCTCGACGCGGTCCAAGCCGGCGGCCGCTTTGCCGACTGGAAGCGCGCGTTCGATGCCCTACCGAAGGGTCGCCCTCGCCGCTCGTTGGTGCGTCCGGGAGACCGCTTGGGGCGCGCCAGCTAGCCGATGACGCCCGCGGCAGCGGCCACGGCCCAATCGAGATACTGGCTGGGGAAGATCCCGAGCTTCATGACGTAGTAGCCGGCGACGATCAGCGCGACCACCACGTACCAGGACTGCATCGGCACCGCGATGGGGGCGTCTTCTTCGGGCTCTTTCATGAAGAGGTAGACGATGACCTTGAGATAGTAGTAGGCGCCTATCACGCTCGCGAGAACGCCGAGAACGGCGATCCATACCATCGGCCCACCGGCCTGAACGGCAGCGCTAAACACGTAGTACTTGCCGAAGAAGCCCGCAGTCGGCGGCAGGCCGAGCAATGAAAGTACGCCGATGACGAATGGGAAAGCGGCCATCGGGTGGCGACGCCCCGCGCCGGCGAGGTCGGCATAGCTCACTGCCTCTTTGCCCTTCGAGCCCATGAGAATCAGCGAGCCGAAGGCCAGGACGTTGGAGAACGTATAGGCCGCCATGTAGTAGAGCACCGCGCTCACGGCGAACGTGCCGACTTCGGAGGCGGCGGCAATCCCGACGAGGATGTAGCCCGCGTGCGCGATGGATGAGTAGGCGAGCATACGCTTGACGCTGCTCTGTGCGATCGCGGCGAGGTTCCCGTACACCATCGAGATGACCGCGAGGATGATGATGACGGGGGTCCACCCAGTGTAGAGCCCCATGGTCGATTGGTCTCCAAACGCCCCAATCAGGACCCGGATCAACACTGCAACTGCAGCCGCCTTGACCACGACGGACATGAAAGTCGTGACAGGTGTGGCCGCGCCTTCGTAGGCGTCGGGGACCCACATGTGGAATGGCACGGCGCCGACCTTGAAGGCCAACCCGACCACGAGCATCATGAGCGCGAAGATAGTTAGCACTGGGTCGGCTGCGCCCGCGGCGACCGACTGCTGAATGCCGAGCAGATCCGTGTGTCCCGTCGCCCCATACAGCAAGGCGCTACCGAAGAGCAGAATCGCTGCGGCAAAGGAACCGAGCAGGAAGTACTTCACCGCTGCTTCGACTGCGCGAGCGCTCGTCCGCCGATAGGCCACGAGTGCATAGGCGCCGAGGGACATCGTCTCGAGACCGAGAAAGATGCTCAAGAGGTCGACCGCGCGCGCGAGCACCATGGCGCCGAACGCAGTGAAGATCACCAGGACGTAGAATTCGCCTCGCTCGAAACCATGCTCGCGCAGGTACGCACCGGCTATCAACGTCGAGAGTCCTGCGCCGGCGCAAATGACCACGTCGAAGAAGAGCCCCATCCGATCGACCGCGAGGTAGCGCGTCACGAGCTCGGGCGCGGTCGTGATGTCATCGCCCAACATCAGCACGCCCGCCACGGCCGCGGCGACGAACAGCGAGGCCGCCGTCACGAGCGCCAGCTCGGTGCGATCCTCGGCGAATGCGTCGATCACCATGATGCTGAGCCCAGCGGCAACCAGTAATAATAGAGGCGACACTCCGATTAGGGCGCTCATCGTCGCGCCTCCTCTTCGGATCGCTCTGTCATCGCAAGCTCGCCGGCGGCCTCGAGTCGCGCTTTGAGCTCATCGAAATCGACCAAGCGCGCTTCGGAGGTTCGGCGACCTTCGTAGTATCGCACGGTGAAGTCGGTCACGAAGGAGTCGACTGCGGGGTTCATCTTGTCGAGGAAGAACTTGGGGTAGAGACCGATCCAGAAGACCATCACGACGAGCGGGAGCACTGCGAGGGTTTCGCGGGAATTGATGTCCGGAAGAGACTCGTTTTCTTCGTGTGTGACCTTGCCCCAGAACATGCGGAGCACGGCGTGGAGCATGTAGACTGCGGCGAAGATCACGCCTGTCGTGGCGAGCAGGGTCATGATGAACCACGAGGAACCAAACCCTATCGGCGTGCGGGAGAAGAAGGTACCAGCCAGCGCCATGAACTCGCCGATGAAACCGTTGGTGCCCGGCAGGCCGATCGAGCTCATGGTGATGATGAGGAAGAAGAGCGTGTAGCGGGGCATCACCTTCGCGAGGCCGCCAAAATCGTCGAGCATGCGAGTGTGTCGGCGGTCGTAAATGACGCCGACTAGAAGGAAGAGCGCGCCAGTCGAGATGCCGTGGTTGATCATCTGCAGCATGGCGCCCGAGATTCCGGTGCGGTTCATCGCAAAGAGGCCGAGCAGGATGAAGCCCATGTGGCTCACCGAGCTGTACGCGATGAGCTTCTTGAGGTCGCGCTGAACCCAGGCCGTGTACGCGCCATAGATGATTCCGACGATGCCGAGGCCCGCAAGGACGGGACCGAGCGCCTGACTGGCGACCGGGAAGAGCGGCATCGCGAACCGGATGAACCCGTAGATGCCGAGCTTCAGCAACACCGCCGCGAGAATGACAGAACCGCCAGTCGGGGCCTGTACGTGCGCATCGGGCAACCAGGTGTGGAAGGGGAACATCGGGACTTTGATCGCAAAAGCGAGCGCAAAGGCCGAGAAACAGAGATATTGCGGGAGCGCGGGCAGGACCAGATTCGACAACTCCTGCAGGTCAAACGTGTAGTGGCCCGCGAGCTGCTCGTAGCTAGAAACGACGTAGAGAACGGCGACCAGCATCAAGAGGCTGCCGACCATCGTGTAGATGAAGAACTTCACGGCCGCGTAGACGCGGTCCTTCCCACCCCAGACGCCGATGATGAGGTACATCGGCACGAGCATCAGCTCCCAGAATACGTAGAAGAGGAAGAGATCGAGCGCGAGGAATGCGCCGAGCATCCCAAGTTCGAGGAGCAAGAACGAAAACGCGTACTCCTTGATGCTCTTCGTGACGCTGCCCCAAGACGCATAAAGCGCAACCGGGGACAGCGCGGTCGTCAGAACGACGAGCCACAACGAAAACCCATCGACGCCGAGCTTGTAAGAGATCCCGAAGGACTCGACCCAGGCGATATGCTCGACGAAGTTGTATCCCGCACCCGAGTAGTCGGCGAACACTAGGCGGAGGCTCAGGACGAGCTCGACCAGCATCGCCGCCACGGAGAAGCGGCGGATCCCGGTCTCCCAAGACCGAGGAAAAGCGAGAATCACGAGCGCGGCGACCGCTGGAACCGCAAGGAGCCACGTGAGAATCTGGGTGTTCATCGGAACACCTCATCCCGAGGTCGCGTCAGCGAAGCGTGAGCGGGAGATTCCGTGTCGAACGGCAAGGCGATTTCCTTGGTGGTGACTCGTGCGTTTCCGAATGCGTTGCGGACCTCGAGGGTGGCCTCGACGAGCGGACGGCCGACTACGCGCGCTGACCCGAGGCGGCCATGGCTTCCCATCGGAAGCCGAATTTCCTTGCTCCCCATTCCCTTGGTGCGAGCGAACGGCTTGCGGAACAAGATATCTCGCCCGTCCACGCGAACTTCGAAGCCGCTGTCCTGCGCCGAGATGAACTCCGCCGGAATGACCGACTCGAGCGGCAGCGAAACCCACTCCTCGCCGACCTCGACGCGTTTGGTGGCGCCGGACTGACTGTTGATGATGAAGACTGCGACCCCGCGAATGTCGTCGTCCCCGTACTCGAACGACGTGCTCGGGGTGCCGCTCCACTCAGTCTCGAAATCGCCGTCCGAGTTCGCGTCCCAGCGGTACTCGTAACCAAGCCCCGGCGGCGTGGAAAGCGCCACGCTCTTGCCGTCGAACTCGGCTTGGATGCTGGAGTGCGGCGTCCAATACCAGGCCATCACTCCGACCAGGCCGACGATCATGACGGCTCCGTACATCTGCACGACGCCGTTTTGCATCCGGGCGAGCACTCGACCGCTCTCGCGCACATTGAAGCTCGGCAACTTCGTCATGAGTGCGTCCACGAACGTCATGTCCGCGTGGCCGGCGACGGTAGCCACCTTCTTGATTGGGTTGACGATGGTCGCGGCGTAGAGCTCATCCACGCGCCACTTGTCGAAGGCGAGCTGATAGAGGCGCGCCGGTATTTTCTGTTGCAGCAAGTCCTCGCTCTTATTGCGATAGAGGACCCAGGCCGCGCTGATCCCGATCGCCATCGCCCCGAATGCCAGTCCAGATGCGAGATTCACGATGTGCAGCTCCTCGGGAACGGGCTGGCCCGCGACCGAGCTGTGCATCCAGTGCCCCCACCAACTCCACTGGTCGAGGTGTGTGCCTGTGATGGGCAGGACGTGGGGGAGGCCCAAGAAGCCCACGACCAGCGCACCCGTGCCGAGCACCATGAGCGGGATCGTCATGCTTGCGGGAGATTCGTGCGGATGAGCGTCGTATGGGTGGGCGCCGGATTGATCGGCGCTCCTGTACTCCCCGGTGAAGGTGAGGAAGTAGAGGCGGAACATGTAGAACGCGGTCATCACGGCGGCGAGGGTGAGCCCGATGAGCACGAACCAGCCGACACCGTGGATCAGCGGGTCGTCGCCACGATAAATCTGCGCCGCGGCGCCGAGGAGTATCTCGTCTTTCGAAAAGAAGCCGCTGGTGAGCGGAAAGCCGGCGATCGCGAGGCAGCTCGCGAGGAACGTCCAGCGCGTGGTGGGCATGTACTTCCGCATCCCGCCAAGCTTGAAGATGTCGGCGTCGCCGTGCGCGTGCACTGCGTGCATCACGGAACCGGCACCGAGGAAGAGGCACGCCTTGAAGAACGCATGCGTGAAGACGTGGAAGAAGCCGGCAGCGAAGAAGCCGACGCCAACCGCGGCAAACATGAAACCGAGCTGGCTGACGGTGGAGTACGCCAGGATCTTCTTCATCTCTCGCTGAACGACCGCGATCGAAGCCGCGAGCAGCGCAGTGAGCGTGCCAGTGACGGCTATGACCGACATGGCGACATCCGATGTGATGAAGAGCGGCGAGAGCCGGCAGCAAAGGTACACGCCAGCCGTGACCATCGTCGCGGCATGGATGAGGGCGGAGACCGGCGTGGGGCCGGCCATCGCGTCCGGGAGCCAGACGTAGAGCGGAATCTGGGCGCTCTTGCCGGTGCACCCGAGAAAGAGAAAAAGGCAGGCGACGGTGGCCAGGCTCGGTGCCATCCCGAATAGCCAAATCGGGAAGTCGCCTTGGAACTGGCCATTGACGGCCGCCTGATTGATGTCGGCGAACTCGAATGAGCCGGCAACTCCGACCAAGATGAACATCCCGATCAGGACACCGAAATCGCCGATCCTGTTGACGACGAAGGCCTTGCGACCGGCAGCAGCGTAGTCGCGGTTCTCGTACCAGAAACCGATCAGGAGATAGGAGCAGAGCCCGACGCCCTCCCAGCCGATGAACATGACCGGCACGCTGCTCCCAAGAACGAGAATCAACATCGAGGCCATGAAGAGGTTCAAGAAGCTCATGAACCTCGGATAGCCCTCGTCCTCGCCCATGTAGCCGACGCTGTACATGTGGATCAGGCCGCCGACGCCCGTCACGACCAAGGTCATGACGCCGCTAAGCGAGTCCATCGTGAACCGGACGTCGATCGGAACGACCGTGCCGCCGGGGATCTTGACCGAGAACCACTCGTAAAAGTGGTAGACCAGGGCAGCGTGACCGGCACCGTGATCGTGGCTCAACCCGTAGAGCTCGATGAAGGACAAGACCGCAAGTACGAATGAAACCGCGACGGAGCCGACCGCAACGAGCGTGACGAGGCCCTTCGGCAGATATCGCCCCGCCAAACCATTGAAGACCGCCCCACCCAGCGGAAACAGGATGATCAAGAGGAGCATGAGCTGCTGAGTCGTTTCTGGGTGCATGGTCTAATACTTCAGCAGTGTCGCGTCGTCAGTATCGAGGGTCTTCTTGATTCGGTAGTACGCGATGAGGATCGACAGGCCGATGACGAGCTCGGCGGCGGCCACGGCGATGACGAAGAACGCGAACAGCTGACCGTCGTGATTGCCCGGATGGGCGCGATTGAATGCGAGCAGTACGACGTTGACGGAGTTGAGCATCAGCTCGATCGACATGAGCTGGATCAGCATGTTGCGCCGAACCAGAAAGCCCGCGGCGCCGATGCCGAACAAGACGGAGGCCAACGCCAAATAGGTGCCGATACCCATCGCGTCCTACTCCGTCCGGCTCCGGGCGACCGCAATCGCGCCTATGATGGCAACCAGCAACGTGATGGAGATGATTTCGAACGGGACGGCGGCGTTTTTGTAGATCTCCATGCCGAGCCCCTGAACCGTGCCGAAGCCATCGGGCACCTCGACCCACGGAGCATCGAGATACGCCACCGAGGTCGAGAGCGCGAGAACCACCGCCACGACCATCGCGATGCTCAGCGTGCGCGAGGCCAGGCGACCCTCGATGGGCCCGACTTCGGCCGCTGGGCCGATCAGCATGATGACGAAGACGAACAAGACGACGACAGCGCCCGCGTAGACGAGAAGCTGCAGGACCGCCATGAGCTGTGCATCCAGCGTCAGGAACATCCCCGAAAGCGAAATGATGTGGACCAAGAGGCCGATCGCCGCGCGCAACGGGCGTCTCGACCAAATGGTGATCAGGGCTCCCGCGATGGCGAATATCGCCGTCACGACGAACATCGTTGCCCCAGCAAACGTCACGCGGCCCCCTCTACCATGCCGCGAACGCTGTCGTCGTGCCGCACGCCGTCGGGTACGCCGTTTACCGCCGCTTCCATGAACTCCTCGCGGAACTTCTGCACCATGCCGAGCATCGGCATCGCGGTTCCGTCGGCGAAAGCGCAGATCGTGTTGCCCATCATGTTGTTGGAAATGTTGACGAGCAAGTCGACATCTTCCGTTTTGCCGCGACCATGGACGAGGTTGTTGAGCACGTCGACGAGCCAACCAGTACCCTCACGGCATGGCGTGCACTGGCCGCACGACTCGTGCTTGTAGAAGCGCATGAGGTTGCGGCACGCCTCGACCATGTTGACCGAGTCGTCCATGACGATCGCGCAGCACGTGCCGAGCATGGTGCCGAGCGCACGATAGGTGTCCACACCCATCGGAACGTCGATTTCGCTCATGCCGTGCCATTTGTGCAGCGGATGGTCTTCAGCCGGCGCGTGGACCTTGCGCCGCGGGTCGAGCACCGGCGTCGAGGAGCCCCCGGGGATGACCGCCTTCAGCGGGCGATCCCCCAGCATGCCGCCCGCATAATCATCGATGAGCTCGCGCATCGTGATGCCGACCGGCGCTTCGAAGAGGCCTGGGTTCTTCACGTGGCCGCTGACACCGTAGATTCGGACGCCTCCGTCACCGGGAAGTCGGCTCAGCAAAGACCACGCATCGCCGCCCATCTCGATGATGTCGGGCACAGACGCGATGGTCTCGACGTTGTTGACGATCGTCGGCATGCCGAAGACGCCTTTCACTGCCGGAAATGGAGGCTTGAGCCGAGGCTCACCACGGCGTCCCTCGAGTGAGTTGAGAAGCGCCGTCTCCTCCCCGCAGATGTACGCGCCCGCGCCGGAGTGCACGTAGATCTCGATCGGGTGGCCCAGGTCAACACCGAACGGGCGCTCTCCGAGGTAACCGGCTTGCCGTGCCTCCGCGATCGCCTGCTCGAGGCGCTTGAGCGAGAACGCCAGCTCACCGCGAACGTAGATGTAGGCGACAGGCGCCCCGATCGCGTAGCAGGAGATGATCGCCCCTTCGACCAAGCGGTGGGGGTCCAAATCCATGATACTGCGATCCTTGAACGTGCCCGGCTCGCTCTCGTCCGCGTTGATGACGAGGTAGATCTGCTCGCCCGCCTGCGGATTGAGAAAACCCCACTTCACGCCAGCCGGGAAGCCGGCGCCACCGCGCCCTCGGATGTTGGCCTTCTTGACCTCTTCCTTGAGCTCTTCGGGCTTGCGGGTGGTGAGTGCCTGACGTGCGGTCGCGTAGGCGCCCGCCGACTCGGCGTTTGCTAGCTTCCAGCTCTCTTTGACCCCGTACCGCGAGGTCAACAACGGTTTGATCGGCTCGCTCATGACTCGTCCCCACCCGCGTTCGATGCCTCGGCTGCCGGGGGCGGCTGAGAAGCCACGCGCACGGCTTCCTCGGTCGGGGGCGGAGGAGCCGAGGCCTGCGCCAGGCGGTCGTTCCGTCGCGGGGTCCCGAAGCGAGCAAAGGTCGAGAGCTCTGCCGCCGCAGCTTCCCCGCCTTTATCCGCGTGCGCGTCGATGATGCGATCGAGCAGCTCGAGGTCGAGGTTCTCGTAATAATAGTCGTTGATCTGGACCATGGGCGCCTGCCCGCAAGCGGCCAGGCACTCGGCCTTGAGGAGGGTGAACTTACCATCCGAGCTGGTACGGCCGGCGGTGCACCCCAGCCTCTTCTCCAGATGGTCTTGGATCGCCTTCCCGCCACGGAGGTCACACGAAAGGGTGCGGCAAACCCAGACGACATTTTCCCCGACCGGCTCGTCGAAAAACATCGTGTAAAACGTGACGACGCCTTTGATGATCGCGGTTGACAGACCGAGTCGCTCGGCGACGTAGTTGACCACCTCGGGACTGATCCACCCGTTCTGCCGCTGGCACAGCCATAGCACCGGCAAGAGCGCCGCACGGCGCTCCGGGTAGTGGGTCAGGATCTCGTCGACCTGTCGTTCACGTTCCGGCGAAAGCGAAAATGCCATGGTTGGGCGCCCGGACGCTAGGCCCGGGTGGAGCCCCTGTCAAGCTCGGCCGAGGCATCAGGGAGCCTCACGAAAAGCGACCGTGAGCCCTGCACTTCCCGAGTAGTCTCGTGGCCGAAGCTGGATGAGTACACATGGCTCTGACCCTTCGTCCGTCACGCACCTGCCGAGGCCCGCAAAGGTCCGCTGCTGTCGGAGCCCGAACCATCTGACCCCCGCGGGCACCTCCCGCTCACGGGGCGAGCGAAACCTGGAGATCGCCCCGTTTTTTTCGAGGAATACGACCTCCGCCTGCAACACCTCGGGGCGATCCGAGAACGCCTGATCGAGCATCCTCCAGAAGAGAGCCTCCCCGTCTTCGAGCTGCTTCTCGGTCAACTCGACGTTCTGCGCACGCATCTGCTCGAGGAGGGGCTTCAAATTCTCCGGCGCGGACTCCGGATCGCCTTTGGAGGCCTGGAGAAGCAACTTCTTGCGTTCGACGTCCGCCCGGAGCTCCAGGAGCTCGAGCACGCGGACACGCATCCGTTCGAACTCGTCCATGTGCGGTTGGGCGGCACCAACAGCCTGACGATTCTCGGTGCAGCTCGCGAGAACGAATACGCTCAGCAGAAGCCAGCCAATGCGGCGACCCATGGCCCTACAGTAGTCGACGGGTCGCGCAACCCCAACTAAAGTTGGCCCGATGGCGCTCATCGAGTTCCGCGGTGTCAAGAAAGCTTTTGGGCCGAAGGTGGTCTATCAGGACCTCAACCTCGACGTCCGCGAGCGAGAAATCATCACGATCATAGGCGGCTCGGGGCAAGGCAAGAGCGTGATGCTGAAGATGCTGATCGGGCTCCTCGACATCGACGGCGGGGAGATCTTATTCGATGGACAGCGGATCTCCGACATCACCGAAGCGGAGTATGCGTCGGTTCGGCGGCGGGTCGCGATGCTGTTCCAAGCGGGCGCGCTGTTCGATTCGCTCAACACGAAGGAAAACGTCGCTTACGGTCTCCGGGAGCAGCTCGACATGACCGAGAAGGAGATCTCGGAGCGCGTTCGCGAATCGCTGACCTACGTGGGTCTCCCGGGAACGGAGGACACTTGGCCTGCCGACATGTCCGCTGGCATGAAGAAGCGAGTATCGTTGGCGCGAGCGCTCGCGATTCGACCCGAGGTGCTCCTCTATGACGAACCGACGACGGGTCTCGATCCGATCAACGTCACGCGCATCGCCGACCTCATCGAGTACCTGAACGGAACGCTCGACGTCACATCGGTCGTCGTCACGCACGACATGGACACCGCGCTCGCGATCAGCGACCGAATCGCCATGATCCAAGACGGTTTCGTGATTTTCTCGGGCACCCCCGACGAATTGCTCGCCTCGGACGACCCGCGCGTGCGGGACTTCATCGAAGGCAACGCTCCAGTCGACGAAGACACCGAAACTCTGCTAAAGAGTGCGGGGTAAGGGGGCCCTGGACAAGAGATGAGGACCACTGCCGCAACTCGACTTCGCGTGGGGCTCTTCGTCTTGGTCGCCCTCGTGATCGGCGCGAGCGTCGCTTTCGCGATCGGTGCACAGGAGAATGTCTTCTCGCCCAAGACCACCTACCATGCGATCTTCGACGACGTAGGAGGTCTGCAGAAGGGCAACACGGTCCGCGTCGCAGGCGTCAGCGTGGGCTCCGTCACCGAGGTCATCATCGGAGAAGGCGGCAGCATCGAGGTCTACTTCCGCGTCATCGACGACGCGACACACTTGATCCGAGGCGAGCCAGGACTCGCGTTGGGGGAGACGGACGCAAAGCCCAGCTTCGCGGCCATCGGAAGCAAGGGCCTTCTCGGCGACCGAATCATCGAGATCACCGTCGGAGCGGACGAGTACCCCGAATGGGATCCGAACGAGCCAATCCCGGTCTCGGTGGGCGGAGGCATCATGGCGATGGCCGAACGCACTCTCGTCGAGGCCGAGGGCACCGCGCACAATCTCAGACTCGCGACGGACCCATTCGCCGATCAGGAGTTCTCCGAGGACCTCAAGGAAACCGCACGCAATCTCGCCAAGGCCAGCGGCATGATCGCGAATGGCGACGGCACGATCGGCCGCCTGATGTATGACGCCGAGCTCGGCCGCGACGTCAAGGGCGCGGTCAAGGAGCTTCGGGCCGCGGGCAAGCAGGTCGCCGCACTCGGCAAGAATCTCAACAAGATTGCGGAAGACGTCCAATCCAACGAGGGCACGGTCAACGCGCTGCTTTACGGCACCGATGGCGCGGACGCGATTCGGAACATCCGTGACACCTTCGGCCAACTCAACACGATTCTGACCGACGTCCGAGAGGGCGACGGAGCGGTCAACCAGCTCATCTATGGCGAGCTCGGGGACTCCTTCATGACCAATCTCCAGAACGCGAGCGACGACATCGCGTTCCTCACCAAAGAAGCGCGCGAAGGCAAGGGAACCATCGGCGCTTTGCTCACCGACCCGTCGGTATACGAAGACATCAAGCGCTTGATCGGCGACCTCGAGCGCAACGATATCCTCCGCGCCTTGGTGCGCTACTCGATCCGGCGTGACGACGCGCGCGAACCGGTCGAGGTGATCGAGCAGTAGGGCAATGCAGACGTATCTGGATCTGCTGCGCAAGGTGCTCGACGAAGGCGTCGAGCGCGACGACCGAACCGGCACCGGTACGAAGAGCCTGTTCGGCTACCAAATGCGAATGGACCTTCAGGAGGGCTTCCCCCTTCTCACCACCAAGAAGGTGCATCTCAAATCGATCATTCACGAGCTGCTCTGGTTCATCCGTGGTCAGACCCACGTGAGCCACCTCCAGGAAGTCGGCGTCACGATTTGGGACGAGTGGGCGACCGCCGAGCAGACCGCGAAATTCGGGCGCAAGGAAGGCGACCTCGGTCCGGTGTACGGGCATCAGTGGCGCAACTTCGGCGCCACCGAACGCGACGACGGAACGTACGAGCGTGACGGCTTCGATCAGCTCTCGCACGTGTTGGAGCAGATCCGGATCAATCCGAACAGCCGTCGCTTGATCATCTCTGGTTGGAATCCAATCGAAGCCGAGCGCGTGGCCCTCCCCCCCTGCCACACCCTTTTCCAGTTCTATGTCAGCGGTGGCCGCCTGAACTGCCAACTCTACCAGCGCAGCGCAGACGTGTTTCTCGGGGTTCCCTTCAACATCGCAAGCTATGCACTCCTCAACATGATGGTCGCCTCGGTGTCGGGGTTGGAACCGGGGGAGTTCATTCATACGTTTGGCGACGTTCATCTCTACCGCAACCACGTCGAACAAGCGCGGCTGCAGCTCTCACGCCGACCACGCCCCCTTCCAACGATGATCATCGACCCCGAAGTGAAGAACCTCTACGACTTTCGCTACGAGCACTTCCAGCTCAAGGACTACCTTCCCTACCCACCCATCAAGGCGCCGGTAGCGGTGTGACCGAGGCGCTCGCCACCCCAGCCCCGCTCGCGATGATTGTGGCCGTGGCCCGCAACGGCGTAATTGGCAAAGCCGGTGGTCTGCCCTGGCACATCTCCGAGGACCTCAAGCACTTCAAGAAAACGACGAGCGGCCACGCGATCATCATGGGTCGCAAGACGTACGAATCGATCGGCCGCCCTTTGCCAAAGCGCCGGAACATCGTCGTGACGAGAAGCGGAGCGACATTCGAAGGCTGTGAAACGGCGCGAAGCCTGGACGAGGCCATCGCGCGCGCGCGAGCCACGGACCCCTGCCCGTTCGTGATCGGCGGCGCAAGCCTCTACCTAGAGGCCCTCCCCCTCGCGACCGAGCTCCATCTCACGAACATCGACGAAGAGGTGGAAGGCGACACCTACTTCCCGACGGACTTGCCAGATTTCGAAGAGGTCGAGAGTCGGGCTGGGGAGACCAAGGGTGTGAGGTTTCGCGTATTGCGAAGGCGCTGAGCACTCGGGTTTGAAAGCATTCGAGGATTAGGGGTGGGGGCGGGCGGATTGGATGCGACCAAACCTCCCGACGCCAATCGCGTTCACATCTTTCCCCGCAACACCCAATACCCCTTAGCCCCCTGGGGATCATCGACGAATAGCTTCGGGATCGCGCCGTTGGCTTCGGGCGCCTGTTGGCTCTTCCCGGGCTTGCTTCGCCCGTGCTTGGCGACGAGGTGGCCCTCGAGCTCTTCCTCGCGAAGCGGATCCGGCTCGTCGTCTTGGCGCGGCTGCTCCGCGATCAGGTCGGGGATGATTCCTTGCGCCTGAATGGAACGACCGGAGGGGGTGTAGTAACGCGAGATCGTGAGCTTGAGCGCACTGCCGCCGGGAAGCTCGTAGACGGTCTGGACGCTACCTTTGCCGAATGAACGCACGCCGACCACCGTCGCGCGTTTCTGGTCCTGCAGCGCGCCTGCGACGATTTCGGATGCGCTCGCCGTATTCTCGTTGATCAAGATGACGATCGGCCATTTCGGGCGCGTGCCCGCCCGGCGCGCGTCGTATTGCTTGATCACCTCGCCGTCGCGCCCACGCGTGCTGACGATCGTGCCGTTCGCGAGAAACTCGTCGCTCACCCACACCGCCTCGTCGAGTAGCCCACCGCCGTTGTCGCGAAGGTCGATCAGCAACCCTCGCACGCCAGCCTGCTTTTTGAGCTTCATCACGGCTTCGTCGAGCGCTCGTCTGAGCGCGCGCGCCGTCCCATCTTGAAACGCCTTGATTCGGACGTAGACCGCGCCATCGCCCAGGGTTTGAAGCTCCACCGGATCGAGCTCGATGAACGCCCGCGTCAGCGTCCGTTCGAGAGCGCCGGATTGGCCTTCACGCCGAATCGTCACCTTCACGATCGAGCCGGGCTCTCCGCGAATCCGGCGAACGGCGTCGTACAAGCGAAGATCTCGCGCATCATCCCCTTCGATCGCCAAGAACCGGTCACCCGGTAGAAGCCCGGCCTTTGCGGCCGGTCCACCGTCGAACACCGAGAGGACAGTCAACCATCCATCACGTGTGGACACTTCGACCCCGATACCCGCAAAGCGCCCTTCGGCGTCGCTTGTGAAGATCGCGTACTCCTCGGGGTCCATGAAGACGGAATGCGGATCGAGCGAGTCGGCCAGCCCACGGATCGCGCCGTGCACCAATTTCTCCTGATCGACCGGCTCCACGTAGGCAAGCTCGATGAATGACAGCGCGCGCGCGAAGATCGACAGAGGCTCGAATGGGCTTCGTCGCGCAGGCACCTCGGAAGCCGTGACCGCAACGAGCATGACCGCTGCTACGCCTGCGAAGGCGAGGCGGAGTGTTTTGCGGCTGGATTTGTGACGGAACATGGAACTCAGACCTTTGTAATTGACACTGCATGTATCCGTGGGTAGGACCACGGGATACACGGAGGATTCTTAAAGATGTCTACGACCGATAAGCGCAAGCAGAGCCTCTACTTTCCGGAGTCGATGCTACACGACATCAAGCACGAATCGGCAAGGTTGGATCGCTCGCTCTCTTGGATCGTTCAGCGCTGCGTGAAGATCGCACTGCCCGAGATTCGCAAATTGCCCTCCGTGAACGACATCCCCGACAGCCCGGACGACGCGACCAAGAAGTAAGCTCTCGAGGCGTGCGGTACGACCGAGAGAGCTTCGTCGAAGCCGAAGACGGCACGCGATTGTTCGTCGAAGAGCTAGGCGCAGGCGAGCCTCCGGTGGTCCTGACCGATGGGATCGGGTGCGACGGCTTCGCGTGGCGCTATTTGGCCCCACGACTGGCCGAGCGCCATCGCGTCGTTCACTGGCATTTTCGGGGTCATGGCCGGAGCGGCCCCCCCGCGGATCCCGATAGAGTCTCGATCGAAGACCTCGCTCGCGACCTGCGCCGAGTTTGTGAGGCCCGCGGAATCGAGCGCCCGGTCATCGCTTCGCACTCGATGGGCGTACAGGTCGCGCTGGAGTACTATCGGCAGCACCCGGACGCCGTGGGGGCACTGATCCTCATGTGCGGCACCTTTGGCAAGATCACCACGACCTTCCACGGCACCGATCTGCTCGACCAGGTTCTCCCGAGCTTGATGCGCGGTGCAACGATGTTCCCGGGACTGGCGCGCGCGATTTGGGGACGCGTGCCTGCTGCGCTTGCCTTCCGCGTTGCCTGTGCGGGTCGGGAGCTCGACCATGAGCGGATCCAAGAAGAGGACTTCCACCGCTACTGGGAGCACGCGGCCTTGATGAACCCAACTGTATTTCTCCGTATGCTCCAGTACGCGGGGGAGCATGACGCCAAGGGCTTTCTTTGCGACATGAAGATTGCAACCCTCGTCGTCGCGGCGGAGCGGGATACCTTCACGCCGATGGAGCTGGCGGACGAGATGGCGCACGCCATTCCCAACGCCGAGCTCGAGGTGATCGAAGAGGCAAGCCATGCGGCACCGGTCGAGCAGCCCGATCGCATCGCCGACCGCGTCGAGGAGTTCCTGAGCTCTCGGCTCGGGATCAACGCGGATCTCCGCTAATACTCAGCGCGGAACAACTGCTGCCCCATCAAGACGAAGGTGCCCCGGGGCACGAACGACTCGTTGGACACCCGCACGAACGTTCCGTTTGAGCTGCCGACATCCGTTAGGAATACGTGCCCCACTTCGGAATGAATGCGGCAATGAAGGCCGGAGACATAACCGTCCTCTGGAAAGAGTACGTCCCCTCGCTCGCGGCCGAGGTGGATGCCGTGTGGAGGAATCGGATAACTATTACCGGTGGCCGAGCGCCCAATCACCAAGGAAATGCGGCCGACGAAGCCGCGGTGCGGGCTTCCCGCGTGCTGCGTGCCATCGGGCGCAGGATCGGGCGCGATCGGCGCCTCGAACCGGAGGATCTCCTGACCGACACGAAAGACGCTGCCGTCGAAGAGCTCGATGGGAATCTCCGGATCGATGCGAATGTAGACCCCATTCAGACTCTCCATGTCCTTCACGACGAGCTGATCGCCTTCGAATCGGAACTCCGCATGCTCGGGCGAGAGGTAGGCATCGCTCGCAAAGATGCCTCCGGTGGCGCGACCAATCAGCGTGGGTCCGGCGCCAAGCGCAAACGACTCACCCTCGGAGCCGTCTGGCTCAATCAAGATGAGACGCGCTCGCTGGGTCTCAGCCTCGGGCTCGGGCGCGTTGGCTACGGCCGGAGCAGACACGCGCTCTTCAGGGGTTTCAGCCCCACCTGCGGCGGACCCATTGGCCTCCAGATCGTGTCCGCAGACGTGACAGAACCGAAAGTTCTCCGGGACCTGCGCGCCGCAATGCGAACACGGGTAAGTCTCGTCGCTGAGCGGGGCAAGCTCGGGAGGAAGCGGATCAGCCATGGCGACAGGCTCGGGCTGGGCGGCCCCGAACGGGGCCGGCTCGCTGTCGATTTGCGGGGCCGAGGCCAACGCCCCGGAAGCTGCCGCCATCGCGGGAGGCGCGCTTGTCGTTCGATCAATGCCCGGGCCTGGAGCAGAGGGAGACCGCGGCTCCGAAGACTGCCTCGGAAGCTCTGCGCCGCACCCCAGACAGAACTTGTAGTGGTCCTGATTGTCTTTGCTGCATCGGGAACAGACGATCACGCCGTCACCTCCACTCGGAGCAAATTGCGGCCGAGGAACAGATAATCCCCATGCCCGAGCTCCCGCTCGCCTCTAATGCGAATATAGGTCCCGTTTTGTGAATTCTCGTCGATCAACTTGAGGCTCTCGCCCGTCATTTCGATTTTCGCATGCCGAGGCGACAGGTAGACGTCGTCCGGGAAATTGATGTCACAGTCCTCGCGGCCGATCTCGACGGTCTGCTCCAGCGCGCAACAGACGATGCCATCCATCCCCCCTTCGAGCACCTGGGTCACCCGAAATGCGCTCGGGCGTCGAGGCGAGGAATAAAAATAAGTCTGATCCGGCTCGGGTCCGGAGCTGTCCTTGGGTGTCGCGTCGACACGAAACAGCTGTTGTCCGCACATGAAATGATCACCGATCTGAATGGGCGATGAACCGCGGATGCGGATGTAGACCCCGTTGAGGCTGCCCTCGTCTCGAACGACGAGCTTCTCGCCGCGGTAGAGGAAGTTTGCGTGCTTCGCGCTCAGCCAATTGTCGCTCGGAAAGGGGATTTGATCTGCCTCGCGGCCGGCCACGTGCTCGGTCGCCTGAAGGAGATAGCTGAGGCCCTCCCCCATGGATTCGTCGCCACGCACCACGATGAGCCGCGCCTTGCCCGGCATCTGCAAGGCGCCGAAGAACTGCGTGTCTAGTGTCTGAGCTTCGGCCGGCACCGGCGCCCCACATGCCCCGCAGAACTTGTGCCCAGACGGAACCGCGCTTGCGCACTCCGTGCAGACATAATTGCGAGCTTGCTCCATGCCCTATCCCCTCTTGCCCAGCCTCTGGGAGGCAAAGCTATCGGGAGTAATAGGCCATCGGATCACCCCTAGTCAATGCGTGCAGCCCGCTGCAATTGCCGCTCGAACGAGCTTTGCTTGTCAGAGCGCTACGACTACGCTCTGCGCCATGCAGATCCTCGCCGGCGCCCTGTTGGCGCGTCCCCCAGGGCCCAAGTACACGGCCGAGCTCGGTTTTGCCGAGCTCGCCCCTCAGAGCCCGCTTCCAAGACCGGGGACCCTCGCCCAATGGCGAGACAGGGTCCCCGAGGGCTTCGAGCTAGGCCTACGGGCGCCCGATTCGGCCTGGAACACGCCTGATGGGCCACTTCGGGCGGGTGCTGCGCTCGACGAGGGCGTGTCTTGGCTGTCGGAGGCCTCGGAGGCGTTGGGTGCATCGATCCTCGTCGTGGCCACCGGGGCCACCGTGACCACGGGCGCGCGCGATCGGGATCGCCTGCGCGCTTACTTCGAGCGCCTCCCAAGGCGAGAGGGTCTGACGATCGTGTGGCGACCATCCGGATTGTGGGAGGCCGACTCGGTGCAGGCCATGTCCCGATCGCTCGGGGTCACGGGCGGCTTCGATGCCGTCGACGACCCGGTCCCACGAAGTGGCATCGTGTATGGCTCCTTGCTCGCAGAGGGACTCCGGCGCTCGTTCTCCCACGCGCAGCTCATCGACGTGGTCGACAAGCTCCGGGCTTCCGAGGCCGACCGCGCGTACGTCACCGTCGACTCGCCACAATCGTTTCACGAAGCCCGGCTCCTGCATACGTTGCACGAAGGGCACGAGTGAGCGCGTGGAACGCGAAAGTCACGCGGGTCGACCAACCCGAACCGGGGTTGCTGAGCCTTTCGTTTCGCGCTGACGGAAGAAACGCAACGCTGATCATTGTCGCACTCCCCGGTGTGCTCGATCTCGGAGTGATCGACCGCCGCCCACGAGGCAAGACGGCGACACCTTCGACGACGCAGCTGAGACGTCACGCGGAGGGAGCGACCATTCTCGGCGTCGAACGGAGCAGCCGGGCGGTACGCATCTCGCTCGGACGAGGAGGCACGCAACGCTTCCTGATCGCCGCCCCGGTCAAGCCCTACGGAGGATGGTGGCTCTGCGAAGAGGACGGCTCCGTCGTCTTGCGGTCGCCTGGCGTAGTCGCGGACGCGCCGTCTGAAGACGGGCACCTGCGCGCGTACAGCTCGAGCTCGCTCCGACAACGCGGCGAGGCCGTGCTTCGCTCTCACCAAGAGAGTCGGCGTGAGCAACTCCTTCGAGCGATCGAACGGCGACTCAAGCGCCTCGCGAAGAAGCGCGAGGCCGTCTTGAGAGATCTCGAGCGAGCCAAGCAGGCCGAAGAGCTAGCGGAGCAAGCGAGCCTCCTTCTGGCCCATTCGTCGAAAATTCCGCCAGATGCAGCTCATTTCGAGGCGGTGGCTTGGGACGATCCGACGCGCTCGATTCAGATCGACCTCGACCCGCGCAAAAGTCCCGCCGAGCTGGCGCAGGATCTCTTCGCGAAGGCAAAACGGCTGAAGCGAGGGTTGGATGTCGCGCCCAGACGGCTGGCGTCGGTCGAACGAGAGCTCGGCGATCTGACACGACTTCGGGACGACGTAAACGAGCACGCGCCGAGCGAGCTCGCCGCGAAGCTCGAGGCCCTCGGCGTGGCGACCACTGCACCCGCGGAACGCGAACGCCAGCGCCGTCGTGCGGGCGCACGCTTGCCGTACCGCGAGTTCGCTACGGACGAAGCGAACCGCGTGCTCGTCGGCCGTGGAGCTGCCGACAACGATCGGCTCACCCTTCAGGTGGCCCGCCCGCACGACCTGTGGCTGCACGCACGCGGGGTAAACGGCGCGCACGTGGTGGTGCCGCTCACGAAGGGAAAGTCCTGTTCGCCCGAGACGCTCGTCGATGCAGCTACGCTCGCGGCCCACTTCAGTGATATGCGGGGAGAAGCGATCGTCGACGTCATCTACACGCCCCGCCGATTCGTACGGAAGCGCAAGGGAAGTGCCATTGGCGCGGTCACGCTCGAACGCGAAAAAGTGATCTCGCTTCGGGTCGAACGGGATCGTCTCGAACGCCTGCTCGAACACGAACGGAAGTCGTCGTGAACATCGTCCAAAACGCCAACGCCCTAGCCGATTGGCCAGGGCGTTAGCAGCGAACACCCCCCCAAAAGCAAAGAGGGATCGCCACGACAGACTGCGCGAAGGCCCCGAAAGACCGGGGCCTTAGGCGTGGGGTCACCTGCGGTGACCCCATGGTCGACCCGAAGGCCAACCGCCTAGAAGCTTATTTCTTCTTGCGAGTCGCGCGCTTCTTCGTTGCACGCTTCTTCGTGGCGCGCTTCTTCGTTGCACGCTTCTTCGTTGCACGCTTCTTCGTTGCACGCTTCTTCGTTGCACGCTTCTTCGTGGCGCGCTTCTTCTTGGTTGCGCGCTTCTTCGTGGCGCGCTTCTTCTTGGTTGCGCGCTTCTTCGTGGCGCGCTTCTTCACAGCCTTCTTGGCTGCTCTGCGCTTCACGGCCTTCTTTACAGCCTTCTTCGCCTTACGGCGCTTTACAGCCTTCTTGACCGCTTTGCGCTTCACGGCCTTCTTCACAGCCTTCTTGGCCGCACGCTTCTTCGCCGGCCTCTTCTTTGTCGTTCGTTTCTTTGCAGTCGCCATTTCGACCTCCTCCAAGGTGGGTCAAGATTGCAGGTGCACGTACCGTATTGTCACGTCACTTCACGTGTCAAGCGGAACCGCACATGAATTATACATAACTTTGTACTATTTGAGCCAAAAGTTTTGCAACGTCGAGGCTCAACGTCCTGAAATCATTGATAAACGTATGTATATCAGACCAGGTTGAAAAGCTGAAGAAAGCGCGGACGAGGCGGGTTAGCGGCGCGATCGAAGCGTGGAAAGGCAGATCGTAGCGACTTCGCGGTGGGGGCTTTGATCGCGTTGACCGAGTTAGGCGACGAGACTACATTTCCCACCGGCTGGGTCCCACCCAGCTTCACCGAGAGGGCGGGGACGCGCGACGTGTGCCACGACGAGGTCGGAAATAATCACAACGCAGCGCCCGTTCAAACCCTAAGCCTACCAAAACGGGCACGGGGACATTTTTGGCGAGAGAAGGAGTCCCGATGCAAGCGGGAACATACGATTTCAAGGTTGGCGACAAGGCCATCTACCCCAAACAAGGCGTGACCGAGGTCGTGTCGATCGAGGAGCGGAAAATCGGCTCCACGACGATGGAATTTTACGTCCTGAGGCCACTCGATGCGAAAAACAACGATCGGATCCGCGTGGCCGTCGGACAAGCGAAGAAGGTGGGCCTGCGACCTCCGATCTCTGAAACGGACATCAAGGAGATTTTCGCGCTCCTGGAAGAACAGCCCGTCGTGTTCGACAACCAGACGTGGAATCGCCGGTACCGGGGTTTCATGGATAAAATCAAGACTGGCTCGGTCTTCGACGTCGCCGAGGTCATGCGAGACCTCTACCGACTTCAGGTCGAGAAGTCTCTCTCGTTTGGCGAGAAGAAGATGCTCGAGACGGCGCGGAACTTGGTCGTGAAGGAGATCGCAGTGGCGCGCTCCAAGAGCGAAGAGACGACGCAGGCCGAAATCGAGCAGATCTTCGAGAAGAACTAACTCTTCCGAAGACATGTCGAAGAATACTCTTCTGATCAACGTCGACATTGGCGAGACGCGGGTTGGCCTCATCGCCGATGGGGTGCTGCGCGAGCTTTACGTCGAGCGGCGCCATCACCGCTCTCCGGTCGGCAACATCTACCTCGGCCGTGTCAGCCGCGTGCTCCCCGGCATGCAGGCTGCGTTCATCGACATCGGACTCGACCGCGCCGCTTTCCTTCACGTGGAGGACCTCCTTGCCGCACCGGGAGCCGAAGACGAGGGCGAAGACAAGGCCAAACGGGGTCAGACCAAAGCGCGCCACAACCGCGCTTCTCGCAAGACCCCGATTCGCGATCTTCTCAAAGAGGGCCAGGAGCTCATGGTTCAGGTCAGCAAGGGGCCGATCGGAAGCAAAGGCGCCCGCGTCACTAGCCACGTCGCGCTCCCTGGCCGGTATGTCGTCTTCATGCCGACCGTCGAGCATGTCGGCGTCTCGAAGCGAATAGGCAACGACCGCGAGCGGCGGCGGCTCAAGGAAGTCATCGATTCGGTGAAACCCCCCGAGGGCGGCGTCGTGGTGCGCACCCTGGCCCAGGGACTCACGAAGAAGAAGCTCAAGGCCGACATTGGCTACCTCGTGCAGCTCTGGGAACAGACGAAGATCGCCCGTGGGCAAGTGAAGAAGCTGCCAGCGTTGGTGCACGAAGAGCCGGACATCGTGATTCAGTCGGCGCGCGATCTGTTCACCGAAGACATCAGCGAGATCGTCGTCGACGATCGCGACGAGTATCAGCGCCTGAAGGAGTTCTTGACGTTGTTCCTCCCGGAGCGCGCCAACGACCTGCACCTCTACGAGGGTTACGAGCCGTTGTTCGACGAGTACGGCATCGAGGAAGAGATTACCCGAGCGCTCTCCCGTAAAGTGCCCCTTCCCTCGGGGGGGCATCTCGTGATCGATCAGGCAGAAGCGTTGACCGCAATCGACGTCAATACTGGACGATTCACGGGCAAGGGCCGCGACGTGGAACAGACGATCTTGCAAACCAATCTCGAGGCGGTGCGCGAGATTTCGTATCAGCTTCTGTTCCGCAATATCGGAGGGCTGATCGTTCTCGACTTCATCGACATGGAACGGCACGCGCATCGCGAGAAGGTGTTCAAGGCGTTCTTGGATGCGTTGAAGAACGACAAGGCCAAGACGACCGCTGTTCGCATCAGCGAGCTTGGCTTGGTCGAGATGACCCGAAAGCGGACGAGACAGTCGCTCGGGCGCACGCTCTACGAGCCGTGCTTCTTTTGCGATGGGACGGGGCACCTTCAATCCAAAGAAACGATCTGCCACGAAATCTTCAGGCAAATGCGCCGCGAGCGAGACTCTCTCCCTGGCTACAAGATCGTGATCAGCGCCCACCCGGCCGTGTGCGACATGCTCGAGCGCGAGGAAAAGGCCTCTCTAGACGAGGCGGCCCGGCGCTTCCAGCGTCGTATCGAATTGAATCCACGAAACGACTATCATCTGGAACAGTTCGACCTGACGGGAGGCTGACCCTTCGATGGATGACCACAAACGCAGCGACAAGCGGGTCACGATCAACAAAGAGTTCGAGTCGTTCGATGCCTTCGTCCACGAGTACGTGACGAACGTCTCGCGGTCGGGCGTTTTCATCCGCAGCAAAGAGCCGCTCGCGATCGGGACTGAGGTTCACCTCACGTTCACCGTGATCATGGACGAAGTGGAGACGATCGAGGGGACCGGCAAGGTCGTGCGCGTCGAAGACGATCCGCCAGGCATGGGCGTCGCGTTCACCGAGCTCACCAAGTACTCCGAAGACTTGCTCGTTCGCTTGTTGACTTTGCACGGCGCCGCCGGCTCATGACTCGGCTGAGCGATGGGCCGTTCGGGCCAAACGGCAAGAAGCTGGCGAACCTCAGCGATGACGAGCTGCGCGAAGAGCGCGCGCGTCGTCGTGGCGAACAGCCTCCTGATCAGCCCCGCCCCACTCTGCAGCGCGTGAAGCAGTACCTCGCGAACCTCGAGCTGAGCCAGGGCGCTACGTGGTTGGAGGTCGAGCGCGCTTATCAGCGGCTACGCGAGAAGTACAGCCCAGACAAGCATGAAGGACACCCGGAGCGGCACGAAACAGCGGTGGAGCTCAGCGAGTCGCTGACACGGGCCTATGAGGCGCTCAAAACGTATTTTGGTGCGCGGTAAACTTGCTTGAGAACGGGACAGAGCTGGCTGCTTGGTTTGGTTTACTAATATCCGACCCGCCCACCCCCACCGCGTAGTCCTCCCTCCGCGGTCTTCGCTGCGCTGGCCCTTGGCGGCGCTGTGCGCCGGGCTTCGCCGTTCCGGCTCGCGCTTCCGCGCATGTCTTGAGACCCGGGTCTTCTGCGCGCACACAGTGTCAGAGCCCTTTTGATGCACAGAGTCGTCCATGAGGGGCTCGGAAAAACGCGGTGGGGGGTGGAGCGGGCGTACGAAGTGCCAATCGCACGACAGCAGCCACCACGATTGGCGCGCCGTCCGAGGGCGGCTTGCGCGGCCTGACCCAGCCAGTCCTACGAGGTCGCATCTGCAAGTCGCCCGTCCCGTGAATCCCCCTGTCGCGTTTTTCCGAGACCCGTGTGCACCTCGACGCCCGGGCGTCGTGGGCGCAAGTGCTCACTCAGTTCGCGCTCGATGGGGATTGTGCACGGACTCGAGCGCCCAATATTGGCGGGAGGAGAAAGTCCCTTGATCAAAGTCAGAAGAAGCCAGGAGCGGGGCCATGCCAATCACGGATGGCTCGATTCGCGCCACACGTTTTCGTTCGCCAACTACTACGACCCAGAGCACACGGGGTTTCGGTCGCTCCGGGTCATCAATGACGACCGCGTGATTGGCGGCGCGGGGTTCGCAACCCATCCGCACCGCGACATGGAGATCATTTCATACGTCGTCAGTGGCACACTCGAGCACAAGGACAGTATGGGCACCGGCTCCATCATCCGGCCGGGCGAGGTGCAGCGCATGCGAGCGGGAACCGGTGTGACACACAGTGAGTACAATCACTCTCCTTCAGAGCCGGTTCGATTCTTGCAGATCTGGGTGCTTCCTGAAGAGAACGGACTCGAGCCGGGCTACGAGCAGAAGCTCTTCGGTGATGAGCGGAATGGCAGGCTTCGGCTCGTGGCGTCGCGCAACGGGTCAGAGGGATCGGTGCAGATTCAACAGGACCTTTCGATGTTCGCGTCTGTCCTAGCGGACGGCGAAGGCGTGACACACGATCTCGAAAGAGACCGGCACGCGTGGCTGCAAGTGGTGCTAGGAACGGTGTTGGCCGGTGGCGAGGAGCTCTCCGAGGGCGACGGCGCATCGTTCAGCGACGTCGGAACCATCGAGATTCAATCGAGCGGCGAGAGCGAGCTGATCCTCTTCGACATGGCCTGAGTCGGCTCTAGAGAGAAAGTGACCATGACCCAGCTCATCGGAATCTCCGGAAGCTTGAGAAAGAGCTCGTTGAACACCGCACTTCTTCGATCGATCGACGAGCTCATGCCCAAGGGCGCCACGCTTTCCATCGCATCGATCGAGGCCATCCCGCTCTACAATGGGGACCTCGACATCGAAGGAGGGCCTCCGTCGGTGCAAGCGCTCAAGGCACAGATTGGGGATGCCGACGGGCTGCTTTTCGCGACGCCAGAGTACAATTTCAGCATTCCGGGTGTGCTCAAAAACGCGATCGACTGGGCTTCGCGACCGGGCTTCCAGTCTGTGCTGGCACACAAACCCGTAGCGATCATCGGCGCGGCCCCAGGCGCTGTCGGCACGGCACGGGCACAGGGACACCTGAAGCAGGTGCTGCTCGGAACGCTGTCAGAGGTCTTCCCGTATCCGGAGGTGCTCGTCAGCAAGGCGCACGAGCGCATTCAGAACGGGCAACTCGCAGACGAACCGACGAGGGAGGTCCTGCGGAAGATGCTCGAAGCGTACGTGAGCTGGATTCGGAGGATGGGGTGAGGCGTTGGGGAAGGACCGGGCACCTGGTTTGGCGAAACAACATCCACCCACCCCAACCTCGTAATCCCAGTATCACTCTCACGCACGTGAGCAGCATGCCTTCGCTCGTGTTTCGCGCCGGGCGTTCCTGCCCGTGCTGCGGTGTTGCGGTGAGGGCAGAGCTCGCTAGCTGCTCTTGAGGTAACCCTTGTCCAGCAACGCCACCACGACCTCGGCTACTTCGGGATCGGGTTTGCCGCTGAAGTTCATCATGCCGGCGAGGGTGTCGTGGTTGAGGGCAAGTTGGATCACGTCGAGCTCTTCAGGAGACGCGTCGCGCAGAGGCTTGTCGAGGGGTCGTTTGACCGTGATCTTGGACTGCAGCGACGGCAACGCGTCGCCTAGACGGCGCATCTCGTCGAGCTGGCGCATGCCTTCCATCAGGAGGCCTTCGACGCTGCTCTTGATCTCCGTCGGAAATTCCCGCTGGGCTTCGGGCAAAAGATCGAACGTGCCCTTGTCCCAAACGAGCACGCGGTAAAACGCCTTCTCGGGTGGAACCGCCTCATCGCCGTTTACGACAGCGAACCGGACCATGCCTTCTTCCAGGTAGATCGCGCCGACATCGGTGGCCGTGGTGATCTGCAATACGCCTGTCTTCTTCGATGCCGAAAACAGTTGCAGCAAGTCCGGGAGCGCGACCTCGGCAATCGAGCCAGTCATCGTGCTGCCGGCTGCGGCCGGGCGCGCGCTCGATGCGGCGGCGTTCATTTGCGCCTGTGCATCGACCACCGACGCAGAGCCGTCAGACGCGACGACTTTGATGATGCTCGTGCCAATGAGAATGCGGTCGCCTTCGGCAAGCTTGGTCCGCGTAATCTTCTCGCCGTTGACGAAGCTGCCGTTCGTGGAGCCGAGGTCTTCGAGGAAGATGTCACCATCTTCGATGGAGATCTTCGCGTGACGGCGGGATACCATGTCCTCCACGAGAACCATGTCGAGCTCGCTCGACCGTCCGATGACGATCTCTCCGGACTCGGGAACGGGGAACTCCCCGCCCTGATACTTTCCAGAGATGAAACGCAGCGCCAACGGCAACGCTAGATCCTCGATGACCAATTCCCCTCGCTCAGCGCCCATGATAGCGATCGAATCCCCCTAACCTCAGTTAAGGCTAGGCACTCGGATGGGCATGGGTCAAGCATTTGGCCCATAAGGGGGTGAACAGGTGACTATGGGTTCGGGGGACCCGCGTGGTAGGGGCTCGAAGATGGCGCGCGGGACGGCGGCGATGGCTTCTCTGTTCGTGCTTTTCGGGGCGTTTTCCGCGGGGGCTTGGACTAAGGACCTCTCGAGGCGCTGGCGGACGATCCAGAGCCAGCATTTCGAGGTCAGCGATCCCGAGCCGCTGGCCTTGGTGGCCAGGAGGGTCCTTCGCGTGGCCGAGTGGGCCCACGAGAGACTCCGGCCGCTCCTCGGGCACGAGCCGCGAAAGCGTGTTCAGATCGTTCTCAACGACGAAGTCGACGCGAGCAACGGCAACGGGGTCAACGCAGGCATGCGTCTCTCGTGTTCGTACAACGGCGCGCGTCGGCACCTCTGCGACTACACCCCATTCGAAGGGCGCGGGCTCGGCGCATCGGTATCGTTCGCACGCCCCAGCAACGGCAGCCAGCTGCGGTTACTCGGCCTTCCCGATCCCGGGCGAACGTTCTAGCCTACACCTCCAGGATGTCGGTTTCTTTCTTGCTGACGATCTCGTCGACCTTGCTGGTGCCGCTCTTGACCACGTCCTCGAGCTCTTTGCGCGCACGGTCAGCGTCGTCTTCGCCGACTTCGCCTTCTTTTTGCAGGCTGTCGATGATGTCCTTCGCGTCGTGACGCGCTTTGCGGATCGCGACCTTGCACTCCTCGCCCGACTTCCGTGCCACCTTCACGAGATCCTTGCGGCGTTCCTCGGTGAGCGGCGGCATGGGAAGGCGGATGATCTCGCCGTCGTTGCCAGGGTTGAGGCCGAGTTGGGCCTCCATGATCGCCTTTTCAATCGCCTGCATCTGCGAACGGTCGAAAGGCTTGAGCACGATCATTCGCGGCTCGGGGACCGAAATCGAAGCGAGTTGCTTCAAGGGCGTCGGCGAGCCGTAGTAGTCGACGCGGATGCCATCGAGGATGGCGGGGTTGGCGCGGCCGGCGCGGATCCTGGCGAGGTCGCGCTTGAGCGCCTCGTGCGCATTTGCAATCGCCCCGCTTAGCTCTTCCAGTGTTTCAGCAAGCATCGGTTCCCTCGAGTTGACCGGGGCTTCAGGCCCCCGCGGTCACTAGGCTACCGACGTCTTCGCCCATGACAACCCGTTTAATGTTCCCGGGCTCCGTGAGCTTGAAAACACGAATCGGCAGGTCGTTGTCGCGGCATAGGGCTACCGCGGTGGCGTCCATGACACCCACGCGCTCCATCAGAAACTGATCGTAGGTAAGCCGAGGGACCATGGTTGCGTCCTCGTGAAGAACGGGGTCTTTGTCGTAGATCCCCTTCACTTTGGTTGCCTTGCACAAGACGTTCGCCCTGATCTCCATTGCGCGGAGCGCCGCCGCAGTGTCGGTGGAGAAGTAAGGGTTTCCGGTGCCGGCAACGAAGATCACGACCCTGCCCTTCTCGAGGTGGCGCATCGCCCGCCGTCGGATGTACGGCTCGCACACGGCTTTGATCTCGAGCGCGCTCATGAGGCGTGTATCGACCCCGGCTTTCTCGAGCCCGTCCTGAAGTGCGATGCCGTTCACGACGGTGGCCAACATCCCCATGTGGTCCGCAGCGGTGCGATCCATGCCGCTCGCGCTGCCCTTGAGACCTCGGAATATGTTGCCGCCGCCGATGACGATGCCGATTTGGCAGCCACTCGAACGAACTTCAGCCAGCTCTTCGCTGATCGCCTCGACCATCTGGGGGTCGATGCTCTTGCCGGACGAGCCCCCTGAAAGCACCTCGCCCGAGAGCTTGAGCAGTACGCGATTGAGCTTGGCCCCGTTGGTCATGACCTCACGAGCCTTTCAGCGCCTCGGTCACCTCTGCCGCTAGGTCTGTCTTCTTCTTCTCAATCCCCTCGCCGACCTCGTAGCGTGTGAAGCGCCGGATGTTGATCTTTTCGCCGAGCTTCGCGGTCAGCTCCTCGAGGAGTGTCTTGATCGTCTTTTCCTCGTGCATGATCGAGATCTGCTCGACGAGACATACCTGCTTCTTCCATTTGGCGAGCTTGCCTTCGACGATCTTCTCGACTGCCGCCGCCGGCTTCTCCTTGCCAGTGGCCTTGGTCTCCTCTTCGATCTGGCCTCGAAAGATTGCCGTATGCGCGAGAAGGTCGTTCTCGGGGATCTCGTCTTCGCTCACATAGAGCGGTGACTCGGCGGCGACCTGCATGGCCGTCTCTTGAACGAACTGCTGAAAGTCGTCGCCGCGCGCGACGAAGTCGGTCTGGCAATTGATCTCGATGAGAACCCCCACCCGGCCGCCGCCGTGGATGTAGGCGTGCACGAGGCCATCTCCCGCAATCGCACCGGCCTTCTTGGCGACCTTACTGAGACCCTTTTTCTGAATGATCTCGATTGCTTTTTCCTCGTCGCCCTCCGTCTCTCGGAGCGCGTCGCGGCACGCCATCATACCGGCGCCGGTGCGATCTCGGAGTGACTTGACTTGGGATGCGCTGATGTCGGCCATTATTCCGTTCCTTCGGGAGCCGCCGGCGCGGAACCGCGCTTGCGGGCAAACTCGACGTGCACGCCGTCTCCGGACGCGTCGGGCGCAGCCGCGCCCTCGTGTTGGAGGAAGTCGCGTCGTTGTTGGCCGCCCTCGAGGCATGCGTCGGCGATGCGTGAGGTGATGAGCTTGATCGAACGAATCGCGTCGTCGTTGCCGGGAATCACGAAGTCGATGAGGTCGGGGTCGCAGTTGGTGTCGGTCAGCGCGACGATCGGAATGTGCAGCTTGCGCGCTTCGCTGACGGCGATGTGCTCGTTCTGCGGGTCGATGACGAAAAGCACCGACGGGAGGCTGTCCATCTTCTTGATCCCGCCCAAGTACTTCTCGAGCTTCTCGCCCTCGCGACGGATCGAAAGCGCCTCTTTCTTGCGAAGCAATTTGATCGTGCCGTCCTCGACCTGCGCTTCGATGTCTCGGAGCCGATCGATGCCGCTCTTCATGGTGCGGAAGTTGGTCAGCGTGCCGCCGAGCCAACGGCCGGTGACGTAGAACTGGCCGGCACGTTCCGCTTCTTCGCGAACGACCTCCGCGGCCTGACGCTTAGTGCCGACGAAGAGGATGTGCCCCCCGCGACCAACGGCGTCGGCGACGAAGTTGTACGCCCGCTTGAACAGCTCGGTGGTCTGGTCGAGGTCGATGATGTGGATCCCGTTGCGGGCGCCGTAGATATATGGGCGCATGCGGGGGTTCCAGCGCTTGGTCTGGTGACCGAAGTGCACGCCTGCATCGATGAGGGCCCGTAGGCCAATTGGCAGATCACCCGACGCGACATCGGGGCTCCCCAGGGCGGCCAACTCGGGCGCCTCCTGGACTTCAGTGATGGGTTCAGCCATTGCTCATTTCTCCTTTCGGTTGCGCTTCCACCCCCCCAGACGAACAACCCCAAACGGGGCACCGGAACGTCTGATCGAGCCGGGGGGTGTGTTTGATTTCGGGACCCGAAGGCCTCCGGCTTCGAAATGAAGCGGGCGAGCTATACCACGGGCCGGGAGGCACGCCAGCGCCAGTGAATTAATCCTTCAATTCCCTCCAGATTGGCGGTTGCTCGGCATTGGGATCCTTTGCCCCGAGTTCGCGGGCAGCTTTGAAAACCCTCGCCGTCGCCTCGAGTCCCTGCCGCAGGTGTGGCGCCCAGGGAGGATGCTCGGATCTCGCCGCACCCGTCCTGGCCAGCTCGGTGGCGGGGTCATCGCCTCCGAACGGGTCCTCCGGAAGGGCGTCGTAGTAGCTTCGGAAGTCGGTCGTGGGCGCGAGCACGCAGCGCAAACCGTGCGCGCCGCTCAGCCATGCTTGAAGCCGGAGGCACGCGTGCTCGCGGACCACGTCGCGCTCGCTATCGTTGGCCAATCCGAAGTCGGGCAGGCGTAGACTTTGCGAACCCTCGATCAGCGAGTGACAAAGCTCGTGAAGGATCATCTGCGCGAGGCAATCGTCCGGATCGAGAGTGCTCGGGTCGCCGATGGTCATCACGCCCTGCCCATCCGTGGAGGCGTAGGCATCGGAGCAGCGCCGAACACGAAAGCCGACGCGGTCGGCGACCGTCAACCAGATCGCGTCGAGGGGGTCCAGATAGACGTGACGGGATTTTCTTTCCATTGGTGGTATCGTCGCCTCGATGAAAGCGGCTCATTGCCCGATTTGCAAGAAGGAGCTCAGCGAGCGCGCCAAGAACTTTCCGTTTTGCTCGCCGAGGTGCAAGCTGATCGACGCTGGGAACTGGTTCGAGGGGTCCTACCGTGTCGAAGCAAATCGAGCCGACACCCCTTGGGGAGAGAACTAATGAAGTACGTTGCAATGATCTCGAGCGCGATGATGTTTCTCAGCGCAACCGCTCTTGCTCAGGATGACTCGGCCAGTACGGAGGCACCGGCGGAGGCGACCCCGGAGGCTGCCAAGGAAGAAGGGGACGACAGAGGCCCGTACTACAAGAAGGTACAGGGATGGCTTTGGATCGAAGGCTTCGCCGGCCCCTCGGGCTACGATCCCGATAAATTTGGCAGCCTCACCCTTAGCGGCGGCGGGCGAAACGCACCGAAAGTCAAAGGTCCCGAAGGAGGCTTCGCCGTCGGCACGCCCTTTGGCGGTCCGTTTTTCCTCGGCTGGTTTTATCGCCAAGCAAACTACGGCGACTACGGCCTGATGAAGACCGGCCTCGAGTTCCAGCCCACTATTCGAATTCCGTACGTGCATATCATGTTCCGGGTCGACCTCGGGTACGCGAAGATGATCAACGGAAACCCGTATGGGCTCACCGGCCTGAGCAACGGGGGCATCGTCGCGACGGGTGGTGTGGGCATTCGAGTCCCGATCGTCCGCTGGATCTCCTTCGTCGGATCCGTCGATTGGAGCTTTGTGGGCCTCTCGCTCAAGGGCACCGACCCGGATACGAGCCAGTCGTTCAATTCATGGGTTCTGGGTCGGCAGGTGACCGGCACCTTTGGGCTGACCTTCCAGTTCATCGGCGTTCGCAAGAACTAGCGCCGACTCACCTCGTGCACGTGATCGACGAGTGCACGCGCTTGCGCCGGCGTTGCCTGCGGCATGATCCCGTGGCCTAGGTTGAAAATGTGGCCGGGGCGACCGGCGGCGCTTTCAAGCACCTCGGACGCACGGGTGCACAGCACATCGGTCGAGGCGAGAAGTGCAGCTGGGTCCATGTTGCCCTGAAGGCCGACGTCATCGCCGAGCACCGACCACGCCTCGTCGATCGACGTCCGCCAATCGATGCCGATGACGTCGCCGCCGGCTTCCTTCATCGCCGGATAAAGCTCCGGGTTACCGGTGCCGAAGTGAATGGCGGGCGTGTCCTTTGGCAGTTTATCGAAGATCGCTTTGGTGTGCGGCAACACGTAGCGTCGATAGTCGGCCGGCGAAAGGCACCCGATCCAGCTGTCGAATAGCTGCACCGCTTGTGCGCCCGCGTCGATTTGCGCGATCAGGTAGCTCGCAATCGCGCTCGACAGCTTGTACATCAATGCGTTCCAAAGGCCTTCGTCGCCGAGCATGAGCTTCTTGGCCTCGTAGTAGTTCTTCGAGCCGCCCCCTTCGATCGCATACGAGGCAAGGGTAAACGGCGCGCCGGCAAATCCGATCAGCGGAACGTCGAGCTCTTTTCGCGTCGTGCGAATCGCGTCCATCACGTAGGAGAGCGAGCCTGCGGCATCGATGCGCTCGGGAATCGCGTCGACCTGCGCCGCATCACGAATGGGATTCATGATGCGCGGACCGTGGTCATCCGTAAACTCGAAGCCGATCCGAAGGGGCTCGAGAATTAACAGTATGTCGGCGAAGATGATGCCAGCGTCGACACCCAGCTGCTCGACCGCGCGAACCGTCACTTCGCATGCAAGGTCGGGTGTCTTGCAGAGCTCGATGAAGCTCACTTTCTCTCGGAGCTCACGATACTCGGGCTGATACCGACCGGCCTGCCGCATGATCCAGATCGGCGTGTAAGGGGTCGGCTCTCGCCGACAGGCTTGCAAGAACACACTCATCGGCGAGTGCATAGCACGCGGGAAGTCGATCTCAGGATGCCTTCGGCGCAATTTGGCCCCTGCACCCCCCACACTCTCGCCTACATGGGGATCGGGGGGTCGGTGCGGACGTTCTTGACGAGGGCCCGGGCCTCGGAGACGAGGAAGATCGAGCCGGCCGTCACGACGAGGCCGTCCGGACCCGCGGCCCGCTCGGCGCGAGCGACGGCGTCCCGGACACTCCTGGCCACGGTGCCCGACCGAATCTGTGAGAGACGCTCGGGATGCTCCGCGCGGCTGACCGATGGGGCCGCATAGATCCGTCGCTCGACCCTGCCATCGAACGCTGCGAGCATCCGACGGTGATCCTTGTCGCGCATGGCGCCGAACAATAGGATTACACGCCCCCGAAAGCTGAGGTCGTCCAGATATCGGGCGAGAGTCTCGCAACCGGACGCGTTGTGAGCCGCATCGAACAAGAATGCGGGGCTCCCACGGTGCCATTCAAGGCGGCCGGCCCACCGCGCTCGCCGTAGGCCTGTGCGCACGTGGTCATCGGAAACTTCGAAACCGCGCTCGCCGAGCTCGACCAGCGTCGCCAGTGCGCATGCCGCATTGTCCGCTTGGTAGTGCCCGCGAAGACCGAGTTTGAGATCGTCCCACTTGCGATCGCCGACCCGCACGGAAAGCTTGGCTCCTTTCCAGCTGCGCTCGAAGTCACGATCGATCCACCGAAGGGGCGCGCCGACGGTTCGAGCCCGCGCGGCGATCGCCAGTTTGGCGCTCTTGGCGCGTGTCCCGACGATGCACGGTACTCCCGGCTTGAGCACCCCGGCCTTCTCGCGCGCGATCTTGGCGACCGTGTCGCCGAGAATGCGTTGGTGCTCCAAGCTGATGTTGGTGATCACCGACGCTTCAGGCGTCACGATGTTGGTGGAATCGAGCCTCCCGCCGAGCCCTACCTCGAGCACGACGATGTCACAGTGAGCGTCGCGAAACGCTTCGAACGCGAGGAGAGTCGTGTACTCGAAGAACGATAGCGGGGGTAGACGGTGCTCAGCCCGGAGGTCCTCGATGCGTGTCGCTGCTTCGCTCTCGGAGATCGGCCGCCCGCCGATGCGCACACGTTCGACGTACCGCTGTAGATGCGGCGAGGCGAACTGCCCCGTGCGATAGCCCGCGGCCCGCAGGACGGACTCCAGCATGGCTCCGACGCTGCCCTTGCCATTCGTCCCGGCAACATGCACGTAGCGGACCGCGCGCTCGGGATGCCCGCGAACCTCGGCCGCGCCCTGCATTCGATCGAGACCGAGCTTGATGCCACGTGACTCCAACCCGTAGAGCCACTGCAACGCTTCGCGATACCGGCTCACCCTGCTAGATATTCGACGATGCGCGCGATGTTGTCGCGCATGTCTTGCCGCGTGGAGATCATGTCGATCATGCCGTGCTCGAGCAGGAACTCGGCACGCTGAAACCCGTCGGGAAGCTTCTGTCGAATGGTGTCCTCGATGACGCGCGGGCCCGCGAACCCGATCAGTGCTCGTGGCTCCGCGATGTTGACGTCGCCTTGCAGCGCGAAGCTCGCCGCCACACCCCCTGTCGTCGGGTTCAGTAGGACGCTGATGAAGGGCGCTCCCGCCTCGCGCAGCTTGGCGCGCGCCGCGACTGTTTTCGCCATCTGCATCAACGAGAGCGAGCCCTCCTGCATGCGTGCACCACCCGAACAGGACAGCAATACGACGGGTTGCTTCCGCTGCGCACCGCGCTCCATCAAGCGTGTGATGACCTCGCCTACGACAGAGCCCATCGAGCCACCCATGAAGCGGAATACGAACACCCCGAGTTGGACCGAGCGGCCTTCGATCTTGGCTGTGCCGGCGAGGATTGCGTCGTTCACGCCGGTCGAGGCGCGCGCTGCCTCGACCCGGCCGGGATAGGCCTTGGTGTCGACGAAACGAAGCGGATCGGCAGCGATCAGCTCGGTATCGTGAGCAGTCCAAGTGCCCGCATCGGCAAGGATTTCGATCCAACGCTCGGCAGGGATATGAAAGTGCGCGCCACACGCCGGACATACTTCCAGGTTGCGCTCGAAGTCCTCCTTCTTCACGGCGTCACCGCAAGCTTCGCACTTGCGAAAGAGCCCTTCGCCGAGCGTCTTCTTCTCGGACGCATCGACTCCGGCTTTGGTTTTGGCGAACTCGCCCACGCGGGGAGAGCTAGCACCTCGCAACGATCGCGGAAAGGTGCCGCCCGGTGTTTCCGAGGTCGCGCCGATGCGAAAAGAAGTGCGCAGTCTCGCTGTGGGTGCAGCTGCCCACATCGTCGATCGCTTCGGGGGGAAGACCGGCGTCCCCTAGCTGAAGCTCGATGAGTTTGGTCAAGTCGCCATGCGGTCTCTTGCGGCTGCGATCGACGACCGGTCGACCTCGCGCGGCGCGCTTGAGCTCCCGCACGACTTCTTCGCCAATCTCGAACGCCCCGACCCTGATGTGCGGTCCGATCGCGGCCACGATCTCGGCGGGATCGTGCTCTAGCGTCGCGATCGCCTCGAGGACGACACCGGCCACTGCACCTCGCCATCCCGCATGCACGGCAGCGACATGCCCGCTTCCCGGGTGAGCGAGGAGAACAGGAACGCAGTCGGCGGTTCGAGCGGCGACCGCGAACCCTGCCACGCGCACGACGAGCGCGTCACCCTCGGCATCCGCGATCGCCGAAGCTTCATCGGTTGCTGAGATCTCACGCACGGAAGAGCCGTGGACTTGGCGCTGCTCAAACAACCGATCGAGCGGGACGCCCAGGCTCTTCGCGAATCGCCTGCGGTTCTCGCGAACGGCATCCTCGTCATCGCCCAGGTGAAACCCGAGGTTCAAGGAGTCATACGGAGGTGCGCTCACCCCGCCCTCGCGTGTGGAAAACGCGTGCTGAAATCCGTGCCGAGTGAGAAGGTCTGAACGCAGCGTGCGCACCAGAGACTTGTAGCACGGCGAGTTTGCGCACGGCGCCGCGGCAAGCTAAGAGGGGCCTCGTTGAAGCCCGGGCAGGGAGTTGTTAGTGCATCGATTTCCCTCCATCGAATGGGCAGAAGCATTGAGGATTGCCCTCAACAACAGCCGCGCATACCGCGAGGTCGGCAGGCCATGGACATTCGGCTCGGTCGCGATGATCGTCCTATCGGACCCCGACCGTGGGCTCGAACGCGACGCGGGGATCGTGCTCCACGTACATCGAGGAGAGTGTCGCCACGCGCGGTTCGTCGAGGGCGAAAGTGACCCGAAGGACGCCGATTTCGTGATCGTTGGCAGCTACGCTCGATGGCGGGACGTGATCGAAGGTCGGCTCGACCCGATCAAGGGCATGATGGAGGGCAAGCTCAAACTTGCGCGCGGGCATCTACCGACAATCATTCGGTTTGTGGAGCCGTCGCGTCTGGTGGTTGCCAGCGCTGCCAAGGTTCCGACCATGTTCGCCGACTGAGCGGGTCAGCTCTGACCTTGGGCCAGGGAATACCCCTGCGCGCCGTCGATCTCGCGCAGCCATTCGGCGCCGCAAAGCTGGAAGCGTTCGCCGACGGCCCCGAGTTGCGAGACGATCTCGTGTTGGGACACCGGTCTGTCGGTCTCGAACCTTGCGCGATAGTGATTGACGCAATCGGTGTATGCCGAGCCGACCGGCGACACCTGTGTCCCGCGATTGGAGATCATGGTCAGCCTCAACGAGCCGCTGAGCTCAGCGAGCCGCGCTTCGACTCGATTCGGCGGCAAACCGGATTCGAGGAACACGTCGACGCCGCGGAATACCGTGCTCTTAGGCGCAGGAGACACGCGCATCGTCGGCTGGGCGCGACGCCGAACCTCGAGACGAGGGAGCTGACCGATGGGAATCTCTAGCCCGTCGAGCGTGTCGAGCATCTTCGATGTAAACACGGACGTTCTGAAGAGTGGGACGGGTTGGCCGAGGTCGGGCCGCTTGTGCATGTCCCGCAGGGTCTGGTCGAGCGCTCGTTCGATGACCATCGCATGTGAAACGAGGCCGAGGTGGCGCAGCATCATCGTGCCGCTCAAGAGGAGCGCTGTCGGATTCGCCACGTCTCTTCCGACGTTTTCGGGCGCCGTCCCGTGCACCGCTTCGAAGATGCAGATCCCATCACCGATGTTGGCCGAAGGAGCGTAGGCCAGTCCGCCGACGAGCCCGGCTGCAAGATCGCTGAGTATGCCTCCCGGGAGATTGGGCAGGACCACTACTTCGAATTCGGAGGGATCGAGGACGAGACGCATGGCAAGGGCGTCGACGAGGATGTCGTCAGCCGCTATCTCGGGATAGTCTTTGGCGACATCATAGAAGACTTCGAGGAAAAGCCCGTCGGTCATCTTCATGATGTTCGCGTTGTGCGCGCATGTCACGCGTCGGGCGCCTTTGCGCGCGGCCACCTCGAAGGTGTACCGGTGCACCTGCTCGCTTCCCGGCCGGGTGATGAAGCGACGGCACTGGGCGACGTCATGCGTTTGCATGTGCTCGACCGCACCGTAGGTGTCTTCGATGTTCTCTCTGACCATCGTGAGGTTGAGCCCGCGGGCACCGGTTGGAGTAGGCACCCCGGGGTACGACCGATAGACGCGCTTGTTGGCGAACGCGCCCCAGAGCTTCCTTGCGGTGACGTCGACGCTCTTGTAGTCGCCTCCCTTCGGGGTTTCCATGGGACCCTTGAAGAGAATGCCTGTAGACTCCACTGAGCGACGTGCCAGCGCACCGATGCCGGTCCGGTCGCCCGCAAAGACGACCTCCTTGCCCATCTGCACTTCTTCGTACTCGAGCGGAACTTGCACCTTGTTGAAGATCTCGAGGACGGAAGCCATGACCTCGGGTCCGATGCCATCGCCTTTCGCTATCGTGATTTTCATCGTTCCTCCAAGAAGTTGTTGACTCGCTGCACCGGCGCGAAGCTTCCTAGGCAACCAAATGTTCCGAGGGCGTGAGCGTGTCCAAGAGGGCTTCTCCGTTTCGGAGGGCTCGATGCAGATCTTCGTCCAGCAGAAGCACGTGTCCCATCTTTCGGCCGGGCCGCGGCTCGGTCTTTCCGTACAGGTGAAGGCGCGCCTCGCGCTGTGTCAGGATTGGCGTCCAGTCGGGGTCGCCGTCGCGCCAGAGGTCGCCGAACAAGTTGAGCATCACGGCTGGGGAGGAGAGAGAAGTATCGCCAAGCGGGAGACCGAGCACTGCCCGAACGTGCTGCTCGAACTGCGATGTCACACAGGCCCCAAACGTGTAGTGCCCGCTGTTGTGAGGGCGCGGCGCAATCTCGTTGACGAGCAGCTCCGAGCCGACGAGAAACATCTCGACCGCCATCATGCCGACGTGCTCGAGCGCAGTCGCAATCGAGCTAGCGATGCAAATCGCCTCATCCTCGACGGACTCGGGAAGGGGCGCGGGCGCCATCGTCGCATGCAGTACATGGTGGCGGTGCACGTTGTGGGCCACCGGGTAGAATTTCATCTCACCGCCTGGAGCCCGCGCGAGCAGCACCGAGATCTCGGCGTCGAAGGGCACGAGCTCTTCGAGCATAGACGGAGAGCAACCAACCGCGCGCCACGCTGGCTCCACCTCGTCGTCGGTCCGGATGACGGCCTGCCCTTTTCCGTCGTATCCGGCTTGGCGGCTCTTCAGCACGCAAGGAAGACCGACTACTTGGACTTGTTCGCGAAGACCATCCAGCGAGTCGACCGTGACGCAGTGTGGTTGTGGCGCCTCGATTGCCTCCAAGAAGCGTCGCTGCACGCCGCGATCCTGAATCGTACGGAGCACGTGGGGCGACGGCCGCACCGGGCAAACAAGCTCGGCGTCCGCTAAAAGAGAAGCCGGAACGTGCTCGGAGTCGACCGTGATGACGTCGACGGACTTAGCGAGCCGCTCAACGGCCTCGGCGTCGTCGAGGGCACCGCAAATCCAACGGTCTGCAATCTGCGCGGCAGGCTCGTCCGCCCGCGGCGCGAGCACACAAGCACGGTAGCCCATCCGTTTCGCCTCCATGACCATCATCTGCGCCAGTTGACCACCACCAATGATCCCGATGGTGGCTCCAGGCGGGTGCGTGCTCATAGCTCTGCCTCCAACACTTTTGCGGTCTGAGCGGAGCGAAAAGCCTGCAGCCGGCTGCGAAGCACCTCGTCGCCTCTCGCAAGCATCGCCGTAGCGAGCAGCGCCGCGTTGGCTGCGCCCGCATCTCCGATGGCAAGGGTCCCGACCGGCACACCCCTCGGCATCTGAACAATCGACAGGAGCGAATCGATGCCGTTGAGCGAGCTGCTTCGAACAGGGACGCCAAGAACCGGGAGGAGAGTCTTCGACGCGGCCATACCGGGCAGGTGCGCGGCCCCGCCTGCCCCGGCGATGATGACCTCAATCCCCCTGCCTTCCGCCTGCTCGCAGAAGCTGAAGAGCAGGTCTGGGGTCCGATGCGCGGACACCACCTTGGCCTCGAATGGAACGCGGAGCTCCTCGAGGACCGCGGCGGCGTGCTTCAGCGTTGGCCAGTCGCTCGAACTGCCCATGATGATGGCGACCCGAGGTCGGTCGAGAGGCTCTGTCGTCGGGGGACTCATGCGCTTTCCTATTCGCGAAGTGCGTTTCATGTTTTATATATCGCCAATCGACCCAACCGCAAGCCTCGAGCTGTCCTTTTTGGAGGGCCAGGCTGTTACCAGTCGCTTTGACTCACGAAATCGGGATCGTGTATCCTTTGAACGGGGATGCGGAGTGGCCAAGGCGAAGATTAAGGATGAAGCGCCGGAGACCGCCTGGACGTTTCTCACCAACCATTCACACGTCTTGCTCTGCCTGGTTCAGGACCCGGAGGCCCGGATGCGCGACGTGGCCGAAAAGGTGGGAATCACCGAACGGGCCGTGCAACGCATCGTCGCCGAGCTCGAGGCCGCCGGATATGTCACCCGCACACGCGAGGGACGTCGAAACACGTACGAGGTCAATGGCTCGCTGCCGTTGCGGCACGCGGTGGAGGGCCACCAGACGCTCAACGCGCTCATCAAGCTGATCCTCGAGGAGCGCAGGAGCTAAGCGCTCGCGAAGAGTTCCTCCCGCGCCGCCTCGCAGATCGCGCTGACGGCCGGGTTCTTCAGACGGCGCTCGGGCGAGATTGCGTAGAAGCGAGCGCGGATCTCATCGGTGCGGCCGACGACGTGGACGCCGTATTGGCGCTTGACTTCGACCTCCATGACCGAGGGAGTCGGAAAGACGCCGACACCGTCCTGCCCGAACGTCTTCATGAGCGCGCTGTCGTCGAACTCGGCCACGACTTCGGGTCGGACCCCCTGGCTTTCGAACCACTGCACGACCGCACGACCGAGGGACGTGCCCTGCGTGGGCATCAACATCGGCGCGTCGGTGAGCGACTGAGGAAAGGTTCGGCGCAGCTTTGGCGCGAGCGTTCGGTGAGCAAAGAAGGTCAGGCCACACTCGCCAAGCAGGTGGTTGAACGCCTTGACGCCGCTGGTGGGCGGACACGGCATGTCGGCGAGCACGACGTCGAGCGAGTGCGTCGCGAGCCCGCCGAGGAGGCGATCGAAACGCTCCTCCGAGCACACGAGCCGGACCGGCGTCGAGAGACGGAGCGCCGGCTCGAGGAGGTTGCGCACGACGAGCTTGGGCATCGCATCGCTGATGCCGACCGAGAGTCGGAGGGGCCTCCCGGCAGGCTGCCCCTCGAGCACATCGAGCATCTCGCGCCCGAGCGAAAAGATCTCGTCTGCATAGCGGTATGCGAGGTGCCCTGCCTCGGTGAGCTCGAGCTTGCGATGACTCCGGTCGAAAAGCTGGTAGCCGAGCGCTTCTTCGAGCTGCTTGATCTGAACGCTGACAGTGGGGTGGGCCAGCCTCAGTCGGCGACTCGCGGCTTGAATTCCTCCCTCTCGAGCGACGGTCCAGAAGTAGAGAAGGTGATGGTAGTTGAGCCACTGCATGGGTCGTCCTTATGTAGGTTGTATCTACGTAGATGAATAATATTTTCTGAATAGTCAACGGAAGCCCGAAAGCACAGACTACTGGGCATGACCTGTGAAAGGAGGTCATGTTGATGACGCCCTCGCCTACCCTAAGCTCGAAGCTCCTCGTCTTGCTCCGCGGGTTGGCGGTCTTAGTCATAGGCCTGGTCGTGGGCTGCCAGATCAGCGCGACCGACGGGCCGCAACCCCTTCGCAACCACGACCTCAACGGGGAAGCGTTCCACGTTTACATGCCCTGAAGCCGACCGGCGGCTCCCCTCCACCGAACCAAGCCCAGGCGCCCGCGCCGGTCGGTTCAGGGTGTGTTTCCCGGGCCGGGGTTCAAGGCCCCCGGCCCTGCCTCCTGCGCCATCGATTGGCGCCTTGACAGGAGGCCCGACTTGACTAGCTTCCGCCCCCTGTATTTCCTGCGGAAGTGGCGGAACTGGCAGACGCGCTAGACTAAGGATCTAGTGAGGTAAAACTCGTGGAGGTTCGAGTCCTCTCTTCCGCACCGAGTTTCGAGTAGTTGCGCCAAAGCCAGCCCGGAGACACGAGTCCGGCGGCCTTCGAGGCCGTCCCCAGCAACCCTAGCCCGGTGTCTAAGGAAGCGGGGTAAGTCGCGCGCAAGCGCCTAACCGTCCACCGAAGGGGATCGACTCCAGAACCTGCGCTCGCCCATTGGGTGTCGGACGCCGGTAGGCAAGAGCTCGAGGAAGCAAGACGCCTCGCTATTTGGCGTTGCGCGTGCAAAAGGCTGCCTGTTGCCCATACTCGACCGAATGGGAGGCCTTCAGAATGACTCCTGGCGCGCACCCATAATCGTCACCTGCAGCGTGTTCTTGATCTTGTCCTTTGTGTCGACGGCGTTCGCACACCCTTTGGCTCCGTCGCTGATACGCATCGAAGAATACGCGCCCGGCCAGGCGGAGATCACATGGAAGACGCCAAGGCGCCGAGTCCCGGGGAGCAAGCTCAAACCTGTCCCTCCTGCTCACTGCAAGCCCCTATCGGAACCAAAGCTCATCGAACAGGGAACGGCGCAGATTTACACCTGGCGCATCGACTGCGGTGAGCGCGGTCTCTCGAACGCGTCGATCGGCGCAGACGGCATGGTCGAATCGCGAACGGATGTCATCGTGCATATCGAGCTTCTGGATGGACGAACCTATCGATCTATTCTCACGGCTGACGAGCCCCGGTGGAGCGTACCCGAGGCTCCAAGGCAGTGGGATGTGCTCACGAGCTACGCAGAACTTGGGTTCGAACACATCATTTCTGGATTCGATCACCTCGCCTTCGTATTTGGGCTGATGCTCCTAGTCCGTTTGCGATCGCTTCTTTGGGTCGTGACTGCGTTCACCATCGGCCACAGCGTCACGCTTGCCTTGTCGGCATTGGACGTCGTCCGCGTTCAGCAACGACCCGTCGAAATCCTAATCGCGCTGAGCATCGGCGTCTTGGCCTGGGAGATCGTTCGATTCGCCAAAGGCCGACGAACAAACTTCGCCGCCCTTCCCGTGATCATGGCGGCCACCTTTGGTCTTCTGCATGGCCTCGGGTTTGCAGGCGCCCTTCGCGAGCTCGGTCTACCCCAGGGGGCGATTCCGCTTTCATTGTTGTCGTTCAACCTCGGGATCGAAGTCGGGCAGCTCGCCTTTCTAGCAGTGGCTCTCGTCCCGGTGGCAATGATCTCCTCGTCCGATTCGTGGTCGCGACCGTTTCGGGTTACCAGCGCCTATGTCATCGGCTCGCTCGCATTCTACTGGGTTTTCGAGAGGGCACTCGCTTAAGCGACCCGCGACCTCGGGGCAGGTGCTAATCTCCCCGGCAGGGCCTTCATTTGAGTACGACCATGATGACTCCATCTTTCTTCGCGAGTGCACATGCCTTGATGGCACTTGCCCTCTCTCTCGCGTTGCTCGGGTGCGACGACTCCCCGAGCTCGGGCTCCTGCGAAGGCCCCGACTGCGTCGTCCCGCCGGACGCCTGCCCCGACTACAGCCGCTTGCGAAACCCCTACGTTGGCGAGCTTCACGCGCATACGGTCTATTCGTTCGACTCGATCATGGCCGGGGTCACGGTCGACCCCCGTGACCTGTATCGCTTTGCGCAGGGACAGAGCATTGACTTGCCCCCTTTCGCACCTGGGGCCGCCCAACGCAGCACTCGGTTGCGGCGCCCCTTGGACTTCGCCGCGGCCACCGACCACGCCGAATTCTTTGGTGAGTTTCGCGTTTGTACGGTCCCCGGGTTCGATGGCTACAACTCGGAATTCTGCGAAGACCTTCGCGCCCAGATCGAGGTCAGCCAAGACGCCGACCGCCTGCTCGAGCCCGGCGAGCCTCTTCCACCCGTGTTTGCCGAGGTGGCGTTGGTACTCGTCGACCCCTCCCCGGAGCGCTTTCCCTTCTGCGGCATCGACGATGAAGACTGCCTCGCGGAGACGTCCATGGTCTGGCAAGACGAGCAGGCCGCGGCCGAAGAGTTCTATGACCGCTGCACGTTCACGACCTTCGCGGCGTACGAATGGACCGGCAACCCCGGTAACGCGAACATCCACCGCAACGTGATCTTTCGAAACGAGACGGTGCCCGCGTTGCCAACGTCCTACATCGACGCTCCCACACCCCAGCAGTTGTGGAGCGCGCTCGACTCCCAGTGCCTCAGCGGTTTGCCAGGCTGTGACGTGCTTTCGATTCCCCACAGCTCCAACTTCAGCAAGGGCTTGATGTTTGAGCCGACCAATGCCGACGGCTCACCACTGAGCAAGGAAGACGCGGCGTTCCGCGCGGCGATCGAACCCCTGGTCGAAATCCATCAGCACAAAGGCAACTCCGAGTGCAAGGTGGGCGTCCTCACAAACGACGAGGACTGTGGTTTTGAAACCTACGAAAAGGCCGCGATTCTCGACCCTCCGAGTCCCGGCGCGTTCGTGCCACCGCTCTCCTTCGCCCGAAACGCGCTGAAAGAAGGCCTGGTTCAGGACGAAGCCATCGGAGCCAACCCGTTCGAGCTTGGCTTCGTTGGCGCGAGTGACACCCACAACGCCACTGCCGGAGCCACGCATGAAGGTGACTACCGCAAGACCGGTCACCTCGGCGCGCTCGATTGGGAGCCCCGACGCTTGCTCCGCTTTCTTTATGCGAGCGGCATCGAGTCCAACGGCGGAGGTCTTGCGATCGTCTGGGCTGAAGAGAACAGCCGGGACGCGATATTCGATGCGTTGAAGCGCCGAGAGGTCTACGCCACCAGCGGAACGCGTCCCACACTACGCCTGTTTGGTGGTTGGGACATCCCCGGAGACGCCTGCAATTCACAGAACGCGGTCGAAATCGCCGATCAGAACGGGGTGCCGATGGGCGGAACGCTGCCCGCAGCTCCGGACGGGGCGAGCGGGGGCCCGCAGTTCTTCATTTCCGCGCAACAAGACCCAGGGCCCGAGGGTGAGACCGGAACTCCGCTCGAGCGAATTCAGATCATCAAGGGATGGGTCGACGCAGAAGGCAACGCCCAGGAGAAGGTGTTCGATGTGGCCGGGGGCGATCGCAGGGCCGATGTCGACGTCAACACCTGTGAGATCTCCGGCGAAGGGTACGCCTCACTCTGTACCATCTGGACAGACCCGGAGTTCGTGCCCGGGCAACGCGCGTTTTACTACGCCCGCATCTTCGAAAACCCGGTTTGCCGCTGGAGCACGATGCTCTGCAACGAGCTTGGTGTCGATTGCACCGACATCGACAACGTTCCCGCCGACTTCATCGAGTGTTGC
>JAHEEE010000060.1 GCA_024640845.1 Myxococcales bacterium | reverse complement strand
CGGGTGCGCGGCTGGGATCGAGCTGGCTTTGTTGGCAGAGGATGAGATACGGGCGCTCCGCGTGCTTGCCTCGAAACATCGTCGCCTCCGAGAGCGCGATCTCGTCGAGGGTGCCGCCGACATGAACCGTCGATGCCTCGAGACAGCGCGGGTCGCGCCAAGGAATGGGGCCATCGAGCGCCCAGTCGAGCTTGAAGGCGCCCGGCCCGTAGCGGTAGCGGCCGAGACGGCGCCGGTAGCCCTCGGGCAACGCCCGGCCGGCAATCGACGAAAGCTGGTCCGGGCTCGTGTCGAAGAGGTAGACGCGGGCCGCCGGAAGCGCGGACGCCGTCGCGATGCGCACGCCGGTTCGAATCTCGCCACCGAGCTCGACAAGTATGCTCGCCAGCGCGGAGGGGATCGCTTGCGACCCGCCCGCCGCCACGGGCCACGCCGTCACGTGCGCGGCGATCGAAAAGATCAGGCCGAGCGCGGCCGTGAACATCTTGCTCAAGGGCAAGACACTGTGAGCCGCACACCCCGCGAACAGCGCTCGTGCGCGAGACTGTTGAAAGCGCCAACGCGCAAAGGCGCTCGCGGGCCACATCGCGTGGAGCCCGAAACGCGTGAAGGTCAGGGGGTGCTCCGGCCAGCCAAGTGGGCCGAGTGCGTCGCTGAGGAACCCGTGCGGGTCGTCGAGAAAGGGCGCGACTAGGTCTCGATAGCTGCGCGCATCTGCGCCGAGCTCGGCCGCCGTTCGGTCGGCCGAGCGCCACATCATCACGGCAGGCTGGTCGTCGAGCGGGTGCGCGACGGACGCTTCGGGAAGGATCCAACGAAGCCCGTGCTCCGAAAGCGGAAGGGTGCGGAAGAACGGCGAGAGAATGCCGGTGGTGTGTACCGCCGAGCAGACGTCGTGCCGAAACCCCGGTAACGTGAGCTCGGCCGTACGGGTGCCGCCGCCGATGTGGTCGGCGGCCTCCAGCACCAAGACCGACGCCCCGCCTTGCGCCAGCGCGATCGCCGCGCTCAGCCCGTTCGGCCCCGAGCCGATCACGACTGCGTCGTAGGTTTCCCTGTGCTCGCTCACCTGTCGAGCATAGCGCCGATCACTCGAACGCGGTCGTGTTGGTCATCCGGATTTCGAAGGCCTCGCTGACCTCGATCTTCTCCGAGCCGCCCTGACCGGTCACGCTAAGCTTGTCTTTCGCCTCGCCCGCCGCTGCCGCGTCGGATTCGAGCGCATTGAGGTTGAGGATGATCTCACCGTTCGCGTTGGCGGTCATCTCCTCGACCGAGATCGCAAGTCCGTCCTCTGGGAAGTCGACGGTCTGTGGGAGCGCGTTCTGCGTCACCGTGACGTTCAGCTTGATTTCATCGCCCACGCGCTCGACGAGCGTGTAGCTGTCGACCTGCTCGACCTTGAAACCGTAGAGCTCGATCTCCTTCCGCGCTTCCCAGCGCGCTCCGAGACCCACGGGCTCCGCGGGCAATACGACGCGCGACAAGGTGGTTCGCGCATTGACGATCATCATGAGCAGCCGGAGCGGGATGTCGGGGCTCTTCGCGCGGTCGTTGAGCTCGGCGCTGAGCGTCATACCGCGATCGTTCATCTCGACCGTGCCACCGACGTCATCGAGCACGGCCGCGCTCTGTCGGAGCTCCTCGGCCACCTCGGGGTCCAGCCCCTGTGGCACAGCCGCCTCGGCCTTGGCGACGTTGACCTCGAACTTCACGCCGTCGTCGGTCGCCATCGCAGGGCCGGACACGATGTGAAGCCGGACACCGGGAACGACCGAGAGCGCCGCAGCGTCATCCGTCGTCGCGAGCGTGGCCATCGTGAAATCCATGTTGGACTTCGTGATGGTGCCCTCGGCGATCTTGTATCGGAGCGGTGCGCGTGGCTCGGCACCCGCTTCGAGCAGCAGGACCGGATCGCCGCTCACAGCGGGCGTCGTCGTCGAGGACTCGTCTTTCTTGCAGCCCGTCCAAGCGAGCAACGCAGAAACCAAAACCAAAGCACGGACGATTGCAACTCTACTCATCGATTCTCCTCTATTGGGGCCCCATTCGGCATCTATGGTCGGCGGACTTAGTCCGTTCATTCATTCAGGGCAAGCCCCGGGCGCGACGGAGCTTGAGCGAGCTGCTCGGACGGTCTACATAGCGCGCGAAGGGCGGGATTGCATGGGTGTGAGTGAGCAAGTGCGGGAAGCGCATGAGGGGGTCGTGGCGCCGGAGGCGAAGCCCGAGGTGAGCGTGGTTGTACCGGGCCTCAATGAATCAGAGAGCCTTCCGCTGCTTGCAGCGCAGATCAGGGATGCGCTTGGAGTGAAGCCGTACGAGCTGATCTTCGTCGACGACGGCAGCACCGACGAGAGCTGGCGGGTGATCAACGACCTCGCACAGGCAGACCCCGCCGTGCGAGGCGTTCGGCTTCGCGCAAACTTCGGCAAAGCGATGGCGCTCGCGGCCGGCTTCCAGCGCGCTCGTGCCGACGTAGTCGTCATGATGGACGCCGATCTTCAGGACGACCCGGCCGATCTGCCGCGAATGCTGGAGAAGATCGCCGATGAACTCGACGTCGTGGTCGGCTGGAAGGTCGAACGCCATGACCCGCTCAATCGCAGGCTTTTCTCGAAAGTGTTTAACACGACCGTTGGCGTAGTGACCGGAGTCCATCTCCACGACATGAATTGCGGCTTCAAGGCATACCGCCGCGAGGTTTTAGATGCGATCCCCATCTACGGGGACTTGTTTCGCTTCATTCCCGTGCTGGCCTCCTGGCAAGGGTTCCTGATTGGCGAGATCCCGATCAACCATCGCGCGCGCCAGTTTGGCCGTTCGCGGTACGGCCTCGAGCGAATCCTCCGCGGGTTCTTCGACCTCCTGAGCGTTTCGTTTCTGACGAAGTACTCGCGCAAGCCGATGCATCTCTTCGGCCTCCTCGGGTTGCTCTTCACGGCCCTCGGCGTGCTGATCTGTGGTTACTTGGCGGTGCTCTGGTTCGCGGGCGAAGCCATCGGCACCCGCCCGCTTCTCTTGTTGGGCGTGCTCCTCATACTCGTGGGGGCCCAGTCGTTTTCCATTGGCTTGCTGGGAGAGTTCATGGCTTTCCAATATCAACGCAAAGACGCCCGTGAGAGCCTGCCGGTGCGCGAGTCAACCGACGACCTCTAGGAGTAATCATGCGCGTGTGCATGTTTGGCACTTACGAGGCCGGTTACGATCGCAATCAAGTGCTGATGCGCGGCATGCGCGAGGCCGGGATCGAAGTCGTCGAGTGCCACGTGCCGCTTTGGGAGAGCATGCGGTACAAAACGAGTGCATTCAAAGGCCCAGCACAGTATCTGGTCATCGCCGCCAAGCTCGCCCTCGCTTATGCGAAGCTGTGCTTTCGCTATTTTCTCGTTCCGCCGCACGACATCGTCTTCGTCGGTTATCTCGGGCACTTTGATGTCTTCCCGGCGCGTCTCTTGAGCTGGCTGCGTCGCAAGCCATTGGTCTTCGACGCTTTCGTATCGCTGTACGACACCTCCGTGGAGGACCGCGAAGTCTTCCGGCGCGGCAGCCTGAGCGCGAAGCTCCTACGACTGATCGATAGATGGTCGTGCAAGCTCCCCAATCTGGTACTCCTCGATACGAACCAACACATCGATTACTTCTGCGAAGAATTCGACCTCGACCGATCAAAGTTTCAGCGGGTGCTCGTGGGTGCCGATCCGGCCTACGCGGCGAAGGAGCGTGTCGCGCCGCGCGAGGACCGCTTCGTGGTGCTCCATTACAGCAAGTTCGCGCCACTGCACGGGATGCCCTACATCCTCGATGCGGCGAACCAACTACGTGACGATCCGGAGATCGTGTTCAAGATCGTTGGCGGCGGTCAGACCTTCGCCGCGAGCAAGGCATACGCCGAACGCTTGGGTCTCGAGAATCTGGAGCTCGTTCCTTGGCTCGAGCCGGAGCAACTACGCCAGGCCATGCGCGAAGCGCAGGTATGCCTCGGCATCTTCGGCGACACGCCGAAGGCGCGCCGCGTAGTTCCGAACAAAGTCTACCAGTGCCTAGCCGCCGGCGCCGCCGTGGTCACCGGCCGCTCGCCGGCAAGCGAAGAGCTGCTGGTCGACGGGGAGCACGCCCTTCTGTGCGAGATGGCGAGTGGCGAAGCGATCGCGGACGCGATTTTGAATCTCAAGCGCTCTCCCGCTTTGCGGCAGCAACTCGGAGAGAACGGCGCTCGACTGTTTCGCGAGCACTACACCCCACGGATTCTCGTGGAGACCGAGCTCCTTCCACGGCTAAAGGAGCTCGCTTCTCCTGACTAGCCACCTTGCTACTCGATGTAACCGAGCGCCTTCAGCTGTTGCACGACCTTGGGATCGGGAGCAGCACTGTTGACCGTCGCTCGGACATCGAGCGCATCTAGAAGTGAGCTGAGTTCCGCAACCAGCTCCGCGGAAGGCTCCGATTCAGCTGCACCAGAGTATGCGACCACTTCGTCCTGACGTGCATCGAGGTCGCGGATGACGCCCCAGTACTCCTTGATGGCTGCTTTCTGGCCAGCGAGCTCCGCAATGATCGGTCTACCGGATGAGGAGCCCAGAAGCGAGCGCCCCGCCATCTCCCTGGGCTTCCGGATACCGACTAAATCAAGGAGTGTCGGAGCGATGTCTATCGTTCCCGACAACCGCTCGTCTCGCGGATGCCTCGCGCGACCGTCGGGTCGCCAAAAAATCGCAAACGTTTCCAGAAGCTCCGGGTAGAGCGTGGAACCATGCCCCAACCCACCATGCTCCAAGAACTCATCACCATGGTCGCTCGTGATGACGAGCAGCACGTCACGTTCGGCGGCGACGGACTCGAGCTCCCGCACTAGTTGTCCGATGAGGGAGTCCGTGTAGAGCAGACCATCGTCGTACGCGTCTATCGTGTAAGCGAGATCCTTCGAGGACACCCCCTTGGCTTTACCATTCCTGTAGACCACACGGCCCGGACCATCGCGGAACACGCGGGGAAGCTTTCCGGCATGGGCGTAGGGGTTGTGGACGTCGAGGTAGTGTAAATACAGCAAGGTCTTCTCTGCCGCATGGTTGCGAATCACCTTCGAGGCCTCTTCGTTGATCCGTGCTCCATCGCATACACCACGCCCGTGCTTGTGGCAGGGGATCTCGACGTACTGATCAAATCCCTGCGCAAATCCGAACTCCTCGCGAAGCCACGGATTGGCGACGACCGCGGCGGTGAAATACTCCTCGCCGCGCAGAACTTCGGCAAGCGTGAGGTTGCTCTTCGTTAGGACAGGCGCCTTGGATTTGCCGTTGTTCCCGAAACGTTTGGTCCTGGGATCGAATTGCACGCCGTGCGCATGGGGCGCCTTAGACACGAACATCGACGCGACCGATGGGGCAGTCTGTGACGAGTGCGCCAGCATGCCGCTAGCGACGAAGCCCTCTTTCGCCAGTCGGGCAAGGTCAGGCGTTGTGGCTCGCTGGCTGCCGAGGGTTTCTACGTGATCGCGGCGCAGAGCATCGATAACGACGAAGACGACAAGCGGATTGCGCTGCGCATCGACACGCATACGGATGCGAGGCTCCAGCGCGGAGGCCAACTCGAAGACCACTAGTCCAATGACAGCGACTGCGCCGACGGCGGCGAACGTCTTCAAGAATCGAGGCCAAGTGTATCGCACGGCTTCCTCCGTCGGGGCGACTGGATTTGAACCAGTGCCCCTCACGCTTCCGAAGCACAGCAACTGCCCTCGCGCAAATTCGTGAGCGCCAAGAGATCATGCATCGCCGTGATGTTCGATTTGGAGCCGCGGTTGAGGCGAGACCGCGAAATTCATCCGGGAACGGACTTCGGATCCTCGTTGGCGGAACCCTCGGGCCTGCCCCCACCCTGCCCTTTGACTCCCTGTGGCTCTGCGGCTAGCCCGTCGGCGGTGAAGGTCTCGGCTCTACGGTTCTGGCGCTCCCAGCTCGTCTTGACGGTCCTGCTGCTTGCGGCGGGCGGTCACTTCCTATGGTGGGTCGATCGGCTGTACCCGATTCAAGAGTGGCTCTTCTGGCGTTACCTGGGCTATTGGGTACTCGTGGGCGCCTGGACCCTCGGGTTGCTGAGCACCGGGTGGGCCGTCTTGAAGAAGCTCGGACTCGATCATTGGAGCGTTGGGGAGCGCCTCGTGGTGGCGCATGCGGTGGGCTTCTTCGGCTTCTTCCTGATGATGTTCGTGCTCGGGCTTTTCGGCTTGTACGGAGGAGTTCTGTTCTTGGCTCTCCCGATCGCCATGATTGCCGTCGGGGTGCGGCCCTTGTGGCGCGAAGTCGCTCCGCGGCTTGCGGCTTGGCGGCGTACCGCGAGACCGCCGAACTTGTTGCATTGGGTGGCGATCATCTTTGCGGCGCTGTGTCTGGGCCTTATCTACTTTGCGATTCTCACTCCGGCCAATGTGTCCTTCGACTCGGATTGGAAACACCTCGGTGTTGCGCAGCACTACGCTGCCTCCGGCGGCATCGTGCGCTTTGATGAAGGTTGGCTGCCGGGCGCTGCACCTCACCTGGCCAGTGTGATCTACACCTGGGCCTTTCTCCTTCCGTGGGGAAACCTCTTCGATGTCGTCGAGCTCGCTGCCCACCAGGAGTTCGTGCTCTTTCTGGCTACCTTGGTTGCGATCAACGTGCTGGTGGGTCGCCTGGTACCTGGAAGCACGCCTCGCGCAGCATGGGTCGTTCGGTTCTTGTTTCCGGGCGTGATGCTCTACGACTCGTCTCTGAGTGTGGGTGCGGATCACATTGCTGCCGTGTGGTCAGCGCCGATCTTCTTGCTACTGATGCGCTACTGGGACGACGCTTCACCGAAGGTCGCGGCGCTTCTCGCCTGCGTGATGGCAGGCGCCATGCTCACCAAATACTCCGCCGTCCTTCCGATGACCCTGTTTCCCATCTCGGCCGTTGTGGTCCGCGCCGGGGTGGGCGTATGGAGAGACAGGCCGCTGAACGGGTCTGCGGTGCGCCGGGAGCTATTGGGGCCAGTGGTCGCCCTCGGCGTCGGCTTGCTGCTCACCGCGCCTCACTATCTCAAAAACTGGATCTTCTACGCCGACCCTCTCTACCCGATGCTCCACGCGTACCTGCCTTCGACCCCATGGGGGCCTGAGTCGGCGTATTTTTGGGCCGACTCGATGGGAGGGCGCTGGAAACCGGCACCTGGCTGGGCCGGTGTGCGGGAAACACTCGCTGCGCTGTTTTCTTTCTCGTATGTGCCGCACGACTACGGCACCTACCACCGAAACCTACCAGTATTCGGCTCCCTGTTCTCGATCCTCATGTTTGCCCTTCCGTGGTGTGGCCGGAACAGTCGGTGGCTCTGGGGTGCGGTCGGCTACACGTTGAGTGGCGTCCTTCTCTGGTACGTCAATCACCACCAGGATCGCCACCTACAGATGCTTCTCCCAGCAATGGCGGCATCCACCGGCGCCATCATGATGCACGTCTGGAGCAAGGGTCGAGCGGCCCGTGTCGCGCTGGCTGGGCTCGTCCTGCTCCAAGTGATCTGGGGCTCAGACGTGTACTTCTTCCAGACCCATGCCATGACCCGCTCGCCCGCCAAGAAATCGATCGACCTCATCTCGGCCGGATTCGAAGGAAAGCGGGAAGAGCGTTTTGCCGCGGGGCAGACGCGGCTGACCGCGATCTCGGATCGACTACCCGAGGACGCGGTAGTCTTGTTGCACCAGGGCCGATTGCGTTTGGGGATGCGTCGCCCAATTGTTGTCGACCGTAACCGTTGGCAGAACCGCATCCGATATGACGAGCTGCGCGAGCCCGGAGCAATCTACGATGAACTTTCGTCCTTGGGTGTGACCCACGTGGTTTGGACCGACACGAGCAGAGCCGAATCTACCCTCGCTAGCGACTTGGCTTTCTATGGGTTTGTGACTCAGCACGCCGTCGCGCAGCCCGGCTCCGGGTCACTGCGACTGTCCGCCATGCCCCCGGATAGACCCGCGGTGCAGTACGGGGACGCGGAGGTGGCCTATTCGGGATGCGGCAAACGCTACCCGAGCGGGGTGTACCACCTCTCGCAGCTTCGCGTTCCGAGCTCAGGCCCCCGCAGTGATCGCTTTCCGACGCCCGAGCGCCGAGCCCCCGAAGGACGATTGTCTGATCCTAGCTGGTTTGAAGGCGTCGTCTATGCTGTGACCGAGTCAGGCTGCGAGCCTCCGAAGGATCTGCTCCGGGACTTCCAGCCCATTGCTCGTCGTCGTCGGCGCGAGCTCAACCAGCGTCTGTACGTGCGACGCCGATAGCGAGCTTGAGGATGGTCACCGGGTCTGGCAGTTTGACTGCGGGGGTAGGCACCGCTACCCCCCCGCGGCTCGGCGCGAAGATGATGACCCGTGAAGGACCCACCGGTATGGAGATACATCGGCACTATGGCGTCGTGGCGCCGGAAAAGGGGTGGGTGCCGACGCCCACCTACCTACTTCGGCGCTCGGCCATTTTCGACGCGCTCGAGGGACGTCTCCCAGGGCACGTTCTAGAGGTTGGATGCAGTGCAGGTGCATTGCTCCACGATCTCGCCGAGCGTGGCTACACCGGCGTTGGTGTGGAGCTCTCGGCCAAAGCCCGTAGTATTGCGCGGCAAGTCCTCGCCGGTAATGAGCGATTCAGCATCGAGTCCGAGGTCCCGGAAGGTCCCGCGCAGAGCTTCGATCTACTGATCGCGTTCGAGGTCCTCGAGCACATCGAGGATGATGCGGGAGCGCTGGCGTCGTGGTTGGAGTTGTTGAAGCCAGGGGGCCAGCTTCTGATCTCAGTCCCTGCCCATCGACGCCGATGGAACGTCACGGACGTGCTGGTGGGGCATTACCGGCGCTACGACCGCAAAGACGTAGAGGCACTCCTTCGCGGCGCTGGCCTCACTATCGACAAGGTGTCGACGATCGGGTGGCCAGCATCTTGGCTCATCGAGCGCGCACGAATCCTTGCGAAGACGATGCAGGTGCGCGCTGCAGGAGTCGATGTCGAGGCGATTGCGCGCGGAGACTCCGCGAGGACGCAGGACAGTGGCATCGACCGATCATTGGAGACGCGGTTCTTCCCCTTGTACTCGAATCCGGCGGGGTGCTTGCTCGTCGGAGGCGCGGCAAAGATTCAGCGTCGCTTCTACGACACCGAGCTCGGTATATCCTATCTAGCGGCAGCCACGAAGCCGGGGCGGCCCTAGCCGTACTGCCCTACTCAGTGCCGCCGGCTCCGCCGGCTCGCCCGCTCCAACCAAACAGGAAGATCGGTGGCATGATGAGGAGGTTCAACCCCCGCCAGGTAAGGGCCGCTGCAAGGGCGTCGGCCGGTCCGATGCCCGCGCGGCCCAGACCCAGCACATAGACGGACTCCCAGTACCCGAGACCCATGAGGCTGCCGGGGATGAGGGAGGTCAGCGTGACCATTGCTTGGATCGCGGTGCCGATGATCGGATCGAGGGTCTTCCCGATTGCGGACATCAACGCCACTAGGATCGCACCGTGCAGCACGGCGCGCAGACCGGTGATAATCACGTTGGCGACCACAGCGCTCCGGCGATGCTGGGTCACCAAACGGAAGGTAGCGGGCAAATCCTGCAACCGGTCGACCCAGCGGGAGGGCAATAGCTTGCCCGCAAGCCGCGAAGCAGAGTCGGACATGGTGACAAACAAAACACCCCCGAGCACCGCAAGGCCGAACCCACCAGCGAGCAGGCCGGCCCGCGGATCGACGAGCAAGCCGAGACCCACGGCGCCCAGAACTGTAAACCAGGTGAGGGAGACGAGCTTGTCCACCAAGACTACCGCCGCCCCCTGCGGCACCGGCAGATGGTGTCGCCAGAACCAGGGCAAGGAGAACTCGGAAACCCGTCCTAAGAAAAAGCCAAGGACCCAAGCGATGCAAAATCCTTTGATGCCTGGCATCCAACCCAAGTTGTCGTCTACCGCACGGCCTAGCAGGGTCACCCCCAACGCACCGAGAAACACGGACATTACGCCCAGGAGCGTAGCGAGCACCAACGGAGCTGGGCGGGCGGTCTCGATCGCCTTCCACGAGTCACCAATGTCGCCGTACGAGGCCACGACAATCACGAGCGCAAGTCCCCAGAGGAGCTTCAAACCGAGGAGGAGTAGCCGCTTCTTCATAGCGTCGTCATGCCCTCACTCGATGAAGCGAAACAACTGAATCCTACCGTCTTTGGCGACCAGCTCGAGCTTCCCTTCGGCGAGCCTGTCCTGGTGGAGTTGCTTCGTCCAACCTTTGAGCTCGCCGATGTCGAGCATTAGGTACTCGGTAGGACCCTCGTGTCGATAGTCCCAGATCTCGGCGCGGTTGCTGAGGTGCGGGGCGATTCGACTGGTGGCTATGACGGACGCATCCGCGGGGATCTGCTCGATGAGACCACGAAGGGCCTCGTATCGCTCCTCCTGAGCCTGGGTCAGGCTGTGCGGAATCTTGGCCCAGCCACCTCGGAAGGAAGTGTTGGGCGCTGTCCCGCCAAATTTCCAGCTCATCAACAGACTCGAGGCCAGAATGCAGGCGAGCAGCACGGTAACGAGCTGCCCGCGGGCCAGTCCGATGCGCTCGGCGAGATCGCCGTCCCGCAGACGACGAATCGCGATGGGTGTCAGCGCGAAAAGGACGGGGAAGAGCACGACCGAGTATTGGAAGTGAATCGAGAAGACCGGTTCGCGACTCGCCAGGAGAATATAGAACAAGCCGAACGCGGCCGCGAAGCGCCAAGGCTTGCCGAGCAGAGGCAAGAAGGCCAGAGGCAGCAGCAGTTGAATGAGGTAGATGACCTTGGCCTCACGCAGCGAGAAATCGATGGCGAAGGTCGGGTTGGTGAGGAGCGAGAGCAGAATGCCGCCCAGGCTTTTTCCGCCGCTCATATCCTTGTAATACCAGCCGAACCCATACTGGCCGCCCAAAGGGTCGGCACTGCCCATGATGAATACCTTGACCAACATGAAGTAAAGGGCCGCCACGCCAATCGTGATCCATCCGGCCCGCACGAAGCGAGGGTCTCGAGTCAGAACGGCGGCGAACGCCACGCACGCAATCAGCAATGACGCGTCTTCTCGAATCAAGAGCACGAAGGGCAAGAGGATGAAGTAGGCCCGCAAGCGACCCGTGGTGAGCAAATACAGAAGCCACAGCATCGGCATCGCCAACAGCGTCAACGAGTGAAATTCGTACAAGTTGGCGCCGTGCAGAGCCGGATAGACGGCCCAAGCCACGGCCAGCGTCAACCCGGCCCACACCGAGCCTAGATGATCCCGGCCGAGGAGGTAGGCCGGCAGCACGCCAGCGCCGCACCAAATCGCCTGCAGCACCAGAATGAGCTCGGCCCGCGGGTAGAGGTGGTAGAGGGGCGAGAGCAGGACCAAGATGGCGTCAAAATGCGCGTTGGCGTGGTTGCCCGTGGCGATGAAATTGCTGCCTAGAAAATTGCCATGGCTCGAGTGGTAGAAAATGTTGTCGTAGATCGCGAGATCCAGGAGCCGGGTTTGCAGGGCGTGGTGATTGTTGATCGCCAGGCGCGAAAACCACGCCGCATAGGCCGCAAAGAGCAAGCCAACGACGACCCATGGCCCGATCGCTCCAAGTCGTACGCGCCACGTCGGGGCTGGAGCGGCCCGGCGAGCGCGGGAAGCCTCCCAGAGGAAGGCCACAGTCGGCAGCAGGCAGGCGGTTGCGCAGATGATGAAGAAGAGTGTGTGGATTGGCCGCGATGATTCGACTCGTGGCTGCGTCAGCGCGATCAAGAACGGGCCGGCTAGCGAAAAGGCGAAGAGACGGTTGAAGCTCCGCGCCCAGGCCTCCACCTGCCAATGGCCCAGCCGAGCGCGACGGACCACGAGGAAACCGATTAGCAAGACCGCCATGGCTCCGGCCGCACCGAGCAGATAGTAGAGCTGCTCGATACGCTCCGGATGAGTCAGGTCGTTCTTGCTCCAGGCCGGCAACCTGTCTCGATGGGTGAGCGGCCAAATGGCGGCGGCCCAGGCAATCGCATAGAGCGCTGGCCAAAACAGGACCCGCTGCGAAAAGCGCAGGCCCCCCGACAACAGGCGATCGATCCGGGACGGTACCTCGCGCCAATCGGGCATCACGATTCTTCCACTGCGCCTCGTTGCCAAGATGATTGGCCGTGAAGGAGTCGGCGCGGCATTCTACGTTTGGCTGTGTAGTCTCCGCCCCACGCCTTTGCAAGTACGTAGGACGAGCTACACGCCGAACCGCTCGTTGTAGGCCCTGAGCGCGTCGCGGACCTGTTCGTTCGTCAGGCCGAACTCCTCGATACTGTACTCGTGCTCGCCCTCCTGCGAGGTCGGCTTCTCGGCGATGCGGGCTTCGAGAAGCCCGGCGGTCTCTTCGGTGAACTCCAGATCGAAATGCGCGTAGATGTCCCGGAGAACCGTCATGGGGCTGGCCATCATGTCTTTCAGGCGAACATCGTAGAGCTGCGACTCGGGGATCTTGTCTCTGGATTTCATGGCGCGGTCCAGCCCGATCCGCGCGTACTCGAGCCAGAAGCTGCCGAGCTCCTTGACATCGAGGCTCCGCTTCAGCTTCGAGGCCATCTTGGCGGACAAGCTGCAGTGCGATGCGAGCGCTTTGGTGATGTCTCGATGGGTGAAGATGATCTGAGCGTCCGGGTAGACCGTCATCAAAGCGTCCATGTTCCAGATGTGCCACGGGCACTTCAGCACCCAACGCTTCGCCGACTTCTGCGCGTTCAAGATCTTGAGCTGGAGCTTGTGGAACTCGTAGGGCTCGGTCATGTCCCAGTCGAGCATGTCGTGCGCGTACTCATAGGCCGCAAACCCGATCCAAAACGTCAGCACGGCCATGTCGTTTTCGAGCAGGAAGAAGTCCTCCTCGTACGAGTCGGGGGTGACGTGGTGCGCCACTCCCTGATCGGGAATCGCGGCTTGATTGAAGCCAAACGTGAACTTCGCCTGCGCGCGACGCCACGCAACGTCGCCCAGTGGATCCCCGAGCCTTCCGAGCGGATACGAAAGCTCCCACGCTTTCGCCACGCGATTGTTCGGGTCGGCCGCGAGCACGTTGTGAAGGAAGGTCGTGCCCGTCCGAAAGAACCCCGTGATGACGACCGGCCGCTCGATGTCGATGTCGTCGAGCTCCGGATGCCGCTTGGCGAAGTCGATGATGCGCAGCTTGTTCCCGAGATGCCAGTTGAGCACGTAGCGCGCGCCAAAGAGCCCGGTCGTGTTGAGGTTTGCTTGGTTCACCCCGTCAGCGGTCGCCTGGAGCCTCTGCTTGAACCCGCCTTCGCCCCAGTCGCTGAGCCCCGTTGTCCGCTCAGCCATCTTCATGACCCGCTCGGCGTCGATGGGGATCATCTTCTTGCTGAGGCCGTCGAGCTTGTTCACGAGCGAAAACGGCAGGCCGGGCTTCAGGTCGTCAGGAGTCTCGCTCATCTTGAGACTACTAGAGCCCGGAACCCCCGGGTGTCAAAGGAAGCCAGCGCTGCGCCGCCCAACGGTCGAGATCGGGGAGCGAACGGCTCGCGACGCGCCGCCACTGGTTAGAGCTTCAAACGCATTCGCATCTCCAATTGGCGAGTTTCGGCTGTAGAAACCGCCCTGGGAATCGTGAAATACCGCTACCTGCGCGCGTTTCTTCTGGCGGGCCTCGGCCTGATCTTGGTTAGTTGCTCCATCACTCGCATCAAATGGCGCGTGAAGTGGGAGAAAGACAAAGAGGAAGGCAAAGCCGCCTTCTTGAGCGTGTCCTGTGCAGCGAGAGCCACCGCAAGGCCCCCGATGCTGACACTTGCAACGAGTCCCATGAGCGGAATCCCGATTGCCGTTGCGCCTTTGAAGACCAACACTCCGGCCGCCCCTATCGCGATGAGCCGCGCCGTCAGACGGATGAGGCTCGCATCGAGGCTCTCGGCGCGAACGCGAGGTCTGCTGATCAGAGTCTCCCCGGACGCGAGAATCACGATCCAGACCGCCCAGGCAAGGGACAGGTAGGCAATTGCCGTTGCTGTGAGGTTCACGTACTTGGCGACCCCGCCGACGAGGATTGCCCCGACGGCACTTGCGCGGCCACCGGCGGTATCGTGCTCGGTGGAACTTGCAGTGGTGGACCCAATGATGGAGGCGACTGCGCCGCCGACGGGGATTGTCCGGAGGGTACTTGCAGCGGTGGCGTCACTCTCCCAAGCCCAACCGGGGTGATTCAGGTCAACTACCTCTGCCCCGGCTGGGACGAACGGCAGTTCGAGCCTGGCTGTGACGCCGACCCGGACCCCGCAAACGGCACCATCAACCTCACGATGACCCTGGATCGTGCGGGCATCGGCCGTGTCGTCTGGGGCACCGCCACGACCTGTCGGTATCTCGTGCCAGGCGAGGGCGAGAGCTTCGAGACTTCATACGACGGAGCAGTCGCGGTCGACTTGGGTGACACGGTGCCGACGAGTGAAGACATCGCAGAGCTGCTCGTCACGTTCGTCCTAGAGGGAAACATCGGTTTTGACGGAGGCGACTTTGGCATCAACCAGAGCTTTCGAATCGTGCTGGCAGACAGCGACGGCCTGGAGCTCTTGGGGGACGTCGGGGATCCGGCACCTACGGAGACCTTCAACTATTTCTTTCAGGGCGCCGCGGTGGTCGACTTCCTACAACTCTGGGGAATGGCCGAATGGCGGCTCTCGCGCGTCGTTGCATTCACGTTCACCCTTCGGTGGGTGCCCTACGTCAGCGACGTGGTGGTCAACGGTAGCCTGGGTGGCAACCCGTCGGCAAACCTGCAGCTTCAGACGGCCGTGGACGACTTGCGAAACGCATTCGCGATCATCCCTGGCTTCGTGTTTTCCTGGGAGCGCGCCAACATTCGGCTCGGAGTCGGCTACAGCGATTTCTTCGTCGACGGTTTCTACCTGATAATGCCGGGCAAGGTGCTCAGCAACGTCGCCCCCGAGTTCGACATTTTCGTGCGCTTCTAGGGGCCTCTCGAAGCCAGTGCTGACCCGCACGCGATCGAGATCAACGTGCACGAGGCGAGCAGACCCAGAACGAGCGTTGCCCTAACGCGATACGACTTCGGCATGCGGTCTCCTGCGTCCTAGCCGGCGCCGAGCAGCGATCAGAACAATCGGAATGACCAACCAACCGGCCGTCCAGGCTCCTGGACCGACGAACGCGAATCCGGTGTTGATCAGCGCGGTGACCGGCTCGGTCATCGCGTTCCTGCCCACCTCGTCTCTGTCGGTCTCGCTGAGGTTCGGGCGCGTGAGGCCTTTCTTTCGGGCGTAGGACCAGCCTGCAATCCCGATGAAGCCGGACACGGCGAGCGACAGGCTCTGGCCCACTGGGGACGAAACGCTCACCAGCCCGGGGTCTGCAATCGCGAAGAACAAGAACAGGCAAACGAAAATCAACTGCAGCAGCACAAGCAGGGTGTGCTTCCCGTCGGTCCGGTCGAGAGGCCCGAGCAGTTTGTGCGTGAGGTTCCAAGAGATCAGCGTCAATCCCACGGCGATCACCAGCCGCAACAGATCGACCGAATTGTCGACGAGCAGCGACATCAGACCAAACGGCAGGTCGGTCCACGCCAGGTCCTCGGTGCGCGGCAAGTACATGATGAAGTCGACGAACAACATCGCGTAGGCGACGTCGAGAAACGTCTCGAGTCGCCGCAACTGCTTTCTGCCCGGGAGGTCGTTCGAAGTTTCGCTCATTTCCGCGTTCACCATAGCTCTTGATCTTCTGCAGCGGGCAAGGAGAATCACCGCTGAACACCGTAATGTCAAACCACTACTCCCTTCTGCCGAGCGCGACCAAGGCGCCCCACTACGGCATGCTGCTGACGGTTCTTGGTCTGTTGATCGTGTTTGCGCCAATCGCGACCCGCACTGGATCGGCCTACGGGGTCGAAGCGTTGTTCGATCTCGTGCTCGTTGCGGGCGCGTACTCGGCAGCCTCCCGAGGCCGCCGCCAGTCGCTCTTCATCGTGCTCACTTTGTTGACGCTGGCGCTGCGGTGGAGCGCGCTGCTATTTGGCGGGTTTGGGCTGGAGCTGGCCTCTGCCATGGCAACGGTCGTCTGGATTGCGTTGGCGATTGCAATCGTGGTGACCGAGCTGTTTCATCAGCGCGAGGTGACCACGAACATGATTCTGGGCGCCATCGTCGCGTACTTCCTCGCTGCCGTCGCGTTTGCGTATCTTTTCGAGATCCTAGAACTCTTGCAACCCGGCTCTTTTGCGGGGATCCCACAAGACGCCAGTCGTGAGCAGCTCGGTGATGCGCTCATCTACTTCAGCCTGGTGAGCCTCACGACGGTGGGCTACGGCGACGTCGTTCCGGTCTCGGGCCTTGCTCGCCCTCTAGCAGTGTTGGAGTCAGCCTGCGGGACGCTCTATCTCGCAGTGATGATTGCTAGACTGGTTGGCCTGCACATCGCCAGTGGAATCAATCGAGAAAGAGACTAGCCATCCTAATACCGCGCACTTCGGTCCCCGAAACGGTCTCAACGGACTAGGGAGCTTCTTCGCCCTGGCCACGTTAGAACGCGACTTTGACGGCCAAGTTGATCGCGATCTCGTTGGCCTTGGTGGCGACGGTGATCTGCTCGAGGTTGGCGGGATCGTACTCCGGGGGAATCGAGAGACCAATCGTATCTCCGCGTCCGTGCGCATAGCGGATGCCGATCGCGAGGGAGAAGCCGAGCCCGTCCGGCTTGGAGGCTTCCTCGCGGTCCGGGTCGACTTCTAGGTTCGAGTAGAGGAAGCCGAGGTGGACCCCGAAGAAATCGATCTTGGCGGTCGCCAGCGGGGCCACCGCCAGCCCATCGACCTGACTGAAATCCGTGAACAGGCCGAGGCCGAGTTGGATGTTCTTCGTCACTCGAAAGGCGCTTCCAATGCGGCCGTTGACGAAGCCGCGAAGATCGAGGTCGAGCTCTCCCTCGCGCAGGCGGAAGTAGTAAATGAGATCAGCTTCGATCCAACCCCACTTGGTCACGTAGGCGACCCCAAATCGAAGGTTGCCGGGTTCGACCCCCCACCAGACCGCGCGACCGCCACGGCCTTCGGACCCCTCAGCCCTCTGCTCACCGCCGCTCGGGACCGGGTCGGTGTTGCCAGGCGATTGGTTGTATTGAGTCGCCATGCGTTCGATGGCGGCGAACACGAAGGTTGGCGAAGCCACGGAAAGCCCGATGCGAACCACCGGAATCGGCATCCACTGGATCCCCCCTTTGAGCTGGAAGCCGAAACCGGTTTGGGTTTCAACCTGACCCGATGAAACCTGCCCGGCGACGCCATCGTCGTAGAAGAGGGTGTAACTGTCGTCCACGCGACTGCTTGCAACGACAAAATCGAACGCGCCGCCGAGCTGCACCTTTTGCTTTCGGTGAGCGCCGAGACGCCCGGCGAGACCCGAGCTAATGTGGAAGAAATCAAGGCGGGAATTCCGGCCTGCAAAGGCTTGCACCACCGGTGAATCACCGGTCGGCGAGATCGCCTTCTCGGTGAGAAAGGCCGGGCGAATCGACGAGTTGAACAAGCCGATACCGAGCTTCATCTTGTCGCCCTTGAGCTTGACAGTGAACACGAGAGCCTGGGGTATGACCGCGAAATTCACGCCCGAGCCTTCGCTCAGGCTCTGCGGCATGCTGTCGATCGTGATCATGCCGGGGTTCTTGAGCACCTGAATTTGCAAGGTGACGCCGGTGAGCTCGAGCGAGGGCTTGTCACTTCGCGCAAGACCCGCCGGGTTGTACCAAAGCGAGGCTCCGGTGTAGACGTTCGCGACCACCGCGCCGCCGGTCAGCGTCACGTCGAGCCCGGCGTTGACCTCATCGCTGTTTCCCGCGCTGGCAACCACCGGCACTAGCGATGCGGCGATCAGACCGCCGACCCATGCGATGCGCATGGTGGGAGACTAGTCGAAAATTCGCGGCCGAGGGCACGCATATTTTGCGTTTCCGATTTTCGCGATCTGCATGCTAAGAGTCGCGAGGTCATCATGAAAGTCTTCTACCTACGTGGGTTTCTTCTGGTGGGGTTGAGCTTGGTCTTACTGAGTTGTTCCATCACGCGCGTCAAATGGCGCGTGAAGTGGGACAAAGACAAGGAGGAAGGCAAAGCCGCCTTCTTGAGCGCTCCGCTCGAGCCCGCGAAGAAGAAGGAACGCCAACCGAACATCATCATCCTGCTCGCCGACGATCTCGGACCGTACGAAGTGAGCGCGTACGGCGTCGAGCATATCTCGACCCCGAACATCGATCAGATCGGCAAGGATGGCGTGGTCTTCGAAGAGGGCTATGCGACCGCGCCGACCTGCGCTCCGGCCCGCGCGGGGCTCATGACCGGCCGCGTTCAAAACCGATACGGCTTCGAGACGCAGGTGATGGAGTTCTATCCGAGCAACTACGTCGAGTACATCTCGGGCCGGTGGTTGGTCGACACCGGCGAGTTCAAGGTCAAGGCCAAACCTTCGTTCCCCTCAGCGTGGCAGGTGCACAAACAGGGCGTGCCGCCGAGCGAGATCATGCTCTCGGAGATCCTCAAGAAGTACAACTACCAGACGGCGCTCATCGGCAAGTGGCACCTCGGCATTCACCGCGAGCAAGTGCCGATGGCCCGTGGATTCGACTACCAGTACGGCTTCTACGGCGCGTTCTCGCTCTACGCGCCCAAGAAGAACTGGTCGGGCATCATCAACCACGAGCACGATTCCTTCAGCGCGCAGCACCAATGGAAGACCGGCCGAAAAGAGCAAGCGGCGATCATGCGCAATCAGAAGGAAATCGAGGAAGAAAGGTACCTCACCTTCGCCTTCCGCGACGAGATGATGGAGTACATGGAAGATCATAAGGACGAGCCGTTCTTCATCTACGGCGCGTTCTCGGCTCCGCATGTGCCCTTCCAGGCGCCGGTCGAGTACTACTGCCAGTACCCGCACGTCGAAGACGAAAACAAGCGAGTCTACTACTCGATGATTTCAGCGCTCGACGACGCGATCGGCGACATCCACCAAAAGGTGAAGGACCTCGGCATCGAAGACGACACGATCATCTGGTTCCTCAGCGACAACGGGGGCGCCTCGTACACGGAGGCAACCGACAACGGCCCGCTCAAGCTCGGCAAGCTCACGCAGTTCGAAGGCGGAATTCGGGTGCCCTTCATGATGAAGTGGAAGGGCAAGGTCCCCGCGGGCACGCGATACGAGTACCCGGTTTCGTCGGCGGACATCTACGCGACCTCGGTCGCAGCCGCCGGCGGAGTACTGCCGAGCGATCGGGAGTACGACGGCGTCGACATCGTCCCGTACGTAACCGGCGAAAACAACGCACGGCCGCACCAGTCCCTCTTCTGGCGAGCCGACCACATCTGGGCGCTGCGCGAAGGCGACTACAAGCTGATTCTCAGCACTCGAGATGGATGGGCAGAGCTCCACAACCTCATCACGGACCAGTCCGAGGAGATCAACCTCAAGGACGATATGCCGAAGCTCTACGAACAGCTTCGCAAGGAACACGAGAACTGGCAGAAGGAAGAGCTCAAGGTGAAGCCGATGTGGCCGCGCATCATGGACAAGCGATTCCACGCGGACGGCATGGAGTACTACTTTCCCGCCTGAGGGCTTGAACGATGAAGAAATCAATCCTGGCCCTCGCTTTCTTTTCGTTCTGCGCCGCGCTTTCTCTGCGGCCGAGCTCGGCGCTTGCCGTCCCAAAGATGGACGTCAAAGTTTCGGTCGGCGTGGGAAGCACGACGCTCGTACCGAGGGTTCCCAGCATCGACTTGTACTCTGGCGGCCCCGACAACCCCGTATACCAAGGGACTGTTGGCGGCCGGAACCCGCAGACTTTTCCCAACTGGGGCATGCAGCTCGGCGCGCGCGTCACTGCCGGCAAGGTATTCGGCGAGATCGCCATGGGATTTAGCCGCTTTTACTTCTCCGTGGGTGACGAGCTCGAGCTCATCGCCGAGATCGAAGGCAACCCGCTTCCGCCGGCGATCCTCGGATCAACGGCCCGCATGAACCAGCTCGAGATCCCGCTGACGGCGGGCTACGTCCCGTACGCCAACCCGTATTTCAAGTTGTTCCTCTACGCCGGGTGGATCAGCACGTTCAACCTCCGCGGCTTCGTCGACTTCAACGGAAACCGCAAAGCACTGAAGTTCAAACCGAAGGATATCCCAGGGTACCCGTTGGCGATCTACGTCTCGGGCTTGCGACTCGGCACCCAGTTCGACCTCGGGCCGCTGAACTTCGATTTCAGCTACACGATCGGCATGAACAGCATCACGAAGACGGACTTCCGAACGAACAGTCACGTGTTCAAGATGTTTTTGGGCTGGCTCTTCTGACCTAGGAGCCGGCGACGCCTAGGAAAGCGTTGACCTTGTCGTGCAGCTCGTGGAGGTGCTCGCTCGCATGCTCTTTCTGCTCGGCATCGAGCATGCCGTACACGTAGAGGATCGCTTGCCGGCCCTCGGCCCTCCGTTCGGCGGGCGTGCGCGACTCGAGCCCCCACTGCTCACGGTTTTTCCATTCTTTCCAGAGGGCGTCGCGAATGGCTTCGGCTCCCGGATGCTTCCGCATGAGCCGAGCAACCCGTTCGAGGCGCTCCTCGTCGGCTCGCAGGCGAAGCGCTCCCTCATCGGGAAGCCTCGCGATGTAGCGCCGGAGCAAAGTCTCTTGCTCGTCCGTGATGTCGTCCGCCCAGTCTTCGACCGCGTCGACGAAGGCATCCTGCCGTTTCTCGAGCCGCTCTTCCTTTGGTTTGTCGATCTTTTCTCGAGCTTCCTCGAGCCGCTCGTTCATCCTCGTTTCGGCGAAGTCGATCTGATCATCGCGCAGCGTCGCGAGAATCGGGGAGGCTTCGTCGATGATCGCGCCGGCGACGATGTCGAGGATCTTGTCGACTTGGCGCTCCATGCCGAGGAGACCCTTCTCCGTGAACCCCCTCGCAATGGCTGCGTCGACAGTGGCCACCAACATGTCGACCTTGCTGCGGAGCGCGTCCGGCGCGGCAGCAAGGAGTCGGTCGACGGAGGCACGGGTGGCCGCGGTTTGCTCGTCATCGAGGTTGAATTCAACTGCGATCTGGCGAGTCACCCACTTCGCCCCGAGGTTCTGCATCAATCCCGAGCAGGCCGCTAGCAGCGGCATCAACAACACGAGGGCGCCTATCGCCAGCCGAAAGCGGCGACGCGAAGATGTCCGGGCTGGGCTCATGGTTCTTCTATCCAAGCTATGGGCTGAGCATGAGGCCCACAACCGCCGGTGGCAATCGCCCCCCCGACGCGGTCAGAAGATCTCGGGCACGAAATTCTGGTCGTCGATAGGGGGCCGGACGTACTTGATGTTGTTCTGCCTGTCGGGAAGCTTGAGCTTCGGCTCGGGGACGTGTTGGTAGGGAATCGTGCTCAGCAGGTGAGCGATGACGTTCAGGCGCGCACGCCGCTTATCGTCTCCACGCACCACGTACCAAGGCGCCTGCTTGATGTCGGTATGCGCGAACATCTCGTCCTTGGCGATCGAGTAGTCGACCCAGTGGCTGCGCGACGCCATGTCGACGGGACTCAGCTTCCAACGCCGAATGGGGTCCTGCAGACGCCTCTGAAAGCGGCGCTCCTGTTCTTCGTCACTTACCGAAAACCAGTATTTGATGAGGATGATCCCCGAACGAACGAGCATCCGCTCGAACTGCGGGCACGAGCGAAGGAACTCCCGATACTCGGCTTCAGTACAGAAGCCCATGACTCGCTCGACACCGGCGCGGTTGTACCAACTTCGGTCGAAGCAAACCATTTCGCCCGCGGCCGGCAAGTACTCAACGTAGCGTTGAAAGTACCACTGAGTTCGTTCGCGCTCCGTGGGCTTGGCAAGAGCCTCCACGCGGCAGACGCGCGGGTTGAGGCTCTGCGTAATCCGTTTGATGGCGCCGCCCTTGCCCGCAGCGTCACGCCCCTCGAACAGAACGACGACCTTGAGTCCCTCTTCTTGAATCCACTTCTGCAGCTTGACGAGCTCCACCTGGAAATCGGCCAAGGCAGCGTTGTAGGCCTCGCGCTTAATCTTGGGCTTCTTCGGTGGAATCGAGTCCATCCCAAGGGCCTCCATCACGGCTTCATCTTCGGCCTGTCGTTTCTCCTTCTTGCCCATGCTCTCCTCGCTAGCAATCAACCTGGCATAGCACGTTGACTAAATCCAACGCGGACGAATGACCAGCGGCGAAATCTTTGCCTAGCCGGTGGCCGAGACCGGTGACAGGCGACGAATCGATCGCTAGCATCCCGCCCATGCCGCTGCTGAACCCGGTCCCACCCCCCTACGACATCCGAGAGTGGCAAGAGAAGCCGTTTCCCGAGCGCGTGAAGATGGTCTGCCAAGCCTGGGCGCTTCAGGGCTATGGAACGCCGTGGCCGATCTACATCGTCTACATCCTCAAGATCTTTCTCTACATTTGGGTATGGAGCTTCTTCTGCTCGTTCACCGAAGGGCTGGGGAGCCTCGGTAGCTTCAGCGCTTGGTACTTCGAGCCCATCGCGTTCCAGAAGGCAGTGCTCTGGAGCATGGCGTTCGAGGGGCTTGGCCTCGGCTGCGGAAGCGGGCCGCTCACCGGTCGCTACAAACCGCCGGTTGGCGGCGCCCTCTATTTCTGTCGACCAGGGACGACCAAAGTGCCTTTCCTACCCGGGCTCCCGATCTTGGGCGGTTACAAGCGAACCGTGCTCGACGTCGCGCTCTATGTCGCGCACATGGGGTTCCTATTCCGCGCGTTGGTCGCGCCTGAGCTCACGGTCGATCTCATCGCTCCAACCATCGTGCTCCTGCCGCTCCTCGGCATCACGGACAAGACCATCTTCCTCGCGTCGCGAGCGGAGCACTATTACACGGCGCTCGTCTGCTTCATGTTCGTGGATGATTGGCTGCCGGCCTCCAAGTGGGTGTGGGTTGGGATCTGGATGTGGGCGGCCACCTCCAAGCTCAACTACCACTTCCCGTCGGTGGTCGCCGTGATGCAGAGCAACAGCCCCCTCACCGGGTTCGGGTCCATTCGCAAGCTGTTGTACCGAAGCTTTCCCGACGACTTGCGGCCTTCCCCGCTCGCGCACTTCATGGCGCACGCTGGAACGGCCGTAGAGCTCACCTTTCCAGTCGTCCTCATTCTGAGCGACGGGGGAACGACGACGACGGTCGCCTTGGTCGTCATGTTGCTCTTTCACACTTTCATCACGAGCAGCATTCCCATGGGCGTGCCGATCGAATGGAACGTGATCATGGTCTACGGCGGCTTCGTGCTATTCGGACACTACGCCGACGTGAGCGCGTTTGGCATCAGCTCGCCGCTGTTGATCGGCTTCCTGGCGTTTGCCCTCATTGGGGTGCCGCTGTTCGGAAACCTCGTTCCGTCACGCGCCTCGTTCCTCTGCTCGATGCGCTACTACGCCGGGAACTGGGCCTACAGCGTATGGTTGTTCAAGGGTGATTCCTCGAAGAAGCTCGATGACCACCTCAGCAAATGGGCGCCGCGGCTCCCCCAGCAACTCGAAGGAATGCTCGACGAGGAGCAGATCATCGCAAGCATCTCCAAGGTCCTCGGGTTTCGAGCGATGCATTTGCACGGACGCTGCCTACAGTTTCTCTTGCCCAAGGCCGTGGACGACATCGACGAGTACGAGTACCTCGACGGCGAGCTCGTCGCCGGGATCGTGATCGGCTGGAACTTCGGCGAGGGGCACCTCCACAACATGCAACTTCTCGAGGCGATCCAGGATCAGTGCCACTTCGAGGAAGGCGAGCTTCGCTGCATTTTCGTCGAATCGCAGCCAATGGGACGTGGCACTCACGCCTGGACCATTGCAGACGCCGCGACCGGCTTACGGGAGACCGGGAAGATCCGCGTGAGGGATCTTCTCGAGCTACAGCCGTGGCCAGCGGAGGCCGACGCTAGCC
>JAHEEE010000059.1 GCA_024640845.1 Myxococcales bacterium | reverse complement strand
GTGAGCCCAACGAATGCAGAACTTTCGGTCGCAGTTTATCCGAATTTGGAAAAACGACGGCCCTCAGGTTGGCACGGCGCATGCACCCCTTCGAAAGGAGTGTTTCGCAACGCGGGGGCGGCATGTGTACGGTCGCAGAGCTACTCGATCAAAAAGGTCACGCCGTCGAAACCATTGACGCCAACGCGACCATCTACGATGCGATCAAGAAGATGTCTGATCTCGACATTGGCGCCTTGGTCGTCACCGAGGGTAAACGAGTCGTCGGTACAATCACGGAGCGGGATTACTCCCGCAACGTGTTCCTCAAGGGGAAGTCGTCCCCGACGACGCCGGTACACGATGCGATGAACAAAACCCCGCTAGCGGTTGACTGTAACGAGACGTCTCGCGGTTGCATGGCGATCATGACACGCGAGCGGACTCGACACCTCGTCGTCATGGAGAGCGGCGAGCTTCTCGGCATCTTGTCGATTGGCGATTTGGTCTACAGCATCGTCGCGGAGCAGATGCTGACGATCGAGGAGCTCGAGCAGTACATCATGCGCCGTTAGCCCTGGGCCGTCGGGCTGGCCGCCTCAACCGCGGAGGATCGAATAGGTTCCGAGCGCCTTGGCCACCATTCGGTTCGATTCGAATACCTCCGACTCGAGCACTGCGACTCTCGAGCCCCGGCGAATCACTTGGGTCTCGCAAACCAGCTCGCCTTCCCGCGCGCTCGCGAGGTACACAATCTTGATCTCGATCGTTGCGCAGCTCTCTCCGGGTTCCAGAAGCGTATAGAGGGCCGCTCTCATCCCCGTGTCCGCAAGGGCATAGGCGACTGCACCGTGAGCCACTCCGTGCGGATTCATCAGCTCGGGCCGCAGCAGAACGCGGCACCGACTTTGGCCGTCCGCAGAGCCGTCAAACGTCAGGCCGATCATGTCCGCAAAGGGATGCGGGGGGAAACCGGAAGCACTCATGCAGCGAAGCCTGACACGGTATGGCAGTCACCGCCTCTGGTAGAACGGCGCAAAGGTTCCCGCTCGCAGCTGCTCCTGCGCTTCGGCATCCATCGCGGGTATGGCGCCGGTTTTCTCCGTGAAGCTCACGTATGCCTGCATCGCGTTCTTTGCGCCTGCGGTCCCCAGCATCGCCACAAACCCGCTTTGTTCGCGTAAGAGCCCCTCTTCCAGTGGAAGACAGCCACCCTCGAGGGTGGCACGCTTGATTACCGAGACCGCGGGCTTGTAGCGGGTGGCCAGTACCTCGGCGGCGGCCATGACTCTCTCCATGAGTTGGTCGTGGGGAAACACATCCGTGACGAGCCCCAGGCTCTTCGCCTCTTCTGGCCCGATGATTCGCCCGCTGAGCATGAGCTCGAGCGCCCGGGCTCTGCCGATCAGGCGCGCAAGCCGCTGGGTCCCCCCCGCGCCAGGCGGAAAACCCAGAAGCACTTCCGGTTGCGCCAGCTGGCCGTCATCGGCGATGTAACGGAAATCGCAAGCTAGGCACAGCTCCAGCCCGCCTCCCGCCGTGGCACCATTGATTGCGGCGATGTAGATCGTGCCACTGCGTCCCATCTGCAGGAGCACATCGTGCATGCGCTGCATCTTGAGAAGCCCGGCCAGTGGGGACTTGTGAAGGAATCGACGCACCGCGGGAAGCGTGCCCAATCCTCGAGTCAGCCGCGATGCTCGGACCGCCTGTGATTCGGCTAACGACGGAGCCTGCCTGGCTGCGCGGAGCAACTCCGAAACGTCATAGTGAGCCAGAAAGACATTCGGCTCGGTGCCGGTCAAGACGACCACGCCGACGCCATCGTCCGAGTCCGCCTTTGCGACGAGCTCAGCCAGTTCCGACACCATCTGGTCGTTCATCAGGGCGTGTGGAGGATTGTGCAGACGCGCCAGCAGGACGCGGCCCTTCTGTGTGATCTGAATGGTCTTACCCATGACGTTCCTCGTTTCGCCCCGACTCATCTCACGGGGCATTCACCGCCAGCATTCTTTCATGAAGTTCGCGCCCACATTCGGCGTGTGGCCCACGCGGAAAGCGATACGGTCGAAGCGGGCACCGCACGTTTGGCCGCCGCCATGAACTTGGCGTCCATGCCCACGAAGACCCGCTCCTTGTTCTTCTCGACCGCATCGAGAATCACCCTCGCCGCTTCTTCCGGCGTGGTTCGCGCGATGCGGTTGAACTGCTCCGCTTGCTCTTTGGGCATCTTGCGGGCGTTGTTGGCGATGTTCGTCTTGACGCCGCCGGGGTGGACGCTGGTCACGCGAATGGTGTCTCCGGCCAGCTCCTGCATCAGCGTTTCGCTGAGCCCGTGGACCGCATACTTGGACATGTTGTAGGGTCCGTTGAGCGGGAAGGGCACGAACGCGTTGATGCTGGAGATGTTGACGATGTGGCCGCCACCGCGCTCGCGCATCAACGGAAAGAACGCCTTGGTTCCATAGATCACGCCCCAAAGGTTCACGCCGAGCACGAGCTCCAAGTCCTCGTAGGAGCACTCCTCGATGCTCGCACGGCAGGTCAGCCCGGCATTGTTGATGATGACGTCCGCGCCGCCGTGCCGGGCCTTTACGTCCGCGGCGTAGCCCTCCACCGCGGCACGATTGCTGACGTCCACACGGTGGGAAGTGACGTTGGTTGCCCCCGAAAGGGATGCAACGGTCTCCGCCAGCCCCTCTTCGTTCACGTCCGAAAGCGCCACGTGCGCACCGCGAGCGACGAGCGCCTGGGAAAGAGCCCGACCGATCCCTGAAGCCGCACCGGTCACCGCCACCACTTTGCCTTCCAGTATCGTCATATGCCCTCCTATCGAAGTCTGGGGTCGACCGGGCTCGCGCGCCACGCCCATCGATGACCTCTCCAAAGACCGTGCGCCGCCAAGAGTGGCCCCGCTCCAAGCACGATGAGAAGGCTCAGCGCTTCTGCCAGCGACACTTCTCGGGTGTACGTACTGGCAAACGTCGTTTTGATTTCCGAGGCTTCGCGCATCTGCAGTTCTTGAGTCCGCTGCGGACCGATGCGCTGGAGGGAAAGAGTCAGCAGCCAGCCACCGACGCCCCACGCCATGCCGTAGTTGCGCGTTAGCTCGGTGGCTCCGCGACCGGAACGCTCTGCGGAGAAAGCTGGAGTGTTCCGTCGTCCAGCACTTCAGAACGGAGTTGAAGTGCGTCGCCTGTCGGTTGTTCAGCCATGATCTCGGTAACCAACAAACTTCAGCACATAACGAGACCGCCCGGTTCCTTTCTGGTTGCTCGGTGTCGTGGGGCGGTGCCGACGGTTGCGGCGACTCGATCAAACGTCGCTGCGTCTTCGATCCGGGGTTGGCGTTCGGCCGTCCGTCCAGACGCAAGCTCCCCCGAGATCGCGATCTGGTTTGCGACACACTCCGCGCCTCCGACGGAGGAATAAGACGCTGGCCCAACATTTACGCGTAGACACCGAGGGAAGCCTGTGCTTCTTTTCCTCGGCGTCGCTTGTTTCTGAGCAGCCGATGGCTCGCTCGCGCCGCGTCACATCTAGGGAGGCAGGAATGAACACGAGAAAGTCACTATTGAAGCGTCTGACCCTTGTCGTTGGCTTTACGATTTGCGCAAGCCTGGCGCTCGGCGCGCCCACTTCGTCTATTCACGCGGACAGCGAAGATGGCTTTCGAATCCTTTGGGACGATTTCAAAGATGGTTTCGCGGTTTCCGTCGCACCTGCGGAAGACATCAAGTGGCTTTTCTTCGCGTTTCCGCAGGCCGATGGTGGTTTCTTCGTCGGTGACGACGGCGCTGCAACGACGTCCCAGACCGGGCCCGACAAGGGCCTCACCGTTCAGTCGTCAGGTACGAACGCCGCGACGGGCTTGCCCGCCTTTACGAAGACCGTCGGTCAGGAGGGCGCTGCGGACAACCCTGGCGTTCCCGGCGGACTCGATCACGTGAAGTGGCTGGTCTACATGAATGCGTTCGCATCCTCCGGCCAGCCCGGTTTCGACGCGGTCCCGGGGGAAGAGCTGGTGTACGAGGCGCGTATCGGAGGCCAGAGCTTCGGTACCGACGCCCAGCCATTTGGCAACGCCGTTGACAACGCCAACGACGATCTACGGTTGGGAGCGGTGGCCATGAACGCAATCGATCTCGAGACGTTCATGGTGTTTGACTTCTTTCTCACGAACGAAACGATTTACGCCTTTTACGAGCGACTGCCCTTCGGCCGACCGTTCCTCGGCAACTACGCCGCCTTCTCGTACCAGATTCCCGTTGCGTCCCGTGAGCCAGGAGACATTCACCGGCTACGGATTGCGTACGATCGGTCTGCCGGCGTGGTGCGTTGGCTCATCGGCGGCAGCGAAGTGTTTCGCGTGGACAACATCGGACAGCGCATCGATCCCGAGTTCCTCACGATCGATCACGGCGGTGACGAGCCGGCAGAGCCGTTGGAGCTTCGGCAACTCTGGGGCGGTATGGGGATGTTCACGTTGCTCGACGCGTACCTTCCATCGGGCACCGCGCTCGTGCGGCTCTCGACCGAGCCCGACTTCTATTTCGACCCGCTCACCGGGGCTTCCCTGCTCTTCGAGGACCAGGCAAGCCTTCCCGAGAATCGCTTGTTTGGGCAGGGCGCCGAGATCAGGGTAGAGCGTTACATCGTGTCGAGCCGACCGGTGGAATAGGGCACGGCTAGAAGCCACGCTCTTCGGAACCCGTGCCCTCCGTCCACTTCCCAGTACGGAGGAACTCCCCCGGGGGGTCCCATTCGCACCTCGCCGAGGATTGCCCAGGCGCGCAGCGAGAACGCCGCGGTGCAGGCCACCAGTTCGCTGACGACCTAGGGGACGCCCAACGAACCTAGGCCGGCGTAGCGGAATGCGCCCAGCGGCACTGCGGTGGCATATGACCGGGCCGTGTTCAGCGTCCACCTCTTCGTCGTCGACCGAGCAGGCCGCAATGCGTTCTTCTTCCTGACCAACTCGCATCACAAGATGTTCGTCGAGGCCGATCTGGTCGCGAAGGGCTCGTCCAACGCGGCACGCAGCCGTCGGTTCAAATCCGGCCCCCGCAACCATGGTCAGAGGGCGGGCCCTGTCGGGTCCGCCCTTTTCCCGTTGAGGGCCGGATTCAGCTGATTAGGAATCGAACAGCTCCGTGGACTGTCGTCCACTCCGCCACCTACGATTCCACAATGCAGAGGGCAAATCCGGCCTCTGCAACCAATGAAGTCAGGCACTTAGCGATCACGTTGAGTGCCTTTCTTTTTGGCTTGGTGCCCGAACGACTAACAGTATCGCCGCGACTTTAGGCATCACCTTGATGTTGACGCGATGAGCTAGAGTTTCGCCCAGCCACACATCAGAGACATCTGCGATCATTCCGTGGCTCAGTTACACGGTGCGAGCCCCGAGGCGTGTCCGCAGTGCAGATCCCTGTCGGCGCTACCCGGCTCGGCGTCCATCGCGAAGCCCAAATGCTGCTCGACGCATGCCACACGCGAGGCGTCCTCCGTGTTGTAGAAATCGAGGCAGTCGGCACGGTTTTCGTGCTCGTAGTCGACGTAATTGCAGGTGGCCTCAAAGCCGTCGCAGAACGCCGCCGCGGCGTCCGTACCGCCAGTGCCGCCAGTGCCTGCCATGCCGCCGGTCGCGCCGGTCCCACCAGCGCCTGCCGTGCCGCCGGTTCCCGCGGTGCCGCCAGTACCGCCGCTACCACCGGACGCACCTGAGCCACCGCTTCCGTCGTCGCTGCTGCTACACCCGAAGAGCCCGAGCGTTCCGCTCAGGAAAAGTATCACGATCATTCTCATGTCGAAGCCTCCCATGACGGGCACGTCTTATGCCAACCAGGCCGAACGCTACCACAAATATCGCAGTTTCATGAGAAGGCCGACTCGCGCGGAGACAAGAGAAGGTATCAGGGTCGTCGCTTGCCAACCATCTTAGAACGATTGATAGCTTCCTCGTTCCTCACTCCCCAACCGTCCGCGCCCTTGACCATAAGCCAAAGGCCCAAGCTCAATTCGAACGCGCCGCCTGCGGAGTAGAGGGCGGTCTCGAGATGTACCTCGAGAAGGCGGCCGGCGAGGGCAGGTCCCCGCAGGTCCCGGCTAACCGACCGGCGTGCGACCGCGCGCCTTTTCGGGGTCACGCATATCGAGGAGAGACACACCGACGCCGTAGGTCGCGAAGTGGCCGGTTGGGCGGATCTCGATGATGCAGTTCTCGTCGTTGTTCGCGTGCTCGAACATCCGTTCCAGAAGAGCGTCGAGGAGCTTTGGCTCGACCTCGCTCATTGGAATTACCCGCGCGGTGCCGCTGAACGCGATCGTCGCGTCGGGGATGTCGATCCAAGGCATGAACGGAACGCGTTTGGGAATCGTCACGTTGAGCGCGACGTGTGGATTCCGCCGAATGTGCTTCGCCTTCCACGAGTCCTTCGCGACGCGAACGTAGAGCACCCGGTCGATGGGGACATAGACGATGCCAGAGGAGCGGGCCCGGCCTTTGGGATTCACGTAGGAAAGAACCGCGAACGAGCGCTTTTCGATTTCTTTCCAAACGAGGTCCGAGGTGACGGGAGCTGGCATGGAGCCGTGGTAGATCTTCGATGGCTCCCGTCAAGGCGAGCTCCACGGGCAAGATCATGCGATCCTCAGACGCATTGACGCGGTGCCACTCTTGCGGTTAGCTGCCTGTCGGGTCCTGCTTTTTGCGGGGTTCCGGGAGCACCAATGAGCGAATTCGATGTCATCGTCATCGGATCGGGCATGGGTGGCATGACGACCGCTGCCGCGCTGTCCCGGTTGGAACACAAGGTCCTGCTTCTCGAGCAAGCGCAGTCGATTGGAGGGCTGACCCACTCCTTCTCTCGAGAGGGCTTCAGCTGGGACGTGGGTCTTCACTACTGCGGCTTGTTTGGTCACGACCAGTTCGCAGGTCGGATCTTGGACTGGCTCAGCGGGGGGACGATCGAGTTTCGCTCTGTGGGAACGGTCTACGACACCCTTCACTTTCCAGATGACTTCGACATCTCGGTGGCCCGCCCGGAGGCCGCGTACAAGATGGAGCTGAAGGATCGGTTCCCGAACAACGCGACCGAAATCGACGCCTACTTCGAGGCGTTGGAGTCGGCGGAGACGGTTGCACACATGGTTGCCGGGGGGCGGTCCGTTCCCGAGCCGTTTCGCTCTGCGCAGCGCTGGTTGAACAAGCGCAAGATTCAGCGTTGGTGCGGTCGGACGACTGGCGAAGTCATTGCAGACATCATCACCGACCCGAAGCTCGCGTCGGTGCTGTCGGCGCAGTGGGGCACCTATGGCGGCAAACCGAAGGAAGCGAGCTTCGGCATGCACGCCATCATCATGCGTCACTACCTCGACGGCGCGGGCTATCCCGTGGGCGGCGCGAGCGCGATTGCCGCGGGGCTCGTTCCGGTGATCGAGGCAGCGGGTGGAAGCGCGCGCCCTGAGACACCCGTGAGCGCGATTCTGTTTGAAGCAGGGAAGGCCATCGGCGTGCGCACGAGCGCTGGCGAAGAATTCAAAGCGCCCGCCATCGTCTCGGCAATCGGCGCCGGAGAAACGGTGAAGCGATTGCTCCCCGAGGACATGCGCGAGCAGGACTGGGCCCGCGAGGTCGCTTCGTTCAAGCCAGCGGTCTGCCACTTCGAAGTCTACCTCGGCTTCGAGGGGGACATCGCCAAGCACGGAGCCACGCGCTCCAACCATTGGTTCCACGAGAACTGGGACACCGATGACGGCATCTGGGCGGTCGCCGACGGCAGCCCGATCCCAATGCTGTTCGTGTCGTTCCCGTCGCTCAAGGATCCGGAGCACGACCCAGGCCCGTCGAACAAACACACCGGCCAGGCGATGGTGTGGGCCGATTGGTCCTCGGTGGCCGAGTTCGCCGACCGCGAGCCTGGCGAGCTCGCCGCCGAATGGACAGCCTTCAAGCAGGATGTCGAGGCCAAGTTGATGGCGTTCTTCGAAGAGAAGTTCCCGGCGCTCGCGCCGCTCGTCGTCTACCGCGAGCTCGGCACCCCGCTTGCAACCGCCGCCTTCACCCGCCACGAGAAGGGCGGCTTCTACGGCGTCGAAACGACGCCGCGTCGTATGTTGTCCGAGGCGCTCGCTGCTCGTACGCCCGTCCCCGGCCTGTTCTTGACGGGTCAGGACGTCATGACCCCCGGCATCGCGGGGGCGCTTGCGGGCGGCATGCTCGGCGCCGCGGCAGTCGACCCGCGGGTCTACCGGAAGTTCGTCTGGTGAGAACGCCAGGGTGCGTCCAGAAGAAGGCCGACGACCGCGCATAGACACGCCACCACGTTGAAGCGCCAAGGTGGCGAAGCGGGTGTCTCCTGAAGCACACTCAGGGTGGCAAGCAGTGTGGGGACGTAAAAGAGCAAGAGAGCGGCTGGTGCCGCGAGTCGCGCCCAGCGCTCACCGCGCCGAATCGGAAACGCGACGAGCAGCAAGACCAGAGCTCCGAGCGCCAGCCAGCCGCCCGCCGCAACTTCCATGAGGGCCTTGAGGAGCGTCTGAGTCGCAGGGCCGAGCTCGTCCCAATCCTTGCCCAAGGCAGCCGCGTGATACGGCATGAAAGAATCGCGAAACAAATAGATCGCGCCAAGCACCAAGCTGACGACGGCCATCCCGGCATACAAGAAGGCCGCAACACGGTGACGGCCCTGGAGACGCAGTCGCGGAGAAACCATCGCCACTACCCTGATGACCCCTCGCTCACGGGGCTTGTATTCCCAGCTTTTGGAGGACTTGCAACAAGCTTTCCGGCCGCGTGGACTTTGACGCGTATTCGACGCGGAGATCTCGAATGGCTTGATATGGGTGACGGTCCCGAACTCGCGATGCCAGGTGCGAGTACTTCTCCGAATTTTGCCGCGAGCGGTGACCCAAGTGCGCTTGAACCATGCGCAGCGAGTGTCCGCTTGTCACGGGTTGGCTTGCGACCGAATGTCGCCCAAAAGCCTGGTGACTGATCTCGCGCAGCCCCGTCGCCTTCTGAGTGGCGCGCATCGGTCTTCGATGACTGTCCATGTACCTGGGGAAGCTGGAGAGCGGAGGCTTCCTCGTTCTTTCGATCGATAATCTCCGCTGGACGTGTCTTGGTGCCGCGCTGCAAAGCCCGAGCGACGATGAGCCGCGGCGGGATGTCCCGAAGTCGGCTCCGCGACCTCCCAATAGCAGCACTACTGCTGAAGGACTTGGTGCACCATTTCGGCTATCTCAAAGTGGCATTGGGTCATTGGGTGCCATTCGTCGTACCACAAATACTTTTCAGGATCGGGGAACGCATACGAGCCTTGCCAGGGGACAGTAGCAAAATCGTGCTTTTTGACATAGGCATCCATAAAGGCGCCGATGTCCACGAAATACAGTTTCACCCCAGGATGTTCCTGGACAAAACTGTTCGAGCCATCGAAGAGCATCTGGTGAAGCCCTGTATTGAATTTTTGAGTCAGTACTCGGACCGTCGGTACTAGGTCATGGTGTTCAGTCTTGGGGCCGTAACCCAAGGAAAGCGTCAGGTCGAAATTATTGAAAACGACCAAGTGCCTGGCCCCTTTGGCAATCAGCTTCTCGAGCCCGCGCTTGATGTTACGAACGGAATCGGCGGGATCGTTCTTGGCATCCCAATAATCGTTCACTCCGATCCAGACGGTGAACAGGGTTTCCTCTGGCTTTGATTGCAGCTCGAAACGGTCGATCTGCCAATTGAAGCCCGACCAATCGAAACCCAAGTAGTGACCATCGTCAGTTCTGGCCCCACCCCAGGCCCTGTTGTCCAGATCTTGGGCCTGCAGTTTATCGCTCAAATACTCCACCCAAACCTTGCCATTGGAATCCCGATTGAAGCCATGGCCATCAATATGGCCGTCGTCGGTAAAACTATCTCCGAAAGCGACGATATGCGTGAATTCTTGAGCCTGCGGCGCAAGTGTGGAAGTGCAACCGAGCAGGGAACAAAGTACTGACGTTCTCATGAGGGTTAATCTCACTGCCTTCATGCCGCCACCTCCTTGTCTGGTGTGGGCCCCAAGAATGGAGCGTAGGTCTGTCGGCAACGCAACGATCTTGCAATCCACCGCGACGTCTCAAAAGTCATCGCGGAGCAAGCAAGCATATCTGAGAATGAAAACTTGAAATTGAACGGAGAGGAAAATGGGAAACAGCAGACGCATTTTCCAGGGCATCCTGGCGAGCGCAGTACTTTTCTGGGGATGTAGGAGCGCTCAACCACCCGAGCCGCAGCAGCAGAACAGCGAATCAGAAGGGGCGGAAGAAACAGCTACGAGCTCTCAAACCGCAGCGGTGACTGCGCCAACCCTTGCGGCGAGGCAGCTCGAAAACGGGGTGTTCAGCTTTGAGATTGACGGGACGAGAATCTACCAAATCACCGACGCAGAGATGAACTACGAATCACGATATCTGTTTTCGGATGTTCCAGAGGAGGTCATGAAACAGCACAACGTGCCGAGCGATCAAGTCTTGCTCACCTGGACCCACCCTCTCATCAAAGTTGGCGGCAAGAATGTCATGCTCGACGTTGGAGGCGGGTGCGGTGGTGAAGGCGTACGAGGATTCATGGGTAAAGCCGACCACTCGACGACAAGAGTGGATCTACTCCAAGACAATCTCAAAGCGATTGGACTCACTGCCGACGATATTGACGCCATTGTCGTGACCCACGCCCATACTGACCACATCAATGGTCTGCTCAATGAGAACGAAGAAATGCTCTTTCCAAATGCAACAATCTATATCTCGAAAGTGGAGTGGGATTTCTGGAATGACCTCGACCCGGAAACGATTGAAGATCCACTGAGGCGAAAAGCCATCACCGGCCTCAAAGAAGGGGCACTGCGCCACTTCGCCAAGATTGAGAGCCAGGTGGTTTACATCGACGAGGGAGATCGCCAGGAGCTCTTCCCTGGGGTGTTTACCGAGCCAGCGTACGGCCATACGGCGGGACAAATCATGGTTTCTGTCGGTTCGGGAGCACAGAAGATGTATTACTTCTCAGACGTGTTCTTGCACCCGGTCTTCGTTTCAATTCCTGACATCTCCCAGGGCTTCGATGCCGATCCAGAGCGGAATAACGCTCTTAAGCGCCCCTTCCTCGAGCGTTTCGAGAGGGAGAATGCCATCTTGTGGGGCCAGAACTTCCCGCCGAAAACAGTGATCGGCTATGTCGTTCCTCAGGACGATGCGTGGCTCTGGACGCCATTTGATCTCTCTGTTGACTGATGCACTCTCCGTAATGACGCGCACTTCGGCAATCCGGGGGCGCGTTGCCAATTCCGCTGGGGGATAGCGCCCTAGCGCTCCCTCTGACGCTCTTCCTCGGTGACCCGTCGCGAACGCTTCGTGGCCTCGGCGAACCGCTTCGCTTCCTCGAGCCACGCGAGGCGCTGTGCGGGCGTCAGCTTCATCTCGGGCGCTGGGGAGTATGCCCATCGCCTGGGTCCGGAGGATTGTACGCTAGACGGGTTTCTGGGGGCGCAGATCCGTTGAGCCGTGATACACGGGTCCCATGTCAAGAGCTCGCCTCCACCAGTATCCTCCCGTCGGAGCGATGCGGTCCCTGTCGCCCTATTGCTGGAAAGTTCAGATGGCTCTCGTGGCGAAGGGCATCGAGTACGATGTGCACGACACGCTCAACCCGAAGAGAGCCAACCCGCTTGGGAAGCTGCCTTACCTCGAGCTCGACGGACGAGGCTACGAGGACTCGACCGTCATCTCGACTCGCTTGAAACCCGCCTGTCTGACCGCCAGTATCTCGTTGGCGACGGCCTCACCATCGCCGACCTCTCGGTGACCGCGATGATCGGCCAGTTGACAGTCGGCCTCACCCCAAGCTTCGCCAAACGAATCGCAGAGCGAGAGCGGCTCAACGCCTATCTGGGTCGGGTTTTCGAGCAGACCGCCGGACCACTCGCTTGATCGAGGCTGGGTACCGGCGCAAGCGGTGTAGCCTCCGGGAGTGTCCGACGAGCCAAACGAGAGGCCCGAAGTCGAAGAGCTCGTTCGACGCATTGGCGGAGCAGCTTGACGACTCCAAGCGGTAGAGCCGACGCGCGGCGTTCCGCAGGCGAGACGCGCGCGCCAGCAGCTTTTGTCGAGCCAACGTTCAGCGAGGTCACTGGACTGCCACTTGATGTGGCTGATGAGTCTCGTTATAGTCGGGCCTCACCTGGAGGCTCGCGATGCAATCCGATGGCGCTGGGCTTTACGCTCTCATGCTCCGGAGCCGGCGCTTCGAGGAGGCCGTGGCCGACCTGTGGAGCGCGGGGCGCATCTCGGCGGAGATGCACCTCAGTATCGGGGAGGAGGGAATCGTGGCCGGTGTGCTGCAGCATCTCGTGGACGGGGATGCGATGGCCCTCGACCACAGAGGCACCGCCCCACTCGTGATGCGTGGCGTCGACCTGGTCAGTTTGCTTCGCGAGTTCTTGGGGGAACCAGATGGGCTTTGCCACGGGATGGGCGGGCACATGCACCTCTTCGCCCCGGAGCTCCTCGCAGCGTCGTCGGGGATCGTAGGGGCCTCGGGCCCTGCGGCGTGCGGCTTCGCGCTGGCGCATCAGCATCTGCGACCCAACAACGTGGCTGTCGCCTTTTTCGGTGAAGGCGCGATGAACCAGGGCATGCTGATGGAGTCGATCAACCTCGCGGCCGTTTGGTCCCTGCCGGTGGTCTTTGTCTGTAAGGACAACGGCATGTGCATCACGACTCCCGCGAAGAAGGTCACGGGCGGCGACCTCTGTCAGCGCGCCGAGGGTCTCGGCGCCTTCGCGATTTCCGTCGACGGAAGCGACGTCCAGGCTGTGGCCTCGCATGCGGAAAAGGCGATCCGCCGCGCGCGGCGCGGCCACGGTCCCTCGTTCATTCATGCGACCTGCAAACGGCCCGACGGTCATTTTCTGGGCGACCCTCTGCTACGAATCGTGCGGAATCCGGTCGGAGAGCTGAAGAGCAAGGTCGGTCCACTGGCCAAAGCCGCGGCAAGCGTTCAGGGCGCGTCCGTCGGGCGACGTGCGGCAAGCCTCGGTTCGGTCGCGGCCATGCTCACGCGCGCCGGAAAGATGCATCTCGCAGGCCACGACCCCGTGATCCGGCAGGCGAAGCGCCTCACCAGCGCTGAGCGCGAGGTGGTCGAAGCCACGGTACGGGAAGAAGTTGCGGCCGCGGTACGCGCCGCTATCGACAGCACGGAGGCGCGAGCATGAGAGAGATGACCTACGCGCAAGCGATCGAGGATGCGCTCATGCAAGCGATGGCCTCTGACCCACGCATCGTCGTGTTTGGTGAAGACGTGCACGCAATCCGCATGAACCTGTTCGCTCGCTTCGGCGAGTCGCGGGTCAGGCCCACCCCAATCAGCGAGTCCGCGTTTCTCGGTGCCGGTGTCACGGCCGCGATGGGGGGCCTTCGCCCGATTGTCGAGATCATGATGGTCGACTTCGTTGCCGTCGCCGCCGATGCGTTGATCAATCATGCAGCCAAGGTCGAAGCGTTTTCCGGTGGCCGGTGGAAGGTGCCTATGGTCGTCCGAATCGCCTGCGGCGGCGGCTACGGCGACGGCGGCCAACACGAGCAAGCGCTCTGGGGGCTGCTCGCGCAGGTGCCTGGGATGAAGGTGGTCGTCCCATCGAACCCCGCCGACGCAGGGGCGCTCATGTTGTCGGCGATCGAGGACGAAGCCCCCGTCCTGTTCATGGAACACAAGCTGCTCGCCGACTACTGGCTCGACTACCTGGCGGATGGAGGTCGTACCGGGCTCGACTATCAAGTCCCCGAGGCGGGCGCGCGCGGCGTAGTGCCCGATACCTGGGGCTCTATTCCGATTCCAGCGGCTCAGGTACTGAGGGCGGGCCGCGATCTCACGATGGTGGGGGTGGGAGTCGCGGTCCATCGATGCCTCGAGGCTGCCGAACGACTGGCAGAGTTAGGCATAGACGCCGGAGTCGTGGATCTTCGAAGTGTGAGCCCGCTCGATGTCGACACCGTCTGTGCGGAGCTTGCAAAGACGCAACGGCTCTTGGTCGCCGACGAGGACTACAAGCACTTCGGCCTCGCCGGTGAGCTTGCCGCGGTAGCGCTCGAAGCAGGGTTGCAGCCTGCGTTCCAGCGCGTCTGCGTCGAGCGTACGATTCCGTACGATCGAAGACGAGAAGTCGAGGTCCTTCCGAACGCCGCCCGCATCGTCGATGCCGCCACGATGCTCATGTCGGCACGAACGCCTAGCCCGTTGTCCGTGACGCACACATCCCACAGCAGGTCTCCCGGGCACTAGTGCGAGCGCTCGAGCGCACGGCGCACCCCTTTGCCTATCGGGCTCAACTCGAGATCCGAAGCTCGCGGTACTAGCTCGCTAGGTCTTCGGGAAGGTCCTTTGCTCGTAGCTAGGACGGCGCCGACGTGTCAGTTCAGCTTTGGCAGCTCGATCATCAGGTCGTAAACCTGAGGAACGGTCGCCACGTACTGCTCGGTACCGACCCACCCGAGTTGAGGCGCCGGCGCTTCCGCCCTGGCATTGGCGCCGTTGTCGCCGCGCGTGTTGAACACGAACTTGAGCCGGCCGACCCGGATGGCGCCCGGGGCAAGCTCTCGCTCGGTGAAGTAGAACCAGGAGTCGCGCTCGGACTTACCGGTGCCGAAGAGGATCGGCGACATGTCGTAGCTGTCGAAGACCATCGGCTCGCCCTTGCGGTCCTTACGCTAGCGGGCCCGGTCGACCTTGGCATAGAGAGCCTGAAGCTCTGCTTCGCCCAGCGTTTCTTCTTCGAGTAGCTGCTTGGCGCCCGTTTCCAAAGTTTCACGTTCCTCGCGCAGGAGGCGGAGAGCGCGATCGAAGGCAGCTTGAACGATGTCACGCACCGCGGTGTCGATCTCGCGCGCGGTGTCGTCGCTGTACTCCCGAACCCGCATCGGCGTTCCAGTGCTTCCTAGGAAAGTCGACGATTCGTTCTCGTACGAGACATGCCCGAGCTCGGGCACCATCGCGTAGCGGGTCACCATGCTACGCGCGATGCTGGTGGCCTTGGCCAAGTCGTCCGCCGCACCCGTCGACAGATGCCCAAAGATCAAGTGCTCGGCCGCGCGTCCTCCGAGGAGAACCGCCATCTTCTCCTCGAGCTCCTCGCGCGTCATCAAGAAGCGGTCTTCGGTGGGTCGCTGCATCGTGAAGCCGAGCGCACCCACTCCCCGTGGAATGATCGACACCTTGTGAACCGGATCGCAGTGCTTGCACATCAGGGCCACCAGGGCGTGACCCATCTCGTGGTACGCCACCACCTCGCGTTCGCGTGGATTGAGAAGCCGGTTCCTTTTCTCGAGGCCGGCGACGATTCGCTCGATGGCCTGCGTGAAGTCCTCCAGGGTCACCGCTTCGGCGTCCCGGCGCGTGGCGACAATCGCTGCTTCGTTGATGAGGTTGGCCAGATCGGCGCCGGTGAATCCCGGAGTCAGTGCGGCGACCGCCTCGAGCTCTAGGTCGGGCGCAAGCGCAATCTCCCGCGCGTGGACCTTGAGGATCTGCGTTCGTCCGCTTCGATCGGGCCGATCGACCAGGACCTGTCGATCGAAACGCCCGGCACGCAGGAGCGCTGGGTCGAGAATTTCCGGGCGGTTGGTGGCGGCGAGCAACACGATGCCGGTCGACGGGTCGAAGCCGTCGAGCTCGGACAGCAGTTGATTGAGGGTCTGCTCTTTCTCGTCCATCCCGCCGGAGAACGGCTGCGCGTTGCGAGCCCGGCCGAGGGCGTCGAGCTCGTCGACGAAGATGATGCATGGCGCTTGCTGCCGTGCCTGGTCGAAGAGGTCTCGAACTCGCGCTGCCCCCACACCGACGAACATCTCGACGAACTCCGAGCCGCTGATCGAAAAGAACGGCACCCCGGCCTCGCCCGCAACCGCGCGCGCGAGGAGCGTCTTGCCCGTGCCCGGCGGTCCCACCATCAAAATGCCCTTCGGCATGTGGGCGCCGAGCCGTCCATAGGCCTCCGGGTCCTTGAGGAATGCGACCACCTCCTGGAGCTCCTGCTTTGCCTCGTCGACGCCGGCGACATCGCTGAAGGAGACCCGAGTGTCGGTCTCCATGTAGACCTTGGCGCGACTCTTTCCGACCGACATGAGCCCGGCGCCAGGGCCACCCATTCCTGCCATCCGCCTTGTCATGAAGAGCCAGAACCCGACGAGGAGAACCAGCGGCAAGAACCAGGCGATGAGCGCGTCGCTGATCGGGCTCCGCTGCTCTTGCGAGTACTCCACCCCATGTGTATTCAAGCGTTCGGCGAGGTCGGGATCGACTCGGTTCGTGGAAAAGCGGGTTTTCCCATCCAAAGGCTCGCTCAGCTCCCCTCGCAACGTGTCGTCGGATACGACGAGGTCCTTGACCTTGCCCTCGTCGAGAAGCTTCTCGAATTCGCTGTACGGAATCGTCGCGACCGATTGGTACGTATCCCAGGTCTCGTAGACCAGCGATGCCACCATGACGGCGAGGATCAGATAGACCAACCGAAAGGGCGACTTCGGTCCTAAGCGTTTGGGCTTGCGGTCTTCGCGTTTCATGAGGTGCGAGGAACGTAGTCATGCTCGGGGGCAGAGCAAGCCGCTCCCCAGTTTCTTCTTCCGATACCCCACACGACCCTGTCCTGCGCGTTTGCCGTCAATTTCTCGCTAGCCGTCCAACAACGCTTCGATGTGCACGGCGACGCTTCGTCCCAGGGCGCTCAGCGCGTACCCGCCCTCGAGCGTCGACACGATCCGCCCGTTGGCGTGACGCTTTGCGACTCCACTGAGCTGTCGTGTGACCCAGCCGTAGTCGGCTTCCGACAGATCTAGCTCGGCCATGTCGTCTTCGATGTGCGCGTCGAATCCAGCGGAGATCATGACCAACTCGGGTGCGAAGGCTTCGATTGCGGGCAACCAGTGCCGGGACACGGCCTCTCGAAACTCGGCTCCGTTCGTGCGGGCTGGTAGTGGCACATTGACGAGGTTGGGCGCTTGGCTTTCGTGGCCAGTGTAGGGGTAGAAGGGGTGCTGAAACGTGGAACAGAACAAGACACGGTCATCACCGACGAAGATCGACTCTGTCCCATTGCCGTGATGCACATCGAAATCGGCGATGAGAACCCGCTCGATACCGTGCGTTGCGAGCGCATGCGCGGCCCCAATGGCGACATTGTTGAAGAAACAGAACCCCATGGCGCGGGCGCGCTCGGCGTGATGCCCCGGGGGACGCACGGCGCAGAACGCCTGGGCGGCACCTCCCGACATGACCAGGTCCACCGCCTGCACTACCGCGCCGGCGGCGTAGAGCGCGGCGTCGAGCGTAGACGGGTTCATTGCGGTATCACCGTCTAACCAGACGAGTCCCCCCTCGGGCGATCTCGCGAACAGTTGGTCGACATAGGCAGCATCGTGAGCGCGCAACAAGTGTTCCCGGTCGGCGGGCATGGCTGCATGGTGGCGCAAGACAGGGTCCAAGCCCGAAGCGATCAACCTGTCGTTGATTGCGCCGAGTCGTGACGGCTGCTCTGGATGGTGGGGCCCCATCTCGTGGAGCGTGCAGGCGTCGTGTGTGATGTAGGCGATGGACACGGTTCCAAGATCCGCTAAGAGTGCGCGCTCAGATGGCGTCGTAGGTTCGCATCGTCTTCGGAAGTCGACGTCGCAGCAAGATGAAAAAGCACTACCTCCTCAAGGCCTTCGAACCTGCGTCGGTCGCCGTCATCGGCGCGTCCGACCGGGAGAGCTCAGTTGGCGGCCAGCTGTTGCGAAACATTCGCGAAGGGGGCTTCGCCGGTGAGATCTACGCGGTGAATCCCAAGCGCGAGAATGTCCAAGGCCTGAAGAGCTACCCGTCGGTGAGCGCCATCGATCGCCCGGTCGATCTCGCGGTGATCGCCATCCCGGCCCCGCAGATTCCCGGTGTCATGCACGAGTGCGGGAATCTCGGCGTTGGTGCGGCAATCGTTCTGTCGGCCGGCTTTTCGGAGGTCGGCGATGCGGGAGCTGCGCTTCAAAGTGAAATCGTCGACGTTGCGCGGACGTACGGCATCGTTCTCATAGGACCGAACTGCCTGGGCATCATGCGCCCGAGGGTTGGTCTGAACGCGACATTCGCCAAGAGCGCGGTTCGTAGCGGGCACGTGGCGCTCGTCGCCCAGTCGGGCGCGTTTTGCACTGCGCTCCTCGATTGGGCCGATACCAAGGGCTTCGGTTTTTCCGCGGTCGCGTCGCTCGGGGCGACCGCGGATGTGGGCTTCGGCGAAGTGCTCGACTATCTCGCGGTAGATCCGGAGACACGAAGCATTCTGCTCTACGTCGAAGGGATCACCAACGCGAGAAGCTTCATCAGCGGTTTGCGAGGCGCGGCAAGGCTCAAGCCGGTGATCGTCGTGAAATCTGGTCGCAGCGACAGCGGCACGCGCGCGGCAGTGTCGCACACCGGTGCGTTGGTCGGCGCCGACCACGTCTTCGACGCTGCGCTTAGGCGCGCCGGCGCGGTCCGGGTGAGCTCCGTCGGCGAGTTGTTCGCTGCTGCCGCGCTGCTTGCCTCGGGGGCTCGTGTGGGCGGGCCTCGACTCGCGATCATCACCAACGGGGGCGGGCCCGGCGTCATGGCAGCCGACCGCGCCGCCGACCTCGACGTGCCTCTGGCTCAGTTGAGTGAGCAGAGCGTCGAAACGCTCGGCAAGGTGTTGCCCGCCCACTGGTCGCACAGCGACCCCGTCGACATCCTCGGCGACGCCGATCCCTCGCGCTACGCGTCGGCGACCGAGATTGTTTTGGCCGATCCGGGCGTGGATGGCCTACTCGTCCTGCTCACGCCTCAGGGGATGACCGATCCCACCGGTTGCGCAGACGCGGTCATTCAGGCGGCTCGAAAATCTCGCAAACCCGTTCTCGCTTGCTGGATGGGCGCGGGCTTGGTTGCGCAAGGGCGCCAGAAGTTCGCGGAGGCCAACATCCCGCACTTTCGAGCCCCGGAGGCGGGGGTCGAGGCATTCGGCTACCTGACGAGCTACCGGCGCAACCAGACAGCGCTTCTCCAAACGCCCGGACCGCTGGCGCGCCACAAGGAGCCCGATGTCGAGGGAGCGCGCTTGATCATCGATCACGCGCTCAGCGAGCGTCGACAGACGTTGAGCAGTGCCGAGGCCAAGGCAGTGCTCCACGCCTTTCATATCCCCGCATCACCGAGCATCAACGTGGGCTCCGCGGCAGAGGCACTGGTCGCGGCCGAGGGCCTCGGCCTGCCCGTGGCCATGAAGATCAACTCGCCGGACATCACTCACAAGTCCGATGTTGGTGGCGTCCGGCTCAACATCCGAGAGCCGCGCTCGGTGCGCACGGCGTTTCGAGAGATGATGGACAGCGTTCGCGCGCAGCGTCCCGATGCCAAAATCGACGGGGTGACGATCGAGCCCATGCTCGAGCGACCTCATGCCCGCGAGATCATGATCGGAATCGCCACCGATCCGGTTTTTGGTCCGGTCATCAGCTTTGGTGCTGGAGGCACGGCTGCAGAGATCTTCGCCGACAGCAACGTAGCCCTGCCGCCGCTCAACGAATACCTCAGCCGCGATCTGATCAACGGCACGCGAGCCGGGCGTCTACTCCGCCATTTCCGCAACTTGCCCGAAGCAGACCAACAGAAGCTCATCGAGGTGTTGCAGCGAGTCTCGGAGATCGCATGCGAGTTGCGCGAGGTGCAGGAGCTCGACATCAATCCCTTGCTCGTCGATGAGGATGGCGTCATCGCGGTCGACGCGCGGATCGTCGTCGCCACGCCGGCCACGAGCACGGCCCACTACGGGCACATGGCCATCCATCCCTATCCGTCGGAGCTCGTCTCCGAGTGGCAGCTACGGGATGGAACCGATGTGGTGATACGCCCCATCCAACCCGAAGACGCTACGATCGAACAGGCTTTCGTGCAGGGGCTCTCGCCGCAGACCAAGTACAATCGCTTCATGCAAAACTTCGACAAGCTCACGCCAGAGATGTTGGCGCGCTTCACTCAAATCGACTACGACCGCGAAATGGCGTTCGTGAGCGTGATCAACGACGGATCGCCAAACGCCGAAATGATCGGTGTCGCGCGCTACGTATCCAATCCCGATCGCCACTCGTGCGACTTCGGATTGACGGTAGGAGATGCGTACCAGCGACAAGGCATCGGTAGAGAGCTCATGCGCCGTCTCATCGCCGTGGCCCGCGATCGTGGCATCGCCGTGATGGAAGGCGACGTGCTGGCGAGCAACATCAACATGTTGGCGTTGTGCAAAGGCATGGGGTTCCGAATCGCGCGCAACGACGAAGACCCCGAAGTCGTGCAGGCGCGCCGACACCTCTGAACGCACGAGTCCGACGAGGTGGCTTTTCATCGCGATGCTGTGAATCGAGTGCGGACGAGGGCAGCGATTTCCTCGTGGTCGACCTGACAACGTCAGTAGAGCTCAAGACCCACACCGGTGGTTGATCAGCCATCGGAAGATCGCTACCGTCCCAGAGCCGTGAAACTCCGTGCTCGAACGCGACTCGTCGGTATCGGCCCCGTGCTTGCTTGCCTGCTTTGGCTCGCCGGCTTCGAGGTCTTGCCAACCATTCACATGGCGTTTCACGATGATTTCGGCGCGCACCAACATGGTGTCGAGCATGACTCTCTCGGCCATCGCCCCCACGAGCAAGAGCACGAGCACGGCGAAGCGCATCACGACGATGTGTATCACGCGCACGCGCTCCACCACCCTGATCAGGGCCTTGCGCACGAGCATGGCGACGTCGGCCACCATGACGAAGATAGTGAGGCCCCCGACCGCCACGGAGAGAATAGCCTCGCGCACCGCCATCTAGCCGCCGAGCATTCGCTTCCGACGATTCCACCGGTTCCTCAGGCGCTCGTTTCGCGCGATCGCGTCTTCGAACGAGCGATCGAGTCGCTTCATTTCGACAATCGGCAACGGGTCGAGCGAGCGCGCGGACCTCCGCCTCCGACCTCAGCGCTCTAGGCTTTTCCAACACCTCCGTTTGGACGCATCGCGCCACCTGCTGCGAGCTGCGGACCGTCTCGTAGCTCGTCAGGTGTGCTGACCGGTGCGTCCTCTGACGACTGTATCGCTTTATCAATTCCACCCTTTGTCGTGGTGGCGTCCTCGTTTGATCTCGAGATATCGCAACACTGCGTTCGCTCTGACGTGGCTGATCGGTTGGTCTGCCGCGCCCGCCGTCGTGCGCGCACAGCTGGTTCCTCCAAGGCCGGTTTCAAGCCTTGGCATGCGGGCTTCCCATGTCATCCGAGCCGTCAGTGCATGCTCACCGAATACCCGCCGCAGATGCCGATTGGACCGAGAGCTTTTCGACTGCCCTAGAGGTCTATCGCAGCGCCGCATGCAAGGAGTTGGATGCTTCCCTTGCTGCGCTGGCGTCGCCTCCCGAGGCATCATCCGCCAGAACCCCGAATTCACGGCTTTGCTGATGATCGGAACACGGACGCCCCCTCAGCGGTGAACCGCTTCCACCACTGCAGCCCGCCTGCGGAACACGCGCTGGCTTCAGTGGTTGGAGCCAGGGGATTCGTGCTCGCTCGTTCTCAGGGCTTCAACTGCGTCACGTGGGTGTCGATGCGCCCGTCGGACCGGAGTTGGATTCGGCGGTAGCCCGGACCAAGGCTGTCGAGGGCGAAGTCGTCGCGGCCGCGCACGAACTGATAACAGGTCGAAGGGGTGCCCATCATCCGCAGGCCGTCGGCGTGATGGTCGTAGCGCTGATGGATATGACCCCAGAGCAGGCCGCACACGCGAGGATGCCGCCTGATGACCGTGAGCAGCTCGTCGCCGTCGTCCAAACCGACGGCATCCAACCAGGCGCTTCCGACCGGGACCGGATGATGATGCAGGCACACGAGCACGTGTTCGGCGTCGCTGCTTTCGAGTTTCGCGTCCAGCTCAGCAAGCTGTGCCTCACCCACGCGACCGCCTCCACGAAGACCGTCCCAAGTGTCGAGCATACAGAGCAGCCAGTTCTCGTGTCGCAGGTTCTCGCAATAGTGGAAGTGGCCGTGGCGGAGCTCGCGGGCCATCAGCTGCGGATCGTCGTGGTTGCCGGGAATACAGAAGACCGGCACCCGGAGCGGCTCCAGCAACTGCCGAATCCTCGCGTAGGTCTCAGCCGAGCAATCCTGAGACAGGTCTCCCGTCAGCAGAACGATGTCCGGATCCAGCGCCGCCAGCGCGTGTTGCAGCGCGCGCCGAAACGTCTCAGAGGTCTGCACACCCTTCAGCCGCGCCGCCGGATCCGCGAACAGATGGGGATCGCTGAGCTGCAGAATGTCAAGAACCGTCGTGGCAGTCGTCATCAGCGCAGAACCTCCATGCCGCCTAGTGTACCGGCAAGGCAGCCGGGCGCGTACTAGCGCGACGTTGGCGCCTCACGTTGGTGCCGCGGTCGGTGAGGTGCGGGCCCATCATCGCTACCGGAAACTATGTTAACTTCACGGGGCGCTCGTCCCACCCGCAGCCTCGGAGGCTACATGTTCCGGCTACCGTTCTGTCCCGTTCCCACCGACGATGGTGCGTTTTCTCCATCCAAGCTCGCGCTGTCGCTGGCAACGACGAAGGTGACCGATTTCGAAACGGTGGCCGGCCCTTGTGTCGCAGGGGAAGAGCGGATTCTGATGGTCTGCACCGAAGAGCGAAACATGACGATGGCGAACGGAAAGAAGTTCTCCACCGGGAATCATCCGGTCGAGATGTTGCTGCCGATGATGCACCTCAGCAACGCGGGGTTTTGCATCGATGTTGTCACGCCCACGGGAGCTCCCGTGAAGATCGAGATGTGGGCGATGCCGGAGGAGGACGATGCGGTGATGGCCTTCTACGCGTCGTTCAAGGACCGCTTCGACAACCCCGGCTCGGTCACGGACTTCGTGACCACCTCGCTGAACGACGGCTTCCCCTATGTGGGGGTCTTCATTCCGGGCGGGCACGGGGCGATGCTCGGGCTTCCGGACAACCCGGAGGTGGGCAAGCTCCTTCGCCGGTGTCACGGTCGCGACCTGCACCTGCTGGCGATCTGCCACGGCCCGGCGGCGCTCCTCGCTGCCGCTCTGCCGGATCCCGCGGGCGCCACGAACCCCACCGGGAACGGTGAGGATTTCGCGTACAGCGGATACGAGTTGGCGGCCTTTCCGGACCGTATCGACCGGCAGACTCCGATGATCGGATACATGCCGGGCCAGCTACCCTGGCATTTCGGCGAGAAGCTCACCGCCCTGGGCATGAGGATCGTCAACCGCAAAGCGGACGCTACCTGCCATGTCGACCGGAAGCTGATCTCGGGCGCAAGTCCCTTGGCCGCAAACGACTTCGGGAAGCTGGCCGTGAAAGAGCTGCTCGCCGACCGAAACGGATGACGTGATCCAAGGCGCTCCTAGCTGGCATGACTGCGTGCTCGACGAGCTCCGCGCGAGTCCGCGTTCAGGCGTCCCTAGACGAACGTCACGACTTCGGGCTCACAGCCGCCGAGTTTCCCGTGGTAGCGTTGCTTCATGATGCATCAACGCGCGCTTGGTTGGATCCGGTTGACTTGCTCGATGGTCTGTATGCTGTGTCTTGCGGGCTGCGGTGATGACGTCGGTGGATCCACGGGCTCCGGAGGAAGCGGCGGCCTCTCGAATGCAGAACGCGCGTGTCAACTTGCCGACGCGACGATGGTGACGGCCGCGTTCGAAGGGACGGCCAGTGAAGGCATGCCAGACGTCGCCAGCAACTGTCGCTTCGAGCTCACAGGGGGAGAGGTCAATTCGGTGAGCGTGTTCTATTTCGGGGAAGACTCGCTTTGGGAGGGGACACGCCAGGGCTTTGAAGACAACACGGGAGGGACGACGGATGTCCCGGGTCTCGGTGACGAGGCTTTCTACCCAAACAACGTCGGCCCGTACTCGTTGGTGGTGCGAGCGAATGGAATCATCTTCGAGGTATCTGTGTCGGTCGCGTTCATCACGCCATC
>JAHEEE010000058.1 GCA_024640845.1 Myxococcales bacterium | reverse complement strand
AGGCCCGCGTCTCGGAGTGGGCGCGCGAGCTCGGCCAAACGGGTCGCATTCGTCGTCATCACCAACTGCTCGACGTCGGTGCGCCGGTGCACGAGCTCGACCAGACGAACGATGTCCTTGCGCACCAGGGGCTCACCGCCGGTGAATCGCACCCTGCGGATCCCGGCCAACGCGAACACCGACACCAGGCGCGACGCCTCCTCGAAGGTCAAGAGGTCGCGGCGCACCGCGTGCTCGTCCTCGCCGCTCGGCGGCATGCAGTAGACGCATGCGAGATCGCAGCGGTCGGTCACGCTCAGTCGCAAATAGGTATACTGCCGACCGCGCGCATCGCGCAGAAGCGGGATCTCGTTGAAATCGTCGGGGCGGACGGGCCACTGTTCGTAAACCGCGGACCGACTCTCCAACATGGGCAAGCGGCGCACCAGCTGAGTCTACGGGTCTCCGGCCCGGGGTCAACGGCATGCGGGTCCGCCGGGGGCTCGCTTGACATCACATCCGCGGGGTTTCAGGCTCTGGCCTTCCACTGAATCACGGTTCATTTTCAGGAGCGCAGCGCATGGAATCGAACGGAACGCGCGTCGCAGTCGTAGCCGGACTGCGCACCCCCTTCGCGAAGCAATGGTCAGCGTATCGAGAGGTCAGCGCTCTCGATCTCGCCAATATCGTCGTCTCTGAGTTGCTGCAACGAGTCGACCTCGATCCCAACGAAATCCAGCAGGTCGTGTACGGGCAAGTGGTCCCGTCGGTCGAAGCGCCGAATATCGCGCGCGAGATCGTGCTGGCCACGGGCATGCCGAAGAGCATCGAGGCCTACAGCGTCTCGCGGGCGTGCGCGACGAGCTACCAGTCGACCGTCAACGTCGCCGAGGCAATCATGGCTGGAGCAATCGACACAGGCGTGGCGGGAGGCGCGGACAGCGCGAGCAACGTGCCCATCACCGTAACCAAGCGCCTCGCCGAGGCCTTGATGGAAGCAACCAAGGCCCGAAGTATCGGCGAGCGCCTCCAAGCGTTCCGCGGTCTTCGTCCTCGCGACCTCGCGCCGCAGCCCCCGGCGATCAAGGAGTTCTCGACCGGCCTGTCGATGGGCGAGAGCGCCGAGAAGATGGCCAAGGAAAACCACATCAGCCGAGAAGCGCAGGACGAGTTCGCGCACAGAAGTCACACGCTTGCCGCCAAGGCCTGGGCGGAGGGCAAGCTCGATGACGAAGTGATGGAGGTCTTCGTGCCAAACCGCTTCGAGGAATCGATTCGAGAGGATAACCTCGTCCGCAAAGATGGCGCGCTCGAGAAGTACGCTCAGCTCAAGCCCGCGTTCGACCGCAAGCACGGCACCGTCACGGCCGGCAACAGCTCGCCACTCACCGACGGCGCGAGCGCCCTACTCCTCATGCGCGAGGACAAGGCCAGAGCCCATGGCTTCAACGTGCTCGGTTTCATTCGAAGCTACGCCTTCGCCGCGCTCGACCCCGCTGGACAGCTTCTGATGGGTCCATCGTATGCGACGCCGATCGCGCTCGACCGGGCGGGCATCAAGCTCTCGGACCTGGATCTCGTCGACATGCACGAGGCGTTCGCAGCGCAAATCCTCTCGAATACGCAGGCATTCGAGTCGAAAGAATGGTCCGAAAAGCACCTCGGCCGATCCGAGAAGATCGGCGACATCGACTGGGACAAGTTCAACGTAACCGGTGGGTCGATCTCGATCGGCCACCCGTTTGCCGCCACCGGAGCCCGTCAGATCACGCAGACCCTGCGCGAGCTCAAGCGTCGCGGCGGCAACCTGGCCCTTTGCACCGCCTGCGCAGCCGGCGGCTTGGGCGCAGCCATGGTTTTGGAGGCAGAGTGATGGCCAACGAAGGACTCAGCATCGAGAAGCGCGACGACGGCGTGGCCATCGTTCGCATGGACCTCCCCGGCGAGCCGATGAACACGCTCAAGGCGGACTTCGTCGACACCTTCACCAGCGTGTTCGCTGAAGTCGAAAACGACCCCGAGATCAAAGCGGTGGTCTTCACGTCGGGCAAGAAAGACAGCTTCATTGCCGGCGCCGACATCGCGATGCTCGAAGGGATCAGCTCCGCCGAAGAGGGCGAGCGAGCAGCCAAAGCCGGGCAGGAGGTGATGAACCGAATCGAGGGCTTCTCGAAGCCCGTCGTCGCGGCGATTCACGGCGTCGCCCTCGGGGGGGGCCTCGAAACCGCGCTCGCGTGCCACGCACGAGTCGCGAGCGACAGCAAGAAGACCAAGCTCGGGCTCCCGGAATCACAACTCGGCTTGCTCCCCGGCGCGGGCGGCACCCAACGGCTGCCACGGCAGATCGGCGTCCAGGCCGCTCTCGACATGATGCTGACGGGCAAGCAGGTGAGCGCGAAGAAGGCGCTCAAGCTCGGCCTAGTCGATGACGTCGTGCCGCCCTCGATCCTGCTCGAGACCGCCGCCGAGCTCGCGCTCTCTCGCGTCGGCCACAAGCCCAAGTCCGAGAGCTTCATCGACCAGCTCAAGGACAAGGACGCAATCGCCGAGGCCGCTCTCACGAAGAACCCGGTCGGCCGCAAAGTGCTCTTCGACCAAGCGCGCAAGCAGCTCCACAAACAGACTCGCGGCAACTACCCCGCGCAGGACTTGATCATCGACGTGGTCAAGGCGGGGCTCGAAGACGGGTTCCCAGCGGGACTCGACGCCGAGGCACGCGCCTTCGGTCGGCTGCTTAGCTCGCCGGAAGCAGCCAACCTGATCAGCATCTTCTTCGCGACGACCGCCCTCAAGAAGGACAACGGCGTCGACGACCCGAGCGTCAAGGCTCGCGAGGTCAAGAAGGTGGGCATGCTCGGCGCGGGTCTGATGGGTGCGGGCATCGCGTACGTCACCACGGCGGTCGCGAAGATCCCGGTCCGGCTGAAGGACCGAGACGCCGACGGTGTCATGGCCGGCCTTCGCTACATCCGGGGCATCATCGACGGCCAAGTGAAGCGCAAGAGGCTCGGCGAGCAGGGCGCCAACCAGCTCATGCTCCAGACGACGGGCACGACTTCTTACCGGGGCTTTCAGGACGTCGACGTGGTGATCGAGGCCGTCTTCGAGGACCTCTCTCTGAAGGAGCAGATGGTCCGCGATGTCGAAGCCGCCGGACGAGAGGACGTGATTTTCGCGTCCAACACATCGTCACTCCCCATCACGAAGATCGCGGGCGCCAGCAAGCACCCCGAGACGGTCATCGGCATGCACTACTTCTCGCCCGTGCACAAAATGCCGCTGCTCGAGATTATCGTGACCGACAAGACGGCCGATTGGGTCACCGCAACCTGCGTCGAGCTCGGCAAGAAGCAGGGCAAGCACGTCATCGTCGTGAGAGATGGTGTCGGCTTCTATACGAGCCGTGTGCTCGCACCGATGATGAACGAGGCGGCGTACCTCGTCGCCGAGGGGGTTCCGATCGAGAAGATCGACAACGCCATGCTCAATTGGGGCTTTCCGGTGGGCCCGATCAAGCTGACCGACGAGGTCGGCATCGATGTCGGCGCGAAGGTAGGCAAGATCATGCTCGCTGCCTTTGGCGAGCGGATGGCGCCGCCGGATGGAATGAGCAAGCTCATCGAGGACGAGCGCTACGGCCGGAAGAACGGCCGCGGCTTCTACCTATACGGGGGCAAGAAGAAAGGCGTCGACGAGTCGGTGTACGAAGTGCTTGGCGTCGAGCCAACCAACAAGAGCGTCCCGGACGAGGATATCGCGTGGCGCTGCGCGCTGCAGTTCGTCAACGAGGCCTGCCGCTGCTTCGGCGAGGGCATCCTTCGCAGCGCGCGCGATGGTGACATCGGCGCGGTCTTCGGCCTCGGCTTCCCTCCATTCCGCGGTGGACCGTTCCGTTTCGTCGACCAGATCGGTGCCAAGGAAGTCCTCGGGCGCCTTCGGGAGCTCGAAAAGAAGCACGGGCCCCGTTTCTCGCCCGCGCCCGTGCTCGAGGAGATCGCCCGAAGCGGTCAGACCTTCCACGGCGACAACCCCGTCCAGCCCGGGCAGTCGCGGGGAAGCCACGCCCAAAGCGGGCCCCAACTAAACGCTTAGCCCATGATGTTCCTCGGGAATTGGCCGATCGGCGGCTTCGGCACGGTGTTGATTGCAACAGGGTCCCGACCTCCTTATCATGGATGGCGGTCGGGGGATCCTGGAACAACTGGCCAGCGCAACGCGTTGGACTTTGTGCCAGGTCGGAAGTGACCAAGCAGCAGAGATGGAAACCGGGGACCACACCAAGAAGCTCGAAACCGCTGCGCGAACGATCGCGCAAAGCGGGCCGAAGCACCGCAGTGTTCTGCTCGTCGAGAGCGACCCCGATCTCCAGTGGAGCTTGGCGCGCATGCTGACCGTGAACGGCAACCGTGTCGTTGGGACGAGCTCTGGCGAAGGCGCCCTGGCCGTGATCGAGCAGTGGGACCCGGAGCTTGCCCTCGTGTCGTCGAGCTTGCCTGGAATCGCGGGCGTCGAGGTCGCTCGCAAGCTGCGCGCTGAAAACCCCGACCTATTGGTCATTTTGATGGATGACGCGGACCTAGAGCCCGAAACGCGCGAGGCTTCCCCAGCCGTCGCTGCCCGTCTGGCGAAGCCTTTCCGGTTCGAAGCGCTTCGCGCGTTGTTGGATTCGCTGCAACTTACACCGGCCCCCGCGGAGTAGCCCTGCTAGGCTTCCTACGCGTGAAGCGACTGCTCTCCGGGTTGTGTTTCGTTCTGAGCGTTTCGCTTCTCGGCGCTGCGCTCGCGCAGTCAGATCCCGGCTTCATTCACGTCGACGAGATTCAGCCGGGCATGAAGGGCTACGGGCTATCGGTCTTCCGGGGGACGGAACCCGAGCGGTTCGACGTCGAGGTGATCGACGTTTTGCGCAACTTCCGCCCCAATCAGGACCTCATTCTGATCCGAACGCCCCATCCGCTCCTCGATCGCGCTCGAGGCGTGGCGGGGATGAGTGGCAGCCCGATCTACCTCGATGGACGGCTCGCGGGGGCGTATGCCTATGGCTGGAGCTACGGCACCGACCCGGTGGTCGGGGTCACTCCGATCGCCAACATGCTTGCCGAGCTCAAACGCCCGGTGCGGCTGGATATGTTCCCGGGCGCAAGACCGCTCAGGGGCGAGCCTCGGGCCGAAGCGACGCCGGCGCGCCCGTCAGACGAGCGCCTCGCGGGCCTTCCGCCATATCGAGGCCAGCATGAGGTCAACGCCCTATCGGCGATCCGGGCGCTCCAAGAGAAGCAGGCACAGACTCAGGCGCCGCTCGGTCTTCGGCGCGCGAGCACTCCGGTGATGCTCGGAGGCTTCAGCGACTCAGTCGCGCACATGTTGGCAAAGGAGCTCGAGCCGCTGGGGTTCGTGGCGACGCAGTCGAGCACCGGTGGAAGCCGGCAAGGTGGACCGACCGCCTTCGAGCCGGGCGGCGCCATCGCCGTGGAGCTCGCCCGTGGCGACATCTCGATCGTCGGCGTAGGCACCGTGACCCACGTCGACCCAAGCGGCCGTGTACTAGCATTCGGCCACCCCATGATGGACGCAGGCGCGACGGGGTTGCCAACGGCCACCGCGCGAGTGCTGCACGTACTCGTCAGCGAGCTTCGCTCCTTCAAAATCGCTGAGGCGGCGCGTCCCCTGGGAGCGCTCGTTCAGGACCGCCAGCCGGCCATCGTCGTCGATCCGAACATCGCCGCGGCGCGCATCCCCGTTCGCGTGAAGATCAACGGCGTCGAAGGCGCCCCGAAGACCGAATGGAACGTCGAGGTGGCGAGCCACCGCGTCCTCACGCCCTCGATCGTCTTCGGTGTCATCGCCAACGCGGTCAGGTCGACGGCAAGCGACGCCACCGACGTCATCTTTCGCGCTCGAAGCAAGATCAGCATCGAGGGCCACGGCACGGTTTCGCTCGAGGAGCAGGGGTTTTCACCGATGGGCGCCGCGAGCCCAGCGGTTTTCTCGCAGCTTCGCATGTTCGGGCTCATGGAAGCAGCCTTTGCCAACACCTTCGAGATCTCCCGGCCTACCTCGATCGATCTCGAGCTCGATCTGGAGCTGAGCAGGTCCGTGTACCAGGTCGTGGACGCCTCGATCGCCCATGACGAAGTCGACCCCGGCGAAGAGCTTACCATCTACGTACGGATGCGCCGCGTCGACGCTCCGGACCTCATGCGCGCGGTCAAGGTGCGGGTGCCCGAGGCTGCGGCCGGCAGCACCGTCCGCGTGACTGTCGCGGCGGGCAATCAAGTGCCTATCGAGCAACCGCGTCCCGGCTCTCTCGATGATTTGATCGAGCAGGCCAACCGGCGCTACCCAGCGACTTCGCTCGTCGTATCGCTACAGATGCCGACGCGCGGACTCACCTTCGAGGGTCACGTCGTCGACTCCTTGCCCGCTTCGGCGCTGAGCTCGCTTCAGCTCGTCAGCAGCTCGGAGGACAGCCGGCCGTTCATCACGCAATCCCGTACGGAGATCCCAATGCCGCAAGTCGTGATCGGCGGCGCCAAACTGGCCCTTCGGGTGCGCGAGGTGGCCCGCGATCAACTTCTCGGCGAGTAACGAAACGATGCAAACCTCAAGAACGAATTCGTCCATCGCGCTGGCGGCGCTCCTGCTCGGAACGAGCGCAAGCGTTGCAGCGGTCACCACCGAGAGCTTCGTCCTCGATAGCGCCGACGCGTTTTTCGAAGGGGAGCACGAGGGGACGGCCGTTCGTTCGGACGGCTCGATCCAACTCGGCGCGGCCACGGAACGAGTCCCACTGCCGAACGTACCGCTCGCCTACAGCATGGCGCGGCGGGGGGACACGGTGTTCATCGGAACGGGCACCAACGGAGCGGTCTACCGGGTCAAGGGTAAGAAGATCGAGGAGTTCGCGAGCACAGGCGAGCTCTTGGTGTCGTCCCTCGCCTTCGGCCGAGACGGGGCCCTCTACGCAGGCACGTTGCCGAACGGCGCGGTCTATCGAATCGAGCCCAAGTCGGGAGAGGTGAAGCGCTTCTCGGTTCCCAAGGGGGCAAAACACATTTGGGCGCTTCACTACGACAAGAGGCGAGGGCAGTTGATTGCAGCGACCGGACCGGAAGGCAAGGTCTTCACGATCGATTCGATCGGGCGCGCCGAGGAGCTTTACAAGGCGGAGGCGTCACACATCATGGCCCTTGCCGGAGATGACAAAGGCAATCTGTTCGCTGGAACAAGCGACGCCGCGCTCCTCATTCGCATCTCGCAAAATGGCGACGCGACGGTCGTGCACGACTTCCCGGGCAACGAAGTCACAGCAATCGATGTCCACGAAGGGCGCATCGCGGCAGCCGCGAACCTTTTCAAGACGCCCCCGGGGACGAATTTCAAGGCCGAGGCGCCCGCCAAGGCCGGCCCGCCGAGCACCCGCCCCCGCCCGGGAAGCGGCGAGCTCTGGCGCATCGACGTGGATGGGCGCGCCGAGAAGCTCGTGGCCCGCAAGGACACGCATTTCACCGCCGTGCAATGGGGGCCGAAAGGCGAGATTTTCGCTGGCAGCGGGCACGAGGGCCGCGTGTTCAAGGTCGAGCTTGATGCGAGCTACTCGATCTGGGCCGACGTCGAAGAGCGGCAAGTGCTGGCCCTCGACTTGCGCTCAGAGAGCCCGGCGTTCGTGACCGGAGATGGCGCTGCGCTCTATCGCGTTCGAGGGGGTGCGCCCAAGAACGCCGTCTGGACGAGCAAGGCGCTCGACGCGACGTTTTCCTCGACGTGGGGCCGGCTCACCTGGCGCGGCTCGGGGCGTTTCGTGTTTCAAACCCGCTCGGGCAATACGCAGACGCCCGGCGATACCTGGAGCAATTGGTCGAAAGGGCTCAAGGAACCAGGCCGCGTGGGAAGCCCTTCGGGCCGATTCATTCAACTGAGGGCGAAGTTCCCGAAGGACGACGACGCGGAGCTTCGCGCGGTCGAGCTATTCTACTTGCCACAGAACCAGCGCGCGCGCGTGTCGAACGTGCAGGGCACGAGACCGCCGCTCAAGCGCGGGGAAACGACGCAGCGCCCACCGCCTCCGACGACACTGGTCAATCTGAGTTGGAAGATCGACAACCCCGATCGCGATCCACTCCGCTACCGGGTTGCCTACCGAGAGGAAGGTCAAGAAGTGTGGCGGGACATGTTTTCCGAGGAAGTCGTGCTCACGGACGCGAAATACACCTGGGACACCAACAGCGTTCCAGACGGCTATTATGTGGTTCGCGTCGAGGCATCGGACGAGGAAGCCAACCCCGACGACCGCACACTTCGTGCGAGCGACGTTTCGGAGCCGATCCGAGTCGATAACCACCCGCCACGGATCGACCAGCTCTCGGAGCGCAAGGGCCAGGTGCGGGGGCGCGTCCTCGATTCGCTCGGCCCCATCGCGCGCATCCAGATGTCGATCGACGCGGGCCCATGGCGAGACGTGTTTCCGACCGACTCGCTGCTCGACAGCGGTGACGAACGATTCGAAGCCCCGATCGGCGCGATTGGCGCTGGCAACCATATCGTGGCCATTCGGGCGTTCGACGGGTCCGGGAACCAGGCGAACAGGGAAATCACTGTAAAAACCAAGTGATAGCCTTGGGCACCTCAGCGTCCAACGAACTGCCCGGTCCGGCGCCAAAAACAAGACCGTACACCCGCGATATTCCCTTCATTTACTTTGGTTCAGTTGGTTGTCGTTCTGGGTGAACCCGTGGTAGAGACGCGCGTCCAAAATTTGGGGCGACGCGGATCCGGAATACCCCGGACCTTAAGGAGAACAACGGATGAAGATCAGCAAACTAGCTTTAATCGCACTGCTCGGCGGTGCACTCATGGCCTTCGGTTGTAGCGACAGCGACAACGGCACCGGGGGCAACGGCGGCAGCGCAGGTACCGGTGGTACCGCGGGCGGCGGCGGCGAGGGCGGCGGGGGCGGCGATGTACCGCCGGCCGCGTGCATCCCCGCGGAGACCATGTGCTCGAACGGTGAAATCGAGGCAACTGTGCCGTGCTGCGAGCTGGCCACCCCGCCGGACGTCGCGGACGTCTGCACCGGAACCGAGAGCCTCGAGAATCCCGCATCGTGCACCGCGACCGGCGAGGTCGTGACGCACCAACTCACACTCTTCGAAATCGCGGGCGACTGCAACGTCGGCTACGACCTCGACAGCTGCGATGGCGTTAGCTGCATCAACGGCGGCTTGGCTCCGGGCGAAGGCGTCGACGGTGTCGACAATGCACTTGCCGGTCTTGCACCCGTTCTCGCCGGCGTTGGCGGGAACCTCGGTGGCGTCAACCAGGCGTTCTCCGATGCGCTCTGCGGTCTGAGCGGCGACACCTGCATGGACGCTGTCACACCTCTCGACATTCAGTTCGGCGTGGACGCGAATCTGGAAGAGGGCTGCGCGAACGTCGATCTCGTTCTGGACGGCGTGCCGGCAGGAACTGTCATCCTCAACGTCGGCCCGGTCACCGATGGGCTCGTTTGCGCCAGCGGCACCCTCGGCACCATCCCGCTCGAGATTGGTGGTACTCCGGGCCAGTTCGACAACGCCGTCGTCCGCATGACGATTGCGCCGGCTGATGGCTTCGCGAACGGCGTGCTCGGCGCGACGGTCCCCGCGGACACGGCGGTCGCGATTGCAGAGGCGCTCCTCGAGGGCGCCGGTGCGGTCGTTGGTCAGGTTTTCGACATCAACGCAGACCTCTCGGGTGACAACGAGGCTGGCTGTAACTCGCTTTCGAGCACCTACAGCATCGGTGGCGTGGTGGTCGCACCCCCGCAGTAAACCGAGTTTCACGACGAGATTAAGGCCGGCACCGAGAGGTGTCGGCCTTTTCTTTTGGTCGGTACCTATGTCAGGGTTTTGTGAAGCGGCCGACCTTGAGGCGGTGCATGACCGCAAGCTTCTGGCGCTCCTTGTAGGCCCGGTGGCTTGCGTCGCCCGCTTCGTTGTTCTCGTCGGTCTGCCGGTCGAGCACTTGGAACTCGGTCTGAACGAAGATCGTGTGGCCCAATTTGGACGTTGCTAGGGGTGCGTTGGCTAGCACCTTGTCCGGGACTCGAACGGGCACGTCGGCGATGAAGTGGACGATGCGGTAGCTCGGCGCCGTGAAGCGATTGTCGATCGCCGAGAGACCATCTTCGACGTCGAGCGGAAGCTGAAGGTCCGGTACGAGCTTCGCGAGCGCGGGCTCCGACTGACAGTAGCTGTGGAACCGAATCAAGGTATTGGTCGATTGCCCGGGAATGACGAAGTTGAAAGGCACGAGGCAGCGCTGCACGTAGTTGAGAACCGGAAAGACATCGTCCACCGTCCGAGTGACGATCCGGAACCGCACTTTGTCGTAGATCTGCGACGCGCTTACATCAGGCTTCGACAAGAGCTTCGTATAGAGCGAGTCAGTCTTCTTGCGGCCCCCGATGAACTCGAGGATCGGAAAATCGTTCGCTAGCGCGCCCGCCATCACGCGATAGACCTTCTGCTCCACCCATTGGAAGACCTCCTCGTCCGCGGTCCGAAGCAAGAACAGCAGCTCGCGGGCCTCGAGGTGATGGATGATGTGCATGACCTTCAAGATCGCGCACGCGCAAATCTGACGGTGACCCTTGGAAGAGGCGAGCATCAACAGGCCGACGAGGTCCTTGTTCGCGACCGGCTTGGGGACCGGGAACGCGAAGTGTCGCCTGAGGTAGTCGATGGCGGCCTCTTTGACCTGCTCGGTGCGCGCCGCGTCCCCCTCGTCGTCGGGGTCGATCTCCTGGGCCCTCACGAACGTCTCGGCTTCGGCCTCATCGACGAAGTTCAGCCGATGCCAATCCACGACCGAGCCCCCGCGCAAGAGGACGCGAATCCCCTCGAGGTCGGCGAGGGTGAAATCCGAGAGGGTGCGAAGCTCCGGGAGCGACACCACTAGGGAGACCGTTCCAGTAGAATCGTGCCCACGAAGATCCCGAGACTGACCAGCAAAACCAGGGCGTTGAGCGTGAGCCCACCGTCACAGCCTCCCAAAGCAGCCAGCCCTAGGCACGCCCCACCCCATCTCGCACTACGTCCCACCATCTGCGGCGCCGCTTTGATACCAGCCGACGGCCGTCGGCGCTAGTGGATTGCGCGGGCGCGTTGCTGGCATCGTAGATCTCGGATATCATTGGCAAATCCAAATGACGGACTCGATCTTCCCAGCCGGTGCCGAACCGATTTTGCCCATTCTCCCTCTGCGTAATTCGGTGCTCTTTCCGGCCACGGTCGTCCCTGTCAACGTGGGCCGCGCGCGCTCGGTTCGGCTCATCGAGGAGGCCTGCGGCCGAGAGCGCCCGGCGATCGGAGTGGTCACCCAACACAAGCCCGAGGTGGAGGACCCGACCTTCGAGCAGGTCTTTCACACGGGGACGATCGCCCGCGTGTTGAAGGTGATTCGCTTGAACTCGGGGCAGTATAGCGTCGTGCTCCAAGGCGTGAGTCGGATGCGCATCGAGGAAGCGCTCGGGCGTCACCCGACCATGCGAGCACGTGTGCACCGGTACCACGAGACACCAATCGTCGACGTCGAGGTCGAAGCGCTGGCTGCCCACCTCCGCGAGTCGGCGCGCCGACTCCTCAACGATTTACCAACCGCGTCGCGCGAGTCGTTGCACATTCTCGACAACGTCCGGGAGCCTGGCGCGCTGGCCGATCTCATCGCCTCGAACCTGCCTCTGCCCAACGACGCCAAGCAAGCGGTGCTCGAGACGCTGGATGTTCGCGAGCGTGTCCGGCTCGTGCTCGACCAGGTCAACCGACAAAACGAGGTGATTCGGGTCAAAGAAGAGATCTCGACGATGGTCGAGGAAGAAATGTCGAGCTCGCAGCGCGAGTACCTCCTCCGACAGCAAATCAAGTCGATCCGGCGCGAGCTCGGCGAGACCGACGTCGACGAGGACGACATCGAGAACCTACGCGAGCGAATTGCGCTCGCCCGCTTGCCGAGCGATGCCGAGGCGGCCGCCAAGCGTGAGCTCAGGCGCATGGGCAACATGAACGCCGCAGGCAGCGAGTACCAAGTGGCGCGAACGTACGTCGAATGGCTGGCAGACCTGCCGTGGTCGAAGACGACGCCCGACCACCTCGACGTCGCGCATGCCCGGCGCGTGCTCGACGAAGACCACTACGGACTCGAAAAACCCAAGAGGCGCATCCTCGAGTACATTGCGATTCGGAAGCTGAGGCGCGACGGACGGGCGCCGATCCTGTGCTTCGTCGGACCACCGGGGGTCGGCAAGACATCGCTTGGGCGTTCCATCGCCAGGGCGTCGGGGCGGGCGTTCGCGCGCGTCTCGCTCGGTGGTGTCTCCGACGAAGCAGAGGTGCGCGGGCATCGCCGGACGTACGTCGGCGCGTTCCCGGGACGCGTCATCTCCGCACTGAAGAAGGCGGGCAGCAAGAACCCCGTGGTGATCCTAGACGAGATCGACAAGCTCGGGCGCGATCAACGGGGCGATCCGGCAAGCGCGCTTCTCGAGGTGCTCGACCCGGAGCAGAACAACCAGTTCACCGATCACTACCTCGACGTGCCCTTCGACCTGAGCAACGTGATGTTCATCGCCACGGCCAATCAGAAGAGCACGATCCCCGGCCCACTCCTGGATCGCATGGAGGTCATCGAGTTGCCGGGGTACACGGCGCGCGAGAAGCGGTCGATCGCGCGTGATTTCCTGATCCCCAAGCAGCTGAGCGAGCACGGACTATCGCCGGAGCGCCTCGACTTCTCGGATGAGGCGATCGACGCGATGGTCGAGTCGTACACCCACGAGGCCGGCGTTCGGAAGCTCGAACAACAGGCAGCCGCGATCTGCCGCGCGGTCGCCGTCCGCCTCGCCGATGGGGAGGACGTGTCGATCATGGCGGACCCAGAGTTCGTTCAGGGGGTGTTAGGCGCTCCAAAAGCAAAGCGGCAGCAGCCCGAGCGAAGCGCGCGGGCGGGCCTCGCGACTGGGGTTGCCTGGACGCCTGCGGGCGGGGATCTGCTGTTCGTCGAAGCGACCCAGATGCCGGGGAGCGGGCAACTTCACCTGACTGGCAACATGGGCGACGTGCTGAAAGAGTCGGCCGCAGCAGCGTTCACGTTCGTCCGCGCGCACGCGGAAGAGCTCGGACTTCCGGTGGACTTCGTCAGCAAGACCGACATCCATGTGCATCTACCAGCCGGCGCGGTCCCGAAGGACGGCGCGGCGGCTGGCATCCCTTTGTTCGTTGCGTTGGCCTCACTGCTGACGCAGCTCAAGGTCCGTCCCGATGTTGCGATGAGCGGCGAGATCACACTGCGCGGAAACATCCTTCAGGTGACTGGCATCAAGGAGAAGTGCCTCGCCGCGCATCGCGCGGGGATCACGCGCATCCTACTCCCAAAGCGAAACGAGCCGGACCTCGAGGAGGTTCCCAAAGAGGTGCGAGAGGAGCTCGAGATCTGTCTCGTCTCGCGCGTCGATGAAGTGCTGAGTCTCGTTGGGGCCTTCTCACCGACGAGCGCTCCGGTTGCCGCTGAATAGCCCGTGACCAAGCTCCGCATCTTCCGCTTCAGCATCGTAGTGGCGGCGATCGTGGGCATCACGCTCGCGTTCTTGCCCCTGCTGGGAGTGCATGGCGTCGAAAGCGCCCTCGCCATGGGGCTGCTGCTTCCGCCCTGGGTGGGGGCCACGGCCGCAAGCTACACCCTCCTCAACCGAAGAGTCCGCGGGGTCGACCTCATGCTCCGAGCCATTGGCGCGGGCTTGGGAATCTGGGCTGTGCCGACGCTGATCCTGGGCCTGAACGCGCTCCGCGTTCGGCAGTGCGCGCCGGGTGAGGGCCTCTTGTTCGTCGTCCTCGGGCCGGCGGTTGGCTGCGCGTTGGCCGCGAGCGTCGGTGTCTGGGTGGCTGGCGCGGCAAGACGGCCTCGGTTCGCGCCTCTTGTCGCGGCGGCGATCCCCGTGGGCGCAGCGCTCGTAGGGTTGTGGTCCTTCTACGCGACACCGACGGTGTTCGTGTTCGGGGCCTTTGCCGGCTACTTCCCCGGCGCGATCTACGACGACCTGGTGCAGCTGCCGACGCGCTACCTCACCTATCGTGCGTCGACTGTCGTCGCCGTGCTTGCGCTGAGCCTGCTCTTCGATGCCTTGTGGAATCCGGATGCCGGCTCACTCGACTGGAAAGGCCGAACCCGAAGCCGCCTCGGAACCGTCCTCATGGCCGTGGGTGCGCTCGCGATCGTGGGGGCGTCCTACTGGCATGGTGAGGAGCTCGGCCACTGGGTGAGCAAGGACTATATCGCCCAGCAACTCGGGAAAACCGAGCGGGGTGAGCACTGCGTCGGTCACATGCCGCGCGAAACCACTCCGGAGGACGCGCGAAGGCTCCTCGAGGATTGCGACTTCCACGTGGAGCGGGCGCGCCGGCTCACGGGGATGCGCTCGGACGAGCCGGTCACGGCATACTTCTTTCGGAGCCAGGACGAGAAGAAAGAGCTGATTGGGATCGGCCGCACGCTCGTCGCCAAGCCCTGGCGGCGGGAGGTCTACCTGCAAATCTCCCACTGGCCAGAGCCCATCCTCGGACACGAGGTGGTGCACGCCGTTCTCAGCGAAGCGGGACGCCGCCCTTTTGCGGTAGCCGCGACGTTCGGCGGCTTGATCCCCAACCCGGGAATCGTCGAAGGAGCGGCGGTCGCTCTTGCTTGGGATGTTCGGGATGACCTCGACCCCGATCAATGGTCGCGCATCATGCTGGACCGAGGAGAGCTCCCGCCGGCCGACACCTTGATGAGTGTGGGGTTCAGCAGGCTCCCGGCGCGACGCGCGTACATGGCCGCAGGCTCGTTGATTCGGTTCCTCATCATCACCCGTGGCATCGACGCGCTCCTCGACGCCTACGGGCGCGGTGAGATCGATGGACTCGGCGACCTCGAAGCACAGTGGCGGGCCTACCTCGACGAGGTGGCCGTCACGTCTCACGAGCGTGGGGTGGCCGAGGTTGCACTTGCGGAGCCGAGCATCTTTTCTGCGGTGTGCCCCCATGCGCTCGCCAAGCTTCGGATGGACCTCCAGGGCGATGCGGCGGCGCGCGACGACGCGCGTGTCCTCCAAACCTGCCGCGCGATCCTCGAGATCGACGACGCCGAAGCGCAGGCGCGGGCAGCGTTGGTCGGGGCCCTCGCTCGCTCGGGCAAGCAGGACGAAGCACTCGCGGAGCTCGACAGCCTGCGCGACGCAATGACGGCGCCAAGGCCGATCGTCGCCGCGGCGCTCGAGGTGTATGCCGACGCGAACTGGACCCTCGGTCGATACGACGAGGCGGCTGCGCTCTACGACGAGCTGCTTGCTCTCCCCCGGACCGACGGCCCCTCCCGCCAAAGCGAGGTGAAGAGGCTTGCGCTCGCTAGCGACCCCGCAGAGCGCGACCTCCTCTACCAGATGTTGCTCGGGCGCACATCGAGCGCAGTCGCGGTGCACATCGCGCAGGCCCTCTCGGACCTCCGCGACGATGGCCTCGGACCGTACCTCGAGGCGCGTCAACTCGCGGGACAAGGCGAGTATGCTCTCGCTCTCCCGCTCCTCCGAGCAGCGAAACGGCGCGGATTGCCAACCTTGCGCCTCGACCGTGAGCTCGCCCGTCTCTTCGGGATCACGTACTTCGCGCTCGGAGAATACGAGCGCTCGGCCGCCGCGTGGGAAGAACGCAGCTCGATCAGCAGAGCGGCCGAAGCCGAAGCGGAGCTCTGGCTCGAACGGATCGAGTACGCCGAAACAGGCGCGATCAATCCGAAGCTCGGAGGTCCATCGTCGGCTCCCCAAGCTGTGCCTTGATGTGTGCCGCGATCGAGCAGTCGGCGATCGCGATCGGATCATCGTCGGCTTTCGCAGCGTCAGACTCGGGACCGATTTGGCTCCTGACGGTGATCAGGCGGCCGCGGTTCTCGGTTCGCGAACGCAAGACGAGCTTGTCTTCCCCGAGGTCCCACAAGAACACGTCCACCGGATCATTGAGCCGGCTCTGTCCCTGGACCACGAGAAGCAAAAAGTAATTGGCCGGGAGACGCTCTTTCAATGAGGGAAGCTCGCGTTCGATTGCTCTTCGGAGTTGCTCTTCCCGGACCGAAAGGCGCTGCATGTCGTTGGTATCGTCCGAGCGGGCGAGCCACTTCTCGCTGAGCACCTCGGGCACCTCGGAGAGGGAGGACAAGGGCGTGAGCCGAAGGCCCAGGCACGCCCCAATGGCGTCTTCTCGGCCGGTATCGATGGCCTCGACGAGGGTCTCCTCGGTGCGGAGGTCCGGCGCGCGCACCTTGAGGTACACCACCTCTTCGTCGTGGAGTGCGGAAAGGGGCACCTCGGTCTGGAGGAGGCGATCCGCAGCGCCCGTCTTCGCAGACATGGCTTTGTCTCGAAGATCCGTCGACGTTGCCTCTAGTGCGCGCAGCACGGGCGCCACCTCGGCCTCATGCAATGCGTAGATCCGCTCCCGTAGCGCATCGGCGCGCACTTCCTGCCGCCAGAAGTACGCGCCGACGATCACAGCCGCCATCAAAACGACGAAACCGATACGCCGCCAGGGAAGCCTGGGCCGGTATCGGTTTTTCGGTGCGCCTTCGAACTCGGCAGGAGTGAGCTCGGAGGGCTCCATCGCAGTCGCTGTTTACTCGGCCTGGTTGACAGCGAAGCTGACGTTGCCGTAGCCCGCTGCTGCCGCGGAGAACATCACCTTCTTCACGACTCGGAAGTCGATGTTGCGATCCGCCTGCACGATGACTTGGCCGGCGAACGGCTCCGAAGGATGAATCGTCTCCCACTTGCGCTTCTCGGCTTCGAGGCCCTGGATGAGCGGCTCGATACGGTCCACCTGGGCGGACTGACCCTGAGTCTGAGTATCGGCTACGCGCGCGCCGTCGAGCGTGATCACGCGCTCGTCGACCGCCACGATTGGAGACACTTCGATCTGCTCGGTGTTCTTCGCCTGAGGCATCGTGATGGTCGGCTGTTGTGCAACGAGCTCACCCGACGCGGAGAACGACATGAGCAAGAAGATGACGAGCACGATCAAGAAGTCGATGAACGGAATCAGCGGGATCTGGTGGTCGACAGACTTGCGTCCGTGTCCGGAAACTCGGTCTCGAACGAACCGAAGCGGGATGTTGTGGAGCAGGACTGGTTCTGGCCGTTGGATTGCCATGATTCTCCCCTATAGGAACGCAGCTCCGTCCGCCATGGACAGGTTCGTGAAACCGGCCGCCGACGCGACGTCCATCGCGCGGATGACGTCTTCGTAGCGGACGCCGTCCTCGGGCGCGACGATCATGTCGTCGCGATCGTCCCAGGCTTGCTTCCACTGGCCGAGCTTGGTCGAGAGCTCGTCGACGTCGAACTCTTTCTGATCGGCGACGGCGCGCTTCTTGATGTCGATGCTTTCCCCGGCCGAGGACCCGAGCACGTAGCCGGAGTTTCGGACCTGAAGGATGAGCTTCACTTTTTCGTCTTCGGGCGGCGCGTCTTCGGTCGACGCCTGGCCGGGGACCTGCTGGTTGGCGTTCATCGCGGCGAGCTGATTCCAGACCGCCGTGGCCAACAAGAACATGACGCAGCAAAGCAGCAGGTCGATGAACGGAATCAGGGGGATCTCCTGATTGACCGACTTCTTCCCGGAGCCTCCTCCGCCAGCATCGATTGCAGCCATCGGCCGTTACTCCGCGGGAATGTTCTGGAGGTCGACCTTCGAGCGGTTTCCAACGACGAGGTTGAGAACCTGCACGGTGGCCGCGTTGATGTCGTCGATGATCTTCTGAGTCTTGCCGTTGAGCAGACCCATCATCAGAAGCGCGAAGACCGCGGTGATGAGACCGAAGGCGGTGCAGTTCATCGCTTCCTCGATGCCCTTCGCCAAGCCCGTTGCCTTGCTCGCGGCATCCGCCTTGGCCACCTCACCGAACGCAGTGATGAGACCGACGACCGTGCCGAAGAGACCGCAGAGCATGCCGACGTTCGCGAGAAGACCGAGATACGGTGTGCGACGCTCGATCAGCGGAAGCTCACGGAGAGCCGCTTCATCCATCGCCGCCTGAACTTCTTCATCGGGTCGGTTCACTTTGAGCAAACCCTGCTTGACGATGCGCGCGAGCGGGTTGTGCTCTGCGGAGCAAACCTTGATCGCGCCGGCGACGTCGCCCGCGGTGATGCACTTCTGCATCTTCGCGATGAACTCGTCTTTGTCGATGGACGCCTTGTAGAGATACATGGCGCGCTCGATCGTGAAGCCGATCGCGAAAACGAGACAAACGAGGATGAGCCACATCGCCCATCCGCCTGCTTCAAAGTGATATGCCAACTTGGCCATTTTTCCTGCCTCCTGCGAACTTTACTTCGACAGTGTTATCCGGACCCCGAGTGAGTACGGTGCGATCCCCACCACCATCATTTTGACTAAAACTCGCTGTTCCCCCCAGAACAGTAAGCAATTCCAGCGTTTGCTTACTACCTATGGATGATAACGGTTGGATCCAGCAAGTCAATATCGTGCCCCTTTTCACCACCTTAGAAACCCAGGCTCCCCAAAGCTTGGGTCCCCCGGAGCCTTCCCAGTTTGAAAAAGCGGCAGTCGCGTTGACAACTTCGCAGGGCGTGGGGTAGCTTGCCCCTCGTTCAAGGGGCATCCCGACAGTCCTAATGATTTCAATGGATTCCAGGCCGCTGGGTCCGGATTTCAAAGGGGGTGAATCGGGTCAAAAATTGGGGAATCTCGCCGAAACGACGGCGAGCCGGAGGGAGCCGCACGAATGCATGAAATCTGGGAGGCACTGAAAGAAGGTGCTCCGTTTTCGTTCATCAACCTCGCTGTTTTGACCTTTGGCGTCGGCGTCATCATCGACCGCGCCTGGTACATCCGCATGAATTACAGCGTGGACGCGACCGAGTTCATGAACCGGATTCGAAAGCTGGTTCAGGCGGGGAACATCGACCGCGCGATCCGTCAGTGCGAGGCGAAAGCCGTGCCGCTGCTCGAGGTTGTGAGATCGGGGCTCACGCAAGTGAACCGCGGCGAAGAAGCCGTCATCGCGTCGATGGAAGAAAAGATGAGCGAGGTCATCCCCGCGCTCGAGAAGCGAACGGGCTCGCTCTGGACCCTCGCAAACATCGCCACGCTGATCGGTCTACTCGGTACGATCAGCGGTCTCATCCGCGCTTTCAAGGCCGTCGGCACGATCGACGATCCTTCGCAGAAGACCGCCCTCCTCTCCGCTGGTATCGCGGAGGCCATGTGGAACACCTTCCTCGGTCTTTTGATCGCCGTGATCTTCATGGTGGCTCACCTCGTGCTCCACGGCCTCACCAAGCGCCACAAGCACGAGATGGAAAAGGTCACGATGCAGCTCGAGAACCTGCTGACGCTCCGCCGGCAAGGCAGTTGATCGGCCCCGGCCATGCCCGCACGGCTGACACCACGGCAACGAGCCTACGTCCGGAAACGGACGATCGTACCCGACCCTGATCCTTCGGAGCTGAGCGACGAGCTCAACATCGTTCCATTCTTGGACATCGTCGTGAACATCATCATGTTCCTTTTGATGACCCTTACGACGGTCGCGTTCTTTTCTCAGGTCGAAGCCGCGCTGCCCGAATATCGCAAGGGCGGCATTGGAAAGCGCGCCGCCGAGACCGAAGCGCTCAACTTGAACGTCACAGTCACCCGCGCCGGCATCATCGTCTCCGGCTCGGGGGGCAAGCTCGCGCGCGGATGCACGACCACCGCCCCCGGCAAGGTGATCACCGTACCCGCCGACATGAACGGCGAGCATGATTGGACCGGCCTCACGAACTGCGTGCGGCGGGTGAAAGAGCAGTTCGAGGACGAGACTCGCGTAACGCTGAGCGCTGACCCCGAGGTCCCCTACGAGGACCTCGTCGCCGCGATGGACGCGGTGCGGGGCGATGAGAACGACCTCTTTCCCGATGTCTTGCTCTCTGCGGGGATTCGATAGTGGCGAACGAAAGCAGCAGGCCTCCTCGGGATTCGATCGCGCCGCCGGTGTCGGAAAAGCCGGTATCGATGTCGCATGTCAACCGCGTCGTCCGCGCCAAGCTTCGCCGGCGCCCCGAGCCCGAGCACTTCGGCCTAAACATCTACCCCATGATGGACATGCTGACGATTCTGCTCGTCTACATGATGGCGATCTTCGCCACGTCGTCCGCAGCCGCAGTGCAAGAGAGTAGCGAGCTCCGCATCCCCTACTCGACGTCCAAGGTCGAAGTTTCCGAGGCGCTTGGCGTGCAGATCTCCCGGAGCAGCATCGCTGTCGATGGCAAGCCCGTCCTCGAGCTCCGCAGCGGCATCGTGGACCCAAGCCTCAAGCAAGGCGGCAGCAGCGGCTTTTTGATCACGCCGCTCTATAAGACGCTCAGCGAGATCCGGGATCGCAAGAAGCGAACCGCCGCCAAGTTCGCCAATCAGCCGTTCGTCGGCGAGGTGCAGATCATCGCCGACAAGCGAACGCCCTACCGAACGCTGAGTGAAGTGATCTACACACTTGGACAAACCGAATTCAAGAATCTTCGGTTCGTGGTGAATAAGAAGAGCCAATAGGCTTTGATTACGCCGCCCGTCCACCCCCGCCCGTAATCCCAGTATCAGTCTCACGCGAGTGAGTAGCCTGCGTCGCACGCAAAGAAAACTGCGGTTTCCACGAGGACGGTTCGAGCTTCGCAGCGATTGAAAATGGAGGGTTCCGTGTTGCAGGTACGCAAGCCCGGGTAGCTCGGGTCTGCAGCGACGCGCTCAGAGCTCGAAGTCGCCGTATTCGAGGATCTCGGAGATACGGTAGAGGAAACCGTTGGCGTTCACGCCATCGACCACACGGTGGTCGTAGGTGAGCGCCATGTGCATCACGGGGTGGATCGCCATGAGATCTTCGCCCTCGTGCTCGATCACCACGACACGCTTCTTGATCGTACCGAGGCGCAGGATGCCGACATTGGGCTGCGAGATGATCGCTCCGCCAACGAGATTCCCACGGCGCCCGGGGTTCGACACGGTGAACGTCTTGCCGGAGAGATCGTTCGGGGTGAGGTTGCCCGAGCGCGCCCTCTCCGCGACGTCGGCCACGGCGCGGGCGATGCCGCGAATCGTGAGCTCGTCGGTGTTTCGTATGACCGGCACGACGAGCCCCTCATCGGTATCGACGGCGATGCCGACATTGACCTCGCCGAGCTTCACGAACGCGTCATCGAGAACGCGGGAGTTGAGCTCGGGGAACTCGCGTAAAGCCCGCGCCGTCGCCGCGATAGCGAACGCCAAATACGTGAGACCCAACCCGTCTTTCTTGAACTGACCTTTGTGCTGGTTGCGCAGCACTGCGGTTCGATGAAGGTCGCACTCGGCAAACGTGACCACGTCCGGAGCGGTGTGCTTCGAGTAGACCATGTGGTCCGCAATGATCCGGCGGCGGCGCGTGAAAGGAACGATCTCGTCGCCGTCCTTGGGTACATAAGGCGGCACACGGAACGCACCGGTCGGCCCGCCACCTCGCGAGGCCGCGGGCGCAGGCGGTTGAGGCGGAGGGGGTGGAGGTGCCTGCTCGGCGGCTGAGGGTGGCGGCGGGGGCGGTACTGTCGCGGTTCGTTCGGTCGCGGGCGAGCTGCCGATGGCCGCCATCACGTCACCGTGCAAAATGCGGCCGCCATCGCCCGACCCCTGAACGTCCGCAAGGTCGACGTCCTTTTCACGAGCCAGCTTGCGAACCGAGGGGGACGTGGGCGCGCTCTGCGGCGGCGGTTCCGGCGGCGCTTCGGGTGTCGGCGAAGGAGCGCGCGCGTCGCCCGTTGCGTCGGTCTCCGAATCGGCCGTTGCGCCAGCTTCGGCGTTCTCGTCGATTTCGCAGATCGTATCGCCGACCGCGACGATGTCATCCTCGCCCGCAAGCAGCTGGGTCACGACCCCACTCACCGGAGACGGCACCTCGCTGTCCGCTTTATCGGTGAGGATCTCGACGATCGGCTCGTCCTTGCTGACGGATTGGCCGACCGAGACGAGCCATTTGCCGATCGTACCCTCGACGACACTCTCACCGAGCTGCGGCATGGTCACTTTGGTGGCCATTGGACTGGCACCATAGCCCAAAACGAAGAGGGCGGTAGCGTCTTGCTTCGCCCCGCGCCTTGTAGGAGCCTCTTGTGCATGGGGAACGGGGACGAGCGGCCGATCCGCAAGGGCGACAGGGGCTTTTTGTTCAGGCTTCTCGGCGGCTTTGCGGTGGTCGCGCTATTGGCGGTCTTGGTCCTCGGATTGCTCGATCAATCACGACTTGGAAGCTGCGCAGCGCGAGGTTTCCTGCAGGTCACGGACCCGCCCTCTTCCGACTAGTTTTGGGCGACCGGTGGGAGTAGAGTCCGACGCATGCTCGACGCTTTGAATCGGGAGGACAGACTCCAACTCATGCGGTTCGTTTGCTCGTTTGCATGGGCTGACTTGGAGGTCACCGCTCCCGAGCGCGAATTCGTCGTCAACATGGTCGACAGGCTCGACCTGGATGCAAGTGAGCGAGAACAGGTGGACAAGTGGCTGGAGGTTCCGCCACGTGCTGACGATCTCGACCCCGCGGATATCCCGCGTGAGCACAGACAGCTTTTTCTAGACGCGGCACGAGCGATGATCCTTTCCGACGGCGAAGTCGATGATGTCGAAGCGGAGAACTTGGTCATCCTCGATCAACTGCTGCGCTGAACACGATCGACAAGCGGAGACGTCATGGAACTCGAGGCAAACAAGTACATCGATCTGTTAATTGAGTACGGACCCAAGGTCATTGGCGTCCTGCTCGCCATCTTCGTAGGGTGGGTCATCGCTGGCTGGTTGGAGCGTGGCGTCCGCAGGACCCTCGAACGTCGGGACTTCGACGCGACCCTGACTCGCTTCTTCGCCAAGCTCTCGCGCTATGTGATTCTCATCGGCGTCGTCCTCGGATGCCTCGGCGTCTTTGGAATTCAGACGGCAAGTTTCGCTGCAGTGCTCGCGGCCGCCGGCTTCGCGATCGGTTTGGCGTTCCAAGGTACGCTCGGCAACTTCTCGGCCGGCGTGATGCTGTTGGTCTTCCGCCCCTTCAAGGTCGGGGATTTCGTAGAGGTGAACGACGACACAGGCACCTGCGAGCACATCGACCTATTCACCTGCGAGTTTAGAACGCTCGACAACAAGAAACTGATCATCCCGAACGGCGCCGTCTTCGGCAGCACGATCACGAACTACTCGGGCTATGAGACACGTCGCGTCGACATCAACGTCGGCGCCGAGTACTCGGCCGATATGAATGCTACGCGTGCAGCGCTCGAGAAGGCAGCCGCGAGCGTCGCGGGAAAGCTCGAAGACCCTGCGCCGCAAGTTTTTCTGAAGGCCCTCGGCGGATCTTCGGTTGATTGGCAGGTCCGCGTTTGGTGCAAGACAGCGGACTTCTGGGACGTATGGCAGGCCACGACCCAAGCTTGCAAGACGAGCCTAGACGAAGCCGGCATCGGAATTCCATTCCCACAACAGGATGTGCATTTCGATGAGGCGGTGATTCGGGCGCTCTCTAACTAGGGCGGTGCCACCGCGCGTGCAGAGGGTTACGCGCAGGGGTCTAGGAGCTCTGATACTGCGGGGCGAGCGGCCGCCAAGCTGGCGCCGAGGCTGACGACGTGCATCGGGTCGAGATCGGCCCTGGGGCGCTTACCGAAGTACTGCGAGATGTACGCTCGCAGGCCTGGTAGGAGCGTGCTGCCACCAGCAAGGAATACCGCGTCGACGTCGCGCGCGCGGAGTCTCGCTTGGGCGAGGACCTCGTCGCAGATGCCAAACGTCTGACGTACGAGGTCGAGCGTGAGCTGCTGGACTTCTTCTCGAGTGATCGTGATGACCCCGCAGCTTTCTGGCGCGGCCGGGTCGACGCTCGGGATCGCGATGGCGGCCTGCTCCGATTCGCTGAGTTCGCACTTGGCCCGCTCGCAAGCGTGCACCAACCGGTCGAACGTGACCGCGTCGTTGCTGAGGTCCCAGCCATCGCGTGAAAGGGTGCGATCGGCAACGTATAGCGCAATCGTGCGGTCGACGTCGTCGCCGCCGAGGTACGGGTCGCCGCCGTTGCCGATCACGCGGAACGGATAACGACTGCAATCGACGACCGCCGCATCGAAGGTGCCACCGCCCAAGTCGAAAACGAATGCGTGCTTGAGGCTGCTGCGATTCAAATAGGCCAATGCTGTGGCCACCGGCTCTTGGACGATTCGGACCGTTGCGAAACGCGCTTTTTGCACAGCCAGCGCGGTGGCGTCGCGTCGGCTTTGGTCGAAGCCGACGGGGGCGGTCACCACTGCGTGCACGTCTTGTGCGGGGCACTTGGTGAGCTCGCAGAGGCCGGCAACCACAGCGGCTCCGACATCGATGGGCGATATGATCCCTGCTCGGGTTTGGAACGCGGACTGACCCTCTTCCGTCTCGATGAGGTCGTACGGATAGTTCCGGC
>JAHEEE010000057.1 GCA_024640845.1 Myxococcales bacterium | reverse complement strand
CGGCGTATCGAGTCGGCCGAGCGGGACCCGCTCCCGAGCACGTGCGTCGCGACCGATTCTCCGGGCCGTGTATTGCGACCTCAACGCATTTGCAAGCCGAGCCGTCCCGTGAAACCCCCATCGTGTTTTTTCGAGCCCCGTGTGCACCTCGCCGCCCGGGCGTCTCGCATCCGTGCGTCGCGAGCGAGTCTCCGGGCCTTGAATTGCCACTCTGCGCACTCACGGCTATAAGGCTCGCTCTTCGGGCGCATAACTCAGGGGTAGAGTGGTTTCTTCACACGGAACAAGTCGTTGGTTCAAATCCAACTGCGCCCACCATGCGAGGCGGCCCGCGGAGGCCGCCTCGCCTGTTTTGGCCGGAGAAGTCGTTGGCTGAGGTCTCGGAGCTCGTCGACGGAATTAGAACCGGTGACGCACGGGCGCTTGCGCGCGCCTGCCGGCTGATCGACGAGCGGGACCGGCGGGCGCCCGAGCTGTTGAAGCAGGTCTTTGGGCACGAGGGGCATGCCTACGTGATCGGCGTGACGGGCACCCCCGGCTCAGGCAAGAGCACCCTGGTCGATGGGTTGATTCGCCTGTACCGACAGGAAGACAAGCGCGTCGCGGTGCTCGCCATCGATCCGACGAGCCCGTACTCGGGGGGCGCCATCCTCGGCGACCGTATTCGCATGCAACAGCACTTCACCGATGAGGGCGTGTTCATTCGCTCGATTGCGACGCGCGGGCATCTCGGCGGGCTCTCTCGTTCGACTGGCGATGTTCTCCATGTGTTGCACGCAGCGGCGTTCGACGTCGTGATTCTCGAAACGGTGGGCGTCGGACAAGACGAGCTCGAGGTGACGCAACTTGCCGACACGACGCTGGTTGTGATGGCACCGGGCCTCGGGGACGATATTCAGGCGATCAAAGCGGGCATCCTCGAGGTGGCCGACGTCTTTGCGGTCAACAAGGCCGACCGGGTTGGCGCGGATGCGACCGCGCAAGACCTTCAGCAGATGCTTTCGCTTCGCCGGGTGCCGACCGGGGTGAGCAAAATGCAGGGACACACGGCCGTTTCGACTTTGAGAAAGGGGCCGGAGGCGCTCGCGGGTGAATGGGTGCCGCCCATCGTGAAGACCGTCGCGAACCGTCGAGAAGGTCTCGAGGACCTGGTCGGCGCGTTTGCCAAGCACCGAGAGTTTCTGACCACTACGGACGCCGGACGTGCGATTGGGGAGCGGCGTCGAATGGCCGAGCTTCGAGCGATTCTGGTCCAAGCTCTCATTGACGAGGTGGATACGCGCTTTGCGGCGCGGATCAACGAGAAGCTGCGAGACATCGTCGAAGGGCGTGCCGATCCTTATTCGAGCGCCGAGGCGCTGGTCCGAAGCCTCATCGATGGCGACAGCTAGCGTTTCCTGAGTGCGCCACGCGTGTGGCGAGCCGGACGCCTTGGGCTAGAGTGCGCGCCATGACGTTTGTGGAAGTGACTCACGAGGGCCACGTCAGCACGTTGACGATCAACCGGCCCGACAAGCTCAACGCGCTCAGCCAGGAGGTCCTCGGCGACCTGAACGCCGCCATCGAGGCTGTTTCCCGACGGGACGAGGTTCGCGCGGTGGTGATCACCGGCACTGGGAAGGCGTTCGTGGCCGGAGCGGATATCGCCGCGATGCGTGACATGAACCAAGCCGAGGCCCGAGGCTTCGGTGCCCTCGGCCATCGCGTGTTCAGCATGATCGAGCACCTGCGGTTTCCCGTCGTCGCGGCGGTCAACGGCTTTGCGCTCGGGGGCGGTTGCGAGCTCGCGCTGGCGTGCGACTTCATCTATGCGTCGAGCAAAGCCAAGTTCGGCCAGCCGGAGGTCAACCTCGGTATCATTCCTGGATTCGGTGGCACACAACGTCTCCCGCGTCGTGTCGGCCCTGGCATGGCGCGCGAGCTAATCTATACGGGCAAGATGATCAGCGCGGACGAGGCGCTGCGCATCGGTCTGGCCAATGCTGTCTTCGAGCCTGATGAGCTTCTTGCGGCAGCTGCGAAGGCTGCCGCGGACATCGCTGCGAAGGGGCCCTTGGCGATCGCCGCCGCGAAGCGGCTGATTCGTGACGGAATGGACATCCCGCTCCCGCAGGCGAACAAGGTCGAGCGTGATGCGTTCGGCGCGGGCTTTGGAACTGCGGATCAGGTCGAGGGGATGACCGCGTTTCTCGAAAAGCGCGCACCCCGATTTACGGGCGCCTGAAGGCAGCGTCCACCGCCGAGCGGTGGGCATCCGCCTGGGCAGCGCAGAGCTTGACCGCTTCGACGGCCCCGGCCAGGTTGCGCGGGCCCCCAACTAGCGCGGAAACGCGCGGCTCGAAGAACGCTTCCACGTCATCGGCAGCCTCGGCAGCGCAGAGCGAGGCGGCGTACCAAGGGGCGTCGCCTGCCTGAGCGCGACCAGTGCGCTCGACGAAGGCGTCGAAGTTGGCCTTGAGCCACACCCACGCTCGGTCGCGGGTTTTCGGGTTGCGTAGCTGGATGCGGAGCACCTGCGACGTCTCGTTGCGGCGGAGTCTCGAGTCGAGCGTGAGGTCGAGCGCGCGTTGCGCGAGCGCTTCGGACTCCGCATGTCCGAGCGCACCGAGGATTCGGCTCCGAAGCGTCGCATCGGTGCTGGTCTCGAGCTCCGCGAGCAGGTGGTCGAATAGCGCGCTGTCACCCTCCTGGACGGCGGTTGCCAGCGCCAGGTTGGCAAGCTGAGGGTCGACGGCGTCTCGATCGGGCGCGGTTCCGAATCCGATGTACAATCGTCCGAGCTTTGCGGCGTGCGCCCGTGCCGTCCGGTTGCGAACGTCCATCACCATGAACCCGACGACGCTTGCGCGCAGCAGCTTGGTGTCACTAGAGTCGCCCGCCTTCGCGCGCCAACCGAGACGTCGGTACCTCGCGCGATAGAGCCGCTCCGCGTACGCAGCGATTCTCGGCCGGGTCTCGGGTGAGGAGGCCTCGGCCATCATGAATCGGAGCGGCGCCATCGGGCCGCTCGCGATTTGGCGCGACGGGCTCGCCGAGAACCGAGGGAACCACGCGAGGAGGCTCGTCACATCCACCGAGCCGCTCGCAAAGCCCGCGTATAAGCTGTCGGCCAGCGCTTGTTTGCCTGCGTCGGAAAGGCTTGGAAAGCCTCTCGTTCGAAGCGCGGTCCATTGGTCGGCTGTCATCGAGAAACGGAAATAGCCGGCGCCTTCTTCGTTGAGCATCCACCAATCCGGACATCCTGGGAGCTCGACCTGACCCTCGGCCTCGCGCAGGAGGGTGCATGTGTTTCCGTTGGAGTGCCGGATACAGAGCGGGATCTGCCAAGTGGTTTGCCGCGACCCGTTGGATCCGATTGGCAGGTAGCGCTCCTGTGCGAGTGATAGACGCCGGACTCCGGACTCGCACGCTGTGGTGGCCGCGCTCTGAAGCAAGGGGACACCTGGCTGCGTGAGGAAACTCAGAAACGGGGGCGCGACCTGCCTCGATGATGCCTCATCGAGTGCTGCAAGGAGGTCATTCGATGTGGCTGTGCCCTCCTGATGACGCTCGAGGTAGAGGCGGATGCCCTCGCGAAAGGCGTCATCACCCATCCAATGCTCGAACATCGACAGAACCGCGCCGCCCTTCGTATACGTGATCATGTCGAAGGCGTTCTTGATGTCGTGGTTGCTCACGATCGGTTGGCGGATGCTGCGAGCGCTGGTCAGGCTGTCGAGCTCCATCGCGCGATGAGTGGACGCCAGACTCGCCAGGTCCGAGCGGTACTCGGGGTAGATCTCGTGCACGACCTTGTTGCCCATCCAAGTCGCAAACGCCTCATTGAGCCAGATGTCATCCCACCACGGCATGGTCACGAGGTTGCCAAACCACTGGTGCGCGAGCTCGTGCGCCATCACGTAGGCGAATGCGCGGCGCTGGCCCTCCGTCGCGCGTTCGACATCGAGCAGCAGAAGCCATTCGCGGAAGGTGATGAGGCCGACGTTCTCCATGGCGCCTGCCGCGAAGTCGGGAACGGCAACCAAATCGAGCTTGCGATACGGGTAGGGGATTCCGAAGTAGCGCTCGAGTGCATCGACGATCTCGGCGGTGTGGTCGAGCGCGTATTGCAGCATCGGACCCCGGCCTTTGGCGGCAAGGCCGCGCAACGGAATTGCAAACGGGCGGCGCTCGCTCGGCGGAATCGCCGCTCCCGTGACGACGTCGAACGGCCCAACGGCCAGAGCCACGAGATAGGTCGGCAACGGGGGCGTCGGAAGGAAAGTGATGCGCTGAAGGCCCTCGGGAAGCGCGATCGCGCTGTCGACCGGGGTGTTCGATGCGGCGAAATGATCAGCCGGGACGGTGAGCGTGAGCTCGAATGAAGTCTTGAAGCGAGGCTCGTCGAAACAAGGAAACGCGAGGCGCGCGCTAATCGATTCGAACTGGGTAAATGCGTAGGCTTCTCCGCCGGATTCGACGCGATAGAGGCCCCGAAGCGGTGTGTCGAACGGCGCGGTGTACTCGAAGTGGAGCGTGCTGCGCCCGGCGGGCAGTGGCTCTTGAAGCTCGACTTTCGCGACACCGTCCGAGGTCTTCTGCTCCCATGTCGCCTCGATGCGGGTCGTGGCGTGGGTCGCGTAGACCGACTTCACGTCGAGCCGTTCACCGTGCATCCAGATCAGCGCCGCGGGCTCGTCGAGCTCGATGGTGATCATCGCCGTCCCGGAGAACGTGTCCCGGCTGGGAATCACCTCCAGGCTCAACCGGTAGCTCGTTGGCCGAACGCCTGCCGGGAGCTTGCCCAAGGGAACCGGCCCCTCCTCGACGCGTGTGTCGGACACTTCGCGACCCGGCGCGGCGCACCCGATTAGGATCGCGCCGAGAACGGTTGCGGCCATGATGTCTCTGAGCCGCGATCGGCTCATGTGTGCGGCCTCGGTCCGGGGTCGTGGCCAAGCGATAAGAGCCGGTCGTAGAGCGCCGTGCCCAACGGCCGGTGCGACGTTCGCGGGAGGGCTTGCCCATAGCGGGGCGGCAGGCTGCGGAGCGTCTGAGCGAGCTCCTGCATCGAGGGGCCCGCCGCGTCGAGCTTGAGTGTAGAAGGAGGCTGTCGGTTGGCGATCCAAGCGGCGGCGGCGCTGAAGATCACCGCCAAGACGGTTGCCGCGACGAGCTTGTGGGGGTCTCCGGCACCGACTGCGTTCGCCGCGATGAAGACGACCAGGGATAGGGGAACCGCTATCGCCCATCGTGCCACGCGTCCTCTCCGGGCCTCCCCTCCGCCGCCGATCTCGTATTCTACGAGGGCGCGCCAATGGGAGGCTGGCGCGCGTCGAAAAAGCCCATCGGTCACGAGAACCGTGCGGAGCCAAGGCAGCGCTGCGGCGTGGGTCAGGAACGGGGCGGTCGCGGGGAAGTGCGCGACCTGCCACTCGACCCCATCGGCGTCAATCGCGATTGGGAGTCGTCGCCAGAGCCCGAGCTGAATGGCCAGCCAAGGGCTCAGGACGATCGCGGCAGCGAACGATAGAAAAGCGGCGACGACCGAGCGCGCCGTGGGGATCATGGGAACGAGCGCCTCGACCGCCGAGAACGCCACCAACGAGAGGCCGACACCGAGGGCTGGCACCGTCGACATCTGCACGACGCGACCGACGAGCTCGAGGGCCGGCATGACTTTCCGTTCCTCGGGGCCGCGTTGCCCGATTGCCAGACTCGCCCAACTGGTCGTCGCGCAAAGGCTCGCAAAGACCCAGGCGCCAGCCGTCGGCCAGCGTGTTGCGAGGGCAGGGTCGACCAGCAATGCGCCAACGATGGCCGAGGTGGGGAGTACGACCACGCTGCTGCGCAACACGATGCGATGGAACCGCAGCAGCGCTCGCTCCTCGGACGCAGGAGATCCCGTGCGGCCGACCCCGAGGCAGACGCGTAGCGCCCTGAAGGCGATCCAAGGGCCAAGCGCAAAGACCGCAAGCGCAGAGAGCGCGGTCACGCGAACTCCACGACCACGGGCGCGTGGTCTGATGGCGACTTGCGCGCTCGCTCCTGGCGGTCGACGACCGCGCCGATGGTGCGCTTCGAGAGCTTCGGCGTGCAAAAAACATGATCGATGCGGAGCCCGTTCCCGCGCTCGAATCCACGCCCGCGGTAGTCCCACCACGAGAACACGCCCCCCTGGGGATGAAACGGCCGAACGACATCCTGAAGGCCGAAGGACGCCACATCGTCGAGCGCGTCCCGGACCGAGTCGCAGGCGAGCACCGACGCCCGCCACTCGGCAGGCCGCGCGATGTCGTCGTCGAAGGGCGCCACGTTGAAGTCGCCGCAGAGCGCGACTTCGTCGGCGTCTGGGTCGAAGCGGCGCCCGAGCAGCCGACGAAGCCGCTTCATCCAACGGAGCTTGTAGTCGTACTTGTCAGAGCCGACCTCACCGCCGTTCGGGAAGTACGCGCTGAGAACCGTCATGCCCTCGACCTCCGCGCTGATCAGCCTGGCCTGCGGGTCCTCCTCTTCGTCGCCAAACCCCTTTTGCACGTTGTCGAGCGGCAGGTGGCTGACGATCGCGACGCCGTTGTAGGTCTTTTGCCCGAAGACCGCGGCCTCGTAGCCGCACTCGCGGACCTGCTCGAAGGGGAATTCACGGTCGGCTACCTTCAGCTCTTGCAGGCACAGAACGTCCGGACGCGCCGCGTCTAGCCAGTCGACCACGTGTTGCTGGCGCGCTCGGATCGAGTTCACGTTCCACGTGGCGACCTTCATGCCCGTATGAAGTAGCATGGAATCATGGCGAACAAACGAATCGAAACCGATGCCGCGCCGGCTGCGATCGGTCCCTACTGTCAGGCCGTCGTCGTTGGGGAATGGCTCTACTGCTCGGGGCAGCTCGCGCTCGATCCCGAGAGCGGGGCGATGGTGGGCGACGGGGATATCGAAGCTGAGACGCGGCAGGTCCTGAGCAACCTCGACGCGGTTCTGCGGAAAGCTCGAGTCGGTCGAGGCGATGTCGCGAAAGCGACTGTGTACCTGACGGATATGGCTGAATTCTCGACAGTCAATCAGGTTTACGCGGACTTCTTCCAGGGGCTCGTGCCTCCTGCCCGCGCCACGGTAGGGGTCGCAGCCCTGCCGAAGGGAGCGAAGGTGGAGATCGACTTCATCGCCTGGTTGGGCGGCTAGCCGAACGGGTCGACGAGGTCCGCCGTGTCTTCGCGATCGGGCCCGACGCTCACCACGCCGACCCTACAACCGACCTCTTCTTCGATCCGGTCGAGGTAGCGCTGTGCGGCGGCCGGCAGATCTGCTCGGCTCCGATACTTGGCCAGCTCCTCGTCCCAGCCGTCGAGCGTCTCGTAGATCGGCGTCACGTCCTCGATTCGCTCGTAGGGGGGATATTCGAGACGCTCCCCGTCGAGCTCGTAGGCCACGCACACCTTGAGCTCCCCGAGCACGTTGAGGACGTCGAGCTTGGTGATGGCGAGCTCGTTCAGCCCGTTGACCGCAACCGCGTGCCGCAGAGCGACGAGGTCGAGCCAGCCGCAGCGGCGTGGGCGCCCGGTCGTCGACCCATACTCGGCGCCCGCGTCGCGGAGCTGTTGGCCCGTCTCGTCCTCGAGCTCGGTGGGGAAGGGGCCGCCGCCGACCCGGGTCGTGTAGGCCTTGGCGATGCCGATGGCGCTCTTGATGTGAGTCGGCCCGATGCCAGCGCCGGCGCACGCCCCGCCCGCGACGGCGTTGGAGCTCGTGACGAACGGATACGTCCCGTTGTCGATGTCCAGCATGGTCCCTTGGGCGCCCTCGAGCAGGATCTTCTCGTTCGCTTGAATCGAGGCGCGAACAATTGCCGCTGCGTCTCCGATGTACGCGCGTAGCGCCTCACCAAGATCGGTGTACTGGGCCGTAATCTCTTCGGCGGTCGGAAGCGTTCCGCCGAGGTCTTCCGCGACCGGGCGCCAGCACTCGAGGTTCGCGGCGAGCTTGCTTTGGAGCCTCTCCGGATTGAGCAGGTCGCCCATCCGCACGCCTCTTCGCGCGACCTTGTCTTCGTAACACGGGCCGATGCCACGCTTGGTGGTTCCAATTGCGCCGCCCGATCTCTTTTCGCGAAGCTCGTCGATGAGCTTGTGGTGAGGCAACACGACGTGGGCGCGTTGGCTGACGACTAGCCGGCCGCGGGTGTCCAGGCCACGTACGTTGAGCGCCTCGGTCTCCTTCAGGAAAACGGCCGGGTCGATCACGGTTCCCTGGCCGACGACGCAATTGGTCTGCTCGTGAAGAATCCCCGACGGGATGAGGTGTAGGATTAGCTTTTCGCCTCCCACCACCAGCGTGTGTCCCGCGTTCGCGCCCCCCGCGTACCGGACGACGAGCTCGGCGTACGGCGCGTAGAGGTCGACGACCTTGCCCTTTCCTTCGTCGCCCCATTGGGCGCCCACCACCACCACTGCACTCATGACTCATTCCCAACTTGCACCCAGGAGACGAGCGCCTCACTCGGCGCGCCACGGAGCGCCCGCGTACGGCCGTCCTTCATGCGCGAGAGCTTCGCTTCGCCGCCTGATTGCCAAATCAACAGATCGTAGTCCCACGCTTTCGCGTACTGCTTTGCCTCGTCGGCGGTTTTCGAGGGGACGACGGCAACCCGGGCGCCAAGTGCCCGCCACTGCTCGGCCGTCCGTCGCCGGCGCGCGTAGCTTCCCCCCGCGACGAGCGCGCGCAAGGGCAGTTGGTCTTCGAGCGAAATTCCGGCCTCGGAGAGGGCCCACGAGACGTTGTCGACCGCGAATGCGAAGCCCGTTGCAGGTGCGGGCGCGGCGTATCGGCCGAGGAGATCGTCGTATCGGCCGCCCATGCCGAGCGGCTCGCCCGGACCTTCCGCGAGCAACGTCATGCTCACCCCTGTGTAGTAGCTGTGGCGTCGGAGGTCTCCGAGGTCGATCGCCACGCGCTCGCCGAGCCCCGCGGACTCCAAGCGCTCGACCACACGCTCGAGCTCATCGAGAGCGCGGCGAGCCGCGGTATTGCGCAGGCGTCGGCGCGCATCGGCGATGATGCCGCGGTCCCCGTAGAGGTCGCACAGCATCACGAGTCGTTTGCGTTCCGTGCCAACGACTCCGGCTTTCTTCAACAGCTTCTCGAGCGCGCTCGCGTCTTTCGCGGCCAGTGTCTCGACCACCTTGGTTCGTGCACCGTTTGGAACGTGGTCCAGCACCTCGGCGCCTATCTTCACCTGCGCGAGCTCGACGAGGAAGTCACGGAGGCCGACGCCCTCGCACGCACGAGCGGCGACCTCGATCACCTCGGCATCGGACTCGGGGCCCTTGAGGCCCACGCACTCGACGCCGCACTGGAGGACCTGACGCTGCTTACGCGCCCTGCCACGGGTGCGGCGGACAATCGTGCCTTCGTAAGACAGCCGCCAGGGCGCGGGGCGATCTTGAAGACGCGTTGCAATGATGCGCGCGATCTGGGGGGTGATGTCCGGACGGAGTACCGCGACCTCCCCAGAGTCGGGTTCGACGAAGCGAACCAGGTCTCGACGATCGACGGCTCCGAGGCCCCGCTCGATGACATCCGCGTACTCGAACGGCGGCGTCGTGACGCGCTGATAACCGTAGACGTCGAACGTTTCCATCAGCCGCTGCCAGAGCAGGGTTCGGGTCATGGATACGGGCGGAAGCAGGTCTCGCATTCCGTCAGGAGGCGTCATCGGCAGCTCGGAGCTCGGGGAGCCGAGCGGCGCTGAGCTCCCCGTCCGTCGCTGTCGCGCCGAGGGGGGCATCTCAGAGCCTCAGGTTGTGCACGCTGCTGACGGCGTCGATCTTCCGAAGCTCGTCCAAGGCTGCGTCCTCGACCGGCGAGTCCACATTGTAGAGTGCGAGGGCCTGGCCGGTCTTCTCATCGAGACCGAGCTGCATCCTCGACACGTTGATGCCGCGGTTACCGAGGACCGTGCCGACCGAGCCGATGACACCCGGACGATCGAGGTTGCGCATCATGATGACGGAGCCCTCGAGCACGGCGTCGATCTCGTAGCCGTCGAGCGCTACGAGCCGGGGCTCACCATTGCGCCCGGGGACGCCGGTTGCGCTGTGGCTTCCCTTTTCGCCAGTCACGGTCACGCGAACCGCAGCCGAGTACATGGCGCTGGCTTCCTTGACCTCGGCCAGCCGAATGCCGCGCTCCTGCGCCTCGTATGGTGCGCTGATTGGGTTCACGGGCTCTTCGAGGTGAGACTCGAGGAAGCCGGCCAATGCGGCGCGCGCAATCGGGGTCACGCCAAGCTCGCCGGCCTCCCCGGTGCAGGTCACGCGAAGCTCGCGCACATCGACTGGCTCGAGCTGGCCGACGATGCGCCCAAGGCCCTTTGCGACCTCGAGGTACGGTGCGAGTCGCGCCGCGGTTTCGGGGGGCAGGGTCGGCACGTTGACTGCGTTCTTGACGATACCGAGCTGCAAGTACGCGACCGCCTGCTCGGCGATTTCCACGGCGACACGCTCCTGCGCTTCCGAGGTCGAAGCGCCGAGGTGCGGGGTGCACAGCACGTTGTCGAGACCGAGCAGCGGGTGCTCGGGGTCGATCGGCTCCTGGCCGAAGACATCGAGGGCTGCACCTGCGATCTTACCTTCCTCGATAGCGCGCACGAGCGCCTCCTCGTCGACGATGCCGCCTCGCGCCGCGTTCACGATCAATGCGCCGTTCTTCATTCTGTCGAATGCTGCGTCGTTGATCATGTTCTTGGTTTCCGGCGTGAGCGGCGCATGAATCGTGAGGAAGTCCGCTCGTTCGAGGAGGTCGTCGAGCTCGACCAGCTCGATACCGAGCTCTGCCGCCCGGTCGCTGCTCATGACGGGGTCCACGCCGATGACCTTCATCTTCAGGCCTTGTGCCCGATCCGCCACGATGCGGCCGATATTGCCGAGGCCGATGATGCCGAGTGTCTTGTAGGCAATCTCGCGACCTTGGAATTTGCTCTTCTCCCACTTGCCGCTGCGCATCGATGCCACGGCCTGCGGGATCTTCCGCGCCAGGGAGGCTAGCAGAGCCAGGGCGTGCTCGGCCGTAGTGACCGAGTTGCCGGTTGGCGTATTCATGACGACAATCCCGCGGCGACTGGCGGCCGGGATGTCGACGTTGTCGACGCCGATGCCTGCTCGGCCGACCACGCGGAGCCTGTCCGCGGCCTCGACGACGCGCGCAGTGACCTGCGTCGCGGAGCGGATGATGAGACCATCGAAGTCTCCGATGAGGGCGCAGAGCTCGTCTTCGCTCATGCCGGGGCGGTATTCCAGCTCGACATCGGCGGCATTTCGCAAGACCGAGAGGCCCGCTTCCGAGAGCTTGTCAGAGACGAGGACGCGTACGATGGACATGGCGACTCCTATGGAATTCGGCCAGAAAGCCGGGCGACAGCTAGCAGCCGCTCACAAAGGGGTCAAGGAGCGCCGGGGCCGAGTCTCAGGTCCAGTGGACGGCACCGAGGGAGAGCAGCATGGCGGCGACCCGATACCCCCGCTGTGGGTCGGTCTGCGACGGCTGCTCGGCGACGAATTGCGCCACTTCTTCGATCGTGTGCGGTGTCTTGCAGAGCACGAGCGCGGCGCGAACGTCATCTGGAAGCGCCGTGGTCGCGATTGCGGTGTCGATGCGATCGGCTTGCACGACGTGGTCCTGGCCCCGTTCGAGGATGAGCTTGCTCTCGAATCCGGCCGCGATTCGCCGCTGGATTCCTCGGTCGAGGATCTCCCATGCGTCGAGGCGAAGGGGGAAGCCGCTGCTCGGTGGATCCACGCCCTCGTAAAAGGTTGCCGTGCCGGAGGCCCATGTGAACAAGTCGAGCAGCTTCTCTCGAACCTGCTCGCCGATGTGCTGGAAGAGCTCGAGCGGCTCGACGAGGCCGAGTGCGACGAGTGTATCTCCGAGCTTGCCTTCGAACCGCGGCATCACCGCGAGCGCCATGTCGAGCTCGCTTCGATTGATCACGCGCTTCTTTACGAGGTACTCGCCAAGCAACTCGCCCGCGAGGTTGCTCGTCACGAAGGCGGGCACACCTTGCCTCGTGTAGACTTCTTTGCGCACGCCGCCTTGCTCGCAAAGCCACAAGCCGGTTCGTCGCGTGACCAGCGTCCGAGCCAATGCGACCACGAATCCGCCATCTTCGAAGTCTATGCTTCGGTCCGCGGCGCTGGTCGACTCCACGCGCGTCGTCGTCGGCGTCATGCAGGACACCGGGACATGGCGATAGAGATCTTGGAGCGATGAGAGTGGTTGGAAATCGCCTCCCGCGATACTGATCTCATCACTGCCGTCGACCTGGCCAGTGGCCACCGCTTCGACGACCTTCGCGTAAGCGAGTGGACCGACGGTCGCGCCGTTTGGTTTGCGGATCTGGTATTCGAGCGGTGTGACGTTCGTCGTGCTCGGATGCTCGTCGGCGAGCACGTGCGGCGTCGGAGGCATCGTCGCCTTGGGGATCGTGTCCGCCGAGGTCTTTCGGGTGCGGCTTTCGGAAGCGATCGACGCGACCATCGCCGCAAGCTCCGCCCGCAGCACGTCCTCGGGACGGCTTTGCCAGGGCTCGAGCGCCGCCCAGAACGCACGCGCTGTTGGCGGCCGTTCCTCCGGATTCACAGAGAGGGCGCTGAGGACGACCGAGCCGAGTCCCTCGGGCAGCTGCGGAAGAAACTCGACGAACGGGTGGACCTCCGCGTCACGGATCGCCAGCAGCACCGCAAGCTCGCTGCCGCCAGCAAACAGCGGCCGTCGCATGAAGAGCTCCGCAGCGATGACGCCAGCCGAGAACAGATCGGCCCGCCGGTCGACCTTTCCGCCCGACACCTGCTCCGGTGCGAGGTAGCCGAGCTTGCCGTTGGCGCGCACCGCTGTGTCCACCTCGAACGCATTCACGTTCGCCGCCCGCGCGATGCCGAAGTCCGCGATCTTCACGTCTCCGTGAATCGAGATCAGCACATTCGATGGGCTGATGTCGCGGTGCACGATGCCGAGAGCGCTGCCTTCTCGATCGGTCGCGCTGTGCACGGCGTCCAAGCCTGAGAGGATCTGCCGCACGAGATACACCACGAGGTCGTGCTCGAGCCGTTTGCTGTGCAGCGTGAGTCGGCGATTGAGCCGCCATAGGTCGCAGCCGGGTACGTACTCGAGCGTGAGGTACGGCTGACCGCCAATCTCGCCATGGCCGAGAACGTGGACGACGTTGGGGTGGGTCACCTGACTGGCGAGTCGCGCTTCCTCGGCAAACATCTCCTGCGCATTCGCCTCCTCGGCGATGTGCGGGAGCATGCGCTTGAGCACCACGACTCGAGGCTCACCGACCGCGCGCGGCTCCAGCGCACGAAACACTTCCGCCATCCCGCCAACTGCAATACGGTCAACCAACGTGTAGTTGCCGAGCGGCGTGTTCGGAGGTGGCGCCGGCGGTGGTGACGACGGTCTTGGCACAACCTGGATTGTAACGGTGCCAACGGAAAATATCGATACCAGAGGAAGCAATTCACAAGAATTCGGAGAATTCATGGCCGATCAGGATTCCAGAGCAGGAGGGCGGTATGCCACCGTACAAATCCTCGACTACGCCGCCCGGACACACCACCCGGACGACCGCGCGCTTCGGCGCGCATTCGAGGCGCCAAGCCGACATGGAATGCCCGAGATCCAATTGGGTCCGGCCGAAGGCCGCCTCCTCGAGATGCTCCTCAGGCTCGTCGCTGCGCGCAAGGTCGTCGAGATCGGGACGCTTGCCGGCTATTCGGCCTTGTGGATGGCCCGCGCGCTCCCACCTGGGGGCCACTTGTGGACGATCGAGGCCGATCCGCTCCACGCAGAGGTTGCCGCGGAGGTCATCGGGGAGGCCGGTTTCGGCGACCGCGTCACCCTCATTAAAGGAGACGCCGCGGACGTTCTCCCAAAGCTCAGTGTTTCGGCGCCGTTTTGCGCGGTTTTTCTGGACGCCGACAAGGGCCGATACGACGTATACGGCCGATGGGCGACCGAGAACCTCCGAACCGGGGGGCTGTTGATTGGAGACAACGCCTATCTGTTTGGCAAGCTGCTCGACGACATCGAGGAGGCGAGAGCGATGCGTCGCTTCCACGAGGAGATGGCCCAGCACTATCGCTCGGTCTGCGTTCCGACGCCGGACGGCCTCGCGGTCGGGGTCCGCGTCGATCCAGAGGCTTGACCAATCTCCGCTGGGCGGCGATATAGGCCATCGCCCGAGGGTTGACCGGGTCTTGGAGCGGCCCTAGCGGGCCCGCGAGGAGAAGAAAAGCCGGGCGCGGTTCTACTGCGCGAGGGCCGCCTGGATTCGGTTCGGCGAAAATCGCCGAACTGGCTTGTCTGATCCTCGAGCTTCGCCTAAATGGCGGCCGGTCGCCGAGAGGACTCAAGAGAAAACGCAGCATGCAGATTTTCCCCCGCGAGTTGAACTACTTGCCCCTTGCGTTGGCGGTCGTCGCCGGTGGCTTAGGCGCAGGCGTGTTCATTTTGTTCTGGGTCTACTTCACGCCGCCCAACCTTCAGGTTGGCTACACGCCGAAGCAGCCCGTTGAATACAGCCACCGTCTACACGCCGGAGAGCTCGGCATGGATTGTCGCTATTGCCACTCCCAGGTGGAGCGCTCGCACGAAGCGATGGTGCCGCCAACGCAGACCTGCATGGGCTGCCATTCGGTCGTGCGTACCGAGTCGGAGAAGCTCGGGCTGATTCGTGAGAGCTGGGAGACCGACGACGCGGTGCCATGGGTTCGCGTGCATCAGATTCCCGACCACGCGTTCTTCGATCACAGCGCGCACCTCAACGCCGGCGTCGGCTGCGCGTCCTGTCACGGCCGTATCGATCAGATGGAGGTCGTAGGCGTAGTCGAGCCGATTGCCATGCAGTGGTGCCTGGATTGCCACCGCAATCCCGAGCCACACATCCGGCCCAAGAGCGAGGTGACTAACATGAAGTGGGAAGCCGATGACGCCTGGCTCGCTCAGCGCGCCGCGGTCGCAGCCGCCCTCAATCCACCCATGAATTGTTCGGGGTGTCACCGATGACCCGCAGAAACTCATACGAGCTCAGTCCGGGGAAGGGGCCGTCGATGTGGCGGACGCTCGAGGACAAGAACACCGATCCGGACGAGCTGAAGCGGCTCGCCGAAGAAGAGAAGCCAGGCGGTTTCGTCACCGATCTTCTCAGCCCGAAGACGCTCGTCTCGCGCCGGTCGTTCGTGCAGGGTTCTTCGATCGCCGCGCTTGCAGCAGGACTTCAGGGTTGCCTGCGCCGTCCCGAGAACGAGATCCTTCCGTACAGCAAGGCGCCCGAGTACTTGGTGCCGGGCATCGCGTCCCACTTCGCGACCGTGACAGCGCGCGGTCGTGACGCGCTCGGCGTCGTCGTCACGAGCCACGACGGCCGCCCGACCAAGGTCGAAGGCAACGAACAGCACACGCGAAGCTTTGGCGGTACCGATGTTCGCGCCCAGGCTTATGTCTGGGACCTGTACGATCCCGATCGCTCGCAGTCGCCGGCGCAGCGCCGCGGCAATGCACTAGTGAACTCCACGGACGCGGCCTTCGACGAGGCGCTCAAGGGCTTGGTCAAGAAGCATGAGGGCGACGAAGGTGCTGGCCTTCGGTTCCTCGCCCCGATCTCGAACAGCCCGACGTTCCGGCGTATGCGCGGGCAGGTTCTCGCGAAGTTCCCAAAGGCAAAGTTCTACACTTACAGCTCGATCGACGACGACAACGTGCGAGAGGGCGCTCGGATTGCTTTTGGTACGACGGTATACCCGGCGTACGACTACGCGCAGTCGATGGTCACGGTTTCGCTGGGCGCCGACTTCCTCGGCAACGAGCCAGGCTCTACGGTGGCGGGCAGGCAGTTTGCCGCCCGTCGCACCATCACCAACCCCAATGCCGCGATGGCCCGCCTTTATGTGGCGGAGTCCAATTATACGGTCACCGGGGGCATGGCGGATCATCGTATGCGCCTTCCGAGCCGGGACATTGAACGGTTCACACGTCTGCTTGCCGCGGAGCTCGGTGGACGCGGCGTTCAAGGCTTGGCTTCGCTCAGCAAATCGCTGGACAGCACCGACCGAGAGGGCATCGACACCGCGTTTCTACGCGCCGTGGCGGACGAACTCGTGGCCAACAGCGGGAAGTCCATCGTCGTCGCCGGTTCCGGCCAACCGCCCGTCGTTCACGCGCTCGCGTTTGCAATGAACCAGGCGCTCGGGAACGCGAATAAGACGGTCCGCCTCAGCCCCGTCATCGATGAGAGCGACACGCCGAGCCGTGAAGGCATCGTGGCGCTCGCCGCAGAACAGGCAAGCCTCACGACGCTGTTCATTCTCGGAGGAAACCCCGTGTACGACGCTCCAGCCGACGTGAAGTTTGCGGAGCTGCTCGGGCGCGAGGGGCTCACCTCGGTGCACCTCTCGAGCCACCGCAATGAGACGTCGGAGCGGAGCTCGTGGCACGTGCCGATGGCGCATGAGCTCGAAACTTGGGGCGACCAGCAAGCACTCGATGGGGCGGTCTCGGTGCAGCAGCCGCTCATCGCGCCGCTTTACGGCGGCCGAAGCGCCGTCGAGCTCTTGGCGACGATCGCCGGGGAGAAGGCCGCGAACGGGCACGACATCGTCAAGGCGACCCACGCGGAGGCGATGGACAAGACGACCTCCGCGCTACTCCTCTACGGGTTCAATCCTCAGGGACTTAGCGAAGCCCAGGTATGGCGCGCTGGGCTCCACACCGGGGTGCTTTTCAAGCCCGGGGTGGGGCAGGGTGGAGTGCAAGAGAACGCGTTCGCGGCTGCATTGGCCAGCGCCAAAGGCAGATCCACGAAGCTCGGCAAGGGCAACTTCGAGGTGACGTTCGAACCCGATCCGGCGCTCTTCGATGGGACGCACGCCAACAACTTGTGGGCGCTCGAGTTGCCGAGTCCGATGACGAAGCTGGTCTGGGACAACGCCGCATTGCTTTCGCCCGGGACTGCCAAGGCGCTTGGCGCCAGGAACGGCCAAATGCTGCGGCTCTCCAAAGGTGAGGGTCGCGTCGAGGTTCCGGCTTGGATCGTTCCTGGTCACGCCGACAACTCGATCACGCTCACCCTCGGGTGGGGCCGAACGGCCGCCGGACGCTATGGCAATGGCAAGGGCTTCGACGTCGGCGCGATCCGCACGAGCGACGGAATGAGCTTCACCGATGGCGTCGCTGTCGAGGTCCTCGGCGAGAAGTACAATCTCGTGCAGACCCAGACACACGACCGGATGGAGGGCCGCCCGATCGCGATCGACGCGACGCTCGACGAGTACAAGGCCGAGCCCGACTTCGCCTCCTACCGCTCGGTCGATCCCGTGAGCACTCCCCCGCTTTGGAAGCAGCAGGACTACAGCGAGGGTCACAAGTGGGGCATGGTCATCGACCTCAATGGCTGCACTGGCTGCAACGCGTGCGTCATGGCTTGTCAGGCCGAGAACAACATCCCGACGGTTGGCAAGATCGAAGTCGAGCGCGGCCGTGAGATGCATTGGCTTCGCATCGACAGGTACTTCGTCGGCGACGACGAGAACGACCCGGAGATCGCCGTCCAGCCGGTGACGTGTCAGCAGTGCGAGGAAGCACCCTGCGAGAACGTCTGCCCCGTCAACGCGACGGTTCACTCGCCCGAGGGCCTCAACGACATGGCCTACAACCGGTGCGTGGGCACTCGGTACTGCGCCAACAACTGCCCATACAAGGTGCGCCGCTTCAACTACCTCGATTGGCACGGCCACCTCGACGACAAGTTCGGTTGGTACAAGGACTTCCCCGAGTCGCGGAAGCTCCAGTTCAACCCGAACGTCACCGTGCGCATGCGCGGCGTCATGGAGAAGTGCACCTATTGCGTGCAGCGCATCCAAGCGGGCAAGATCGCCGCGAAACGCGAAGGCCGCTTCCTCAAGGACGGCGACATCAAGAGCGCGTGTCAGCAGGCTTGTCCGACCCGCGCCATTGCCTTCGGCGACCTCAACGACCCGAAGAGCACGGTGGCGAAGTGGGCCGACGTCAACCGCAACTACAAGCTCCTTGCGGAGATCGGCACGCGGCCGCGGACCTCGTTCCTCGCGCGCATACGGAACCCAAACCCCAAGCTGAAGGGAAATGGGTAAGAACCAATGAGTAGCTACGAAGCACCCATCAAAGAGCTCGGCGAGACCTATCTCCTTCCGGAGGGAACGACTGCCAACGATGTCACCGAAGCGATCGCAGGTGTTACGGAGAACCCCGCACCGCGGGGCTGGTGGCTCTTGTTCCTGCTCTCGCTTTCCATTCTAGGGGTCATGGGCGCTGCACTCGCCTACCTGTTTTATCAGGGCGTCGGTGTGTGGGGTAACAACGCTCCCGTGTACTGGGCTTGGGACATCACCAACTTCGTCTGGTGGATTGGTATCGGCCACGCCGGAACTCTGATCTCCGCCATTCTCTTCCTTTTCAGGCAGAAGTGGCGCACGAGCATCAACCGCTTCGCCGAGGCGATGACGGTCTTTGCGGTGCTCTGTGCGGGCCTGTTCCCGGCGATCCACACCGGTCGTCCGTGGTTCGACTACTACCTGTTTCCGATCCCGAACCAGATGGACATGTGGCCGAACTTCAAGAGCCCGCTCATGTGGGACGTGTTCGCGGTCAGCACCTATCTGACGATCAGCGTCATTTTTTGGTACGTGGGTCTCATCCCGGACTTCGCAACCTTGCGTGACCGTTCCAAGAACCTGGTCCGCAAGCGGACCTATGGGTTCTTCGCGCTCGGCTGGCGCGGCGCGCATCGGCATTGGCAGGTCTACGAGCGGGCCTATCTGATCTTTGCGGGCATCTCGACGCCGCTCGTCCTTTCAGTCCACTCCGTCGTTTCCTTCGACTTCGCGACCTCGGTCGTTCCTGGCTGGCACACCACGATCTTCCCTCCGTATTTCGTCGCCGGGGCGGTCTTCAGCGGCTTCGCGCTCGTCATGACGTTGATGCTGATCTGTCGAACGGTCTTCAAATTGGAGAATATCGTCACCATCAAGCACCTCGACTTGATGAACAAGTTCATGCTCGGAACCGGGCTTCTCGTTGGTTACGCGTATGCCATGGAGTTCTTCATCGCTTGGTATTCGGCAAACCCATACGAGCAGTGGGTCTTCTTCCACAACCGCCTCGGGTTCGGCATGCTCGACGAGAACGGAAACTGGGGTCCCCTCTGGTGGGCGTACTACGCCATGGTGTTCTGCAACGTCGTTGTGCCGCAGATCTTCTGGTTCAAGCGAGCGCGAACGAGCGTTCCGATCATGTTCATCGCGAGCATCCTGATCAACATCGGGATGTGGTTCGAGCGCTTCGTCATCATCGTGACCTCGACCTACCGGGATTTCCTCCCTTCGTCGTGGGGCATGTTCCACCCGACCGGCATCGACGTGCTGACGTACTTGGGCACATTCGGGTTGTTCTTCACACTATTCCTGTTGTTCGTTCGTTGGATTCCGATGATCGCCATTGCGGAGGTCAAAGGAACGCTGCCGGGGGCGCATCCCGACTTGCATGCCCTCGGGGCGCATGACGAGGAACCGGGCGCGGCCGCTGTCGCCCCGGTGCCGGCGGAGTGAGGCGAATCATGGCTAACGAAACAAAAAAGCCTGCTCTCTATCTGGCCGAGTACGACACTCCGAACGCGCTCGCGAGCGCCGCGATGAGGGTGCGCGATGCCGGCTACAAAAGCTGGGATTGCCACACGCCGTACCCAATGCACGGCATGGACGAGGCGATGGGTCTACAACCGACCCGCATCGGTGTGATCTCGTTCATCTTTGGCATGATCGGCGTCGCCACAGCGGTGGTCATGATGCAGTACACGAACGCGTTTTCGTTCGACCTATTGAAGATCGGCGCTGGTTATCCCCTCATCGTCGGCGGCAAGCCGCCTGGGGCCTTCCCGTCGATGGTTCCCATCATGTTCGAGCTCGGCATCTTGTTGTGCGGCTTCGCAACGCTTTTCGGTTTGCTCGGCATCATCAAGCTGCCGAGGCACAACCATCCGATCTTCGAGTCCGACCGCTTCGAGGGAGCCACCGACGACAAGTTCTTCATCTCGATCGAGGCGGACGACAGCAAATTCGACCTCGAGCGAACCAAGGCATTGTTGGAATCGACCAACCCGACCCACCTCGAGCTCATCGAGGAGGAGGTGCTGTGATGCGCGCTCGTTTCGCTACCCTGGTGTTCGCGACGCTGGTCAGCGGATGCATCGGTGCGGAGAGCTCGGAGCCTCCAATCGTCGGTATTCGCAACATGTATAACCAGCCGCGCTACGACACCCAGGAGCGGCAGCCGTTCTTCCCCGACCAGCGCTCGATGCGACCCGGGGTCGAGGGGACCATTCCTCGCGAGTCGGAGAAGTTCATTCATTGGGCGACTGGCCGGGACGCCAAGGGCGAGAACTGGCTGATGGAGACACCCGCCGGCATCGTGCAGCGCAACGGCGGGACGTCCGTCTTCCTCGCCCGTGGCAAGGAGCGGTACGAGATCTACTGTGCGCCCTGCCATTCGCTCGCAGGCGACGGTATGGGGATGGTGTCTCGACGAGCGTCAGCGCTCGGGGCGACCGGCCTCATCGCGCCGAGCTTCCACGACGACCGCTTGCGGCACATTCCGGACGGCCAGCTTTACGCGACGATCAAGAACGGCGTCCGAAACATGCCGGCGTACGCGCACAACATTCCCGTTGATGATCGTTGGGCCATCGTTGAATACGTCCGAGCGCTGCAGTTGAGCCAGCTCGCGGAGAACACGGAGCAGTCCAAGTGACGGAAGCGAACAACAAAGACTATCGGGTCGGCAACGACGGCTTCTGGGCGCGCGCGTGGGTGACACCGCTGGTGCTTGCCGTGGTCGGCGGCCTCCTCGCGGTAGTGACGGCACCGCCCGACCGGCTCGGGTACGCCTATCTCTTCGCTCTCTTCACCGTCGCCACGTTCATGCTGGGCGCGCTGTTCTTGGTCCTGATCCAGTTCATGACCGCCTCCCACTGGGGGGTGACCTCGCGGCGCATTCCAGAGGTGATCATGTCGGGGGCCCCGGTCGTGTTGATCCTAGCAGTGCCCTTCATCGTTGGAGTGCTGAGCGGAAAGTTCGATATGTACGACGAGTGGCAAAGCGCGTCTGCACATGGCGACCACGGGGCCGCGCACGACGACTCGGATTCCGAAACCGACTCGGTTTCGGATGAAGAAGCGCATGAGGAGCACGGTGCGCTACAGCTCGGCGCGAGCGTCGCGCGCGCTCAGGACCATGGCGACGGTCACGACGACCACGCTGCGCATGGTGCGGAAACCGGACACGACGAGGGCCACGCTCACACGGCACAGGAGACGGCGCTCCACCACGAGATCCTCGCAGACAAGACTGGTTACCTGAACACGAAGGGCTGGAGTGCCCGCGCGTTGGTCTACCTCATCATCTGGTCGATCATCGCTCTGGCCTACTTCGGCTGGTCTAGGCGCCAGGACGAAGACCACGATCCCAAGCACACGCTGCGTATGCAGAGCCTCGCCCCGGTGTCCTTGATAGTATTTGCGGGCTCATTGACGTTCGCGGCTTTCGACTGGCTCATGTCGCTCGAAGCGGCGTGGTTTTCCACTATCTTCGGAGTCATCATTTTCGCCGGTTCCGCCGTCGCTATCTTGGCCGCGACGATCCTCGTCGGGCTCAGCTTCTACAAGCGGGGCCTCACTGGTGACGCGATCACGCCGGTCCACTTTCACGACCTCGGCAAGCTGTTGTTTGGCTTCGTATGCTTTTGGACCTACGTCTCGTTCTCGCAGTGGATGCTGATTTGGTATGCGGGGATTCCCGAAGAAGCGACTTGGTACCACCTTCGTTGGCAGGAGGGGTGGAAGTTCATCGCTTATCTCCTGATATTCGGTCACTTCGTGGCGCCATTCCTCCTATTGATTTCACGGGTTCAGAAGCTGAACCTTCGCTGGCTTCAGGTGATGTGCTTCTGGGTCATCCTGATGCACATCGTCGACATCTACTGGTTCGTTCTGCCGCAGGCCGGAGGTTTCAGCATTCAGCCGGCGGATGTGGGGGCCCTGCTCTTCGTCGGCGGCGTCTTCTTCGCGTACGTCTTCTGGCAGTTCGGGAGGGTCCCGCTGGTGCCGGTCGGCGATCCACGGCTTTCGAAAAGCCTTCACCACCATCAAACACACTGAGCGCACAGGGATGAGTACGAAGCACAACACACGATTCGCAACGCTCCGCATTCTCTCGACCGTGGCTGCCGTTTTGACGTTTGGCGGAGGCTGCGGTCAGGGAGCTTCGGTCGAGGCGCCGTCGCCGGACGACGAGTACGACATCGTCACGCGGCAGCAGAAGCAAGCGCTCGAAAACGGCCCGAAGCCCATCAACGAGGCGATGGCGGAGTATGCGGCTAGCCCTCGCGCGGCGTTCCCCGGTGTCGAGCCGGAGCCATCGGAAGACGAGTCCGCGATCAACGGTTGGTCGTTTGCCGGAGCCGTTGCGGCCGCCCCCGGCCAGGCCACGATGCCTCCCGAATGCACGGGGGCCGCGGATCCCATGGCATGTTGGGGCAAGAAGCTCAGCAACAGCAAGGGGTGCATGGCTTGCCATGCGGTCGACGGCGTAAAGACCCAGCCTTGTCCCAACTGGCTCGGTCTGTTCGGCAAGGAGCGTCTGCTCGTGAGCGGGGAGACGGTGGTCGCGGATGAGACCTACTTGGCGACGTCGATCTTGAACTCCTGGGACCAGGTCGTGCAGGGCTACGGCAAGACGATGCCTCCTTACAACTTCCCGCAGGAGGAGGTCGACGCGCTGGTGGCCTACCTCAAGTCGCTCGGGGAGGGCGGATGATGAACATGGTGCGTATCGGTGTTTCGCTCGTGCTCGGGCTATCGACGCTGCTCGTCGGTTGTCAGGATCCAAGCCCGGACAAAGCGAGCCTGGAGTACAGCCAGCAGCTCTACGATGGCTGCGTGCAGTGCCATGGCGAGAACGGCGAGGGCAACCAAGCGGTGGGAGCCCCTTCGATTGCCGGTCTCCAGCGCTGGTACATCAAGCGTCAGCTCCGCGGCTTCAAGGCGGGCTATCGCGGCTGGCATATCGAGGACCTTGCAGGCAAGCGCATGCAGCCGATGGCGCGAGCCTTGAAAACCGACGAGAACGTCGACCTGGTCGCCGCCTACGTCGCGAGCCTCCCGCCGACGAATCCCGCGCCGACGCTCGAGGGTGGAAACCCAGAGACGGGGAAAATCTACTTCGCGACCTGCGTACAGTGCCACGGCGAGAACGCGCTGGGCAACATCGACCAGTTTGGGCCGCCGCTGGCGGGCGCGAGCGACTGGTATCTGCTGACGCAGCTCAAGAACTTCAAAGCGGGCATTCGCGGCACGCATCCGGGCGACGTCACAGGCGCCAAGATGCGACCGTTTTCGATGACATTGCCCACCGAACAAGCGATGAAGGACGTCATCGCGTACATTGGCAGCCTCTCCGAGTAGGCTGCGAGGACGAATAACACATGGCTGGCAAAACACGGGATCCCGACAATGAGGCGTACTTCTGGTGGAAGTGGACCATGATTGGCGCTGTCATCTACGTCGGTGTCGTCTTCGCATTCATTTTGCGCTGAACGGGTAGAGGGTCGAATGCTTCAGGGAATCTACGACTTCATCAAAGGAATCTTCGAGCCATTCGGCGAGTATCTCATCGCCTCGAATGTGCCGGTCGCCTCGTCGTTTGCTGACGACATCGACTCGCTCATCGCATTGGTGGCGGTATTCGTCGGGTTCTGGGCCATATTGGCGTACGCCGCGTTCTTCTTTCTGATTTTCCGTTTCCGGGACAAGGGCGACGGGCGACGCGCACAGTACGTCACTGGCGAAGAGAAGAATCTCAAGCGTTGGATCACTTATCCCCATGCTGCGATCATCCTCTGCGACCTCGTGATTGTCTTCATGGCCATCATGGTCTGGTACAACATCAAGCAGCGTCTTCCGGAAGCAGACAGCACCGTCCGAATCGTCGCGCAGCAATGGGCGTGGAACTTCGTTCACCCGGGTCCTGACAACGAGCTCGACACCGAAGACGACATCACCACGTTCAACGAGCTGCACGTGGAAGTGGGGAAGACTTATCACTACGAGCTCCTCTCGAGAGACGTTCTCCACGACTTCTCCGTGCCGGTATTTCGGCTGAAGCAGGACGCAATTCCTGGACGCGTGATGAAGGGCTGGTTCGAGCCGACCGAGGCCGGGGAATGGGACATCCAGTGCGCCGAGATGTGCGGCATTGGGCACGGTATCATGGGCGCGCGTATCGTCGTGGAGACCCCTGAAGAACACGCGGCTTGGATGTCGCAGAGCAATTCGGGCAAGCTCGTTTCCCGCTGAATGGATGGGTCATGGCTGAAGCAGGCACAGCAGTAGAAACACACGGCGTCCACGATGGGCATGGACATGGACACGACGCCCACCACGAGCAGAGCTTTTGGAGCAAGTACATCTTCTCGACCGATCACAAGATCATCGGGTTGCAGTACATGTTCAC
>JAHEEE010000013.1 GCA_024640845.1 Myxococcales bacterium | reverse complement strand
ATCGAAGGCACCATCGGCCTAGACGACGGCTCGACACTTCAAGTGGCGGGCGTCCGGGGCGCCGCCGAGTACGTCGAGATCATCTGGTAGCAGTCCCCCCGGCCGTCCGTTCAGATCTCCCTAAGTCCGAGGGCAGGGCAACGCTGTCCAGGTGTCTGGGAATCCGAGCGCCAAACCGACCTTGCACGTGCGGGCTCCCACGAGTCGGCCAACCTCAGTGCGAGCCGAGCTCTTTGAGATCGGGTCCGCTCCAGAGCGTGGTGCTCAGCTTCCCCTGCAAATCCGCGGCGGTGAGGCCGTGGCGGATCTCGCGGACGCGGATGCCCTCCGTGGTGAAGTCGAGGACAGCGACTGGGCAAATGAGTCGCGCGACACGTGGCTTCGACCCCTGGACGCTTCGAACCACGGACGCGAGCCCCTCGAGCCCTTCGGTGCTCAACGCGACGACGCGCGCAGCGGGACTCGGTGGAACTGTCGGTGCTGCGCCGGCTTCGACGAAGGCGACTTCCGCGGCGCTTTGCTCGATGGGCTTCCCGGTGGCCGCGATCGCGTTCTTCAGCGCCTGCGGTAGCCCCTGACCAAACCAAGCGGCTCCCGACTCACACTCCTCGGCCGCGCGCGTGAGCACGCGTTCGAGATCAGCTGCGCGCGCGAGCGATGGCATCCGTAAAACGCCGAAAAAGATAACGGGAGTCGTGCGGGCCTGCGGCCGACTCAGGATGGTACTGAACACTGAACGCGCCGGTTTCGAGGTGCTCGATGCCTTCGCAGGTCCCGTCGTTGAGGTGGAGGTGAGTGAGCTCGCACTTGCCCTTGAGCGATTCGACGTCGACACAGAAGCCGTGGTTTTGCGTGGTGACTTCGATGCGGCCGGTCTTGAGGTCTTTCACAGGCTGGTTGAGGCCGCGGTGGCCGAACTTGAGCTTGTAGCTCGAGCCGCCGAAGGCGAGGCTCATGAGCTGGTGGCCCAGGCAAATGCCAAACATGGGCCGCTTGCCGAGCAGCTCGCCTACCGTCGCGATGCCACCGGACACCGCCGCGGGGTCGCCCGGGCCGTTCGATAGGAAGACCCCGTCGGGGTCGAGGGCGAGCACGTCTTCAGCGCTCGTCGTCGCGGGAACCACGGTCACCTTGCAACCCTCGTCCACGAGGCAGCGAAGGATGTTGAGCTTCACGCCGAAGTCCATTGCCACGACGTGCCAGGGTCGGCCGTTTGGTCGAGGCGTGGCCCATGCTCCGCTGCCTTCGGTCCACTGGTAGACCTCGGAAGTCGTGACCTCCCCCGTGAGGTTCTGCCCTGTCATCGGGGGCGCCGCCTTCGCACGGTCATGCAACGTCGCCGGGTCTTCCGTCCCTATCGCGGCCATCTGAGCGCCGACGTCCCGGATGTGCCGGGTCAGTGTTCGCGTGTCGATGCCTGTGATGCCGACGATCCCGTTGCGCTTCAGGTAGGCGTCGAGCGATTCCTTGCAGCGCCAGTTGCTTTCCACCGCCGACAGCTCGCGCACGACGAAGCCTCGAAGGGCAGGGCGCTTCGCCTCGCCGTCCTCCAAGTTGATGCCCGTGTTACCAATCTGCGGCGCGGTCATCGTGACGATTTGTCCGCAGTACGAGGGGTCGGTAAGCACCTCTTCGTAACCGGTCATGCCGGTCGTAAACACCGCCTCCCCGGTGGCGGCGCCGTCCGCGCCGAAGCTCGTCCCCGCAAAACGGGTCCCATCTGCAAGTACGAGGTGTGCTTCTTTGGTCATGTTTCGAGCTCGTGCACCACTTCTCCGCCGACGATCGTCATGACGGGTCGTCCCATCAGCTCGCGCCCGAGCAACGGCGTGTTGTGCGATTTGGAGCGTAGCGCGTCCTGTTCGAGAATCCATCGGGCCTCGGGGTCGAGGACCGTGACGTCGGCAACTCGGCCCTCCCGAAGGGACCCTCCCTCGAAATCAGGGAGCAGGCGAGCGGGGGCGGTCGAGAGCGTTTCGACGAGCCGCAGCGGCGTGAGCACGCGTTCGCGCACCAAACCGAGCATCGAGCCGATGGCCGACTCGAGCCCGTTGATGCCGACCGACGCCGCCTCGAACTCGCAATCCTTTTCGAGGTCGGTGTGGGGCGCGTGATCGGTGGCGATGCAATCGATGGTGCCATCCGCCAGGGCCTCACGAAGCGCCGCGCGGTCTTCCTCCTCGCGCAGGGGCGGGTTGACCTTGCAGTAGGTGTCGTAGCTGAGGAGCGCCTCGTCGGTGAAGAGCAGATGGTGCGGGGTGACTTCCGCCGACACGCGGAGCCCGCGCGACTTGGCCTCCCGGATCAAGCGCACTGCGCCGAAGCTCGAAATGTGGGCCACGTGGTAACGCGCTCCCGTAGTTTCGGCGAGCACGAGATCGCGCGCCACGATCACGTCCTCTGCGGCCCGCGGCCAGCCGCGAAGCCCTAACTGGGTTGACCGCGCGCCTTCGTGCATCTGCGCACCCTCGGTCAAGTGGTGGTCCTCGCAGTGCTGGCTTACGAGCAGGTCGAAGGTGCGGGCATACTCCATCGCATGTCGCATCACGGCGGCGTTCATCACGCATAAGCCGTCATCGCTCACGCCTATCGCGCCAGCCTCTCGCATATCCGCCATCTCGGTGAGCTCGACGCCTTTCTGGCCCTTGGTCACCGCGCCAAACGGAAGCAGTCGAGTGCCGCCATGCTCCTCGGCCCGTGAAAGCATCATCTCCGTGATTGCGCGAGAGTCGTTGGTCGGCTTCGTGTTGGGCATCGGGCACACCGCCGTAAAGCCGCCGGCCGCCGCCGCATCCAATCCCGAGGCGATGTCTTCTTTGTACTCCTGGCCGGGCTCGCGCAGGTGGACGTGCAGGTCGATGAAGCCCGGACATACCCACCGGCCCGCCGCCTCGATGATTCGCACTCCCGCGGTGGGCGAATAGGCTGCGCCCGCGTCGCGGCCAACAGCCTTGATGCGCCCCGCCTCGATCACGACGTCGGCGGTCTCATCGAGTCCCTGCGATGGGTCGAGAACGCGCCCGCCCCGCAGGACGATCAGCTGCATCACCATAGCGGTCCGCGCTTACGTGACGGACCCAAACCAGTCAACCCGGTTAGCCGGCTCGGCGCTGCAGATCGTCTTCATTCACGTCGGCAGCCGCGACCGTGCCCACCGAAGAAGAGAGCTTGTCCCGCGTCTTCTTCTCTTCCACGCGCTTCTTCATCGTCATCACCTTGCGGTAAACCGATGCGAAGTCCTTGTTGCGCGTTGCCATCGAGGGTGTGCCCCCGCGCAAGAGAGTCTGGAGGATGAATTCGAGGACCTGAATCTCGCCCTCGGAGAAGCTGTTGCTGATGCGCATGCGATCGGATCTACCACCGGACACGGGACATGACAATCCGTGACGTGAGATGTAGGGTCACAACATGTCAGATGGATTCCAGGTTTGGTGGCTAAGCCCATAAGAGTTTGAAATTTCTGGGTTTAGCTATATTTCTATCAACGATCGGGCAATTGTCGCCCACACCTTGGCGATGGTTGACAATGGCGCTCAATGCCCGCGAGGGTGCTCGGTTTAGGAATCCGCGGCGGTCACTCGGACGACCTCGTCGATCGTCGTGACGCCCTGGAGGACCTTCTTGAGACCGGCCATGCGCAGCGTCGAGACGCCTTCGCGGATCATCTCGTCTTTGAGCTCGGCCGTCGACCCGCCTTGCAGCACGATTTCGCGCAGCCTGTCGCTGAAGGGCATCACCTCGTAGAGTGCGACGCGGCCTTTGTAGCCGGTATCGTTACACACCTTGCAGCCGGTCCCGCGAAACGCGATCACGTCGGGGATCTCGTTTTCGGGATAGCCGACATCGAGCAGGACTTGCTCGTCGGTCGGCACCTGCACCTTGCACTCCTGGCAGATCTTCCGCGCAAGACGCTGCGCCAAGACGAGGTTGACGGACGCGGTGACGAGGAACGGTTCGATGCCCATGTTGAGCATACGAGTCACGGTGCTCGGCGCGTCGTTGGTGTGGAGCGTCGACAAGACCAAGTGACCCGTCAACGCCGCCTTGACCGCAATCTCGGCGGTCTCGAAGTCTCGAATCTCACCGACCATGATGATGTCGGGGTCCTGACGCAGGAATGATCTGAGAGACGCGGCGAAGTTCAAGCCGATGTCTTCGTGCATCTGCACCTGGTTGATACCCATCAAGTTGAACTCGATCGGATCTTCGGCGGTGCTGATGTTGGTGTCGACCGTGTTCAGGTCGCTCATCGCGGAGTAGAGCGTCGTCGTCTTACCGGAGCCCGTCGGGCCGGTCACCAAAACCATGCCATACGGCTGATGGATCGCGTCGCGGAAATCAGACAAGGGCTTCTGCTCGAAACCAAGCTTGGTCATGTCGAGCTGCAGGTTCGACTTGTCGAGGAGACGAAGGACGATTTTCTCGCCCCAGAGCGTCGGGACGGACGAGACACGATAGTCCATCTCGCGTCCCTTACCGAGTTTGAGCTTGATGCGGCCGTCCTGTGGTAGGCGTCGCTCGGCGATGTCGAGCGAGCTCATGATCTTGAGACGCGAGGCAATCGCGTTCTTGAGCTTGATTGGCGGCGTCATCTCTTCATGAAGGACACCGTCTACGCGGTACCGGACACGGAGCACGCGCTCATAAGGCTCAACGTGGATATCGGACGCGCCTTGCTTGATCGCGTTGAGAAGAATTGCATTGCAGAGCCGGACCACAGGCGCGTCCTCGCTGGCGCGCTCGAGGTCGAGGAGGTTGTCGTCGTCCTCGGAGGTGGCTACTTCGATCTCCGATTCGTCGAAGCCCTCCATGATGTCGTCATAGGAGATCTCCGGTTGCGCGTATGCGCGCTCGAGAGCGCTCAGGATGGCGGTCTCGGACGAAACGACCGGTTCCACGTTGTAGCCGGTCAGGAATTTCACATCGTCGATGGCGTTGAGGTTCGACGGATCCGCCATCGCGACGATGAGCGAGCTGCCGGCCCGTGAGACCGGAATGATTTTATGGCGTTCACAAACCTGAGGGCTGATGAGCTTGAGAATCTCCCGGTCGATTTCGTATTCGGATAGATCGATCGACTGAACGCGATACTGCTCGCTCAGAAAGTCGGTGATCTCCTGGTCGGAAATCGCGCCGAGCCGCGCCAGCGCGTACCCCAGGCTGACGTTGTCGTCCTTCTGCTGCTTCTGTGCCTCGCGAAGCTGCTCGAGGCTAATTCGTTTCTCGCGTACGAGGAGCTCACCCAGTCTGTTTCTGCTCATGCTCGTGTCGTCCCTCACCGAGATCCAGTCTTAGTATATTTATTCACAAAAATCTCTCCGGCTCAAGGCTTGTGCGCAAGAATACCTGAAAGTAGCCCAGATCCGGACAAGACCGGAATTATGCGAGCTAGCTCACCCTCGGCAATGCAACGGGGCAAAGTCGGTCGTTTCCCTTGCGTTTCTGGGAGCTTCTGAGGGCCTACGGGCCGCGTTGGGTTGCCGTTTCGGAGCTGTCGGGGTACCGAGCGGAGGTGGCGAAGCCAAAGAAGCAAATCACGGCGGCCCCGAAGGACATCGGCGAGGCGCTCGACCAGATCGAGCAGCCCAAGATGAACTGGAAGGTGCTCGGCCTCATCGGTCTCGCGTTGGCGGTCGTCTGGGTCATCGCGGGAATTCTACAGCCCAACATCGGATACATCGGCTTCATCGTCGCCGGCGTGCTCACACTAGTGGCGCTCGGTTTCTTGATTTGGGTGTGGCGACTGACCCGCAAGTCCGCGGACATCGCGGCGATTCTCAAGGGCGCGACAGACAAAGAGAGCCGGCTGGCTGCCCTCGAGCAGCTGCGCGCCAGGCAGACACCGGGGGGCAAGGATGCACTCAACGCCATCGCCCAGGCGCAGTTGGTCGCGCAGGAAAACCCGGGGGAGGCGATCGCCATCCTCGAAGCCATCGATCTGAACAAGGCGCCAGCGATGGTTCAGGACGATGTGCGCGCGAACCTCGCGATGTTTTATTTGATGCAGGGTCGCGCGCGCGACGCCCGGGAGCTCGCGGACGAGATCCGGCTCGACCGACAACCGCAGGCGCGGGCGAAGGCGATGTACGCGGCCGTGGTCGCGGAATCGTTTGCGCGAACCGGCAATGCAGACGAAGCCCGCAAGCTCATCGAAACATACGACCCGAGCGACAAGGAGTTCGGCCAAGTGTCGGGCATGCTGCTTCGCGCTCAGGTCTACACGTTCACTGCAACGAAGAAGCGCGGCCGGGCGCGCGAGGCAATGGAACAACTGCTCGAGGTCGACCCCAACATGGTCGCCGCCTTCGTTCAAAAAGGACAACGTCCCGAGCTGACGCGGTTGGCGAAGCAAGTGCTGGCCGGTGCAGGCGCGCTGCCCAAGCCGAAGATGCGCATGCGATAGGCCCAGGTGAGCACACGAACGTGGACCATCCGCGATGTCCTCGAGTGGGCCACGCAGGATTTCTCGGCGCGGGGTATCGAGAGCGCTCGCCTCGATGCGGAGTTGCTGGTGGCGAACGCGTTGGGCATCGAGCGAATCGGTCTCTACCTAGACTTGAATCGACCGCTGCAGGAAGAGGAGCGGAGCGCGATCCGCCCATTGTTGATGCGGCGGCGAGAACGGGAGCCCGTCGCCTACATTCTCGGGCGCCGTGATTTCTACGGGCGCCGTTTCGAGGTGACGCCCGACGTGCTCATTCCGCGTCCAGACACCGAAACGTTGGTCGAGCACGCGCTCGCTCAGATCCCGAGCGACGCGCCGTTCCGGGTTCTAGACGTCGGGACGGGAAGCGGGGCCATCGCAGTAACTCTAGCGGCCGAGCGGCCGGCAGCGATGATCACGGCAACGGACATCTCGGAAGCCGCGCTCGAGGTCGCCAAGCGAAATGCGGTCGCGCACGGTGTCGCAGAACGCATCGTGTTCGAGCATGTCGACCTGCTCAGCATTGCGGAACCGTACGATGTCATCGTTTCGAACCCACCCTATATCGCGAGCGCCGAGCTCGCAGAGCTCGAGGATGAGGTGCGTGTGCACGAGCCCAAAACTGCGCTCGAGGCAGGAGAAGATGGTCTCGATGTCGTTCGAAGGCTCCTTGATACCGCCAAGCCGGCAACCGACGTAGGCGCGCACATGCTTGTCGAGATCGGTGCGGGGCAGGCTCCGTTGGTCGCCGACCTCGCGGCGCAAACCGGCGGCTGGCACCGGGTTGGCGTGTATCCTGACCTCAACCGGATCGAGCGAGTCGTTCATCTGCGCCGGATCTGACGGAGCCATAGCTCCCCGAACAAGAGCGCCAGCGCCACGAGCAAGAGCCACGGGGTCAAGGGCTGCTCGGTCCCGCGCGACGGATCTCCGGCCGGATCTTCGACGATGTCCTGCTCCTCGGGGGGACCTTTGGATTCGAGGTCGCTTTCAGCGGCGGGGGGATCGACGACGAAGGCGAAGCGCCCCGCGTCGACCCCGTTGACCAACACGCGATAGGCGCCGATCTCGCCGGTTTCACGAAATGCGACCCTGTCCGCTTCCGCGAGGTCGACTGTTCGACCGGAAGGCGACACGACCTGGATTCGCTGACTCGACGTCGAGCCTGGGAGTGACACCGACGCATAGGGCTCGACGGCGTGCTGCGTGCGTCCCGCCAGACGTTCCAGCGCATCGAGCACGAACGGCACGAACACGGGTTGGTAGGGCAAGTCGGTCCACGCGTCGTCGATCGTCGTTGCGAACATGGCAACGCGTCCGTTCCGATAGCGATGCTCGACCATTGCCGGCGTACCGTCCCCGAAACGCGCCGTCACCACCGCGTCGAGCGAGGTCTCGGCAATCGGGGTTCGCGCGGTCACCACGGCCTGATCGAGCTCAGGGAGGGCGCTCGATTCGAGCGAGACGGGCCGAGCTTCCTTGCGGGTAGCCGTATACCTGCCGGGCAGCAGCTCGCGGAGCACGCTCCCGTAGACCCGTGGGTTGATACGATCGCCGGCGGTGACCCAGAGGCTGCCGCCACCGCCGACGAAGCGCTGCATCAACGGCAACCACTTCTCGTCGAGCGTTGCGTTCGCGAGGACCACGACATCGGACCGAATGATCGCGCTCTCGGAGAGGTCTTGAGCATCGAGTGTCTCGACTGCGAATGACCTCCCGATGCGCGGCGCGACACTCAGCGCATGGCTCAAGAACGCAGTCTCCCGCTTGCGTGGGTCGGGATGCGGATCGCCGTCGACCAGCAGCACGTGCACGGTGTTGGAGCCAAGCAAAACGCCACGGACGTTGTCCGCCGGAAGCACGTCATCCGGGGCGAGACGCACCTCGACGACAGCATCGGACGTACCGGGCTCCATCGTGAGTGTCGCCTCACCTCGATCAGCCGCCCAGCGAACAGGCACTCTCTGCGTTTCCTGGCCCTTCTGGCGCAGTCGAATGTTCTGCGGCTGCTCCGTGGGTACGCCGGTCACGCGAACCTCCAGCACCGGGCCCGCGGCTACGTCGCTCTCTTCGGACACCTCGACCGACGCGATCTTGCGATTGTCGGGCTTCGATGTCGCCACCGTCTCGAAGGCGATGCGAATGCCGCGGGTGGGCCACTCGCATTCGTCCGCACCGGAACCCGGGGTGAAATCCGACATGACTAGAAGGCGGCGATCGGCAAGCTCGCTTTCCAACAAAAGCTCCACTGCGGTGTTGACGGCATCGCAGAGCGCCCCGGCCCGCGTGGACCGTGGCTCGATCTCGGCGAACGCGCTTTCGATCATCTCGATCTCGGATCGGCGTCGCACCCAAACTCGCGGAGGCCGACCGGCCAGCACGACCGACACCTCCGACCCCTCTGGAAGCCGACGGAGCTGATCCATGGAGAGTGCAGCAGCGCGCTCCATCAGTGTCTCTCCAGCCTCCATCGCAGACATCGACAAGGAGTCATCGAAGACCAGTGCGAGGGCATGCTGTCGGTCGAGCAGGCTCGACTGCACGACGCGATAGGGCGCCGCGGCGGCAAGCGCCAGCGCGGCGATGATGGCCACCCGCGCTACGAGCAGTAGCATGTCGACGACACGCAATCGCGCGGCGCGTGTTGCGTGGATGCGATGGAGGAACGCGATGGTCGGCAGCGTCTGTTGTGGAAGCTTCTGACGCCTGAGCAGGTGGGCGAGGATCGGGATCGTAACAGCGAGCAGGCCGACGAGCGCCCATGGCAAACCAAACCCCATGGCTCACCCGCCACGCAACAATTTGAGCAAAATGTGCTCTGGCGGAGCGTCGGTTCGTGCCAACATGTAGCGCGCGCCAGCGGCGACTACTCGGCGCTGGCACGATTCGACGAATGCATCGATTGCTTCACGGTAGCGGCGGCGGATGCCCTGTGGGTCTACCTCCACGTGTGGCTCGCCCTCGACGCCCTCGAAGCGCATCGGCTGTTCGTAAGGGAGCTCCAGCTCGGCCGGGTCCATCACGTGAAGGACGACCGTTTCGTGGCCGCGGGCTTGAATTCGGGCCACTGGATCGAGGGCGCCCTCGGAGAGGTCCAAGAGGTCGCTTGCGATGACGACCAAACCCATTCGACCCGCATGTTCGATCAGCTTATCGAGTGAAGAGTGTAGCATCGTCACACCCGACGAGGGCGACGGTTGCGCGAGGATGCGCATGAGGTAGTCGAGGTGCGCCGGGCCCGAGCGCGCCGGAAGTCGGTCTCGAATCGCTTCGTCAAAGGTGATGAGCGATACCGCGTCGCCCTGCCTCGTGAGCACATACGCAAGGGCAGCCAGCAACGTCGCAGCGTAGTCGATTTTGCTCACATCGGTGCTTCCCCAGTGCATCGAAGGCGAGATGTCGAGAGCGAGGGTCCCCCGAAGCTGGGTCTCGTGCTCGAAGTGCTTGATCGTATAGCGATCCGAACGCGCGTATGCCCGCCAGTCGATCAACCGCGGATCGTCTCCCGGCCGATATCCGCGGTGCTCCTTGAAGATTGCGCTCGCCCCGCGATGCGGACTTCGGTGCATGCCGGCGAGGAGGCCATCGACTGTACGCTTGGCCCGGAGCGTGAGTCCGGCGAGGCGAACCGCCAGCTCCGGTTCCAAGACGTGGGTCACGGCTCGATGCTTTGCTTGATATCGTCGATCACGTGCTCCGCGGTGACCCCTTCGGCCTCGGCGCGGAAGTTCATGACCAGACGGTGCTTGAGCACGGGCTCGAGTAGCGCACGGACGTCCTCAATCTCCGCAGCGTACCGCCCATGGAGAACGGCTCGAGCTTTTGCCCCGAGGATCAAGCCCTGACTAGCCCGCGGGCCCGCGCCGAATGCGACGTTCTTGCGAACTAGCTCGGAGCCCTTGTTGTCGTCCGGGCGCGATGCCCTGACCAAGGTGACTGCATGCTGTACCACGTGATCGGCAACCGGTACGCGTGGCACCAAGTCCTGAAAGCCGATGATGTCCTTCGACGACAAGACCGGGGTGATGGTCGTCAGCATCGGCGAGGTCGTGCGCTTCACGATCTCGATCTCTTCATGCGGGCTCGGGTATCTCACGTCGATCTGAAAAAGGAATCTGTCGAGCTGGGCCTCGGGCAGAGGGTACGTACCCTCCTGCTCGATGGGGTTTTGCGTTGCGAACACCAAGTACGGTTGCTCGAGCGCGTATGTGTTGCCGCTCGCGGTCACCTGGCCCTCTGCCATCGACTGGAGCAGGGCGGCTTGCGTCTTGGGAGGTGCCCGGTTCACCTCATCCGCCAAGAGGATGTTGGTGAATACGGGCCCAGGGATGAAACGGAAATGGCGCTTTCCGGTGCTTGCGTCGTCTTCGAGGACGTCGGTGCCCGTTATATCACTGGGCATCAGGTCCGGCGTGAACTGAATGCGGTTCGAGTGAAGCGACAACGCGTCCGCAAGCGTCGTAATTAACAGAGTCTTGGCGAGGCCCGGGACGCCGACGAACAGGCCATGGCCCCTAGCGAACAGGGCGATCAGCAACAGCTCGACCACCTCGTCTTGCCCGATGATGCGCTGACGGAGTCGCGAAACGATCTCATCGCGAGCAGCGGAGAGTTGTTGCACCCGGACGACATCGGAAGAAGCGCTGCTGGGAGCGGAGGGCGGCGTGCTGCGTACGGGTTCGTTCACGAGGACCTTCTAGCGCCTGGTCGGCACAATTGCCACATCACTCGCGTATTCCCCCGAGTCGCGAGCACAGGTTGGCTTCATGTGCAGCCTGTGGCAGCGAGAGCTTCGAGAGGATGCAATGTGGTTGGGGATCGAATGGGTTGAGCGCGATCGCGCGGTCCGCGGCGTCCTTCGCAAGATCTCGACGTGAAGTCCGAAACATCGCTGTGGCCAGGCTCGACAAAGCCGGGGCGTGGGTTGGATATCGCTCCAACGTCAACATGAGCGGTCCAATCGCTTCTTTGGGACGCCCGGCGGCAATTGCTGAACGGGCGTAGCGTGATGCGACGATTGGGTCACGCGGAGCTGCCTTGTGTGCCTTGCCGTACTCGACGGACGCGGCCGCAGGCCGAGACCTCGACCACATCATGTCGCCCAGCCGCACGAACTTGCGCGCTCGATCGAGCTCCACATCCGCGACCTCATCCTGCTCCGTCGCTTCGCCACTCAGATAGCGCGGCAGGAACCTGGCGGGCGCGGCCTTCGGTTCCTCCTGCAGGCTGGCTTTCCACTGCTCTTCGAGCGCTTTCCAGGGCACACCCGCAACTCGCGCAACCGCTTTGCGCGCGTCCTCTCCGTTTCCGACCCGCCCCAACAACGCTTGCAGGCCTTCGGCCCCGTAGCCGCGGTAGAACATCTCGATGAACGACGACACTTGGGCGAACGCAAGGGCTGCCGTACGTTGACTCGGCAACAGAGCGATGGACGGATGGAGCTGATCGAAATCAAGAAGCTCGTCGTTCGCGACTGCGTCCTGAAGAAGCTGAGCGGAAGAAGGGTCCTCGGGCAGGGCGGCTTGGGCGGTACGCCAGCGAGACTCGAGGAATTTCGCGATTCCTTCCTGCAACCAGACCGGCGCGCGATCGAGAGTTGCTTTGGTCAGAAGGAGATGGACATACTCGTGAGCGATCGTGTCCAGCCACGGATAGCCTCGAAGCAGGGTCCTGGGCGAAGCGATCATCAGGCGACCCCACTTGGAAAGTGCAATGGTCCCGCTCGTGCGAATCGCTTCCACGGAGAGTGTTGAGACGCGGGACAAGGAGTCCGCGTCAGGATAGATCTCTAAACGGACGCGACTGACCATCTTCACGCCGAGCTCCGCTTCCAAGGCCTCCGTGGCGGCCTTGAGCGTGTCGATGGCATAGGGAACCAGGATCTCGTCCTCGCCTGGCGCGTATCGGACCTCGAAATTCCCGTGCCGAAAGGTCTCGTACCCTTGGGTCGTCTCGTAGGTCTGCAAGATGACGTCAGCGAAGGCCCCGAGATCATTGGGTGTGCGCGGATCGAGCCGCAGCGCCTCGACGCCCGCGGCAGCAGCCTCGTAGTCGCCGGCATAGAAAGCCGTCAGGACTTCTAGCTCGGCGGCCCGCGGCGAGCGAGGATGCTCGCGAAGGTAGCGCTCGAGCAAAGCCTGTGCAGGCACACTCTCCCCGGCAGCGAGCGCGCCTTCGAGAAGGTCCAAGACGTCCTTTTCTGTCGCCTTGTCGGCCGGGACCTCGAAAGCGGTGGACGCGAGTAGAACGCAGACAGCAAACAAGACGTACCGGCTCACCGCAGCAACCTCTCGTAGTAGTCGTCAACAGCCTTTTCGTACCCATCAGGAGGCCTGCCGTTCATCGCATCGAGCACGCGGCGTCTCCAGGCGAGCTCGTCGGCCTTCGAGCGACCGAGTTGGATCTCGATGCGCTCCTTGCCCCGCACGCCCTTGGAAGGATCGTCGCCCTCGGCGCCGCCTCTCGATCTCTTTCGCTGAGACTCGAGTTGTTGCCGGAGCCGCCTGAGTTGGTCGGCCGCAGCTTGTTGTTGCTTGTGAGCTTCGACCGGATCCCCGGCCTCGAGCGCACTCGTCGCACGTTGCATTGGTTGTTCTACCGCCTCGAGCTGCTCGGCGGCTTGTTCCGAGACGGGCACGCCACCAACTTCTTCCCGGAGCTTTCGTGCGAGATCGTGAGCTGCCTGCCGGGCCCTTGCCTGCCGCTCGGACTGACCTCCCAACTGCTCGCGTTCCTCTTGCGTCAATGCATTGGCGACGTCTGGCACGGCGCTTCGCGCGCCATGTTGGAGATCCTGAGCCCGGGCGGCGGCTTGCCGGGCCTGCGCCGCAGCCTCCGAGGTTCTTCCGCCGCGCCCACGATACATCATCGCAGACAACTCTAGATCTTTCGCCAGCGCGTTGGCGGCCTGTGCCAGTCGGTCCGCCATCGACATCGCCTCTCGGAGATCTCCCCCTTGCAACGCCTTGTCAAAATCGCTCAAACGCTCCTCGGCGCGCTCGCGAAGGCCGGTCTCGTAGGGCCCGAGCGCCTCTCCGTCCACGTCCCCCAGAAGCTTCGAGACCTCGTTCGCCATCTTTGCGAGCTCGCTCCGAATCTCCGACGCAAGCGACCCGTTGTCGCCCGCTGCGCGTTCGAGCACTTCGTTGCCCACGCGGCGGGTCTTATCCGCGATTCGCTTCTGCTCGACTTCCAGCTCCGAGATGGTGCCCATGGCTTCAATCAACGCTCGCTCACGCGGGCCGAAGCGTGCCTCGACCAAGGAGTCTTCGCTCTGAGCCAGAGCCTGGGTCATTGCCTCGATCATCTGGTCGAGCTCCATCAGCGCGGCCTCGGCGGCATCGAGATCACCGGCGGCGAGAGCCTCCCGAACGGTTTGGAGCGCATCGCTCGACTCGCTCGCTTGGCGCGCCTGCCGGTTTACGAATTCGCCGGGCACATATTGCATCGCTTCCCGGAGCTGTTGCCGAAGCGCCTCCATCCGGCGTTCAGCGCGGTCCAACGCGGCCATCAACGCGCGCTGAAGCTCCGGTGTTTGGCCGCGGCGAAGTTCTCCGATGAGTGACGTGATTTCACTTCGGAGCTCACGCATCTCTCTGGCGATTTCCGCGGCATCGTTGAGGCGAGCCTCGCTGATGAGGTCGGCGACGATCAGACTGTCCTTCTCGAGCTCCTTGATCAAGGAGCGGTCCAGTCGCTGACGGGTGCCCGGCGACTGGTTGCTTCGATACGAGGACTGCTCACGCTCATGGAGGCGTTCCAAACGCTTCTTCATGTCCAGCAAGAGGGGAACAGTTCTCGGGCCGCTATGATCACCCACATCGAATAACTGGGCGGTGACCCCGTGATACGGGCGCATCACCGCATCACGACGGCGTCGCGCGCTATCCAGTTCCTCATGCAATGGTTGTTCGAGACGAACGGCGAGGGTCGCCAGCAGTGAATCGAGAAGCCGTTCCAGCTCGACGATGCGATCCCGTCGACGGGTGATGTCGGATGCGAGGGTGAGTGTGCGCTCGATCGAACGTCCGACTCCTGGTCCGTCGACGCGGTTGCCGTCCTTCGCTTCGAACCACACGGTGACCGCATCGGCCGGAGCAAGCGAGAACTCGTCGAGTCGCAGGACGCTCTCGCCGTAGAGCTCCGAGCTGCTCGCGTCCGATGGCGACACGATTGGGCGCCGGAGGTGCTCGCCGTTCGGTAGCTTGATGAAGAGAGTGAGCTCTTGCACACCGTGGTCATCGGTCGCGTGGTGCTGAAGCAATATTGGGTCGCCCGCTTCTGCGACCAAGTCTTTCTCGGGCGCGACCATCTCGACTCGCGGCGCCTCGTCGAGCTCCACCCGAATCGAGCGCGCGCGGTAGTCGACACGCCGCTCACCTCGGCTCGACTCCACGAAGATCTCGAGAGGCCCGTCGGTGTCGGCAACGAAGGAGGCCACGAACTGGCCGCCCGCACGCTTCGCCTCGACGTGTCGGCCCGGAAGCTCGACGACGACGCGCGCCGAGTCGCCGATCGGCGTGATGGCGTATTCGACCTCGGTTCCACGCGGCACCACGAGCCGATTGGCGTCTTCTGCTTCCTCATTCGGGCGATTCATGTAACTCGGGAACAGGAGCTCGGCGCTCGTGCGACCTACGACGTGGCTTCTGCGAGCGCCCTCGACGTCCCCTTGCTCCGCGTGAAGCAGGGCGTAGCGACCCGCTGCCGCCCGATCGAACCCGAGCGACCACCACGCGAGCGCCGCGAGAATGACCACAGCGGCAAGGGCTGGCTGCAGGAGCCAACGCCACGGGATGAACTTGCGGGCTGGCAAAAGCTCGAGGCGACGGAGCAACCCGAGCCGCTGCGCGACGATGAGCTCGCGCGAGAAGCCCTCCGCTCCTTGAAGCTCGTAGGCCGTCTGCAGCGGAGAGAGAAGGGCGGGCTGCTCGGCGGCCACCAATCCGAGCGCCCCGTGACCGCGAAGCTCGAGGAGCGGTTGGATCGACCACGCGACGGCACCTGTGACCATGCCGAAGACGAGCGCCCACCCGATCGCGAGCCAGGCCGCCGGCGTCATCGGCCCGAGCACCCACGCGATCAACACGAATGAAGCAAGCCCAACCGCAGTCGCAGCCGCAAGGACCCGCACGACCATTACGGTCGCGGCGGCGACACCAAGACGGCGGCGATATGCGGCAAGCTTGCCGGCGGTCGATCCCACGCTGCCAAGCCTAGCACGCTGCCCAAAAAGAAAAGACCGGGCCAGCAGATGCTGGTCCGGCCTTTCTTCGGGCTAAGGGGTCGTTAGAAACCCATGCCGCCCATCCCGCCGCCGTGGTCATGACCGCCGGGCATCGGGGTCTCCTCCTTGGGGATCTCCGCGATGAGGGCCTCGGTGGTCAGCATGAGGCCCGCTACGGACGCTGCGTTCTGCAACGCGCTGCGGACGACCTTGGTCGGGTCGATGACGCCGGCCTTCACCAGGTCCTCGTATTCCTCGGTCGCCGCGTTGAAGCCGAAGGCACCCTTGCCGTTACGAACCTCGTTCACGACGATCGAGCCTTCGAGCCCCGCGTTCGCCGCGATCTGACGAAGCGGCTCTTCGATGGCCCGAAGCAGGATGCCGGTGCCGACCCTCTGCTCGTCGCTGACGTCGAGCTTGTCGAGACCCGCCTGCGAGCGGATGAGCGCAACACCGCCGCCAGGGACGATGCCCTCTTCGACAGCCGCGCGCGTGGCGTGGAGCGCATCTTCGACGCGCGCCTTCTTCTCCTTCATCTCGACCTCGGTGGCAGCGCCGACCTTGATCACCGCAACGCCGCCCACGAGCTTGGCGAGGCGCTCTTGCAGCTTCTCGCGATCGTAATCGCTGCTGGTCTCCTCGATCTGCTTGCGGATGGTCTCGATGCGGCCCGAGATGTCCTTCTTCTTCCCCGCGCCGTCGACGATGGTGGTGTTCTCCTTGTCGATGGTGACCCGCTTGGCTCGCCCGAGATCATTGAGCGTGACGTTCTCGAGCTTGATGCCGAGGTCCTCGCTCACGACGGTGCCACCCGTGAGAATGGCGATGTCCTGCAACATGGCCTTGCGGCGGTCGCCGAAGCCCGGTGCCTTGACCGCAGCGGTCTGCAGCGTGCCGCGAAGCTTGTTCACGACGAGCGTGGCAAGCGCCTCGCCCTCGACGTCCTCAGCGATGATGATGAGGGGCTTCTGCTGACGGGCAATCGCCTCGAGAACCGGCAGAAGGTCCTTCATGTTCGAGATCTTCTTCTCGACGATGAGAATGTAGGGATCCTCGATCTCGGCGACCATGCGCTCAGGATCGCTTACGAAGTACGGCGAGAGGTAGCCTCGGTCGAACTGCATGCCCTCGACCACGTCGAGCTCCGTCTCGAGACCCTTGGCCTCCTCGACGGTGATGACGCCTTCCTTGCCCACCTTCTCCATCGCCTCGGCGATGATCTCGCCGATGGTGCGATCGCCGTTGGCGCTGATTGTGCCGACCTGCGCGATCTCCTTCGGGTCCTTCGTGGCCTTCGAGAGGTTCTTGAGCGCCTCGACCACGTTCAGCACGCCGGCGTCGATGCCCCGCTTGATTTCCATCGGGTTATGGCCGGCGGCCACCATCTTGGTGCCTTCACGGATGATCGCCTGCGCGAGAACCGTGGCGGTCGTCGTTCCGTCGCCTGCGATGTCGGAGGTCTTCGAAGCCACCTCTCGGACCATCTGGGCGCCCATGTTCTCGAACTTGTCGCTGAGCTCGATCTCCTTGGCCACCGTGACACCGTCTTTCGTGACGGTCGGGGCGCCGAAGCTCTTCTCGATCACGACGTTGCGGCCCTTCGGACCGAGCGTGACCTTCACAGCGTTGGCAAGCGCGTTCACACCGCTCAAAATCCGGTCGCGCGCAGCTGTATCGTAAATGATTTCTTTCGCAGCCATGGTTCTTCAGTCTCCTATTCGATGATTCCGAGGATGTCGTCTTCACGGAGGATCAGGTGGTCTTCACCATCGATCTTGACCTCCGTGCCGCCGTACTTGCCGAACAGGACGAGGTCGCCCTTCTTCACCGCGAGGGCACGGACCTCTCCGTTATCGAGAAGCCGCCCGGTACCTACCGCGACGACCTTGGCCTCGATGGGCTTTTCCTTGGCGGTATCCGGAATGATGATGCCGCCTTTGGTTGTTTCTTCTTCCTTGACTCGCTTGACCAGGATTCGGTCATGCAATGGGCGAATGGCCATTTAATCCCTCCAGTTTCGGGTGCTTAGCTACCCGTTAACTTGTTAGCACTCGTCAGGTGGGAGTGCTGATTGGCGGCCAACCTAACCCTGAACCCGGCTGAGTCAAGACATGTTTCGGGAGTTTTTCATGTCGTTTTGGAGTCGAGTTTGCCGGGGCGGAGGACCCCTGCTAGCCTCCGGCGCCTATGGCACGCGTCACCGTCGAAGATTGCTTGGAACACGAGGAAAACCGCTTTGCATTGGTCATTTTGGCCGCTCGGCGGACCCGCCAGCTCATCAAGGGCGCGCCCGCGCTCGTTCACAGCAAGAACAAGCCAGTCGTGACTGCCTTGCGCGAAATCGCCGACAAAAAAGTGTTCTTTGCGCGTCCGGTCAGGAGCGCCGTCGAAGAGTTCATCGTCGAGACGAAGGCCAACGACCCCGCGCAGCAGTAGCCGCGTTCTTCGCGCCATCTTTGCAGCCACAACGGCCCCCAGGTAGCCTGATGGAGGGGTCATGGCTCGCATCACCATCATGGGGCCGAGCGGGCGGCAGGAGCGTCAGCTCTTCCGGCACAACTCGCTTGGGCGCCACCCGCGGAACACGCACCAGGTGCTCGACCGCGTCGTATCGAAGGAGCATTGCCACATCGAGCTCCGAGGAGAGGACTATGTTCTCAGGGATCTCGGATCGCTGAACGGCACGTTCATCAACGGCGAGCGCGTGGTGGGCGAGCAACCCTTGCAGCCCGGCGACGAGATCACAATCGGCTCGACCCGCATCGTTTTCGAGCCGGAACAGAGCCGCGCCGAGGTGAGCTTCGACCGATTGATGAGCGAGGAGCCACGCGAGGCAACGCAGCGTTTCAAGATCGGTGACACCGATGCCGGGCATCTCATCCGCGCGAAGGTCTCGGTGCTTGCCGAGAAGACTTTCTTTGCGGAAGGGCTCATCGAGGACGACGCCTCGCTTCGACGCGACTACGAAAAGCTTCGCGCCAGCCATGAGGTCACCCGCGCCATCGAGCTCGGCACGAGCATCACGGCGCTGTGCAGCAAGATCCTAGAGGTCGCGTTTCGGCTCGTCCCTGCCGACCGCGGCGTCGTTCTTCTGCACAACGACCAGGGCCATCTCGAGCCCGTCTCCGTGCGCACAAGCGAGGACTCGGACCCGAACCAAGAGGTCGTGGTCAGCAGAACGGTGCTGGACACCGTCGTACGGGAAAAGGAAGCGGTGTTGTCCCACGACGCATCGGCTGACGCGCGGTTTCAGAGCGCGCAATCCGTCATTATGCAGGGCATTCGCTCGACGATGTGCGTGCCGCTTCTGCACGACGATACGGTCCTCGGTGTCATGATGCTCGACTCCAAGCTCGCGACCCATGCGTTTGACGAGAAGGACTTGGCTCTGTTCGAAACGGTGGCGAGCCAGGCGGCCATCGCCGTCCAAAACACGCTGTTCGCCAAGCGCCTCGAACAAGACGCCGTCATGCGGGAGCGGTTTCGGCGCCTGCTATCGCCCGCGATTGCGGAGCAAGTGCTTTCGGGCCACCTCGAGGTGAAGAAGGGGGGGGAGCTTCGAGAGACGACGGTGCTCTTTGCGGACATTCGTGGGTTCACGGCGATGAGCGAGTCGTACGAGCCGCAGATCGTCGTCGATGCGCTCAACGAGTACTTCGAGCGCATGGTCGAAATCGTCTTTCGCTATGAAGGCACGCTCGACAAGTTCATAGGTGACGAGATGATGGTGTTGTTCGGCTCGCCGGTAGCACACCGCGATGACCCTGCCCGTGCCGTCTACGCCGCACTCGAGATGCAAGAAGCGCTCGGTGCGATCAACGAACGTCACACCGCGCGGAATCTGCCGCCCTTCGAAATTGGCATCGGTATCAACACCGGCGAAGTCGTGGCGGGCTACATCGGGAGCAGCCAGGCGCTGGAGTACACCGTCATCGGCGACCCGGTGAACACGGCCTCCCGCCTTTGCTCCCTGGCTAAGCCCGGACAGACGCTCGTCAGCGAGCACACAGTCGAAAAGCTCGGCAGAGAATTCACGTTGAACGAGCTGCCCCCCGAGCAGGTCAAGGGCAAGGCACGGCCGATCCGGGTATTCGAGCTCGTCGGTCGCGCCGCCCGCGACTAGCGCGGACCTTGCCGCCACGGGTAGATGTGCGAGGGATCGAGCGATGGCTCACCTGGATTTCGAAGCGCCGCTCGTCGAGCTCGAGGAGCGCATTGCGGCGCTCAAGGAGCTGACCGAGGCCGGAGCGCCAGAGGCCGAGGAGATCGACGGGCAGATCCAAGCCCTCGAAGCGAAGGCCGACGAGCTCCAGCGCGAGCTCTACGCGGACCTCGACGTCTGGAAAAAGGTTCAGCTCAGCCGCCACCCGGACCGGCCGTACCTTCGCGACTACATCGCCATGCTCTTCGAGGATTTCATCGAGCTGCATGGCGACCGGGCCTTTGGCGACGATCCGGCAATTATCTCTGGGTTCGCACGTTTCGAGTCGGAAATCATTGCGGTCGTCGGCCACCAAAAGGGTCGAACGGCAAAGGACAAGGCCCATCGAAACTTCGGAATGGCGCACCCCGAGGGCTATCGGAAAGCGGTCCGGGTGATGAAGCTCGCCGAGCAGGCTGGGCGATCGATCCTCACGTTCATAGACACCCCAGGCGCGTTTCCGGGGCTCGGCGCCGAGGAACGCGGGCAAGCCGAGGCGATCGGGCATGCGATCGACGTCATGAGCCGGCTCCGTGTGCCGGTGATCAGCACCGTCGTGGGGGAGGGGGGCTCAGGCGGCGCGCTGGCGATCGGCGTCGCAAACCGCGTCTTGATGCAGGAATACGCGACTTACAGCGTGATCACACCTGAAGGCTGCGCGTCGATCCTGTGGCGCGACGGCACGCGCGGAGCCGAGGCAGCCGAGCAGCTCAAGCTCCTGGCGCACGACGCCAAGGCCCTCGGCGTCATCGATGAGGTCGTGTCCGAGCCGCCCGGGGGCGCGCAGAGGAAGCCGCAGGTGGCAGCGCAGGCTCTCCGTGCAGTGCTAGCCCGTCATCTCGCCGAGCTTCGGGAGCTCGACGCCGAAGCTCTCGTGGCGCAGCGATATCAGCGATTTCGCACACTTGGCACCTGGCAATAGGGCACGCCTTTTTTGACGTAGGCCGCTTCGGATCTCTACGATCCAGGTGCGGGGTTATGCCGTGAAGACGCTGCTGATAATGGCCGTGGTGCCAGCACTGATCGGGTGCAGCTCGGGAGGCGCGCAGTCGCATTCCCGTACTGCGGCCGACGAGGCGAATCGCGATGCGGAGATGACCGCGCTGCGCGTACGGGTCGACGAACAAGAGCAGGAGCTACGCATGCTTCGAGGTCAGCTCGCGTTGGCACGCGCGCAGGCTCAAGATCTCAAGGGCCGGAGCGAGCGCGCGCCCGAGCTCAGCGCGGGCGTGTCCGGCGGCGAAGAGCTTCCCTGGGCCAAGAGCGGCGATGGGGAGCTCGAGATGCAACCGACGCTTCGTCTCGACGGCCAGGTCGTCGACGAGCGGCTCCCGGTCACGTTGGCAGTGCCTGATCTTCCTGCATTCGAAGAGCCGGAGCCCATCGAGGAGGCGCCGGCCCACGAAGATGTGAGCGTCGCTCAGTACCGTCGGGGGCTCGAGCATATTCGCAACCAGCAATTCGAGGATGCGCTGCGGGAGCTCGACGCGTTCGCCTCCGAGCATCCAGGGCATCCGTACGCGGACAACGCCCTTTTCTGGTGTGGCGAGATTCACTACTTGCGCCGCGAGTACGCGCGCGCGCTCGACTACTTCGAGCAAGTGGAGAAGGCGCATCCTTGGGGAAACAAAGCCCCCGATGCGCTTTATCGCATGGGGCAGATCTATCTGAGGCGCGGTGATACGGCCCGCGCTCAGGCGTATTTCGAGAAGGTTAGGGAGCAGTTCCCGGATACCGCGGCGGCGCGTTTGGCGTTGCGGGAGGACGCATCATGAAGCTGGTGGGATGGACGAGTGTGTGGGCCGTGCTGATGGTGAGCGTGGCAGTCGCACAGGTCGGCGTGGTCATGGACGAGCCCGAGCAGTCCGCCACGAAAGAAAAGGTGGAAGTCCCAGCGGACATGCCGGAGGTGTACACCGTGAAGGAGGGCGACACCCTCTGGGACATCACTGAGAGCTACTACGGCGACCCGTACCGATGGCCGCAAGTGTGGTCGTACAATCCCGACATCACCAACCCGCACTGGATCTACCCGGACCTCGAGGTGCGGCTGCGCCCGGGCGACGAAGACGTCATCAAGACGGCGCCGAGCGGTTTCAAGCGGGCCTCGGCTGGTGGCGGCAGCGGCGAGGCGGTCTACATGGCCGAGTACGGCTTCTTGGACAAGAACGCCCTCGAGGATGCGGGCTACATCATCGGGGCCAACGAAGAGCACATGATGCTCGCGGACACCGACATCGCGTACGTGCGTTTCAACGAAGGGGTCGAGCCGGAGATCGGCAAAGTCTACACGGTCTTCCGCGTGATGAAGCCACTCGAGCGCGAGCCCTGGGAAAAGGGCAATCTCGTCCGGATCCTCGGCGAAGTCCTCTTGCAAGACTACGACGTCAAGCGTGGCGTGGGTCGGGGTCTCGTCATCAATGCGCTCGAGGGCTTGGAGCGCGGTTTCCGCCTTGCTCCCATGGAACGCCACTTCTACTGGGTCGACGTGGTGCCCGCGGACCGGTCCATGCGGGCGACCATCGTCGCGAGCCTCTATCCCCGCAAGCTTCCATCAACGAACCAGATTGTGTTCGTCAACGCAGGGTCCGAGGAGGGTGTCGTCCTCGGCAATCGGTTCTACATCGTCCGTCAGGGCGACGAGTGGCGGCGAAGCGCCGAGGGCAAGGTGGGGCGCGAGATCGAAACGACTGTGCCGCTTCCGAAACCACCCAAGCACTACCCCTGGGAGGTCGTAGCGATCGGTCGCGTGGTCAACGTCCAGCCGTACTCGTCGGCCATCCTTCTCGAACACGCAAAGCGCGCGGTTCGGATGGGCGATCAAGCCGAACTGCGCCAGGGGGAATAGCGCCACCCTGAAGGCCGTTGCTTCCATGCCCTGTTTTGGGCGAATATCGGCCCAGTATGGCTTCAGACGGCGACCGAGATGGCCAGGAGGCGCTACGACTGCAGAACGTCGTAGAGCGCGAGAGGGCCAAGCTGCGGGCGCTCCAGGACATCAGCTCGGCGCTGGGGTCCACCCTCGACCTGGGTGAGCTGCTCGAGATGATCCTCGATCGGATCTCCGAAGTGATGGAGGCCGACCGGTCGACGCTCTATTTACTCGATGAGGAAACCGACGAGCTGTGGTCGAAGGTGACCCAGGGCGAAGAGGTGCACGAGATCCGGCTCAGACCCGGCGAGGGGCTCGCGGGGGCCGTCGCCCGGACCGGCAAGCCGCTCAACATCAAGGACGCCTACCAAGACGTCCGCTTCGATGCGGAGTGGGACCGCCGAACGGGGTACCGAACTCGCTCGACCCTCTGTGTGCCGATGAAGAACCAGCACGGCCGCACGATTGGTGTCGTGCAGGTGCTCAACAAGCACGAGGGATATTTCACCGTCGCCGACGAGGCGATGCTGACCGCGCTCGCAAGCCATGCGGCGGTATCGATCGAGAACTCGAAACTGTTTCTTTCGGTGGTGGGCAAGAACATCGAGCTCCTCGAGACCAAGGAGCAACTCGAAAAGAAGATCCGTGAGCTCGACGTGCTCTTCGAGATCACGCAAGTCGCGGCAAGCGCGATGGCGCTCGATGACCTACTCGCGGGCGTGCTCGCTCGAACGATGCGCGCGACGGACGCAGAGGCCGCGTCGATTCTGTTGGCGGACGAAGACACCGGCGACCTCACGTTTCGCGCGGCGGTTGGTGGCGAGCCCGACCGCGTGAAGAGGATGACGATCAAAGCGGGCCAGGGGATCTCGGGATGGGTGGCCGAGCACGGGCGGCCGCAAATCGTGAACGAGGTCGACAAGGACCCGCGGCACTCGGCGCACATATCTGATGAGGTCGGATATCATCCGAAGTCGGTGCTGTGTGTTCCGCTCCGCTGGGACGACGGCATGGGTGCTCTTCAACTGCTCAACAAATCCGGGGGGCGGGCGCCCTTCATCGACGACGACTTGAAGATGGCCACCGTAATTGCGGGTCACTTGTCGACCGCGATCGCGCAAGCCCAATCTCGCGAGCGGCAAGCCCGCGAGGAGCGCCTCGCCACTTTGGGGCGCTTCTTGTCGAGCATGCTTCACGATTTGAAGACGCCGCTGACGGTCATCTCCGGGTATACGCAGCTACTCGTCGGGGAAGAGGATGAAGACGCTCGCCGCGAGGCCGCGTCCTCGATTCGCCGACAGGTCCAGCTCCTCAAGACGATGATGGGCGAGACGCTCGCGTTCGCGAAGGGCGAGCGGAGGATCCTGATTCGCCGGGTGTACCTCCGCACCTTCTTCGAGGACCTGGTAGAGCAGCTCCAGCCGGAGCTCGCAGACAAAGGCATTCGCTTGGAGCTCATCCTGAACGACCGCGGCATCGCACACTTCGACGAAGAGAAGATGCAGCGCGTGTTTCACAATCTCGCGCGCAACGCGGCCGAGGCGATCGGCGAACGGGGTGGCTTGTGCCGCTTGGAGGTCGACCGTTCGGACGACGGCAACCTCTTGTTGACGTTCTCCGACGACGGTCCTGGCGTGTCCGAAGAGATCCGCGGCCACTTGTTCGAGTCTTTCACCACGCACGGCAAGAAGGGTGGCACCGGCCTCGGCTTGGCCATCGTCCAGAGCATCGTCGAAGACCACGGCGGCACGGTGTCCGTAGAGAGCAAGCCCGGCCGCACCGCCTTCTCCATCGCTCTCCCACAGCCGCAGCCGAGAAAAAGCACGAGGCCGCCGGCAGCAGCGGAGTAGGGCGAGACCGGTGTTCGTCGGTCACTACACTCCGAGCTTTGGGTTGGCCCGGTCGGGACCCGTGCCGCTCTGGGCGCTCTTCCTCGCCGCTCAGTTCGTCGACATACTCTGGGCGTTCCTCGTCACGGTCGGTATTGAGCGCGTGCGTCTGGTCCCGGCCTTCACGGCGGCCAGCCCGTTGGCACTCGACTACATGCCGTACTCTCACAGTCTGACGGCCACCGTGGCGTGGGCGCTCCTCCTCGGCGGCCTCGGAAGCGCGATTTGGGACCGCCGCGGCGGTCTGGTGATCGGGATCTGCGTGGCAGCCCACTGGTTCTTGGACCTGCTCGTGCACGTCCCGGACCTGCCGCTCGTAGGGGACCGATACAAGGTCGGCTTCGGGCTCTGGGATCACCCCGCTCTGTCGTTTCTGCTCGAGGCCGCGCTGCTTCTGCTCGCGGTCGGAGTCTACGTCCGCGGCGCGCGACGAGCCCTTCCGTTTTGGAGCTTCGCCCTCGCCATGCTCGCCATGCAGTCGAGCAGCTTCGTCCTCCCGCTACCTGAAACGCCGACCGCGTTTGCCACGATGTCGATGGCCAACTACATCGGGCTGGCCGCGATCGCTGCGTTCCTCGAACGCCGATGGGGCTAGGCGGAGAGCTCTTGCAGACACCATTGGGAAGATTGGCATCGATCCTGGCCCTCAGCTCGTGGCTGCTCTGCCTTGGAGGGTGCGGTGGTGACAGCGCTGACGCCGTCACGCTTCGCGAGTGGCTGACCAACCTTGGAGTGGACGTCAATGAGCTTTTCGCGACGCCCACGACTGCCGAGATCGATGCGATGCGCCAGGAGTGGCGTGGTCGCGAGCTGGGCGCGGTCGACGTCCGCATCGAGTCAGAGCGCGTTCTGCCGGCCGGGGAGACGCTGAGGGTGCTGTCTCACGTGGTCGGTCAGCAGACGCACTACGGCGTCGTGATCCTGCCGCCTGGTGACCACGACCCGGGCTCGCTGCCGGTGCTTGCGAATTTCATCGGCTTCGGGCGGGTGATGGTGCTCGACGTGCCGGACACCGCACGGGCGTACGACAGCAGGTTCGTCACCATGCTTCCGTCGTTCCGAGGCCACGAGCTTCGCGTCGGCGAGGAAGCCTGGTTCTCGGATGGGGATCCGTACGACCAGTGCGACGGAGGAACCGATGACGCGATCGCCTTCCTCGAAGCCGCCCTTTCCGTGACCCCAGAGGCCAATCCCAGCACCCTCATCGCCCTCGGTGGCAGCCGCGGAGGGAACGTCGCCATGCTCGCTGGCATCCGACGCGAAGACGTCGACGGCGTCGCCAACATCGCGGGACCGACCGACTACCTTCGCCCCGAGCTGCTGGACCACCCCAACATGACCGCGCTCTACACCAACTACTTCGTCCGAGACCTCCTCGCGGGAGTGGGCACCATCCCTGAAGCGCGTCGGCGGATGCTTTCCTGCTCGCCCTTGCACTTCGCGGACGCGCTACCACCGATGCAAGCACACCATGGGACGGCCGACGAAAACGTACCTTTTGAGCAGGCCGAGTTGCTAGCCACCCGGATGGGGAAACTCGGTCGAGCGCCCCCCGAGTTCGAGCTCTTCAGGTACGAGGGCGCCGACCATGCCCTGGCCGAAGAGTTGACGCTCATCGGCGAGCGGATCGGGGAATTCATCAACCGGTTGGACCCGGCGCCCACGCCCGCCGTGCAGGTGTTGACCGATGACATGAATGCGGCTCAAGATGCGCGCGGTGTCCGACACGTTCCCGCTCGCCGTCCACCCTTGGCGTACGGACCTCTACGAGGAGCTCCATAGCCGGCCTTCGCCATTGGTGGAGACGCCATGCACCATCAGTCACGTCGCCGTCCAGATGGGGCACGACGAGCGGGAGGCCGAGCACGCGCACCTGGCTGAGCTCTGCGCTCAGTTCGACGTCAGCCCGCCAGCCGCCCGGGCCTCCTGCTTCTACCAAACCTTAGGCGACGTCGAGCTTCGGTGGGAAAGACACACGGAGTTCTCGACTTATACCTTCGTCCGCAAGGTCCGCGCAAACCCGCTCCAGGAGCCGAGCGCGCTCAGTCAGATCCCGGCCGACTGGCTTTCCGAGATGCCCGGCAAGGCCACGACGGCCCTTCACCTGGCCTTCAACAGCGCCGAAGGGCCTCCCGAGCCGCTGGAGCTCGAAGGCTATTTCGAGAATCAGCCGCTTCGCGGCAGCGTGGTCCGTCAGGGCACGGCCTATCTCTACAGCAGCTTTCGGCTCCACTCCGACGGCTTCGGCCGTCTGTTGCTCCAGGCACATGGGCTCTCGGCGCTCCAGGCGGGGCGATTGGTGCAGCGCGTGCTCGAGATCGAGACGTATCGCGTGATGGCGCTTCTCGCGCTCCCAGTCGCCCGCGCCATCACCCCGGAGGTCGGTGCGATGGAGCGCGAGCTCGCGCAGATCAACGAGGCGCTGGCCGAGGCCGATGAAGAGACCAACCAGCATGCGCTGCTCGACGAGCTTTCCCATCTCGCGGCCCGCGTCGAACGGATGCGGTCTGACACCACGTATCGCTTCGCGGCCACCAACGCCTACTTCGATCTCGTGCGCGAGCGAAACCGGGAGTTGACCGAGGAGAAGATCCCGGGACTTCAGCTGATTCACGTCTTCATCAAGCGCAGACTCGCGCCGGGAATTCGCACCTGCAACGCGGTCCGCGACCGGCTCGACGGCCTCTCACGCCGCATCGGTCAGACCAGCAGCCTGCTTCGCGCGCGCGTCGAGATCTCGATCCAAGGTCAGAACCGGGAGTTGCTCGAGTCGATGAACCGGCGGAGCGAAGCGCAGCTCAGGCTGCAGCAAGCGGTCGAGGGCCTCTCCGTCGTCGCCATCACGTACTACATGATGGGCCTCCTCGGCTACGTCTGGGAGGGCGTCGTGTGGGCTGGCTGGCCGTGGAGCAAGAAGCTCACCTTTGCCGTCGCCGTACCGGTGATCATGCTGGTCGCCTGGCGAGTCATCCACGGGGTGAGGCGCCGAGTCGTCGGGCACTAGGGCTCAGGCGAAGTCGCGCTCCATCCGCTCTTGGTCTTCCTTGCAGCGGATGCACAGCTCGGTCTCAGGGCGCGCCTCGAGCCTCTTGAGGCTGATTGGCTCTTCGCAGTCCTCACAGACGCCGAACTCGCCTTCATCGAGCTTCTTGATGGCCTTCTCGATCTTCTGGAGGAACATCCGCTCACGACCGCGCAGGCGGAAGGTGAACGACTGCATGTACTCGCTCGACGCTAGGTCCATCTCGTCCGGAAGCTCAGACGAATCTAGGGTCATATCCTGGTCCATCGTCTCTCGCGCGCGGCGAACGACGGCCTCGCGCTTTTGTTCCAGGATAGTGCGAAACCGCTTCAGTTCGGTCTTCTTCATAGGTGTGACCCCCTATTGAGGGAGCGCGAGCATAATGATCGGACCCCGCTAGTCAAGAAGCGAACATTCAACAGGCCGAAATGACGGTGAAAACGGTCAGTCCAGAGTCTCGAAACACGATCTCTCACTTCGAAGTCCGGGTCCCCAGAGGAGCGCCTCGACCCAGTCGCCTGCATGGAGCTCGGCACGGTCTGCGGGCAAAATCACGAGGGCATTGACGCCCACGAACGAGGGAAGGGAGCCCGAGCCTTGCAGGCTCGTCAACGCAACCACCAGCTCGTCTCCCTCGCGCGTTGCCACCGCGCGGGCGATTTCGATGCGCCCTGGGCGCCGACGGTAATCCTCCCTAAGACGGGCAGACACCGGTTGGGGGTGGGGCCGGGGGTCCCCCAGCATCGCGCGTAGGGACGGGGCGACCAGCACTTCGAAGATCACCATCGCGCTGATCGGATTGCCAGGGACGCCGATCACCGGCTTGCCTCGATACTGCGCGAAGGCGAGCGGCTTGCCGGGCTTGATCCGGACCTTCCAGAAGCTCGGCTCGATCCCGAGGTTCGCGAACGCCTCGTGAACGAAGTCGTACTCGCCGACCGAAACGCCACCCATCGTGATGACGACGTCCGCCTCGAGCGCCTTTCGGAGCGCCGACTCGATCTCCGGGAGGGAGTCGGGCGCGGCCGGCAGCGGAACGGGCACGACTCCGAGCTCCCGCAGCATCTCGGTCAACACATAGAGGTTCGAGTTGACGATGCTGCCAGGTTCCAATTTGGCACCGAGCTCCCGAAGCTCATCGCCCGTAGAGAGCAGAGCCACGCGAGGTTGTTTGTAGACGGGGACGCGAGCGATGTTCTGGCTCGCCAGCAGGCCGAGCTCGCCGTGCCAAATGCGGTCGCCAGAGCGCAAGAGGGCGGCGCCCGCCCGAACGTCACTTCCACGTGCGCGGACGTGCTTGCCAACAGGCGACGCTTCGAAAATCGTCACCTCGTCCCCCGTTCGCACGGTGTCCTCTTGAATGACGACTGCATCGGCTCCCGCAGGCATCGGGGCGCCCGTGAAGATGCGGCACGCGGCGCCTCGCTCGAGCGCGGAGGGAAGGGGACCTCCCGCCCGCGATTCTCCGCGAACCCCCAAGCGAACAGGCGAGGCGGAATCGGCGTTCGCGACCTCCACGGCGCGAACCGCGTAGCCATCCATTGCGCTGTTGTCGAAAGGCGGCGAGTCGAGCGCCGCGATGATGTCCTGCGCGAGATACCGCCCGAATGAGCGCGTCAGCGGCACGTCTTCTTCGCCGAGCGGCGAAAACGCGGGCAGCATTGCGGCCAGCGCTTCAGCAATCGATTGCATGCCCGGTCGAGCGTAGCACGTCTTTTGCTCAGGGCGGCTTCAGCCCGGGCGCACGCGATTGCGGCCTGCGCGCTTGGCTTCGTAGAGCTGCTGGTCGGCTGCTTTGACGAAGTCGTGCGGGCGCCACGACGGTTCCAGCTGCGCGACTCCGCAAGAAACTGTGACGTCGATGTCTTCGTCCTCGAATACGAAGCTCGTGCTCGCGATGAGCTCGCGAAGCTCGTCGGCGATCCGCACGCCACCCGCGAGGTCCGTCTCCGGAAGTATGACGGCGAGCTCTTCGCCGCCGTAGCGTGCGAGAACGTCGTCAGGTCGAAGCCGCGCCCTCACGAGCTGCGCGACCTCTTTCAGTACTTGGTCGCCCGCCAGGTGGCCGAACTCGTCGTTGACGGCCTTGAAGTGGTCGATGTCGCACATGATCATCGTAAGCGGTCGCCCGTGCCGCGCCGCGCGAGAGAGCTCACGGTCGAGCTGCTCGATGAAGTAGCGCTTGTTGTGCACTTCGGTGAGCCCGTCGGTGATCGTCATGCGGTAGATCGTCTCGTGGTACTGCGACTCGAGGTCCGCCCCACTCAGGAACTTCATGATGGTGTCGCCGATCTTAATTTGATCACCTCGCTCGAGCGGCTGCTCGTCGATGACCTCGTCGTTGACATAAGTGCCGTTCGTCGAGTGGCTGTCGGCGATCGTGTAGCCACCCGCGCGAGTTTCGATGCGCGCATGTCGCCGCGACACGCTATCGCTGACCAATACGATGTCGTTCTCGGCGCCACGCCCGATGAGCACGCGACCGTCGTGGAGGGAGAATCGCTTCCCGAGCTGGCTGGAGCTCGGGGCGTAGATCACCACAAGGCAATCCTGGCCGCCGTCGAGGGGGATGTGCGGCTCCGAATAGGGCGTAACCCTCGTCTTGATTTCGCTCTCCACCGGTCCAACCAGGGTAAAAAGGGCGCATTGGGGCGTCAATGACCCTTCATGAACCTGATGTTTCGCTGATTGATCAGCACGTGTCCGAGAACCGGCCCCCACAATACACCCGTCAATTCGAAGATCCCGCCGAACAAAAGTCCCATGACGAACGCCCACGCCGACCACCAGAGGAACACAGGTTTGGGACCCGAATGCACGGCGCCAAAGATCAGCGAAGTGACCAGAAGTCCAAACACTGGCTGCATGGCGCCGCGGAAGAAGAGCTCCTCTGCGATCCCGGAGGCCAGGGCGAGAAAGAGGATGTCGGTTGGAGAGAGCTCGTCGATGATCGGCTTCATCTCGGCCTGGAGCGCGCGAGCCCACGCAGCACGCCGAGTGAGCCATGGCGTGCTCGCCACCACGAGTACGGCGAGCGCCAGGCCGAGCCCGAGGGACGCGGCCAACCGGGCCGGGTATGGCGCGTCCAACCATGGCGAGGACAGCGACCACGCCCGACGACCTTGGCCGAACCAGGCCCACGTCAAGGCGCCGACGGACAGCGGCGCGTAGATCAGGAATGCGAGAGAGGTGATCCGGGTCGATAATGGCAAGGTCGAGCGGGATGTAGCACCATACGGTCATGAGCGGCCAGCCTGGTGAAGACCTCGCAAAGATCCTCGTCGTCGATGACGAGGAAGTGATTCGTGAGATCCTCGCGGACTTCCTCTCCATGGAGGGTTTTCAGGTTCGCACCGCGGAGGATGGTAGCGGCGCCCTCGTCGAGCTGTCGCGCGACCGCTTCGATTTGGTGCTGAGCGATTTGAAGATGCCCAACATGGGAGGGCTCGAGCTGCTGGCGGCCATTCGAAAGCACACACCGCACGTCGTCACGATCATCATGACTGGGTTCGGCACCGTCGAAACCGCCATCGAGGCAATGAAGCAGGGCGCGTACGACTACGTGCTCAAGCCCTTCAAAGTCGAGGAGGTGGTTCACACGATCCGGCGAGGCCTCGAAAAACAGCGGCTCGAAGCGGAGAATTTCCGCCTCAAAGAGGCGCTCTCGCTCTACAAGGTGAGCGAGGCTATCGCCGCAAGCCTCTCGCTCGAGCAGGTGGTTCATACTTTGAGCAGCGCCGCGATCGAAGAGATCGACTCGGACGTCGTGTCCGTGCTCTTGAGCGATGGAGGAGGTAGTTTCTACCGCCGCAGCTCCGAGGTGAACCCGAGTTTCCGGCTTCGCCGCACACCGGACACACTGAGCGTTGCGGCATTGAGCGAGCACTTCGAACATGCCCCCGCGCTCCTCGAGCACGGTGAGCGCTGTTGGCGCTATTTCGAGGGCATCGAAGCCGACCCTTCTCCGCGCTCTTTGGCAGTCGCGCGCCTCGCGGCTCGCGGCGATACCATCGGGTTCTTGTGCGCGGTCAGCTACACGCAGGGCAAGCGCTTCGACGAAGGCCAGCGAAAGCTCCTTCACGCCACGGCAGACCGCGCTTCCGCCGCGATCGAGAACGCACGGCTCTACGAGGACCTGCAAGCGACTTTCAAGCAAACCATTCGAGGTCTGGCGAGCGCGATCGACAAGATGGATCGATACACCGCAGGCCACTCGGCGCGCGTCGCAGCGTATGCGCAGATCCTCGCGATCAAGCTCGGTCTCAGTGATGAGCAGATCGAGATCGTGCGCCAGTCCGCGCTGATGCATGACATCGGGAAGATCGGCTGCGTGATGAACCTCAACAAACCCGGGAGGCTCTCACAAGAGGACTACGAAATCTTCAAGCAACACCCGGAGCACGGCCGCGACATCTTGCAGCCGATCGAGTTTCTACACCCGCTCATTCCCGGGGTTCATCTCCACCATGAGCGATGGGACGGACTCGGTTATCCGCTCGGGCTGAAGGGCAATGACGTCCCGCTCATCGCGCGCATCATCGCCGTGGCCGATACCTATGACGCAATGACCAGCAACCGCGCGTATCGAAAAGCGCTTTCGCACGACATCGCGATTTCCGAGATCGATCGCTGTGGGGGGACGCAGTTCGATCCCGATATCTCGAACGGCTTCCTCGAGTCCATCTCGGAGTTCCGCGACGACGGCCGCACGCTCGAGGAGTTCCCGGATGTGCGTGAAACGCGCTCCGGCCTCATGGCGCCACGGAGCTGACCGCGTCGACTGGAGGCTCCGGCAGGGCAAAAGCGGCGCTCCAGCGGCGCGAGTCCCCCGGCGCGCTCCAGCGGCGCGTGATCGGCGCGCGATCTCGAAGCTTGAAGATCGTGACCAGCTTCAGCTCTCCTCGCCGAGTCGGGCGAAGGACCCGCGGCACCACGACGACCACCGTAAGCACCTGAGAAGGGCCAATCGACGGGTCGGTGTAGTCGAGGTCTTCGATTCCGGATGAAAGGACGCGGCGAATCGTCTTTTCATCCTTGAAAGAGCGTGTAGTCGTGATCAAGTGCCCGCGCTGATCCTTCCAGGGCGTAGGCCCGGTGGCGAATTGATCGGGATTGCCGAGCTGCTCGCAGCCACCCGCTGACAATGCCAAGAGCAACGCACAGGCAACGCTATGTCGACTCACTGCTTCGTTCCTGCGCCACGTCCCGTTCGGTTGCGACGCCGGGTACGGGGAGCTGCGGGTCGCCTTCGTCATCTCTGTCCTGCCACGGGTACTTGATGCGGTTGTGGTAGGCATTGCACAACGTGTCGATCAGCGTGCTCTGCAAAACGCGTAGGTCCTCGAGGCTCAGACCGGACTCGTCGAGCTGCCCTTGGCGAAGCTTGACGTTCGTGACTCGTTGCACGACTCCCTCGAACTTCTCGCGCGTCGGCTCTTCGACTGAGCGAGCGGCTGCCTCGATCGCGTCGATGAGCATCAAAATGGCGGTCTCGCGAGTCCGCGGTCGCATCCCGGGGTAGCGGAACGCGGCGTCCGAAAGGTTCTTCGGGTTCCCCGCTTCGAGGCACTTGTGCCAGAAGTACTCGATGACACTCGTGCCGTGGTGGGTATAGGCGAACTCCACCACCGGCTCTGGAATGCCGCCTTCGCGCAAGATGCGGACGCCTTCTACGACGTGCGCCATGATCGCGTCTGCGCTCACATCGGGCTCCAGGTCCGCGTGCGGGCTCGGCTCTCCGGCGACGAGGTTCTCGATGTAGTACTTCGGCTGAATCGTCTTGCCGAGGTCGTGGTAGTAGGCACCCACCCGCGTGAGCAGGGCGTCGGCTCCGATCGCGGCGGCGGCCCCCTCCGCGAGATTGGCCATGGCACGCGCATGTTGCCAGGATCCGGGCGCGTCGCGAGACATCTTTCGGAGGAGCGGATGGTCGACGTCGGTCAGTTCTTGAAGCTTGCCACGGGTCACCACACCGAGCGCCGCGGTCGCGACCCGTTGGAAGAGCACGGCGAGCACGCCCGAGATCATTCCGCCGGCGATTGTCGATAGAAGAATCGACCCGTGCAACTCGGCGAGGTCACCGATCACGTCGATCGCGTCGCCAGACGAGAGAGCCACGCTGATTAGGGCGAGCGCCGCGAATAGGCCGGCGGCCGTGCCCGCTACCAGCATGTGCGTCGAGTGCTTGCGGTCATAGAAGAAGACGGCGACGCCGAGAGTCATCGCGAGATACACCACGACCACAGGCATCTCGAAGTCGAGGAACGACGCACACACGAGCGCAATCACCAACCCAGATGCCGCAGCGGTGCCGCGGTTGAAGTAGAGCGCAGCCCATAGCGGCACCGTCGCGAGCGGCAAAATGAATGGCGAGAGCCCGGTGAACAGCAGCAATAGCTTTGCTGCGAGGCAGGTCGCGCCAACGAGAACGAGCAGCCCGGCCTGAGTTCTCAACAAACCACCGCGTCCGCCGGTGAAGACGCGCAGGTAGGCGAGGAAGATGTAGGCGATGACGAAGTAGCTGATCCAGACGCCGGCGAGGGTGCCGCTCTCGGGTGGCCGGCGCTCTCGCTCGAATGCTCGAACGATGCGTTGGCTCACCGGGTCGTTGACGACATCGCCCCGGGTCACCACCAGAGGCTGCGGGAGCCCGTGATGATGGAGCGCAGCATCCTTTGTCAGGTAGTCGCTCGGCACCCGTAGCGTCACGGGGGCGGGCCGAAGCGGGTCTACGCGAAGCGGCTCGAGGACGACCTCTGCCTGACCGGCCAGCGTGAAGATCGAGGCAAAGACGGCGCTGAGGATCAAGCCAGAGGTGCGACCAGCGATGAGGCGTGTTCGAAGCATCTTGTGCGGAACGTCCCGCCTGAGCGGACCCTAGTGACCGCCTCCCGGGGATTCAAGTCTGCGACGCGTCTCTCGCTCATCCATCAGCGTGTCTCCGACCCTCGAATCGAACCCCGATCGGCGTTCGAGGGTCCCTGGCAGTCGGTTGGGCGCAATGATCGTTGGCTGGTTCTTCCCTCGCATGTCCTCCGGCGGCCCCTCGAACGCCAGGATACCGAATCGCTTGGGGACATGGAAATCACCAATCTCCAACGGGGACCACGCCGTCGCGCGCTGCTGCGCCCGCCCGAGGTTCATGACGTAGAGATTCGCCCGCCATTCGTCACCGATCGCCGGAGCAGTCGATGGTCGACCTTCGAGACTGAACGCCTGCCACGGGATCGCAATCTCGACCGTGTATCCGGCATCCGCCTCGCGATCGTCGAGAGCGCCTCGTGTGGAAACCCCGACCCGGGCCCCGCTATCCCAGCCGACGTGCCCGAAAGGCTTCGGGAGGCGACGCGCGTCGTATCGCGTGTCGAACACCACACCTCGAGGGGACACTTGGATCTCGAAGTAAGCTCGTCCATCGCCATCGGGGTCGATCATCAACTCGACGCAATCCTGCTCCCAGAGGTGAGCGTCCCTCTTCGTGTCACTCGCGCGCAGCAGATCATCGTTGACCTCGACACCGACATACAAGTAACGCTTGTCCCAAAGAAGCTTCGCAGACGCCTCGAATTGCCCCGGCCCTCCCTCGCGCGTTTCGACGAAGGTCGACGTACCGAAAGCGGCGCTCCATGCGGGATCGAGAAGCGAGCCGTCGAGCCTCGGTGCCTCTTTGGTTTGTACGACCGCAACCTTCGGCACGGATCGCGTCGTGCCGAAGGCGCTCGAGGCACCCGGTGTCGGCACGTTGAACGCGAGCACTTGGTCTTCGCTGTGCGGCGCAGTCCCTGTGACCCGCATCCGCGCGCCCTCTCGTGCCATCCCCACATAGACGTCTGCAGAGCTGCCAGTCCAGTCCAGAGGAAGGTGCAGATCCTGCACATCCCGAACGAAGTGCCCTGCACGCCAACGGTCTGGGCCATAGAGCCAGCGAAGCATTCCGTTGCCGTCTTGCTGAAGCACGCGCCCCGATTCTCTGTCTTCGATGTGCGTGAACAATGCCCAGCCCTCGCCGGGAGCCGCAAGCACCTGCCAGTACCAGGTCACGCGCATCGTCTCGCCCGGACGCCAACGTGCGCGATCGACGTCGTATCCGAGCAACTTCACCCGGCGGCCGAACTGTGCGTCGAGCTGTCGTTGCGGGGAGGGTGGCTCACTTGCGACAAACGCTGCGACCGCCTCGCGTTGAGCGGGCGTCAGTGCGTCGATGCCGCTGGTGCACGCTCCCGCAACGATGAGACCGACGAACAAAGAAAGGCGTGTCGACCTCATGCCGGTCGCGCTCATCGTCGCGACTTGCGGCGCGACTTTCTCTGCATCTTGCGCTTGGACTTCTTCTTGCTTTTGTCGACGGAGCGCCTCGGCCCAGCCGCCCCTGGTCCAGAGCCACCTTGGTCGGCGACCGCAGCCTCGAGAAGCTGATCGGCCAAGTTCGACATCATGGGGTTGCCTTCGAACCCGCCCGTCTTGACCGCGTCGCGAAGGCGATTGGCCGCCGCAAGTTGTTTCATGCCGGGGATCTTGCCAAGCATGCCCGCCTGAGAGCCGATGCTGCCCATCATCTGCTTCATGAACGCGAAGCGCTGGAGGATCTCGGCTACCTGCTTCTCCGCAGTACCCGATCCCTTGGCCACGCGGACGAGCCGGGTTGGTTCCCTCTGAAAGAGCTCGGCCTGGGCGCGCTCTTGGCGCGTCATCGAGCTGACGATGGCTTTGATCTGCCCGATCTCTCGCTCATCGACCTGAAAGCCTTCGGGCATGCTGTCGGCGAAGAACGGCACCTTGTCGAGCAGGTCCTGAAGCGGGCCCATGTTCTGAAGGGTCTGAAGCTGCTCGAGGAAATCATCTAGGGTGAATTGGCCGCGCAGCATCCGCTTGGCGTCCGCCTCGGCCTTCTTCTCGTCGACGACCTCCTCGAAGTCCTTCATCAGGCCGACGACATCGCCCATGCCAAGAATGCGACTCGCCATCCCCTCGGCTCGGAACTCTTCGAGACGATCCAATGTCTCCCCGGTGCCGACGAATTTCACCGCGGTTCCCGTGACGTTCTTGATCGAGATTGCGGCGCCGCCTCGCGCGTCCCCGTCGAGCTTCGTGAGAATGACGCCGCTCAGGCCGAGCAGATCATGAAACGACTTGGCAGTCTTGACGGAGTCTTGTCCGATCATGGCGTCGACGACGAGGAAGACGTTCTGCGGATCGACCGCGTTGCGAATGTCGTCGAGCTCCTTCATCAACGGCTCGTCGATCGCGAGGCGACCGGCCGTGTCGTAGATGATCGTGTCGCACTTGAGCTTCTTGGCGTGCGCGAGGCCGCGCTTGCAGATCTCGAGAGGAATCCCGCCGGGGATGGAGAACACCGGAACTTCGATCTGCTCGCCGAGTACTTGGAGCTGCTCGATGGCGCCCGGACGCGCAACGTCCGCGGCGACCAGAAGTGGCTTACGCGCGTTGGTGCTCTCGAGCAGCCGGGCGAGCTTGGCCGAAGTCGTCGTCTTACCTGAGCCCTGAAGCCCCACCATCATGATGCCGGTCGGCTTCGGCTTCTTCGCGAACTCGACCGGCTCGCCCTCGAACGACATCATCGACTCGAGCTCGTCCTGGCAGATCTTCACGAACTGCTCGGCGGGGCCGACCTTGACTTTGCGACCCTTCGACTTCGCGGCCGTCTCGACGACCTGACCGACGGCTTTCTCCTTGACCCGTGCTAGGAACTCTTTGGTGACCCCGAACTCGACATCGGCTTCGAGCAACGACAAGCGCACGTCGCGCAAGGCCTGATCGATGTTCTCTTCGCTGAGCTCGGTGACTCCGGCGAGGCGATTGCGGGCGTTGCGAAAACCCTTGGTGAGCGTCTCAAACATGGGGTGCGGTGTTCCGGGTGGCTGCGGCAGTGGCGCGTAGCATGGGCCAAAGCGGGCATGCAACCTGCTTCCCTCCTTGACCCCGGGTTTGTAGCGTTGGATGGTGGCGGCCCATGACGGGGGCACTTCCGGACAAGGGCGATCCGAAGACGATCTACGTGGTCGACATCAGCTCGTACGTGTTTCGGGCATACCATGCGCTGCCGCCGCTTTCGAACAGTAGGGGAGAGCCCACGCACGCTGTCGCTGGGGTCTCCAGCATGCTTTTGAAGCTCCTTCGCGAGCGCGAGCCGCACACCTTGGTCGTGGCGATGGACTCCAAAGAAGGGTCGTTTCGCAGGGATCTGTTCGAGCCGTACAAGGCGAACCGGCCCCCGGCGCCTCCCGATCTCCAGCAACAAATGATTCGAGTCCGGGAGATCTGCGAAGCGTGGGGCATGTCGCCTCTCGAGGCTCCCGGGTTCGAAGCCGATGACATCATCGCCACGCTCGTCCGCGAGGCGCGTGAAGCAGGCTTGGGCGTCGTGATCGTGAGCGCCGACAAAGACCTTCTTCAGCTCGTCGGGGACGACGTCGTCATGTACGACACCATGCGCGACAATGTGTTCGGCCCAGAGGAGACCCGGGAAAAGTTCGGGGTCGGGCCAAACCAAGTGCGCGACCTGCTCTCATTGATGGGTGACAGCTCGGACAACGTGCCGGGCGTTCCTTCGGTGGGTCAGAAGACGGCCGCCAAGCTGCTCAGCGAGCATGGAACCCTCGAGGGGATTTACGAAAACCTCGACAGCATCACACGTAAAGCTCTCAGGCAAAAGCTCATCGATCATCGTGAAGACGCGATCGCTTCGCGCGAGCTGGTGACCCTTCGCGACGACGCGCCGGTGGATGCGGCGGTCGTGAACCGCCCCTACGAAGGGGGCAGTGTCGCGGCGCTCCGCAAAATCTTCACCGAGCTCGAGCTCACCCGGCTGCTCGCCCAGCTCGACCCCGCGCCGGTCATCGAGGGACACTACGAAACGATCACGACCTCGGACGGGCTCGCGCGCCTTGCAGGCGCGATTCGCGACGCGGGCCGCTTCGCCCTCTACTCGGTGATGGACGTCGATGACCCGATCGTGGGCGAGCTCGTAGGCGTCTCCCTGAGCTGGCTCGAGGGCGCGAGCTCCTACATTCCGCTCGGCCACAGGTACATCGGCGCCCCGGACCACCTCAGGTGGGACGCGGCTGGCCCCGTGCTCACGCCGCTTCTCGAGAACTCGCTCATTCCGAAGCAAACCCTCGCGAAGCGCGAGACGGTCTTCTGGGCTCGACGCGGGGTCACCCTGCGTGGCGTGGAGTTCGATCCCTCGCTTGGCAGCTACCTTCTCGACCCGGCCCGGCACGCCCATCGGCTCGAGGACGTGGCCCGCCAAGAGCTCGATGGCGAGCTGAGCGACGAGGAAGCCGTTCGCGGCAAGGGCAAGAAAGCCCTCCGCTGGGACGAGGTCGACGTCGAGCGCGTGGCCCAGTACGCGAACGAGCGGGCCGACTACACCTATCGGCTCAGCGAGCTCTTGACACCTCGCATGCACGAAGGCGAGTTCGAGCGGCTCTTCTACGAAATCGAGCTCCCTCTCGCAGGCGTGCTCGCCACGATGGAGTTGAACGGAATCCGGGTCCACACGCCACTCCTCGAGAAGCTCTCATCCGAGGCCGACGCAGAGCTCGAAACCCTTCATGCGCGTTGTACCGAGCTCGCCGGACACGAGTTCAACGTATCCTCTCCGCGTCAACTCGAAACCATCCTCTTCGACGAGCTCGGGCTCGAACCCGAAAACATCAAGAAGACCAAGGGCGGGGCGCGCTCCACCGACCAAGGCGTCCTGGAAGAGCTGGCGGCGCTCCACCCATTGCCCCAAGCCATCCTCGACTACCGCTCAGTTTCGAAGCTCAAGAGCACGTATTTAGATGCCTTACCGCGGGAGGTAAATCCAAACACCGGCCGTATCCACACGCGCTACAACCAACTCGTCGCGGCGACCGGGCGCTTGTCGTCGAGCGACCCGAACCTCCAAAACATCCCGATACGGACCGAGATGGGCCGCCGGGTCCGCGAGGCGTTCATCCCCGCCGAGGGCTGGTCCATGCTCGCGGCGGACTACTCGCAGATCGAGCTTCGAGTCTTGGCCCACCTCAGCCGCGACCCCGCCCTGGTCGATGCCTTTTCGCGCGGCGATGACGTCCATGTTCAGACTGCCTGCGCGCTCTTTGGCGTCCAACCGGACGAGGTCACCAAAGACATGCGTGGCCAGGCCAAGACCGTGAACTTCGCTGTCATCTATGGCCAAACCCAGTTCGCTCTGGCCCGCAACCTCAAGATCGATCGAACCGAGGCCAAGCGCTATATCGACGCGTTCTTCGACCAGTACGCAGGCGTGAAGTCCTTTCTCGACGACGTCGTCGAGCAGGCCCGCGCCAATGGCTTCGTGACCACGCTCCTCGGCCGCCGCCGGACGCTCCCCGACATCCGAAGCCGAAACCACAACCTTCGGGCTGGGGCCGAGCGTATTGCGCGCAATACACCCATCCAGGGCACCGCCGCCGACATCATGAAAGTCGCGATGGTTCTGATCCAGCGCGATCTCGAAAAGAGGCGGTTCGAGAGCCGCATGGTGCTGACCGTCCACGACGAGCTCGTATTCGAGGCCCCGCCTGTCGAACACGAAGCGCTCGAAACGCTCGTGTTGGCACACATGCAAAACGCCGTGCCCCTGTCGGTCCCGCTCCCGGTGCAATGCGCCTGGGGCCCGAACTGGGGTGCCGCGCACTAACGTCACTTTACGAATCCAAAATGACGGAGGCCTTCTAACACGCCGCCGGCATAAGGGTGTTCCGCGAAGTAGATCTTGTCGGTGAGCGCACGCTCCTGTGATTGCAAGGCCAGGTCCGCTTTCAGAGCAGCGTCCGCGTTGCCGACGACGATGGCCCGATAACCGGAAAGCATCGCTGCTCGGTCGTTGCCTGAGTCGCCTGCGTACACCAGGTGGTCCTCGGCTACGCCAGCACGATCATGCAGGTGCCGCACGGCGCAGTCCTTGGCGACCCCGGCCGGCAATACGTCGATCAGGCCGCGCTCGGACACCGGGTCGAAGCTCGCAACGAGGTTCACCTTTGCGCCAGCCGCGTCGAGTCGCGCCCGAACGACGTCGACGAAGGGCTCGTGTCGGCCCTCCGTGTAATAGCTGACTTTGAATTCCGCTTGCTTCTCTTCTTCCTGGAGGACGATGCCCCTGAGATCGCCAATCGCCGCACGAACGTCCGTTCCGCAAAGGCCCCCAAAGGCTGCTCTCATCTGCTCACGATAGGTTGGATCGGCTTCGAAGCGATCGCCGGATCTGCGATAGACGCTGGTACCGACATCGCATACGAACCAATCAGGCAGCGGAAGACCCACCTCGGCGATGCCTTCCTCGGCAAGCGACAGGTGTCGTCCTGTAACGTATGCGAGCTGCAAACTAGGCGTCGCTTTGAGGGCTGCGACGAGCTCAGCAACCTCGCGCAAAGATTTCGTGTCACGCTCCAGGGGAATTAGCGTGCCGTCGAGATCTGACGCGAGCAGGGTCCGTGGTATGGTCATCTCGACCTGAGCCTAGCGAGGACCGTGGCCGCCTGCACCCAGGAAGCCATCAGCTGCGAGCCCATGCATCGTTCCCACAACCGACCCGTCATCTTTGGCGAGGTCCTTTTCGACCACTTCCCGGACGGTAGCCGCGTTCTTGGAGGCGCTCCGTTCAACGTGGCGTGGCACCTCCGGGGCTTTGGCGCGAACCCGCTCGTCTTGAGCGCAGTCGGCGAGGACGACGAAGGCCGAGAAGTCCTCGAGCGCATGACGAGCTGGGATCTCATGACCCACGGCGTACAAGCCGACCCCGCTCACCCGACCGGCCGTGTGACGGCCTCCGTTGTCGACGGGCAGAATCGCTTCGAAATTGCGCGCGATCAGGCGTGGGATTTCGTCCGGACGGGACCGGCACTCCGGGCGGCCGCAGAAGAGCCGGCAGGGTTGCTCTACCACGGCACCCTCGCGCTTCGCAGCGATGAAAGCTGGAATACGCTGCGATCACTCCAAGGCAAGATCGACGCCCCCTCATTCGTCGACATCAATCTACGCGAGCCCTGGTGGACACGCGACAAGCTCGATTGGTGCCTTTCGACCGGCAATTGGATCAAGTTGAACGACGGGGAGCTTGCCGAGCTGACCGCAAAGCCCACCGACACCTTCGAGACCTGCCGCGACGCAGCAATGACCCTGGCTCGAACCCACACGATCCAGGGCGTCATCGTGACTCGTGGTTCCGAGGGCGCGCTCTCCGTGCTCGGCGGCGACCAGGCGTACCAAGCTGCGGTCGCGCCGGTGACGAACATCGTAGACACGGTGGGCGCGGGCGACGCGTTCAGCTCGGTCGCGTGTCTCGGCTTGCTTCAAGGTTGGGATCATCAAACCACGCTCGACCGCGCGGCGGCATTTGCAGCCGATCTCTGCACCATTCGCGGAGCGACGACCACCGACTTCGGCCTCTACGAACGGCACCTGGCGGAGTGGGCCGAGGACACGAGCGCTGGCTCGATCAGGGCGCAAGGCCGAAGGCAGCTCTACGTGCTCTCGCTGACGGTCCACGGCCTCGTGCGCGCCAACGATATCGAGCTCGGACGCGACGCCGACACGGGAGGTCAGGTATCGTACGTAGTCGACCAGGCGAGGGCGCTGGCACATCACCCAGAGGTCGAGAGGGTCGACGTCGTCACACGTTCGGTCACCGACAAACGCGTCGACGACAGCTACTCTCGCCCATTCGAGCCGATCTGCCCTGGGGCCCAGATCGTGCGAATCGCCTTCGGACCACGGCGCTACCTACGCAAGGAGACCCTCTGGCCGCATCTCGACAGCCTGGTCGACCAACTCACGCGCTACGTACGCATGCAGGACCGCACACCGGACGTGATCCACGGCCACTACGCCGACGCCGGCTACGTCGGCTCTCGTCTCGCGAAGCTGCTCGGCGTCCCCTTCGTATTCACTGGGCATTCGCTCGGGCGCGTGAAGAAGATGCGGCTCGAATCCAAGGGCGAAGCCAGCGAGCAAACCTACCAGTTCACGTCACGCATCGAGGCCGAAGAGCGCGCGCTCGAAACGGCCGCCCTCGTGATCGCGAGCACCAACCAAGAGGTTCGCGAGCAGTACGAGCTCTACGATCATTACCAGCCCGATCGCATGCAGGTCATCCCGCCGGGCGTCGATCTCTCACGCTTTTCGCCTCCGAGCGCATCGTGGAAGCAACCGAAAATCGCGGCCGAGCTCTCGCGGTTTCTGAGAGACCCGAACAAGCCCATGGTGTTGGCGCTAGCCCGCGCCGACGAACGAAAGAACTTCGAAGGGCTGATTCGAGCGTTTGGTGAGACCGAAGGGCTTCGCGACATGGCCAACCTCGTTGTGATTGCAGGCAATCGCGACGACATCGGCGAGATGGGCCCTGGACCACGGCGCGTGCTCACGCAGATTCTCACGCTCATCGATCGCTACGATCTCTATGGCTCGGTGGCCTATCCGAAGCATCACGAGTCGAAGGACGTTCCCGAGTTGTATCGACTCGCGGCCAAGAAGGGCGGCGTCTTCGTCAACCCCGCGCTCACCGAGCCCTTTGGGCTCACGCTGCTCGAAGCTGCCGCAACGGGCGTGCCGTTGGTTGCCACCAACGACGGCGGGCCCCAGGACATCATCGGCACCTGCAAGAACGGCATCTTGGTCGACGCCCTGGACTCCGCCGCAATCGGAACAGCGATTCGAGACGCGCTGAGCGACCGCGAGCGCTGGAGCGAGTGGTCGGAGGGTGGGCTCGAAGCCGTGCACGCCAACTACTCGTGGGACAGCCACGCGTACCGCTACGTCCAAGAAGCCAAGAAGATAGTGAAAGGCACACAGCCGGTGCACGGGAACCGGCCGCGAACAAAGCTCGCCGGGATGGACAGGCTTCTCGTAACCGACGTAGACGATACGCTCACCGGAGACGACGCCGCGATGGCCGAGCTCCTCGCGCGACTCGAAGAGACGGATGTGCGGGTCGGCTTCGGCATCGCGACTGGCCGAACCCTCGACGAGTCGCTTGCGTTGATGGACGAGCTCGGCGTGCCCGTGCCCGACGTGCTCATCACCGCGGGCGGCACCGAGCTCCACTATGGCAGACGTCTATTGCCAGACCGCTCCTGGGAACGGCAGATACGGTACCGCTGGGACCGGGACGAGGTCGCGCGGGTCATCGGTGCGATCCCGGGGCTGTGTCCAGTGACTGAATCGGCGACGAAATACCGATTGCGCTACCGGTTGGACCTGAAGAAGGCGCCGAATCTCCGCGAGATCCGGCGGCATGTTCGACAGGAAGGGCTCCGCGTCACGACGATTCTCGATCATGGGATATATCTCGACGTCGTACCGGTTCGAGCCTCCCCCGGGCTCGCGATTCGTTTCTTCTGCTTCAAGTGGAACCTCGAGCCCCAACGCCTCTTGGTCGCCGGAGATTCTGGGAACGACTGGGACATGCTTTCGGGGGACACCTTGGGTGTGGTCGTGAGCAATCACACACCCGAGCTCGAGCGGTTGCGCGGACGTCCTCGCGTGCATTTCGCGCAAAGCGCACATGCGCGCGGGATCTTGGAGGGGATCGATTGGTATGATTTCCTCGGGTCCATCACCATCCCGCCCGAGGAACAGGAATGATCAGCACGCTCGAAGATCTTTTATATTCGCACCGCGCACCCACCTACCTTTTCTTCAGGCGACTGAAGGCACTCGAGCGGCAGTTCCTTCTTTGGTCGGATCTGGTGCACGAGTACGACAGATTCTCTGACACAGAAGTCGCGGCGCCACTCGAGGATACGAAGCTGCGGTGGATCATACGCCACACGCAGGAAGCAGTCGTCGACGAGCCGTTCATCGCGTTGGCGGTGCGCGAGCGGGTGGGTCGCTGGCACTACCTACAGGTCCACACCGAGGAGATGCACTGCCGCGAGCTCAGCGTGAACGAGTTTCTCGACATCAAAGAACGGCTGGCGGCGGGCATCCCTCCTGGGGAGCGCTACGTCCTCGAGGTCGACCTCAGCCCCTTCGAGCGAGGTTTCCCGAAACTGAAGGACGTCCGCAGCATTGGACGCGGCGTCGAGTTCCTGAACAGGCACTTGTCGGGGCGACTCTTCGTGGAAGGTGGCCGCGGTCAGAAGCTTTTGTTCGACTTCCTGCAGGTTCACCAAGTGCATGGCCAGCAACTGATGCTGAACGGCACACTCCAAGACATCGACGATCTTCGTGAAGCGCTCGACAAGGCTGTCGAGCTGCTCCGCGACCACGAGACGGAAAGTGATGACTTGGGGCGTGCGCTTCGCCGTCTCGGCTTCGAACCTGGCTGGGGTCGGACGCCGGCGCAGATTCGGGAAACGATGGGCCTGCTGCTCGACATTCTCGAGGCCCCATCGCCGAAGAATCTTGAAGCATTCCTCTCCCGCATGCCGATGATCTTCTCGATCGCGATTCTGTCACCGCACGGTTACTTCGGCCAATCCAACGTGCTCGGCAAGCCCGACACGGGCGGACAGATCGTCTACATCCTGGACCAGGTGCGCGCGCTCGAGCGCGAGATGCGCGAGTCGATTCACAACCAGGGGTTGGATATCGAGCCGCAGATCGTCATTCTCACCCGTTTGATTCCCGAGGCCGACGGCACGACGTGCGACCAACGAATCGAACCAGTCCTCGGCACCGAGAACGCGCGGATCCTGAGGGTGCCGTTCCGCACCTACGACGGCGGCGAGATCATCCCTCAGTGGATCTCGCGCTTCGAGGTTTGGCCCTACTTGGAGCGCTATGCCATCGACGCCGAGCGCGAGTTGCTCGCCGAGCTCGGCGGAGTGCGACCCGATTTCGTCATTGGCAACTACTCGGACGGCAACCTTGTCGCGAGCGTCCTCGCCCACCGGCTCGGCGTTACGCAGTGCAACATCGCGCACGCCCTCGAGAAGACGAAGTATCTCCTCTCCGATCTGCACTGGCAGCACCACGAGGCGGACCACCACTTTGCGGCGCAGTTCACGGCCGACCTGATGTCGATGAACACGGCAGACTTCATCATCACCAGCACGTACCAGGAAATCGCCGGGACCGCGGAGAGCGTCGGTCAGTATGAGAGCTACAGCTCGTTCTCGCTTCCGAGGCTATACCGGGTCCTCTCTGGCATCGATTGCTTCGATCCGAAGTTCAACATCGTCTCTCCCGGCGCCGATCCTCGGGTGTTTTTCCCTTATTTCGAGGAAGCCGATCGACCGAAGGAGATCCGGGACGAGATCGAAACGATGGTCTATGGCTCCCCAGAATGCGCGTACCGAGGACTCCTCGAAGACGAGAGCAAGCCGCTGCTGTTCGCGATGTCCCGACTCGACCGTATCAAGAACATGGCGGGCTTGGTCGAGTGGTACGCGAAGAACGACGAGCTCCGCAAGGCGGTGAATCTGCTGATCGTCGGCGGGCGCCTGCGGCCCGAGGAGTCGAACGACCGCGACGAGCGCGAGCAAATCGAGCGAACCCACTGGTTGCTCGACGAGTACGATCTCGAGCGCCAAGTCCGCTGGATTGAGATGCAGACCGACAAGACCAAGGTTGGCGAGCTGTACCGCTTCGTGGCCGACCAGCGCGGCGCGTTCGTCCAACCCGCGCTCTTCGAGGCGTTCGGTCTCACCGTCGTCGAGTCGATGAGCAGCGGGCTCCCGACGTTTGCGACGAGGTACGGCGGTCCGCTCGAGATCATCGAGGACGGGAAGTCCGGCTTCCACATCGATCCGACGCAAGGCGACGAGTCGGCGCAGAAGATGCTCGACTTCTTCCGGGCTTGCCAAGAGGACCCCGAAACCTGGGAGAGGCTTTCCAAGGGCGGGATCCAACGGGTTGAGGAGCGCTTCAACTGGCCGCTCTACGCCTCGAAGCTCTTGAAGCTTTCCCGGATTTATGGGTTCTGGCGATACATCTCCTCGCTCGAACGCGACGAGACTCAGCGCTATCTCGAGATGTTCTATGGCCTCATGCTGAGACCGCTCGCGAAGAAGGTGCTCGAGCACCACGAGCATTAGGCGGCAACACTACAGCACTCGAATTCGAGTCTCACGTGGCGTCGCGGCACGGCTACCATGCCGCCGCTCGACTCGAACCTCGACTTCGCCATTGCGCATGATCGCTTGGTACGTGGTCAGCAAGTAGTCCCCGGCGGCATATCCGAAACCGTCGCCGTCGTCTTCGTAGAGCTGGCCTTCGGCCTTTCCATTCTCGTCCAGCGACACGAACAAAGTCAGCGGACCCTCAGCTGCTTCCTCGGTAGTCTGACCGCCTGAACCGACGGGCAGAATCGCGCCCGGACGGAGCCGGAGGACAGGGAGCGCCCGGTTGCCGCTTGCGGCTTGCCCCTCGAACGTGAATGCGCGCCACTGACCCTTCGGCATCGGGAACGGGTGCTCCGCTCGCTCCTCGAGCGCGGGCTGCACCATGAGGTCGCCTCCGAGCATAAACGCGTGGTCCTCGTCGCGAAGCGCGGGATCCGCAGGATCCGCAAAAAAGAGGGGTCGCGCGACTGGAAGACCCGTCTTCGCCGCCTCCCAGAAGACGGTGTAGAGGTAGGGGAGCAATCGATAGCGCCGCGCGATCGCGACCCTTGCGATCTCCTCGACCTCAGCGCCGAACGACCATGGTTCTTGATCGCCTTTGAGGGCATTGTGGGTTCGGCAGAAGGGCAGCAGTGCCCCGACGCCGATCCAACGCGCGAACAACTCCGGGGTCGGGGTACCGGCAAAGCCACCGATGTCAGGGCCGCTGTTCGGCTGCCCCGAGAGCCCCAAATTGAGCACCATCGGCACGGACCAATGCAGATGGTTCCAATCCGCGACATTGTCCCCGGTCCACGTCGCCGCATATCGCTGACCACCCAGGTAGGTGGAACGCGTGAGAACGAACGGGCGGCGCGAAGGGCGGGCTTCTCGCATCGCATCCAGTGTAGCTTTCGACATCAACATCCCGTAAATATTATGGTATTGGGCGTGGGATCCAGGGGCGATCTCTCCGCCGCCCGCATGGCGGAGGTCCTCGGGAAGCTCGGCTCCATGCGGCAAGATCGGGGACGGCTCGTTGAGGTCGACCCATACCCCGTCCATCCCGTGCTCTAGAAAAGCTTTCGTCAGCCGGGTCCACCAGGCACGCGTCTCGGGCCGCGTGTAGTCGGGAAACGCAGCGTCGCCGGGCCAGGTCCATTCGTGGTGCTCCCGGCCGCTGGCGTCCCGAAGGAAGTGTTCTCCTTTGACACCTTCCTCGTAAACCCCGTAGCCGTCTTCGACCTTCACAGCAGGGTCGAGGATCCACACGGTCTTGAAACCGCGTTCATGAAGATACGCGTTCGTGCCACTCGGATCGGGGAAACCCTCGGGATCGAAGGTGAACACTTTGTATTCGTCCATGTAGTGAATATCGACCCAGATGACGTCGCAGGGAATCTGGCGTGCTCGGAACTCATCGGCGAGCTCGCGGACACGACTGTCCGGATAATACGAGAAGCGGCACTGCTGATAACCGAGGGCCCAACGCGGCGGCAGTTCCATCCGACCGGTGAGCGTTGACAGTCGCTCGACGACTTCCTGCGGCGAATCACCTTCGATGACGATGATTGGGAACGGCTCCGCGGAGCGGAGACGCACGTCCTCGCGCAAGTCGATCTCGAGCCGGTACGTCGTGTCGGCTAGGACGCCAAACGCGCTCCCATCCGCCCGCACCGCGAGAACCCACGGATGCGCTTGATAGAGGCTCTTCGAGCGTTCATCGTAGTTCGAAACCGGCGTACCATCGGCCTCGATTCGAAACGGCTGTGTCGCCCAGACCTCGGTGACGAAGCCATTGCGAAGGAGCGGGCCGGCGACTTCGCCGGTGCCATAGAGGCTCGTGTCGGGGTCGAGCCGGATGGTGGCAAGGTGACCGCGTGTTTCCCGCGTGTAGATAGGCACGACTCGCCACGAATCGGGAACTGGTCCAAGGGGGGGAAGGGGCTCGACGAGCGCGAAGGAGCGGGGGAGGGAGGCCGGGTCGACGTCGGGGGGGATGAAGCGGGCCACTCGGTCACCGAGAAGCCCGGGATCCTGCTGGGACGTGATCATTCAGCGAAACGTAGCGCACTCACTGCGCGAGCCCAAAGGGCGAAGCCCGGCGCGCAGGGAGGATTACGCGGTGGGGGTGGGCGGGTGGACACTAACTAAAGCACACCACGCCACGAGCCCAACCCCACCGCCGAAGCCGTCCGGGCCGTTTGCGCTTGTGCAAGCCTCGATCCGCGTGCAATTGAACACACGATGTCAGGAGCCATCCAACCATGACGACGGAAGGCGGCACCGGGGACTCGACGCACCTGGAACCGGCGACGGGGTGGGGAACCTTCGAGGCGCGGCGGCTCGGGACGCTCTGGCTCGCTTGGAGCAACCGCGGGGTCCTGCGGATCTCCTTCGATCGCCTCGAGGACATCCTCGCGGACGAGGCGCCCGTTCCGACGGTCTACGCAGAGCCGCTCTCGCGCTATTTCGACGGAGAGCCGGAGGACTTCGGCGAGGTGCCGCTCGATCTCCGCGGCACGGAGTTCCAGCTTCGCGTCTGGACAGCACTTCGTGCCATTCCATGGGGCCAGGTCCGCACCTACGGCGGCATCGCGCAAGAGATCCAGTCACCCCGCGCAATGCGCGCGGTCGGGCAGGCGAACCACGTCAACCCCGTGCCGATTATCGTCCCCTGCCATCGAGTCGTCGAGGCGGGACACCACCTCGGCGGATACGGGGGAGGTATCGCCCGAAAACAGGCCCTGCTCGAGCTCGAGGGGATCCGCCTCCACGAAGGCGTCCTCCAACCGGGTCAGATGGAGCTGTTCTGAGTTAGGTGTAGCGGGCGGCGAACAGGCACGCGACCACGAGCACCCCCGCAAAAAGGCTAATCCGGTCCTTTACCGCGAACAGCACCGGGTCGTCGTGCATCTTGTCACGAGCAGCCAGGAACCAGATTCGCATGATCCAGTAGACCAAGACCAGACAGATACCCCACAACACTTGGGACCTCGGATAGTACCCGGTGATCGCGGGGGTGTTGATGTAGAGGGCGAAGACCAAGACCGCGAGCAAGCCCGAAGAGAGCCCGGCGGCCACGATGATCGGCATGTCCGCGGGCACGTAGTTGCGCCCTTTGATCGACATGCGGCCGTCTGCCTTGGCCTGAATCAATTCGGAGTAACGCTTCACGAACGCGAGGCTGGTAAAGAAGAAGATCGAAAACGCGAGCAGCCACTCGGAGAGGGGTACGCTGACGGCGACGCCGCCAGCCATCACGCGATACGTGAACAACGACGCGAGCGTAAGCACGTCGATGATCATCTTTTGCTTGAGAAAGAACGAATACGCCGTGGTGAGGGCGACGTACCCCAGCACGACCCAGATGAATCGGGGGCTCACGAAGAGGATCGCGAGCACGATCGAAACGATCAGCGCGGCAGCTGAGAGCACCACTCCGTTCGCGATGGATATGGTGCCGGCCGCGAGCGGACGATTGCGTTTGCTCCGATGCAGCCTATCGGCAGGCAGGTCGACCAAGTCGTTGAGAACGTAAATCGAGGACGCGGCGAAGCTAAACGAGAAGAAAGCCATCAGCGCGCGAAAGACCAGATCGAGATTCGTGTACTGATGTGCAAAGTAAAGCGGAACGAACAGCAGGACGTTCTTCGCCCATTGGTGAGGCCGAAGCTCCTTGATCGCTGCTCTCGCCTTGTTGGGCCGCTCCACCAGGACCCTGGCGTTCGGCACGGACCGCTCCGCCCGCCGCTGCGTACGTGCGCTCGGCGCGACCATGACGGCCTCTCCGGCCGCGTCCCAGACGGGGAGGTCCGCGGACGAGTCTCCGAGATACTGGAAGCCTTTTGCGCCAAATCGCGACAACAGATATTCGGCCTTGTGGCGGCCCTTGAGGTTGATCTCGCTGTGCGTCCCGATCGCCTCGTCGATCAGGTCGACATGCGCCCCAACCGCGTCCGCAACGCTCTGATCGGACGCGGTGATCAGCAAGACCTGCCGACCGTCCGCGCGCGCCCGACGCATTTCCCCGAGCACGCGGGGCCGATATGGCAACGTCGATGCATCGATAGTGACGTGGTGGGCGAGGTATCGCTTGAGCGCGGGTCGACCGCTCATCAGGGCCGCCAACAAGGAGAACAATTTCCACGGCGCTGCTTTGAGAAACGCGATCAACCCCTCGAGGGTGACGTCGGTCGCGACGAGCGTGCCGTCCAGGTCGACACAGAGCGGCTTTGGCGTTGGCGGCGTCGGCTCTGTACGAGGTGTGCTCAAGGTTTCCTCATAGACTACGCAGCGCGGCCTCGAGGCGGTCGCGCTTCTCTCGTAGTCGTGATGCGTCCCGTTTCGACTTTTCTACCACGGCCTCGGGGGCCCGGTCGACGAAGCTCGGGTTGCCGAGCTTCTTCTCGACGGCGCCAAGCTCCTTTTCCAGCTTCTTCAGATCGCGCTGCAAGCGATCCCTCTCTTTGCCTGCATCGATCACCCCCGGCACCGCTGCACGGACGCCCGGATTGAGGAAGACCGCCGCGTTCTCGAAGTGCGCGCCCGGGTCGTCGAGCTTGCTCGCGTCCGCTTCGAAACGCATCTGGCACCGAGCGAGCGTTTCGATGGTGAACCTTTCGGCATCCAAGACGGAGCGCTTGTCTTCGTCGCTGGTGTGCCAGTGGACCGGCATCGGATGGCTTTTCGGGACATCGTGCTCGGCGCGGATCGTTCGTATGCTCCCGACGAAGGCCTGGACCACTTCGAAGTCGCGCTGAGCGATCCTGTCGATTCTCGCGTCTACGAGGGCCGAGGGAAAGCGGCTGATCATGATGCTCTTTGCGGCGCCGTCCCACTTGGGAATGCGCTGCCAGATCTCCTCTGTGATGTGAGGCATCATTGGATGGAGCGCGCGGAGCACGGTCTCGAGAACATGTGCCAGCGTCGCCTCGGTCTCCGCGACCAACGCTGCGTCCCCGCTGTCGAGTGCGGGCTTGCTGACCTCCAGGTACCAATCGCAGAACTCGTCCCACACGAAGTGGTAGAGCGCGCCGGACGCCTCATCGAGGCGGTACGCGTCGATCCCCGTCGAGGCGACGTCGAGCGCGTGATAGAGCCGCGACAAGGCCCACCGGTTGGCGAGTGCCTTCGGCTGCGGACACTGCTGGGAGGCCCGCGTAGCCGAACCCTCGAGCCGCATCAGCGCGTAGCGGGACGCGTTCCAGAGCTTGTTGGCGAAGTTCCGATACCCCTCGATGCGTTTGATCGAAAGCGCAATGCGGCGCGACTGCGGTGAGTAGCTGAGTAGCGTCATACGCAGTGCGTCTGCCCCGTACGCAACGAACCCGTCCGGGTAGGTCGACTTCAGGTATTTGAGGCCGGACTTCTTCGCGCCTGCCTTTTCGGCCTTCGCCAGGAGCTCCTCTCCGGTCGCCCCGTAGATGACGTCTAACGGATCGACGACATTGCCCTTCACCTTGCTCATCTTCTCGCCCCGCTCGTCCGTCACGAGCCCCGCGAGCAACACCCGAGTGAAGGGCACCTCACCCATGAAGTGAAGGCCCATCATGATCATCCGCGCGACCCAGAAGAATAGGATGTCATACCCGGTCTCCATGTCCTGTGTCGGGTAGAAGCGCTCGAGCGCGATGGTCTTGTCCGGCCAACCAAGGGTCGAAAACGGCCACAGCCCGGAGCTGAACCAAGTATCGAGCACGTCTTCATCTTGCCGAATCGAGGCGCCGCCGCAGCCCTCGCAGACGCTTGCATCCTCACGGGAAACCGTCACGTGATCGCAGTCATCGCAGTACCAGGCGGGAATCGGATGCCCCCACCAGAGTTGGCGCGAGATGCACCAGTCTTGGATGTTTCGGAGCCAATGAAAGTAGGTCTTCGTCCACTCGGGCGGCAGCACCTGAATCGTGCCGTCCTCGACCGCTTTGATCGCAGGCGCGGCGAGGGGGGCCATCTTCGCGAACCATTGCGTCGAGATCATCGGCTCGACGATAGTTCCCGACCGCTGCGAACGCGGCAGGGTCATCATGTGCTTCTTTGCGCCGCGCGCGAGCCCGCGATTGCCGAGCTCGATCTCGACGGCCTTGCGACCCTCGAATCGGTCGAGCCCTTGGAAGGGCCCAGCATTGGCGTTGAGGGTGCCATCGAGATTCAGGATGTTGATCTCTTCCAGGCCGTGGCGCTTGCCCGTCGCGAAGTCGTTCGGATCATGCGCTGGCGTCACTTTCACGACCCCCGTACCGAACTCCGGGTCGACTAGCTCGGCATCGAGGATGATCGGAATCAACCGGTCCACGAAGGGATGTCGAACGTACTTGCCGTGCAGGTGGCGATAGCGCGCGTCGTCGGGATGGATCGCAACCGCGGTATCGCCGAGCATCGTTTCCGGGCGCGTGGTCGACACCACGACTTCGCCGTTGCCGTCAGCTAGCGGGTAGGCGAAGTCGAACATCGCGCCTTCGACGTTTTCTTCCTGCTCGACCTCGAGGTCCGACAACACGGTCTGCGACTCGACGTCCCAGTTGACCAAGCGCGTGTCACGATAGATCAGACCTTCCTCGTAGAGTCGCACGAACGCTTCGCGGACCGCGCGAACCATGTCTGGGTCCATCGTGAACTTGGTTCGGGTCCAGTCACACGAGGCGCCCATCTTTCGAAGCTGCTGGAGGATCCTGCCGCCCGACTCCTCCTTCCACTGCCACACCCGCTCGATGAACTTCTCGCGGCCGAGGTCGTGGCGGGTCAGCCCCTCTTTCTTGAGCTGCCGCTCGACGACGACCTGCGTCGCAATCCCCGCATGGTCGATTCCGGGAACCCAAAGCGTGTTGTAGCCTTGCATTCGCTTGTGGCGGCACAGCACGTCCTCGAAGGTCGTTCGGCATGCGTGCCCCATGTGGAGAGACCCGGTGACGTTGGGGGGCGGAATTGCCAGCGTATAGGTCGGCCGCCGGTCTTCCGGATCTTCAGACGCTGCGAAGAACCCTGACTTCTCCCAGAACTCGTACCAGCGTGATTCCGCTTCGGTCGGCGAGTACTGCTTTGGCATCTCGTCGGATCGTGCGCTCATCCGACCGACCGTGTGCTGTGAAATCGAGGGGCAGTCAAGCCTCAGTCACCGACGAGGCGGTGTAATTCCTCGCGGATCATCGCTTCGGCGAGCTCCGGAACGACCTCCCACACGACACGCTCGACGACCTCAGCAGAGAGCTTGAGGACCCCTTCGACTTGTTCGGGGGTGAGCCCCAGCGTCTCGAGACGCTCGACGACGGAATGCGAGATCGCGTCGCCCATGGCCGCTGAGGTGTGCGCGGGCACGGGCGCCGACGAAATCGGACGCGCGACCGGCGCAGAGGGCGGCAAGGACGACGCGACCGCCGAGCTCGCCCTGAGCGGCGGGCCTGTCCGGGGTGTCGGGGCCATGGGCCGCGACGAACGACCGCTCATCGGCAATGGCGGTGGTGTCGGACGGTAGGAAGGTTGCGAAACCGGACGAGGCGGCGTCGTCGCGGGGCGCGCCACCGGAATCGACGGCGCCTCGTAGAGGGCCTCAGCCTGGCCGGCCAACTGGGTCGCCTTGTCGATGGCTTCCTGTGTATCGAACGGCTTCAGGATGTGATCATCGGCGCCGACCTCGGACGCGCGCGCCTGGTCGAGCGGCCGATGCTGGCTCGCCATGAGGATCACCGATGTGCCGCCGAGTTGGGGGTCGGCCTTAATCCGCCGAGTCACCTCGTACCCATCGAGCCCGGGCAACGACGCGTCCACGAAGGCCACGTCCGGACCGAAGTCACGTCCCTGTTGAAGTGCAAGCTCGCCGCTTTCGACGGTGAGCAGCTCAGCGTCCTCGCCCGCAAAAGTCATCTCCATGACCTTGCGCATGGTCACGCTGTCTTCGACGATCAAAATCCTCATCGACATCAAGCCCCGTTCACCTGGATGTATGCTGGTTGGCATACGCGATCGATACCTTCCCGGTCAAGAAGCCGCGAGCCCGGTTTGACCGGTTCCGACCGCGCCGGTAGGGAGCGCTGGTGTCGGATTCGGACCTAAGACGGCTCTACCGCGAGCATGCTCCGAGGGCGCCAGAGGGGCGCTTTTCGCTCGAGACCTTGCTCGAGGGCAGCGGTCCAATCGAGCTCGACATCGGTTTTGGCCGCGGTTTATCGCTGTTTGAGCGGGCGGCCCAGGTGCCCGATAGCCGCATCATCGGCATCGAGGTGAAGACCAAGCTCGCCTACAAGGCCGACCAGCGTTTGCAAAAGCACGATCTCCGAAATGTGGCGATTTTGTGTGGGGATGCGCGAGAAATCTTGAAAAGAGCCGAACCAAGCGGATCGGTTCGCCGGGTTTCGCTTCACTTTCCGGACCCGTGGTGGAAGAAGCGCCATGACAAGCGGCGGGTCATCGGCGACGCGCTGTTGACCGAGCTCGAGAGGTTGATGAAGCCGGGCGGGGAGCTTTTCATCCAAACCGATGTGGAACATCGCGCGGCGCAATACGTTGCGCAGCTCCAGGAGAGGGCTGGCTTCGCGCTCGCCGCCGGACGAGGCTACATCGACGAGAACCCCTTCGGCGCCCGCTCGAATCGGGAGAAGCGAGCCATCGAGGACGGGCTCCCGGTTTGGCGCATCGTCGCGACGAGGCGCTAATCGACGAGAGCCACGGAACCGCATCGCTTCGCGGTGTCCTCACGTAGGGCGGCCTGGCGGTCCTCCAGGGATTCATCGAGCTCATAGCCTGGGATGAAGTAGCCGAGGTCGCCCACGATATCGTAGAGTTCTTCGCCTCTCGCGAGCAGCGTGCAGTTGCGGCGCTCGAGCGCATCGACGATGCGGGGCAAGGCCCGGAGGCTCAGGGGCTTCGTGTCGTGCATGAGGATGATGCCCCCACGGTCGCCCGTGTCCTGCTCTCGACGATCCAACACGCGGAAGAACGTGCGGACCACGCCTTCGGGAGTCTGCTCTTCGAGGTCCGCCGGGTAGACGGCCCACATCACGCTGGTGTACCCGTTTTCCGCCAGAATCCACTCCACGCGCTTCGACATCGCCCCCCCGGGGGGCCGGATGAGCCGAGGATAGCTTCCAGCCGCCCACGCGATCTTCCGACCGCTCCGTGCAAGCTCGGCCTCGATCTCCGCGTTGTTCAGAAGCGGAAGCTGCCGATGGGTCTCGGTATGGTTGCCCACCATGTGCCCGCGGCGGACGATGTCGCGAACGATCTCAGCGTGCTCTCGCTCCCAAGGATTGCCATTGCCGAAGCTCTCACTCGTCAGGAAGAACAGGGCCTTGATGCCGAGCTCATCGAGCACGTCCAGCAGATGCGGGGTCGTACGCTTCGAGGGACCATCATCGAATGTGAACAGGATCATCCTCCGGCGGGTGCCGCCCTGGATCGTCAGTCCGCTCGGGAACCGAGCGCCGGTCACATCGGGTTGCCCGACCATCGCCACCTGCTCGAGAAGCTGTGGACCGGGCTCGGCATGAACCGGCTCGTGGATGACGTTTCGGGCCGCTCGGATCGACGCGAACGCGCCGTGGCGTGGTTGCGGGCCGACTTCGGAGGCGCCGACGAGGGAGCCCCCACCGACGATCGCCAGCACGCAACACAACAGCCGAAGCTTCCATGAGACCGAAGGCATGTTCGCGCAGATCGTACGGAAGCGAGCGCCGGCGACGCGAGAAACCCGCAGGACCTGGACAGGTCTCCAGTTGCAACGGTCGATCGCATCGGGTACCTGGGTCGCCCAACGGGCGTAGCGTGATTGAAGTTCAGGCTCTAACCAGACGATACGGCAGCAGGCTCGCGGTGAACGATGTGTCGTTTCGCGTCGAGCCCGGCGAGATCGTCGGCTTCCTCGGCCCCAACGGGGCCGGCAAGACGACGACGCTCCGCATGCTCACTGGTTTTCTCGCGCCCACATCGGGCGAGGTGCACATCGACGGCATCGATGCCGTGAAGAGCTCCATCGCGGCGCGCGCGCGACTTGGGTATATGCCCGAGGGTGTCCCTCTGTACCGAGAGATGCGGGTTTTCGAGTACCTTCGTCACCGCGCGGCGCTCAAAGGTGTCGACGCCATCACCGACGCAGTCGACCGCTCGCTCGAGTTGGCGGGGGTCACCGACGCGCGCAGGCGCATCATCGGGCAGCTCTCGAAAGGCTACAGGCAACGTGTCGGCCTCGCCGAAGCGCTGCTGGCGGATCCTCCGATTCTAATCCTCGACGAACCCACCTCGGGTCTCGATCCGAACCAAGTGCGTCAGTTCCGCGAGCTGGTACGTGGCTTTGCTCGAAAGAAGACCGTCTTGCTGTCGACGCACATCCTCTCCGAGGTCGAGGCCGTGTGCGACAGGGTCATCATCATCCGCGAAGGCGAGAAGGTCGCTGATCTCGTGCCCGGCGATTCGGAGACGAGCCTCGAAGACGTCTTCGCAGAGCTCACGGCCTCGCCACCGGCGGGAGATGCTTCGTGATGCCTGCATGGATCGTCATGCGGCGCGAGCTCGGCTCGTTTTTCGTTTCACCGCTCGCGTACGTCGTGCTCACTTCATGGCTCGTCTGGAACGGCGTCGTGTTTTGGGTACTGACGGAGTTCTATGCCCGGAACGCGGTCTCCTCTGGTGCAGCGAGCCCGCTCTCCGCGTTTTTTGGTGGCAGCTCACTCTTCTTCATCCCGCTCTTGGTGTTCGTACCGATTCTGACGATGCGGCTCATCGCAGGCGAGCGGCAATCGGGCACCATCGAACCGCTCATGACGGCGCCGGTCTCCGACGCCGCCATCATCGTCGGGAAGTACGGCGCCGCAATCGCCATGTGGTGTGTGCTTTGGCTGCCGACGGTCATCTACGCCTGGATCATGAGCCAGCACGGCTCGGTCGATTGGGGAGCAGTCGCCGCGAGCTACTTGGGTATCTTCGTGCTGGGCGCGTACTTCATGGCGATCGGCCTATTGATGAGCGCTCTCGCGCCAACGCAGATCATCGCCGCGGTGCTGGCGTTCGTCGCCCTCGGCGTGCTGTTCACCGTTGGCATCGGCGAGTTCGTATTCGACGGCGCTGTTCGCGAGCTCTGCGCGTACGTGAGCATGTGGGGCCACATGCAGAGCTTCTCGAAGGGGGTCGTCGATACGCGCTACCTCGTCTTCGACCTCTCGATCACGATCCTCGCCGTCGGACTCAGCATCGGCGTGCTCAAGGCCAGGAGGCAGGGATGAGCGACAAGCCCCGTGCGCGTTTGAATCTCGCGCTGACGGCCGTGCTCGGCCTCATGATCGTCGTTCTGGTCAACTACCTTTCATCGAGGCACTACAAACGGTGGGACTGGACCACCCATGGGCTCTTCACGCTATCGGAGCGAAGCAGGGAGGCCCTCGCCGAGCTCGACAAGGACGTACAGATCTACGTCTTCCTCGGCCGCGACGAGCAGGACTTTGCCGACATCGAGACCTTGCTGGAGGAGTACGTCGCGGTCACGGACCGAATCACGGCCGAGTGGATCGACCCCGACCGGGACCGCGCGCGCTACCAAGTTTTGGCCGACAAGTTCGACATCGACAGCTGGCTGGCGGGCGACGTGACCCTGTCGCAGGTGCCGGTAGTCGTGACGAGCGGCGAACGGAAGTGGAAGGTCGAGCGGCATCAATTGATCGTGGAGGACTTCGATAGCTTCGACGATGCGGACGGCCACAAGCTCGACCTCCAGTCCGAGCGGGCGCTCACAGGCGCGATCCTCGAGGTGACGACCGGGAAACCCACCAAGGTGTGTCTCGCCGCTGGCCACGGCGAGTGGGAGGTCGGCGCATACGGCGACCGGAGCTTCGACGCCGTCGCCCGTGAGCTCGAGTGGGAAAAGATCGAGGTCGAGCCCTTCGAGATTCGCCGAGACCCCGTGCCCGAGTCGTGCGATGCGTTGTTCGTGGTGAGCCCGCAGCGCCTCTACTCGAAGGAGGAAGTCGCCATCGTCGATACATTTCTTGGTGGCGGCGGCAACGTGCTGCTCGCGTTCGACCCGGTCCTCAGGAATCAAGCGATTGCGCCAACCGGCTTCGAGGCTTCGCTCGAGGCGCGCGGCATCTTCGTTGGCGATGACCTCGTCATCGAAAACGACCCCGCACAACAGCTCCCCGGCAATCCCGGTGATTTGTTCCTCGTGACCAACCTCGGGACTCACCGCCTCGTCGACACCATTCGGAAGCGCGGCGGCGGTTTTCTCGTCGCGGTGGCGCGTTCGATCGACGTCGCGGATGGAAGCGACACCGAGGTGTTGTTCCGGACCAGTCCGAACGCGATAGCGGAGTCGAACCTCGATCGCGCGATCAATCCGAGCAAAGAGAACCCGACGAAACCAAGCGCGATACCACTCGCCGTGGCATGGGAGTACGTTCCACCGCTCGGCGACGATCTCAAGCCCGTCGAGACCGACGGCCCGCAGCCCGGCCGCCTGCTCGTCATGGGCGACAGCGATTGGATGAGCTCCGAGTTGCTCGACAGGCCCCAGCTCTCGAACATCGATCTTCTTTCCGCAACCGCGGGCTGGCTCACACACCGCGAAGCCCTGATCAACATCGCGCCGCGCAAGACCAATGCGCAAGCGGTCGTCATGAGCGATGCCGACCTACAGAATCTCTTGTTCCGAGTAGTCGTCTTGCTACCGCTGGCAGCGTTTATCGCCGGCTTCGGCGTGTGGTGGTCGAGGCGATCATGAGCGCCCGGACCCCGCTAGTGCTGTTCGTCATTGCGCTCCTGCTCCTCGGGTATGTTTTTCTGTTCGAGCGGGGCCACCCTGGCCAGACCGAGATAGACTCGCGCTCGGGCCTGTTGGTCGACACCTTCGTCCGTGATCGCATCACGCGCATTCAGATCGCGCGCGGGGACGACCGGGTGATGCTTCGGCGCGAGGGGGAGGGCTTCGATGAGACGTGGACGCTCGAGGAGCCCTATGCCGGCCCCGCCGATCCGGAACCCATCGAGGACTACCTCCGAAACTGGGAGTTTGCGATCCCGGTGCGAACGCTCGAGGAACCGAGCGCCGAGGACCTCGAGCGCTTCGGCGTCGACACACCGACGGCCGAGGTCCGTTTCGAAATGGGACGCGCCGAGGTCCGCATCTCGCTCGGCTCGGGCACTCCCGTGGACGGCGGCGGCTACGTCCGCATCGACGACGGGAACGCCGTCATTGTCGTGGGCAGCGATGTGGTCGGTCTGTTCGAACGCACCGCGGACGTATTTGCCCTGAAGGGGGACGCGGGCGCGCCCCTCCTGTCTGATTTGATGGACGCAGGCCCCTCAGACGCTGGCCTCGACGCAGCGAGATAGGGTCGACTACTTCGCCTCGGTCGCAAGCGTCTCGTGCGTCGCATACTCCACGAGGCCGTTGCTCGTGTTGAAGCCGCCCGAGGACATCAAGGTGAAGTAACCCTTCACGCGAACCTTGTTGCCGATTTTGAGATCGCGTGGGACGACGACGCCGCCGGCGATGGTGGTCGTCTTGCGACCGCGGCGGGCGCGCGCGAGCTGTTCCTGGTTGTCCGCGTAGCCGACGACGATCAGCTGCTCGCTACGGTCGGTTTGGTCGGCTGTGTCTGCGATGAACATGTGCGGCATCGCGACCTTCGGACACTCGTCCTTCTTTTTCTTCGTGCAAGCCGGCGGCTCGTAGATATCGACGATGTAGCCCGTCACGGAGAGCTCGGAGTCCAGCACCTTCGTCAATCGGCTGCGCAGCCCATAGACGCTGTACGACTCGTCCTCGTAGGTCGTCGGGAACGGCGGCGGCGGAAGCGTCGGAACCTCCGGAAGGTCCGGGACGATTTCGGGCAGTTGCTCCGCTTCCGCTTCTGGCTCCGAAGCGGACGTCACTTGTTCACATCCGGCGCTCAACAGCGCCCCGGCGAAGATCAGGCCTAGTAGACGAGCTCCCATGGTTCCCCCTGTCCCGATCAACCTAACACGAGCGATTCGCCACCCACAAAAGCTAGGAGCCGCCGGTCTCGCACCGGGCACCGTCGGCTAGCGGCTCATCGAGGGCCATTTTCAGCGTGGGCGGAACCCCGGGGGTCGTCCGGAGCCGCTCGATCACCGCGTTGGCTTCGGCGGTTCCAAGCGCCCGAAGCGCCTCGATCGCGCGGGCAGCGTTGTTGAGGTCTTCCGTCAGGGCGTGGCTTGGCGCGGCCCGCATGACGACCCTGAACAGGGACTCCGCCGCGTCGGTCCGGCAGTGCGCGACGACGTACCTGATGGCCGCGGCAACGACGCCGGGCCACTCGTTGGGGGCGCGCAGCCGTCGATGAATGCGATCCCAGCCTTCGTCGTGTGATGCTGGGATCAGGGCCTCGATGGCCGCGACCCGGACGACCGACATCGAGTCATCGATCGAAGCCACGATCACGGGAAGCGCGTCGCCTTCTGTCCGCAGGCTGGCGACCGCGGACGCCCGCACCAGAGGCCAAGTGTCCCGCCGCGCGAGGGTAGCGCGATCGACCAACGTCGCTGCGTCGCCTGAAAGCGCAGCCGCCGCGCGGGCACGTACCCGTGGGTACGGATCCATCAGCGCTGGCCGGGCTTGCTCTCGCGCACCCCTTGCCGTGATTGCATCGACCGCCGCTGCCCGGAGCATCCACTCCTCAGGCTCCGTCAGTTGCGCTGCCACCCAGCGGTCGATCGGCACGCTCGTAGCCGCAGCGCTCGCGCTTTGCAGGAGTCGCCATGCGGTAGGAAAATCGATCGGTGCGCGCAATGCGTATGCGACGAACGATGCCACCTCGTCTCGCCTGTGTTCGATCGTGCTGAGGGCGAGCGCGGCGCTCGCGACGGCTGCCGGTGGCGGCTCTGCTTCCAACCAGACGTCGAGCGCGGGGCCCGGTGCTTTGGCCCGCCGTACGGCGATGGCGAGGGCGTTCCGCAACCCCGGGCGGTCGGGCCCTCCTGCCGCGCTGATCGCGTTGAGCAAGTGTGTGACGGCGAAGTCGGGATCGGTCCGAGCGAGGGCCGATGCGGCGAGGTCGCCGTCGCGCGGATCGGCGAGTAGAGCTACGAGTCCCCTGCGCCCCTGGTGCGACGCCCGCCGAAGGGCCGCCAGCCCAAGCTCGCGAACCTGTTCATCCTCCGAGCGGGCCGCCGCCACGAGTGCGTCGACCGCAGCGTCGTGCTCCTTCGCCAGAACCCGCAACGCAGCGATGGCGCGTTTCTGCGCCAGCACGGAGAGGGAGGGCCACGCGTCTCGAATCGCCTCTGCCGCCGGTGCACCGCCCGATTGGAGCGCGTAGAGCGCCGCCGTCGCGTGGTCGTGCTCTGCCCGGAGGTCTCTCACGGCCAGGTCCATGTCCGCGCGATCCGGCTCCGCCCCGACGCCAGAGGCGCACAACAGAGACGCCACGAATGCGATCAGTGGAGCAACGCGTGTTTGGCTTGCCGCTTTCATGCGCTCATTCGTCGGTGTGGCTACTGGGACAGCCACCCGGGCCGGCGGCCCTCCGCGGGCGCCCCATCTGTGGGTTCGCCCGGCACGCAGAGACACCAGCGCGACCGCGCCTAGGCAGGTCAGCACCCCGGGGGTGGCTAAACGGTCGGCCACCTGGATCATAATGATGGCTAGTAGAGTGGCCAGCGCTATGCCCCGAATGCCTTGGTCGGCACCCAAATGGAGCAGCGGGCCCCCGCCCGTGGAGCTCGGCCCGAGCCCCGGCGATCTGCAGCGGCCCTCGAGTAAATTCCCGTAGCAGCTTACGAGCCGCAGTATGTTTGGAATCTGAGGCCAAAATCACCGGAGTTCCCCCTTCTCAACCGTCTCCGAGGACCCATATACACTCGGTTGACCCGAGTACAAAGCCAGCGATCAGATGGCCTGTGTCCAGCGAGGAAGGCTTCCGGCACGATGCATGCAAGTGCTTCTGAGTTGAACGGAAGGCTCAGGCGACTGGAAGAGTTCGGGTGCCACGGGTGTTCAGCCAATGAGACGGGGTGCCACACCTAGCGGGGCGCCACCGGAAGGCGAGAGGAAAAATGGCAAGACAGGCAGTGACGACACAACAGACCGCGAGAAAGAGCCAGGTAAGGGCCAAGGTCTCCAAGCAGGAGCCAAAGGCCGTGCCAGAGGCTTCGAAGCCAGCCAAGCCCTCCCAGGGCGCAGCGCCCGCGGCTCCGTCGGCAGAGCCGAGCAAGGAACAGCTCGAGAAGGCGCGCGTGGAAAGCGAAAAGGCCCTCAAAGAGTTCGAGCGGCAAGGCGCCGGGGATTCGACCCTCACGCGCTACTTTCGCGAGATGATCGGTCATCGCGTGCTGACTCCGCAGGAGGAGATCGAAGCCGCCAAGGAGGTGGAGCGCCTCGAGATCGGATACTGGGAAGCGCTGCTCAGCCATCCGACTTGCTTCGAGACCGTCGCTGCGGTGATCGAGCAGCGAGTGGAAGATCAGCCCCTCCCGGAGCTCGCGGCGCTACGGCGCCTCTGCAAGAACGCGAAGTCCGACAAACTCGGCAAACGGCAGGAAGCGCGTTGGAACGACCTCTGTCTCCAGCTCTCGACCAAGATGCGCGAGCTCGACAGCGATCGTCTCTTTGTCCAGGAGTCGGACCGCGCGGTACACCGCCTCGCGGGTGATTTCGCGGACGAGCGGGATATCGTCGGCGACCACGTCCGGATGACACCCACCTTCAAACGGTACCTGCAACACGTGCGTAGTGCGCAAAAAGCGCAGCAGCGCGCGAAGAACCGCTTCGTGGCTGCCAACCTCCGCCTCGTCGTTTCCATTGCCCGTCGCTACAACCGCGGCCGTCTTCCTCTCATCGACCTCATTCAAGAGGGCAACATCGGGTTGATGAAGGCCGTCGAGCGCTTCGACCACAATCGCGGTTACCGCTTCAGCACCTACGCCTCGTGGTGGATTCGACACGCGATCAGCCGCGCGCTGGCCGACAAGGGCCGCGCGGTTCGTATCCCGGTCCACATGCTCGACACGTACAACCGTGTCGCGCGTGCGACCCAAGCGATTGCCACGCGGACTGGCAAGGAGCCGACGCCTGAGGAGCTGGAGAAGGAGACGGGAATCGCCGCAGAGAAGCTCGAAAAGATCAAGGGCTACTGGGCCGAAACCCCGTTCTCACTCGACCGTCCGGTCAACGACGAAGACGGCCGCAAGTTCATCGATTTCCTCGAAGAGGAAAACGTGCCGACACCGTACGAGCAGCTCGTTTCGCGCAAGTGGAGCGACGAGGTCCGCCGGCTCCTCGACACCCTAACGCCGATGGAGGCCCGCATCCTGCGCTGGCGCTTCGGTCTCGACGACGAGGACGAGCTCACGCTCAAGGAAATCGGCGACAAGTACAATCTGTCCCGCGAGCGAATCCGCCAGCTCCAAGAGCAGGCGCTCGGAAAGATCCGGCGACAGATCAAAGAGTAGGGCCTAGGCGCTTCGAATTACTTTGCGCCGGTGGGGAAACTCGCCGGCGTTTCTAATTCCCGATCCCGATCTCGGACCGGATGTCGGACGCCTTTGCTGACCCGCTTGGCGCTGACACCGGCGCTGGCCGCGGCCGTGAGTGGCATGTTACGACCTGCGCAATGAAGCTCAACGCCATCGGCGAGATCATGACGGTCCTGGGGTTGGTCGTGCTGCTCTACGGCGAATGGCGAGACAGACCTGCGCTTCGTGCTGCGGGGAAGCCGTTCGCTTCGCTCGGGTTCCTCGTGGCCGCGATTGGCTTTGGCGCGCTCGAGTCGCGGTACGGCAAGATCGTATTGGCCGGTTTGTTCCTCGGTGCGCTGGGCGATGTGTTTCTGCTTCGACGCGCGCGGCAATTCTTCATTGCCGGGCTCGTTTCGTTTCTGGTGGGGCATGTAGCGTATGTGATCGCGTTCGCTTCGCTTGGAATCAGCACCACCGAGGCGGTCGCTGCCGCCCTCGTGATGGCGGTGGTCTTGTTCGTCGTGGGGCGCTGGGTTTTTCCACATGCACCTGAGATGAGGACCCCGATTGGTGCCTACATGCTGGTCATCGGGCTGATGTGCGTCGCCGCGGTCGGCGCTTTCGGTGCAGACGCGCCCTGGATGGTCCCGGCCGGCGCGCTGATGTTCACCGCGTCGGATATCGCGGTAGTGCGCGACCGGTTCGTATCCAAAAGCTTCGTCAACCGAGCGTGGGGCCTGCCACTCTACTACGCGGCGCAGCTGCTGATCGCGTGGAGCGTTGCTGCGGTCGGGTAGTCCCCTCGCGTGTTCACCCACACGCCGCTACTCCAGGTGCGTTAGAACAAACGCATAATCAAACGCGGTCTCCTTGAGATAATCGTAGCGGCCTGACGCGCCGCCGTGGCCGGCGTCCATGTTGATCTTGAAGACCAAAGGGTTCGGATCGGTTTTGTGCGCGCGGAGCTTCGCGACGTACTTGGCCGGCTCCCAATACATCACCAGGCTGTCGTTGAGCGAGGTGCGCACGAGCATCGTCGGGTAGGAAGCCTTCTCGATGTTGGTGTATGGGCAGTATCCCTTCATCGTGAAGTACGCGTCGCGTTCGTTGGGGTTCCCCCACTCCTCGTACTCGCCAACGGTTAGCGGGAGGCTGTCGTCGAGCATCGTATTGAGAACGTCGACGAACGGTACGAGCGACACGACGACGCCAAAGAGATCGGGTCGCAGGTTGGTGACCGCACCCATGAGCAAGCCGCCCGCGCTGCCGCCTTCAATCGCGAGCTGCGAGGGGGCCGTGTAACCCTCGTCGACCAAGTGCTCGGCCACCGCGATGAAGTCGGTGAACGTGTTCATCTTGTTCGCCATGCGACCTTGGTCGTGCCATGTCTTGCCGAGCTCGCCGCCGCCGCGAACGTGGGCAATTGCATAGACGAAGCCTCGGTCGAGCAAGCTCACGCGCGCGTGAGAGAAGGTCGTCGGGTAGGGGTAGCCGTAGGACCCGTATCCCACGAGAAGCATCTGCGCCGGGCCACCTTCGAGGCTGCCCCGCTTGTAGACCAGCGAGACAGGGACCCGGGTTCCATCCTTTGCCGTGGCCCAAAGCCTCTCCGCTCGATACTCGGACGGCTCGTAACCGCCCAGGACCTCGATTCGTTTGACCAGCGTCCGGGTCCTGTCCGCGACGTCGTAGTCGAACACCGAATCGGGGGTCGTGAGCGACTCGTAGCGGAACCGGTAGACCCCGGTGGCGAACTCCTCGTTGTCGCCCGGGTAGATCGCGTATACGGGTTCGGCGACGACAATCCGGTGTGAAGCGCCGCCCTGGAAGCGGACCACCCGGACGTACGGGAGCCCCATCTCGCGCTCGAGCACAACGTAAAAATCCTCGAAGACGTCGAGGCCCTCGACCATGACGTCGTCGCGATGCGCGATCACTTCTTTCCATGAGCCGCGGCCCGGGGAGGCGAGTGGCGCTCGCACCACGCGAAAGTTGCGACCCCGATCGTTGGTGCGAATCAAAAGCTCGTTGCCGCGATGCTCGACGTCGTACTCGTGGTCTTGCTCCCGATCCGCGACCAGACGCCAGCGTGCTTCGGGTCTGTCCGCTGGAAGGAAGGCGATCTCGCTGGTGGTGTGGCTAAACGCGCCCCGAAACACGAGCTTGCCACTGCGGGCGCGCCACACAGCGACATGAAAACGCTCATCGTCCTCCTGATAGAGCACCTCATCCTCACCCTCCTCGCCTAGGTGGTGTCGAAGGAGCCGGTGCGCGCGCTTCGTATCGTCGTCGACCGTATAGAAGAACGTCTCACTGTCACTCGCCCAAGCGACCGACTGCACCTTTGGTATCCGCTCCGGCAGCACCTGCTCCGTGCGCAGGTCCTTGATCTGCAGTGTATAGTCGCGAAAGCCGGTCTCATCGAGAGAGTACGCCAGGTAGCGTCCGTCTGGCGACACTTCATACGCGCCCAAGCCGAGGAAGGGCCGCCCCTCGGCGAGCGCGTTCATATCGAGCAGGACAGCCTCGGTCTCCGGCTTACCCGGCTCGCGGCGGCAGTACGTTCGGTATTGCTTACCCTCTTCGGTGCGGTGGTAGTACTCGAACGCGCCGTTCCGATAGGGTGCGCTCTGATCGGTCTCCTGGATCCGCCCCACGATCTCGTCGTAGAGCGTGTTCTGGAGGTCTCTGGTTGGCGTCATGAAGCCATCCGCGTACGCGTTCTCCGCGTCGAGATAGGCACGCACTTCCGCGGACTCCTTCTCGCGCAGCCAGAAATAATCGTCGACTCGCGTATCGCCGTGGAGCGTGACCGAATGTGGGTGCTTGGGGGCCGAGGGGGGCCGTATGGCGGTGTCGTGCAGGCTCGCGGGGGTCTTGGGTGTGCACCCCAGCAAGATCAAGAGCGCGAGAAGACGGAAGCGCATGCTGGATCTGTAGCAGTGTCAGCGCCCGTGTCAGGGTCCGTGCCAACTCAGAGATCCGTCGGTTGCACCGCGTAGTCCGCAAGCGCCCTGACGATGTCGTCCGCGAGATCTCTTGCTTCCCTTTGCCGTCCTGCAACTCCGTTCGCGAGGAAGCTGAATGCGACCGAGCGCCCGGGCTCGCCGAGGACATACCCGGACAACGCAATCACATCTCGAAGTGTTCCTGTTTTCGCGCGCACCATGCGGGGACGCGGAAGGTTCTCGAGGCGCGACTTCAAGGTACCGTCCGAGCCGCCAACAGCGAGATGGGCTACGTACTCGGCGCGGATCGCGGGATCGTTGTAGGCGGCGAGAAGCGTTTGTGTCACGTGCTGGGGCGCGACTCGATTGCCATCGAAAAGCCCCGAACCGTTGACCATCACGAGGCCGCTCGTGTCGACACCGTGCGCTTCGAGCTCTTCACGCACGACGGCCACGCCTCTCGCTGAGGTACCCGGACGCTCGGCCTCGGCCCCCATGATCTTGAGCAACATCTCGGCCGTGAAGTTGTTGCTCCACTTTCCGACGCTCGTGAGCAGCGTGCTCAGAGGCGCGGACGCCATTTGGCCGATGAGAGGAAGCTCCTCGGGCGCAGGGCCGTACTCCGCCGCGAGCTCTCCTCCGAGCCCCGCCTTCCCAAATGCGCGCACCAGAAGGCTCGCCGCGTAGGCTTTCGGATCCGGGACACGACGACGGTAGTAAAGCGTTCGAACCTGTTGTGGGATGTTCCCGTCGACGCGAACTGCGAGGTGTCCATCTTCGGTTAGCTTGTGGTCGATCCGTGGTGTCGGCGGACCGCTTGCGGTCGTCACTGTTCGGTTGTCGATTTGGACATACGCGTCCGCAAGTACGCGCACGCGGGCCGGTCGGCCGATCTCGGGGCCGGGCCCGAGATGCACGACATAACTGTTGCTGTTGATGGCGAACGCCGAGATCGCCGCGCGGAACGAGGCGGCTTCGTTTGGCTGTTGCTCGAACGCGGGCGGCAAGATTTGGTCGTCAAAGTACCCATCGTCGATCACGATTCGGTCCACCACGTCGACGCCTCGTAGCCGCAAGCTCTCAGCGAACGTCGCGAGCGCAGGGTAGCCGAGGCTCGGGTCGCCCGAAGGACGCACGACCAAGCGGGCAACGTGCCCTTTGTCGACGGTCCCCTCGATGCGCGTGCTGGCTTGGAATGTCGGTCCAAGCCGCCAAAGGGCGGCGGCCGCGGTCAGCAGTTTCTGGTTGGATGCAGGATTCCGAGGTCGCCCGGGCTGATTGCGGTAGAGTTCTTCGGCATCGTGCAAACGAACGACGTGAATCCCGATCCCATCTCCGAGCCCTGCCTGAACGACGAGGCTCGCAATGGTCTCTGCTACGGGCCGCGGCCCACGCGCGTGTGCGGCGGGGCTGACGACCAAGAGGCCGGCGACCAGCAAGAGGAGAAGCGCTCGGTGCCCCATCGCCGAAAGCCTAGCAGCGCCCTGTTCTGGCTCCTAGTGATCGGCCTCGGCTGCGCCCGGACCCCTGAACGCGACCCCGACGCTCTCGTCGTCATGCTCCCTCGGGACGCGGAGCAGCTCGACCCGAGATTCGTCGGCGACCCGTACGGCCTTCGCGTCTCTCGTTTGCTCTTCGCATCGTTGGTGACCATCGATCCACGGACACTCGAGGTGATTCCCGACCTGGCTCAATCCGTCACGCCGAAGAGCCCGACCGAATTCCTCGTCAAGCTCAAGCCTGGGCTGGTTTTCAGCGATGGAAGCACCCTCGATGCGGAGGATGTCGTGGCGACATTCGAAGGCGTCGTCGACCCGGCGCTTCGGAGCCGCTACGCGCACAGCTATGGCCGCATCGCGGAGATGCAGGCGTCGGACCCGCTTACGATCCTCTTCGTTTTGCGCGAGCCACACGCCACTTTTCTGACCGATCTCGAGCTTCCCATCGTTCGAAGTGAAGATGCACACCGCCGCGTCGCCACGCCCGAGAATCCGTTGCCAGTCGGCGCCGGTCCCTACCGCTTGGTGAAGCGAGATCCTGGGGTGCTGGAGCTGCGCGCGAATCCCCACTGGCACCGCGGCACGCCGATTCACCCGAGCCTTCGCCTGGTCGTCATTCGCGACGACAACACGCGGGCGCTTCGGATGCTCGCGGGGGAGGGGGACGTCGCGATCGCGTCGATCCCGCCGCTTCTACTTCCAATGTTCGAGGACGACGATCGTTTCGAGACCCGGTCTGCCCCGGGAATCTCCACGATGTACCTTGGTTTTTATACCCCTTCCGACAAGCTCTGCGACGTCCGAGTGAGGCGCGCGATTGGGCACGCCATCGACCGAGAGCTCTTGGTGCGCGCGAAGTACCACGGGCTCGCTCAGGTGACGGATAGTTGGATTCCGCGGGGACACTGGGCCGCGGCCGAGGGGCTGCCCCAGCGGACCTTCGACCCGGACCTGGCGCGGAGGCTCCTCGACGAGGCCGGCTTTCCCGATCCGCCGGGAGAGACCCCGCGCATGAGCTTGGTTTTGCGGACGACCTCCGAACGCTTTCGTCAGTCGGTTGCTCGAGCCATTGCTGCCATGCTGCGTGACGTCGGCGTCGAGGTCGACGTGCGGCCTTCGGAGACAGCGACGCTGATTTCCGATCTCAACCGCGGCCGCTTCGAGATCACGCTGCTGCAGGTGCCCG
>JAHEEE010000012.1:27793-69793 GCA_024640845.1 Myxococcales bacterium | reverse complement strand
ATGCCGAGACCGATCTGGGTCAGCATGCCCGCAAAGCTCACCCATCGAAGCACCTTGTGGGTCCGAAGCTTCCTCGCGAAGGCGCTGTCGCCCTCGCTGACCTTGAGCGGGTCGGGCATCGCGAAGGACAAGCCGAAGGTGGTGAAATAGGCGGCCGAGGTGAGCGCGGCAAGGGTCGCATGGGCGATCGGCACCCCACTACAGGCCTGCTGTCTCGGAAAAGCCGTCCCCTGGACGCACGGATTCGTCGCCTGGCTCTGCCACCATCCGTACTGGTTGTGGAATTGCACGAACCCTGCCGCAACGGTCAGGGTCATGAGAGACCACGTGGCAATGCCAAACCATTTGTGGACCTTCTTGATCTTGTTGCGCTGTCGGATCAGGTCGGCCGTGGTTGGCTCATTCAGCTCCGTTGCGCTCGCCGTGGCCAAGAAGGCGCCGGGGTCGACCGCCATCGCTGGGGCGTCCAGCATCGCGGAATCGATTTGCAGCGACATGCCAAACAAGGGCGTCGCCAGCATCAAAGCGGTCAGCGTCGTCATGCGGTGCGGAGTATCTACCAGATCGCGTTTGGGGGCTAGGTACCTGCACCCATGTCGGGGGGTTTTTCGTTGAATTGCCTCGGACTTTGCGCGCGAAAGAAGGCAAAGTAGATGAAGGGTATGGATCCGGGTTCAAAGCTGCCGTCCAAAGTGTCGGTCTACGAGGTCTCCCCGCGCGACGGGCTGCAAAACGAGAGCGCGCAGGTCGCGACGCACGCCAAGGTCCGCCTGATCGAGGCACTGGTCGACGCAGGGGTTCGGCGGCTGGAGGTCGGGAGCTTCGTCGCGCCGAAGTGGGTGCCTCAGATGGCTGATGCCGACGAGGTGTGCCGGATGATCGAACGGCGCCAAGGCGTGACCTACGCGTGCCTCTGCCCCAACGCGACGGGCCTCCGGCGCGCCATCGCCGCAAACATCGACGAGATCGCCGTGTTCGTCAGCGCGAGCGAGACCCACAACCTGAAAAACGTCAACAAGACCGTGGCGCAAACACTGAAGGCCTTCGAACCGGTCATCGGGCCGGCGGTCGAACGGGGGCTCACGGTGCGCGGGTACGTCTCGACGATGTGGGGCTGCCCGTACGAGGGCGACGTCGATCCGGCAAAGGGGTTGACGCTGGCCAAGCACCTACTCGACGCCGGCTGCTACCAGGTGTCGCTCGGGGACACGATCGGCGTCGGAACGCCCATTCAGACGCAGCGCATCGTCGAGCTATTCGCGAAGGACATCCCGCTCGAGAAGATCGCGCTTCATCTGCACGACACGCGGGGCACGGCGCTCGCCAACGTCTTGGCGGGGCTACAGATGGGAATCACGACCTTCGACGCCTCGGTTGCGGGGCTCGGCGGCTGTCCTTATGCGCCAGGGGCGGCGGGCAATCTCGCGACCGAGGACTTGGTCTACACCCTACATGGCATGGGGATCGAGACCGGGATCGACCTCGAGAAGCTGTGGCAGGCCGGTCAGGTCGCCGAAGCGATCGTCGGCCGCGACCTTCCGGGCAAAGTGCACCGCGCTGGTGTACGCTCCCTCGCGAAGTGAGGAAGAACGTGCCCGTTCAGGATCTACTCCACTACATCAACGCCGGCCCCACCCCGTTTCACGCGGTCGCGGTGGCCGCCGGACGCTTGGAAGCCGCAGGCTACCGACGCCTCGACGAAGCGAAGGCGTGGGACGTGGGCCCGGGCGACAAGGTCTACCTTGCCCGTGGGGGTGGCTCACTGGCCGCGTTCCACCTGGGCAACACGCCCCCGAGCGATGCTGGGTTCCAACTCATCGGCGCCCACACGGACTCCCCGAATCTCCGGATCAAGCCGAACCCGGAGCTCCGTCGCTCGGGATACGAGCAGATTGGTGTTGAACCGTACGGCGGCGTGCTGCTGCACACCTGGCTCGACCGCGATCTCTCGATCGCAGGACGCGCATTGCTGGCCGATGGTACCGAGCGGCTCGTCGACTTCGGGCGGGCGCTGCTACGCGTACCATCGCTCGCGATTCACCTGAACCGCAAGGTAAACACCGAAGGGCTGGTTCTCAACGCCCAGAAGCACATGGCGCCGATTGCTGCGCTCGACGGCTTGGATCCCATGGAGCTGCGCGCGCTGCTCGCAGCGGAGCTCGGCGACGTCGGCGCGAAGGACATCCTCGCGTGGGACCTGATGGCGTACGACCTCCAGCCGGCCGCGTTGAGCGGCATCAACCGGGAGTTCATTCATGCTGCGCGACTCGACAACCTGGCGAGCTGTCACGCGGCGCTGACCTCGTTGCTTGCGGCGTCGAATGAGGTCCGAGAAACGCGAGGAATCGTGCTGTACGACCATGAAGAGGTCGGAAGCCGAAGCGCCCAAGGCGCTGCGTCCGACTTCCTTCGAAGCTGCCTCCAACGCTTGTCTGGCTCCTCGCCCGAGGACTACCATCGAGCCGTCGCGCAGTCGTTCCTCATCTCGGCCGACATGGCGCACGCGATTCACCCCAACTACGCCGACATGCACGAGCCTCAACACCAACCGCGACTAGGCGCCGGCCCGGTCGTGAAGATCAACGTCAACCAGTCGTATGCGACCGACGGTGAAAGCTGGGCTCGCTTCGAGCGAGCCGCCGCGGCAGCCGACGTCACCACCCAGCGCTTCGTCATTCGATCGGACCTCGGATGCGGAAGCACGATCGGGCCGATCACGGCCGCACAGCTAGGCATTCGCACAGTCGACGTTGGCAACCCCATGCTTTCGATGCACTCGTGTCGCGAGGTGGCCGCTGTCGCTGACGTTCCGAAAATGATCGACGTGATGACGCGGTTCTTCGAGGCGCCCTAGCCCGCTCGGTTGGCCGCTCTTTCCAATTTCCGTCCGACCTGGGATAAAGGCCCATGGGAGCGAGGATTCAAAAGACCCTTCACGAAATTGGCAACGGCGTCTACGCCTACACTCAGCTTCCCGGCTCCTGGGGTTGGAGCAACGCCGGGCTGATCACCGACGGCGGTGAAACGCTCCTCGTCGACACGCTCTTCGATCGGAAGATCACGCAAGAGATGCTGGACACGATGCGGCGAGCGGTGCCATCTGCGTCTCGAATCGACACGGTGGTCAACACGCATGGAAATGGGGATCACTGTTACGGCAACGTGCTCGTCGCGGACGCCGAGATCATCGGCACGCGCGGTTGCGTACAGGATCTCGAGGAGGGTCCGGCTAGCCGGAACCAGTTGTTGATGCGAGCCGCCCGGATCGTTGATTCGCTCGGCGCCGGCGCTCGTTTCGTCGGCAGCGTGCTCAACTCAGTCGGGATCGACCGCATCGCCCTCCTATCTGATGCGGCGGCGCTCGCGCTTCCCGCGTTCGGCGACTTCGACTTTTCTGGCATGAAGCCCGTGCCTCCGACCCGGATCTTCGATGGCGAGCTCGAGCTTCGAGTTGGGGACAAGAGGGTCGTGCTCTTCGAGCTCGGCCCCGCGCACAGCAAGGGGGACGCAGTTGTCTACGTCCCAGAGGACAAGACCCTCTTCACAGGCGACCTGCTCTTCAAAGACGCGCATCCGATCATCTGGGAAGGGCCCGTGTCGAACTGGATTGCCGCGTTGCGACGACTCATCGAGATGGACGTGGAGACTGTGGTCCCCGGCCACGGGGTGCTGACCGACAAGACCGGACTGCGAGAAATCCTCCACTACCTCGAGGTGCTCACGAAGGAAACGCGACGCCGCTTTGACGCAGGCATGAGCATCGAGGACGCGATTCGCGACATGGCTCTCGATGAATTCAGAGGCTGGCTAGACGCCGAACGCATCTACGTCAATGTCCACACCTTGTATCGGGAGCTCGAGGGCGACACCGAGCAACCCGACATCTTGGCGCTGTTCGCCGGCATGGCCCGCCTGCAGAAGTCCAGCGCGTAGGGCTGCGCCCCTACCTCAACTCGAAGTCCTTACAGAACAGCAAATCGGCGCTCGGATCTTCGTAGCGGCTGTTCCGGTGGCGGTGGGTCGGAAAACCGTGAGCGCAACCGGAGTCGGGGTCGAAGAGGACGCAGTCCTCGCAGGTCCACTTGAGCTTGAAGTGCTGCCTTTGCTCGCGAAAGCGGGCGTCCTGCTCAACCTTCATTGGAGAGGTCGATCTTGTTGACCCGGCGCTCGTGGCGGCCGCCCTCGAAGCTCGCGCCGAGGAAGGCTTTGAGGATCTCGCCGGCCAAGCCGCTGCCGACGACACGGGCGCCAATGCAAAGCACATTGGCGTCGTTGTGTTGCCGAGCCATCGTCGCGCTGAAGACATCACCACACAAGGCCGCCCGAACGCCAGGGTGGCGGTTGGCCGCCATCGACATGCCAATCCCAGTTCCGCACACCAGCAGCCCGAGACCCTCCCCCGCGGCGACCGCACTAGCAACTTGGTGGGCGTAGTCCGGGTAGTCGGTCGAGTCGCTCGTGTGCGTCCCCACATCGCGGAGGTCGTATCCTAGCTCGGTCGCCAGGCTCGCGAGCTCGCGCTTCAGCTCGAGTCCTGCGTGATCCGAACCTACGATGAGAACATTGGCCATGGCTACGGTGCTCCTAGCACGAGCGCGCAGTTGGTTCCGCCGAAGCCGAAGGAGTTGTTCATCAGGGCGCGAATCGGCCGTTCCTGCGCTGCGTTTGGCACGAGATTCATGCCTGCTCCGACCGGGTCAGGGTCGTCTAGGTTGATGGTCGGCGGGATCAGGCCGTCTCGTAACGCGAGTACACAAAGCACCGGTTCGAGGCCGCCCGCTGCACCGAGCAGGTGCCCTGTCATGCTCTTGGTGCTCGACACGGCGAGCCCACCGCTTGCATGCGCACCGAAGACCTTCTGAATGGCCACGAGCTCGCCTACATCGCCCATGGGCGTCGAGGTCCCGTGTGCATTGACGTAGTCGAGGTCTTCCGGGTTGAGCTTCGCATCGGCCAGCGCCAGCTTCATCGCGCGCTGAGCGCCCTCTGCATCGGGAGCCGGCTGCACCATGTGATACGCATCAGAGGTCGCGGCGTATCCGATGATCTCCGCCAAGATGTTGGCGCCACGAGCAAGCGCTCTGTCTCGCTCTTCGAGCATCAGGATGCCGGCACCCTCGGCAATGACGAAGCCGTCCCGTCCCGAGTCGAACGGTCGGCTCGCCAGCTCGGGTTCGTCGTTGCGACGCGACAAGGCGCGCATCGAGGCAAAGGCGGCGACGCCGATCGGAGTTACGGCGGCCTCTGCGCCACCCGCAACGGCTGCGTCGATCTCACCGCGCTGAATCCAACGAAACGCATCGCCAATCGCATGTGCTCCTGACGCGCAAGCGCTGGTGTGCGTGTAGCTCGGCCCTTTGAAGCCCCAATCGATGGTCACCTGCCCGGGAGCCAGGTTGGAAATCACCGAGGGAATGAAGTAGGGCGAAACCCGCCGAGGACCCTTCTCGAACAGGGTCTTGCAGGTATCCTCGAACACCTCGAGACCACAAAAGCCGACACCGATGAAGGTCCCGACACGCTCCTTCTCTTCTTCAGTGGGCTCGAAGCCCGCGTTTAGGATCGCCTCGGCGCTTGCGACGATGGAAAGCTGAATGAATCGAGCGCACTCGCGCAAACGGCGTTTCGCCATGTGCTGCAGAGGCTCGAAGTCCGTGCACTCCCCTGCGATCCTGGAGGCGAAGTCGGCCGCGTCGAATCCCTGAATCTCCGCGATGCCGCTGCGGCCATTCGAGACGTTGTCCCAAGTGGTGACGACATTGGTGCCGCATGGGCTCACGGTGCCCACGCCTGTCACGACTACGCGCCTCATCGAAGTGGACCCAGCAAGCGGAGCACCGCTTAGGAGCTGGCGTTCGCCTTGATGTATTCGATGGCGTCGTTGACGGTCTTGATTTTTTCGGTGTCCTCGTCGGGGATCTCGATCTCGAACTGCTCCTCGAGCGCCAACACGACCTCGACAATCGCGAGCGAGTCAGCCTTGAGGTCTTCGACGAAGTCCTTGTCTTCCTGAATGTCGGCCGGATCGACGTCGAGCTTGTCTGACACGATTTCTTTGACCTTCTCAGCGATGTCCATCTGCTTCCTCCGTCACGCGCGTTTCTAAACGTGCATGCCTCCGTTGACCCGGACGACTTGCCCGGTGATATAGCTCGCTTCTTCGCTAGCTAAAAACACAACCGCCGCAGCGACCTCCTCAGGGCGGCCAATTCGGCCGAGCGGGGTCTGGTCGACGATTCCCTGCCTGGCCGTTTCTGGCAGATCGGCCGTCATGTCGGTCTCGATGAAGCCCGGGGCGACCGCGTTGACCGTCACGCCCCGCGAGGCGTATTCGCGCGCCAACGAGCGAGTCATCCCCAAAAGGGCGGCTTTCGACGAAGAATAAACCACTTGGCCGGCATTTCCGGACTCGGCCACCACGCTCGAAAGGCTGATGATCCGACCCCATTTGTTGCGCATCATCGAGCGGATACAGGCCTTGGAACAGAAGATCGCTCCATTCACGTTGGTGGCCCAGGTCATCTCGAGGTCCTTCGCCGACACTCTCAACAACAACTGGTCGATCGAGATTCCCGCGTTGTTCACGAGAATGTCGATGTGGCCGTGCCGTTTCGCGGCGTCCCTGATCGCGGTCTCTACTGACTCGGAGTCAGCCACATCGAAGCCAAGGGCCTCCCCCGTGCCACCCGCCTCTTCGATCAGCCGCAGCGTCTCCTTCGCAGCTTCTTCGTTCGAGCGGTAGTTGACGAGCACATGAGCCCCGGCTCCGGCGAGCGCGATGCTTACGGCACGGCCGATGCCTCGCGACCCCCCAGTCACGACGGCGATTTTCCCGGCCAGATCGAACACGATCTACTCGAGCTCTTCGGCTTTGCCCTTGACGACCTGGCGGCCCTTGTAGAAGCCGCACGCCGGACACGCCCGGTGTGGCAGCATCACATCGCCGCAGTTCGGGCAGGGAATCACGTTCGGCGCGGTGATTTTGTCGTGCTGAGCCCGGCGCTGGTCGCGCTTCATCGGGCTGGTTCGTCTCTTCGGTACTGCCACGGGATTACTCCTCGTTCTTCGTAAGTTCTTCTTTGAGTTTGAGTAGCGGTGCGAAACGCGCGTCAGGCGCGGCGTCCCCAAAAACCTCCGCAGGAGGTCGAAGATGCTCCGGGACGGCGATTCCTTCGCAATCTTCCGAGCAAAGCGGTTTCATGGGTGCTTCGAGCAACAGGTACTCGCGGACCATCGGGTCCAACACGATCTCCCTGCCCCCGTAGTAGTCACGGTTGACCTCGTCCAGCCGAACGTCGATCTCCTGGCTGTCGTCCGGGCGAGTGTGCTCGGGGCTGAAGAGCGCCGTCATGGCAAGGTCGATATCGAGCGCCACGTCTTCCAGGCAACGCGCGCATGTGGCGGCAAGCCGGCTCGTGATGTGTCCTTGCACGAGCACGTCCATGCCACTTCGCTGGGCGTGGACCTGCAAGCGGCCATCCTGCGATCCCGGCCCGAGCTCAGTGTCTGCGAGCGCAGACGCCAACCAATCCCTGCCGATGGCAAAGTTCCAATCCTTCCCGGACTCGTCGAGGTCCTGGATCTGTAGGACGAAGGCTGACATTGAAATTCACGCGATAACCGAAGGCCAAGGGGCCAATTCCGGCCACAAAGGTCCGCTACTATTCGTTGTGGGGATATCGGTGTCAAGGAGCGTAGGTCGGCTGGTTAACTCGTTGTAATGTTGGGCACTTCTGACGCTGGCGCTGGCGGCTTGCCCCCTGCGTACCTGCAGGAGTCCGCTGCCCCCTGCCCCTCGCGGTCGCCTTTCTGCAGGAGCATGTTAAGTTTCGCGCCACATGACTGAAGATTTTCGACGTTTTTCCGGGACAGAAACCTACCTGACGAGCGAAGGACTCGAGTCCGCGGTCAACTGTGCCGTCGTGCTCGAACGTCCCCTTCTCGTCCGAGGTGAGCCTGGAACGGGCAAGACCCTCTTGGCGGAAGCCGTCTCCGAAGCGCTCGGCATGAGGCTGCTCCGATGGAACATTCGAAGCACGACGCGCGCGCAGGATGGCCTGTACGTGTACGACACGGTGCAGCGTCTCTACGATTCCCGGTTTGGGGACAAGGATGTCAACGACATCCGCCAGTACATCAAGCTCGGACCGATGGGCGAAGCGTTCAACGCCAAGGAGCGCGTGGTTCTGCTAATCGACGAGATCGACAAGGCCGATGTCGAGTTCCCCAACGACCTGTTGAACGAGCTCGACCGCATGCGTTTCTACGTCGACGAAACGCAGGACGAGATCATCGCCACGGAGCGCCCTGTGGTCATCATCACCAGCAACGCCGAAAAGGAGCTTCCCGACGCCTTCCTTCGCCGTTGCGTGTTCCACTTCATCGACTTCCCGACCCCCGAGCTCATGAACGACATCGTGCGCGTACATCACCCCAAGGTGCACGAGAGCCTCGTGGAACAGGCGTTGCAAACCTTTTACGAGATCCGCGGCATGCGCCGCCTGCGCAAGCGCCCGAGTACCAGCGAGCTCGTCGATTGGATCGCGGTTCTTCAACGGGCGGGCATCGAGAGCGTGAAGCTCGAAGAAAACCTTCCCTTCCTGGGCGCGCTGCTCAAGAAGGAACAAGACCTCGTCGCGTTTGCCGACCAGCTCTCGGGCGGCAGGCAGTGGAGAAGCTGAAATCCTAGTCCCCTTCATGTTCGAGCTTCGCGGCCGCGGCGTTCCCGTCGGAACGCAAGAGGTCATTGCGCTTGCCCAGGCGCTCAAGGCGGGGCTCCATGACAGCTCGCTCGACGGTTTCTACAACGTCGCCCGCGCGGTGATGATCCACAACGAAGCGCATCTCGACTCCTTTGATGAAGCATTCCTCTCGTTCTTCAAGGGGATCGAGATCGAGAGTAAGAAGCTCAAAGACGAGCTCTGGGATTGGCTTCAAGAGGCCAAAGAGAACATGGGCGAACTCACGGACGAGCAGCGCGAGTTCGTCGAGAGCCTCGACCTCGACGAGCTCCGCAAGATGTTCGAAGAGCGCATGGCAGAGCAAGACGAGGAGCACCACGGGGGCAACAAGTGGATTGGCACCGGCGGCACGTCGCCGTTCGGGCACAGCGGGCGCTCACCGAAGGGCTTTCGCATCGGCGGCTCCGGTGGCGGTCGAAGCGCGGTCAAGGTGGCAGACGCGCGCCTCTACCGTCCGTACCGCCAGGACCTCACCCTCGACGTGCGCCAGATGCAGGTCGCGCTTCGCAAGCTCCGCATCTTTGCTCGGGAAGGCGGCGACGAAGAGCTCGACCTGGAAGGCACCATCGACGCCACTGCACAGAACGCCGGCGAGCTCGAAGTGGTCACCCGCCCTCCCCGCCGTCATAACACACGCATCATCTTGATGATGGACGTCGGCGGGTCGATGGACCCGTTCGCCCACCTTTGCTCACGGCTGTTCTCTGCGGCCAAGAAGTCCTCGCACTTCAAAGAGCTCCGCACGTACTACTTCCACAACTGCGTCTACGGCCACGTGTATGAGACCGAGCGTTTCGACACGCCGGTCAAGGTGCGCGACCTCATCCACGAGGCGGGTCCCCACTACAAGCTCATCATGGTCGGCGACGCCCTGATGGCCCCCTACGAGTTGCTCGCCGCGGGCGGCTCACTCGACCTCGGCGATGACCGCGGCATCGAAGGCCTGCAATGGCTCATGATGCTCAGCCAGCACTTCCACCGCAGCATCTGGCTCAACCCCGAGCCGCAACGCTATTGGAATGGCAACACAATCGAATACGTCCGACAGGTATTCGACATGTTCCCGCTGACCCTCGAGGGGCTCGGTGAGGGCGTGAGCCATCTCCTCAAGGGTGGGCGAGCCCACTGATCGCCCCTAAACCGGGGCCTCCGCTTCGAAATTTGGGCTCCTGACGGCGGGTCGCTTACCCTGAAGGCGTGGGGAAGTCGTCGATACTGATGCTCGTCATCGCGTTGGGGATCGCACCGGCCGTCGCGTCGGCGCAAAGCGAGACCTACGATGGCGTAAACCCGGAGTCCGACTCCGAGAATCTCCCGCCCAAGGTCGAGGAGATCCCCGAGGGTGCGGTCATGCTCACCTGGCCTGGCTTCATCATGCACGAGGACGGCTCGTCGTTTTTCGTTCAGACCTCGAAAGAGGTCCGCTACGGTACGACTCAGACGAAGGGCCAGTTCGAGCTCGTGATCCACAACATCCGGGTGCACTTGAAGACGAACTTCCTGCCGTTGGAGACCCAGTTTTTCGACACACCAGTCACGCGCGCCACGGTGCAGCGCAGCGGCAAGAAGGACGTGAAGATGGTCTTCGAGATGCGTGAAGACGTCACGCCGACCATCACACAGAAGAAGGGCAAAGACGGCTTCAACTACGTCTTCGTCAAGTTCAGCAACCCCGCCCCGTAAAACCGGCGCTACGCGTCGCCCACGGGGCTTCGACCCTTGCCTGGTGACCGTGCATCGAGTAACGGGACGCCATGAGTCTTCGCGCCGTCAAAGGGATGAAAGACATCCTGCCCGACGAGATCTCGAAGTGGCACCGCCTCGAGGATGCGTTTCGCGCGCGCGCAGCGCTCTATGGCTTTCGCGAGGCGCGGTTCCCAATCGTGGAGCCGACGGCTTTGTTCGTTCGGTCGATCGGGGAGAACACCGACATCGTCGAAAAGGAGATGTACACCTTTACCGATCGCGGCGACAAATCGCTCACGTTGCGCCCAGAAGGCACGGCATCGTCAGTGCGCGCATACATTCAGCACAACGTCCAAGCGTTGGAGCCGGTGACCAAATGGTTTTACGTCGGGCCGATGTATCGGCGCGAGCGTCCTGCCAAAGGCCGCTACCGCCAATTCTACCAGGCTGGCATCGAGGTCTTCGGTGACCCCGGGCCTTACGTGGACGCCGAGGTCATCGACATGGTGGTCGGCTTCATCTCGAGCCTGGGCATCACCCAGGTCGAAGTGTTGATCAACTCGATCGGGGGCCCAGAAACGCGCGCGAACTACCGGGATGCACTGCTCGGCTACCTCGAACCCTATCGCTCGGAGCTTTGCAGCGACTGCCAGCGGCGCATGGACGCCAATCCCCTACGCGTCCTCGATTGCAAAGTCCCACGCTGCTCCGAAATCGCTGCGGACGCACCTTCGATCTTGAGCCATTTGGTCGATGCGGATCGCGCACACTTCGATACGCTGCAGAAAACGCTCACCCTTCTCGGTACGCCCTATCGCGTCGAGGGCTCGCTCGTCCGCGGCCTCGACTACTACACCCGGACCCTCTTCGAAGTCCTCGGCAAAGGCGAAGGCCTCGGCGCGCAGAACGCGCTGCTCGGCGGCGGTCGCTACGACCAAATGGTGAAGAGCCTGGGAGGCCCCGATACCCCGGCCATCGGCTTCGCGATGGGTCTCGAACGCCTGCTGATGGCGATGCCGAGCGAGCCGGATCCCACCCACGTCGACGTGTTCATCGTGGCGGCCCAGGCGAGTGTTCGCTCCGAGGCTGCACTGCTCGGACGGGAGCTTCGCGACGCGGGTTTGCGCGTCGAGAGTGATTTGCGCGGCGGCTCGCTCAAGAGCCAGCTCCGGCGCGCCGACAAGATGAGCGCCCGCATCGCAATGATCCTGGGCGAATCGGAAGTCGAAAATGGGGTCGTCCAGCTCAAGGATCTCGAGCAAAAGACGCAGGACGAGGTGTCGCGCGCGGAGGCAGCAAAGCGGGCGAAAGCAATCTTGGGGTGAGCCAACGCCATTGGCGTCGGGAGGCGAGTCGTGTACTGCCGTGTGGAGACGGCCGAGCGGGGCACCCCAGCGCGAGCACGTGCGTCGCGACCGATTCTCCGGCTAGTTCCCAAACCAGATCGGGCTCGACCAGGCCATCTCGCCGTCGGCCTGCGTAATCCGGCAGTAGACGTAAGGCGCTTCGACCTCGCCGACGAACGAAGCGGACGGGGAGCCCGGTTGATCCGAGGCGGCGATCCCGTCGGGCGTCATCAGCTCGATTCGTTCGATGTCCGTGGTTCCGAGCGCTCGAACGTGGACGTCCACCGGCCCCTCGATCTCGAGCTCGCTCCCCATTGGAAAGCCGGCAACATGCACATCGAGCAATATTTTCGCGCCGCTGGTCGCGTAGCAGCGGCGTGCACGCAGCGCTTCGAGAATCGCTTTGCGGGTCCTCCTCGCCGAGATCACAGCCGTGAGCCCGGTTCGGAAAGGGTCGCGCTTCCGACACTCGCCATGATGCCAGAGGAGCCCATGGCTGTCCGAGTTAGCCATGAACCCGAACCGAAGACCACGATCGAGCAGAGGCTTCGCGAACTGGTCCTCGAGATCGCCGCGATGACCGAGAGGATGATCGGGGTGCTCGTAGCAACCATGGCAGGAGCAGATCTCCCACACGGGTTGTCCGGCCGGATTGTGGCCTTCAACGTCGGCGCCGGTCCATCCGATATGGTGGGGACCGGTCAGCGCGCCCTGCGCCGTGATTTGCTCGACGATGTCGGCACCGCGCGGAACATCGTCGCGCGAGATGATCGGAAGCCCAGGCCCTGGCAGGTAGATGCACTTGTGGCCGGGTCCCGGGTACGCCTTGCCGGTCCACTCGTAGGCCACGATCGTCGCGAACTCCCCCGGATCGTCGTACCGCTCGGTTACGGCCTGAAGGTAGGCCCACTCCCCGGGACCGATTCGCTTTCCGAGGAACGATTCGTGATCGGTGAGCGCCGCGAAGTCGTCTCCATACCGGTAACGCGCCCGAAGATAGGTCTCATCGGCGCTCCCGACGCCGTCGGAGTGCGCGCTGTGCTGTTGGATGTCGCCGAACAGCACTTGTGGGCCGGACCAGGCGGCGGCGTGTGCGAGCTCCGCCTCGCGCCCGCCTGCTTCGATCTGTGCCGGCACCAGCTCGGGCGCCCCACCGGTCGGAGCATCGAAGCGCTGAATCACGATGCCCTTGCGGCCGCGACGAGCAGCGAGGGTGGTGCCGTCCATCAATCGCACGGCGCTCACGCGTCGCCCTCGGCAGCCCCAGTGGCCGTCATCGATCGGTTCGCGCTCCGAGAATCCTTTCGCGTCGAGTCGTTGACGATAGACGTTGTGCGAGCCGCGTCCAAACAGATCGACGGCGCCGTCGTCCCCCACGACGAGCGTCGGAAATTCGAAGCTCTGCTCCTCGCCATCGAGGTCGCGATTGCGCCCAGTCATCGGCGCAGCCGGCTCGAACACCCCGCCCTCCATGTCGACGAAACGAAGTGCGATCCACTTGGCGATGTCGGGAACCCCAGTGTCCTCCCTCACGTCATGATGGAACGCTATCCATGCCCCCCCTCGGGCGGCGTTGATGCATGGCGCCGCCGCGATGCCCAACGCCGTCCACGCGATGAACTCATGCCCCGCTGGCGTCACGACGAGCACGGTCGAGCGCGCGCCCTCGTGGCGCACGGTCGCACGCCACCCTTGGTGCTCCGCTTGAAGCTCGGCCAGGGGATCGTTCACCGGGTGTACCATCCCCGGGGCCCAGCCCATGATCGCGGGCGCATGGTCCGTCGCAGCGGGTTCGCCTTCGACGACCCCGTCGCGGGTCAACTTGAAGCGGAGGATGCACTCCTCGTCGCCGGTCCATGCCAACAGGTGCAGAAGCGCGCCGCCATCGTCCACCGGCTCCAAGCGCGGGCTTCGTAGGTACCGCTCTCGGGTTTGCTCGATGACGAACATGGGGCCTCAGTGCGCGTATCCGAGTGCGCGAAGCTGGTCCCGAATCGTGTCGTCCATCTCCGCGTTCTTACGCTCGAGTTGTGTACCGCCCTTCTGCTCCGCACTCAACCAGTCGCCTCGACTGGTTGCGCCCAGGAACTGGCCGAGCAGCATGCGGGCATACCGCCGCCCGACGGGGAAGGCAGAAGCGTCGAGCTCGACCTGCTCCTTCGGATCCTTCTCGAGATCGAACATCGTGGAGGTGAGGTTCCCGCGAAGAATGAGCTTCCAGCGACCGGTCGTGATCACGCGGCGGTCGTCTTGGAAATCGCTGAAAGCAACCGCAGGTCGTGTCAGCGCCTCACCGAGCATCAACCCGACGAGCGGGTGACCGTCGTTCTGCGCCATCGGCGGCACGCCGAGGAGCTCGGTGACGGTCGAAGAGATGTCGAGGGTACTGACTGCATCGCCTATCTTCGCGCCGGGGGGAAGCCGGTTCGGCAGACGGAACATCAACGGCACGTGCAAGAGCTCTTGGTACACGGAATGCCCGTGCCCCCAAGAGCCGTGGTCGTCGAACTCCTCGCCATGATCCGACGTGACCACCACCAACGTATCATCGGACAGCCCGAGTGCCGCGAGCCGCTCGAGGAACGCTCCGAAGAAGCCATCGTGCTGGGTGATCTCGCCGTCGTGGAGCGCTTCGATTCGCCTCTTGTCCCGCGCGTCGAACACGACCTCGGGCGGCTTGCGCTTCGCTTTCTCGAGCAGGTCACCGGTCATGCGAGGCCGAACCTGCCCATCGTATTCGCTCGGGTCGTACATTCTCACGAATTCCCCAGGGGGGTCGTACGGCACGTGGGGATCGATCGTCTGGATGTATGCGAAGAAACGCTCCTCCTTGTGCGCCTCGATCCAGTTGCCGGCGGCGTCGAACACGTCCTTCGCCTCCGTGCTTCCGCCCTCGCGAATGTAGTTGGTGTAGTCGTCCCAACCCTGGTCGAAGCCGAAGCGATCGGAGACGTAGCCGTTGGCGATGAAGCTCCCAGTCGCAAACCCGTTGTCTTTCAAGTGCTCGCTCAGGAGAACAGCTGAGCTTGGAAGCGCCGCGTCGCCGGTCTTCTGCTGGTGGGTCTGGGGGTGAAGACCCGTGAGAATCGAGGCCACTGACGGCTTGGTCCAGTTCTCCGGGGCCTGCGCCAGCTCGAACACCACGCCTTCGGACGCGAAGCGATCGATCGCGGGCGTCTCGACCCGGGTTTCCGGATTGAACGGGCGAAGCTTGTCTGCGCGTAGGGTGTCGACCACCAGGACCACGACGTTCTTGGCTGGATCGAGGGTCCGCGCCGCACGCTCAGGCACGAGCAGACGGGGGGAATTCCACGCCACGCGGCCGGCCCCGCTTCCCTCTGCCCGAAGGTCGATCCGAACGGTCCTGCCGGCGAAGCGACTGAGGTCTGCCTTCTGATCGCTCCAGGTCGAGGTCGCGCTTCCCGCGAGCACTTCAACGCTCGGCTCTCCGTCCGCACTCACTTCGACGCTGAACGGCGCCTCGCTCTCGCCTTCGACGCCGACGCCGAAGCCGAGCATCCCCTCCTTGGGGACGAGCACGTGATAGCGAAGCGTCGAGCTTCGAGACAGTGCGACCGCCTGCCGCTCCTCGTCTCCCACGCGCACGTTGGCAACCATCGTGTCGTACGCAGGTGGACGTGCGCCGGACGCGAGCTCGGCCGCGCTCCCAATCCAGATCGAGTCCACTGCCGCCGATACGTCCTGCCCGTCGATGGGAGTCGTTCCACCGAAGGTCAGAAGCAGATAGTTCTCGCCGGTCGTCACGTGCTCCTGCGGAAGCTCGATATCGTACTCTGCGAAGCCGTCTCCCTTGCCGAGGTGGACCGATTTGAGCTGTTTGTTGTTGAGGTATGGCGTGAGCGCCTTGGTGCCGTGCGGACGCAATCGCACGCGAGCGATTAACGCCTCTGGTCGATCGGCGCCGAAGTACACTCGGCCGCGTATTCCGACATGCGCATACGTGGCGTCGCCGTCCGCGCCCTTGCCAACCCAGCCACTCCGCCAATCGCCGACGGTGTATTTCGACTGCGCGGGGGTGCCGAAATCGATGTACCAGCCGCCATCGCGCACCTCGGCGAGATGCCTGAGCTCGGTGAGGTCCATGTGGGTCTGCAGGCCCGCGAACGGATCCGGTTTAGCGCTCTTTGAGCTGCATCCCGCCGCGAGCGCGAGAGTCCAGATCACCACCAACAACAGTCGCATCAGATGCTTTCCTCCCGTGCCCCAGGAAGTCGTTTCGAGCCCCGCATTTCCGCCCCAGAGAACCTCGCTGCGGTTAGCACGCAGTTTCAGCGAGCGTCAACAAAACCATCCGGCCGGGTGATGACGAGGAGCCTGCGCGTCGCGCCTGACCTCACGAAGTAGAAGCGATCCGACACTCGATCCTCGAAGCGGTACCGAACGCGGTGTACTCCCTCGTTCAGCGGCAGCGCGACTGGCAAGCTCCCGGCGTCCTCGCCGTCGACGGATACCGTCACGGTCTGCGGACCGTCGAGCTGCAGAGCTCCCTGCCCCGCGAGCGCCCCCACGGATCGATCCATCTCCAAAAGGAGCTCCCCGGCGAATGCGGCGATCCCGCCTTGGCCCGTCGGCTCGGGGTCGTCTCGGGCGGGGGGTGCCGGCACCTCGCGCTCAGAGGACACGGCGCTTGCTGCTTGCGTGGGTGTGGATTCGCTGTCCGGCGTATTCGCGATCCGCCAGACGAGCAATGCGATTGTCGCGGCGAGCAAGGACACGAACCCAGCGCCCAAAATCCGTGACATTGCACTGAGCTCCGCTCCAAACCCCGACGCGCTTCCATCGGCCTCGGGCGCCCCGCTCACCCGGAGCCGCCACACCGCTTCGGGCTCGAGGGGCACGTGGTTCGCCGGCTCGCGATGCATCGCGACCATCGATTGTGCCCTGAGGTCTTCGCGTTCGGCTTCATCCACCGCGAGCTCGGAGGCTTGCTCGACGACCGGCTCGTTCAACCGGGCCGGAGGCGGCTCGGCGCGCACACGGGCCGGGGCCTCGAGACGCGCCCGAAGGGTGGCCATGACAGCGTCGATGAGTAAGCGTGAGGCGCCGCCGCCGCCCCAGACCGCCTGAGGCGGCGCCCCGTCGCTGAGCAGCACGACGGGCACTTGGCCGAGCGCAGGCTCCTCGCGAAGCGCCGCACACAAGCCGAGGCCGTCCAACCGCGGCATCGCCATGTCGGCCAGAATCAGATCGGGCCGATCCACCCGCGCCAGAGCCAACGCCTCGACCCCGTCCCTTGCTTCCGTGACTCTGGCGCCCGCGTCGCGCAAAAGCCCGACGTACGACCACCTGGTTTGCGCCACGTCGTCGGCCACCAGGACACGCCGGCCAAGAAGCGCCGTGCTCGAAAGCGTTGTCATTTCGGAGCTCTTGCTCATCAAAACTCTGAACGAGGAGCGGTCTCGGAGCCCTTGCCCGACGTCGCCGGACCGCGTCACATCTTCGCAGTGTAGCCGTCTCCGAGATTTGTTCGAGTACCAAGTCGGTTGCTCGGGCGGAGCGCCCGACGTAGGCACGAGCGTGGACTTCGTCGATGAGGTGACATTGGAGGTCTCTGCGGGCGACGGCGGCAACGGGTGCGTTGCCTTCCGCAGGGAGAAATTCGTTCCGTTGGGCGGCCCCTCCGGCGGCGACGGCGGCCGCGGCGGGAGTGTGATCCTCGTCGCGCACGAGCGGTTCTCGACCTTGTTCGACCTGCGCTACCGAAAGGTCGTCCGGGCTGAGCGTGGCGAGGACGGGCGCGGCAAGGATCAGTTCGGCAAGGCGGGGGCCGACATCCGCATCGAGGTACCCGTCGGGACACAGGTCTACGACGAGGTCAGTGACGAGCTCCTCGCGGACCTTCACGAATCGGGCGCGGAGCTCGTCGTCGCCCAAGGGGGCCGTGGCGGCCGCGGTAACATCAAGTTCGCGACACCGCATGATCGCGCGCCTCGACGATCGGAGCCGGGCAAACCGGGAGAGAAGCGGAAGATCCGGCTGGTGCTCAAGCTGCTCGCCGACGTCGGCATCCTCGGCTTCCCCAACGTCGGCAAGAGCACATTCATCGCCACCGTCTCGCGCGCGCGGCCGAAGGTCGCAGACTACCCTTTCACGACGCTCGTTCCGAACCTCGGCGTCGTTTCGCTTGGCGTCGACCGCCACTTCGTCATCGCCGACATCCCAGGCATCATCGAAGGCGCAGCGGAAGGCGCTGGGCTCGGCCTTCGATTCCTGAAGCACGTCGAGCGGACCCGTGTGCTCCTGCACATGTTGAGCATCGACCCCGATCCAGAGCGCGAGCCAATCGCGGACTTCCAACGCTTGATGGTCGAGCTCGAGCGCTTCGACCCCGAGCTTCCGAGCCGGCCGATGATCGTCGCGGTGAGCAAGTGCGACCTGCCAGAAGCACGAGCGGCCTATGAGGAGGTGAAGCAAGCCCTCGAGCCGAGGGGGCTGCGGGTGTTCCCAATCAGCTCCGCGACCGGGGAAGGGGTGACGCCGCTACTCGAGGCGCTCGAAGCTATTCTCCGTCAGCCAACCGACGTTTGAGCGTTCTGCCGGCCCATGCCGCCGCGTCCCGAACCACCTCCGACGGGTGCTGAAGTCGGGCTTCGTCGAGGAGCGGCAGATGCCGGCGTTGTCCTCGATTTCCAAGCACGATCGCGGCGTTACGAGCCAAACCCTCAACCCGAGCACGCTTCAGCGGCGACCCCTCGAAGCGTGAGCGAAACGAATCCTCATCCATCTCGAGGAGCCGACCGACATTGGTCTCAGCCCACCGGTCGGCGGGCTCGAACGCGGTCATCGACTGGGACGTCGCCCCGGCGGCCTGGTTGTAGGGGCACACGTCCTGGCAGACGTCGCAGCCAAACAACCACGGCCCGATGGGCTCGCGAAGCGATTCGGGGATGGCGCCTCGATGCTCGATGGTCAGGTATGAAATGCAACGACGGGCGTCGAGCCTTCGTTCTTCGACGAACGCCTTCGTCGGGCACGCATCGAGGCACGCGGTGCAACTCCCGCAGCGGCGAGCGATGGGCGTCGAGGCTTCGAGCGGCGCAGTCGTCACGATGCATGCGAGGAACACGTGCGAGCCGATCCCCGGAACGATCAAGCAGCAATTTTTTCCCACGAATCCGACTCCAGCCCGCTCCGCCCATGCGCGCTCGAACACCGGTTTCGAATCCACGGCGATGCGGGCAGTGTAACCCACATCCCGAAGCAACTTGGCGACGCAACGCGCCTTCTTGCTGAGCACGTTGTGATAGTCGCGGCCGAGTGCGTACTTGGCGACTCGCGCGGGCGTCGGCCCTTCGTATCCGTGCGGGTGGAGATAGGGCGCCGCCATCACGACCACGCTCTTTGCCGCGTGGACCATCTTGGGGTCGCGAGGATCCTTCCGGACCTCTGCGGTCTCTTCCATCCACGACATCTGTCCCTGGTGCCCGGCCGCCAACCACGCGTCGAGATGCGCCGCTTCCTCGTCGAGCCGGCCGGCCTCGGCGAACCCCACTCGCGCGAAACCGGCTTGCTCGGCTCCGGTGCGAACCCGTTCGGTCAACGCGCCCGCAGGCGTCATCCGAGACCCGCGCCGGGCGGCGCAGGCGGTATCCTCGGCGCTTCGCCCTCCGGGTCCCTCGGCTGGGCGGGGGGAGACTTCGGAGGCGGCTTTTTCGGTGTCCGATCCTCGTTCGGCTCCTCGCCTCGAGTGCGCCAGGTCGGTTTGGCGTCCGCGGGGACGACCGTCTCCCAGTCAGGCGCGTCGGTCAGGCCATCGGTGCGCCCCGGAGTCCCGCGCGGGTTCGGTATGATGTAGGGCTCCGCGTTGAACGTGCCGCATTGCCGCTGGTTGCGGTAAAAGCCCCAATGAAAATAGACCCGTCCGTCGCCGCTCAGAATCGATGCGGGTGCCGGCGGATACGGCTGCCCGCGCAACACCGAATTGAAGGCGCCGAAGTCGAAGGGCAAGAGGCCGCTCGATCGGACGACGCCGACGCGATGCACCGATCCGTCCCGATTGAGCACGATCTCGAGCTTCGTCATCAGCATCGGATCTTGATACGGGCTTCCAATGGGCAAGCTTCGCAAAAACCGGTCCGCGAACTCCTGATGAATGCGGCGATGCACCGCGGCGATGTACGCCGCGAACGGCGATGCCGCGGCGTTCAGGGCCGTGGTGTTCCCGGACTTCACCCCGGGGACGTAGTTCTCGATCGCAGCGCGAAACTCGTTCCACGATTTCTCCCGCGAAATCCCTCGTTGGGACGACTTCTGCTCCGCGAGATACGCGCGCCGATCCTGTGCGAGCTCATCCGAGCCTACGGCAGCTTCGAACTGTGACCATGCGAGCTTGGCGCCCGGCCCTTTTCCTTGCTGGCGCTCTCCCCCGCCTTGGCTCGCCTGGCTCGGGCGCCGGATGCTGAAGGTGCCGGCCGGATCGGTGATCGTGATCGTCTCCATCGCCTCCTGACTTGCTCGGTCGCCCGAGCTGTCGGAGGTCTTCCCGGCTGGCGACTTCGAAGCAACCCGCTCCGCCTTGATCGGATCGGCTTCGATCGCCTTGTCGGGTCGCTGTCGACGCGCTTCGTCCGGGGTGGCCTTGCGAGCATCGCTCCCCTCCTTGTTGCGCATCTCCGCGACCTCTTGCTCGGCGGAGTTCCCGGACTCCTCGAGGGTGTCCGACGGCTTCTGTTGGCGCCCAGGCGTGGGCGTTTGGTCGTCACGCACCATGTTGCGCACTCGCGCCACCGACTCCTCTTCGACACGGTTGTTCTGCTCGGCAATGAAGCGCGCGTTGTCGGGCTCGACGTCGGGATTGGTGCTGTGCTGTTCTACGGCCTGCGGCGCGTTCGGGGGTGGTTGGGCAGGCTCGCGCTGCTCCGGGGTTGCCTGTGCCGGCTGCGGCTGCTCGGCTACCTGGGCCACGGGCTGCTGCTCTTGTCGTCGCTTCGCCCGTTCCTCGCGCGCCTGTTTGCGGGGCCGCTGGGACTTGCTCGACTCCGCGACCTCGAAGTCGACTTCGACCGGATCGTAGCTGCGGTTCTTGCGAGCGTCCTCGGCTTGGGCCTTCAAGCGGTCTGCGAGATTACCGAGCACGTCGTAGACGGGAAGATGCACCGAAAGCGACGCAATCAAAGCGAGCGCAAAGGCAATGGCGACTGGTTCTCTGTAACGACGACGCACGGGCACCCCGGGGGGCTGAATACACGAACCCTTAATAAGGTTACCCTGGCGCCGCACAAGGGCAAAGCGCCTGGCTCGGCCTTCAGCGACCTCGCGCCGTGGGGACGCTTCGTGCCCCTCCAAAACCACCAGAAGATGGCCTACCTAAGCCCCCGCCGGGTCGGCCGAAGCTGGGGCGCGGCCCCAGACTTGGACGGGATGAGCCGATATTCGCCCGACCGAATAGCCCCGAGCTCGGCCGATTGCCGAAGCTCGGCCGGCGCGCTGCGCTCGTAGGAGAGCGCCCCGAGCTCTGGCGACTACCAAATCCACCGAGCCGCGCGCCTGTGCTCGATTGCCGAGGATCAGGACCGCGCGCGACGCTGGTGGTTCGGGTCGGGTTCACTGGCGGCCTTCTCACGACGCTCGGCCGAGAGCGCGGCACCGTACCGGTCACCGCCGGGCCTCTGCCAACGCGGCTGACCGTGGGAGCTTCGGTTGGGCGCTCGCGAGTGACGGATGGGGCCCGCGTTGGTGGCGCGCGATTGACTGCTGGCGCCCGCGTCGGTGCGCGGCCGACCGTGGGAGCCCGCATCGGTGGCGCACGATTCACTGTTGGGGCCCGCGTCGGTGGCGCACGATTCACTGTTGGGGTCCGCGTCGGTGGCGCACGATTCACTGTTGGGGTCCGCGTCGGTGCGCGGCCGACTGTCGTGGTTCGGCTGGGCGCCCGATTTACCGTGGGGGTGCGTCCGTAGCTCCGCGGAGCTTGTCTTCCCACGGTGGGGATTCTGTTCGTTGGCGTGGCGCCGCGAACGCTTGGACCCAAGACCGGGCGCCGAACGATAGGCCGCCGTGGAACACCGCGATGGACAGGCACGCCTCGATAGCCGCGGTAATATCTGTTGTAGTAAGGAGGGAACCAGTACCACGGGCGGTGGTACCCAAAGCCGACCCACACGCTGCAGGGCCGATAGTAGCCCGGAACGAACCACCACACGCTTCCATAGAAGTCCCAGCGCGGATGCACGAACACGTAGTTCACGCGCTCGACGACGCAGTGACCTTCGACCCAAACGTATTGGCCGTCGCCATACGACCAGTAGCCGTCGACCCAGATGCCGTCGGGACAACGCCCGAACGGCTGCTCGACTGCCACCTCACGTGGGGGTGGCGGCTCGACGTCCGTCGCAGCGATCGGCTCGGGTTCCTGCACGACGATCACCGTCTCGCCATCGACCTCCTCCGCCACGCCGTCCTCGACTTCGATCACGACGTAATCAGGAGCCTCGGCAGCGGCATCCATTTGACCGCCGGGCGGCTGATCACCGCGCGGATACCCGTCATGCGACACGTCGATCTCGTAGGGCGTAGGGGCGTCGTACCCCGACGCGCCCTCGTAATCGGCTCCAGCCGAAACGGTCAGTCCCATCGCCGCCGTCCATGCGAAAAGGGCAACCAGTCGAGCGAGGGTAGTCATGTGTCCTCCAGTCCAATTACGCCTGTCGCGCGCCATCGTCACCCCGAACGCGGCGAGCGGGCGCCGCCCGCTCGACAGGAGGTCGAGAAAGTGCTTGGTTTGCGACCGTTCGAATGAGCTCACACGACATAGACGCCGGGACGGCCAAACTTCTTCAACGCTACGGATTTGAAGACATTCCCTTCGATTCCCTGAGAAAGCGGCTGCTTTTGGGCGAGGTCGGCGCGGACCAGAACCGGATCGTCGGCCAGGTGGAGCCCCCGGACGAGGGCGACCTTCGTGCCCTCCCCCCCTTGGGCGGAGATGTACGCAGGGCCCTGTCCGAGCGCGGACAAGAAGCCATGCGCCGAGGCGAAGTCGCCTCGGTGATCTTGGCTGGCGGCATGGCGACGCGCTTTGGTGGGGTCGTCAAGGCGGCTGTTGAGGTGCTCGACGGCCAATCGTTCCTGGAGCTGAAGCTCAAGGACATCGCGGCGGTCGCAGAGCGCGCCGACGCGACAATCCCGGTCTACCTCATGACCAGCTTCGCCACCCATGAAGCGATTCAAGCAATGGCAGAGCCGTTGAGCACCGAGCAATGCCCGATCTTCAGCTTTCCCCAGTTCATCTCGCTGCGTATCACGCCCGAGGGCGAGCTTTTTCGCGATGCCTCCGGAGCGCTGTCGCCATACGCTCCGGGGCACGGTGATTTGACCTTCGCGCTCCGACGCTCCGGAGTTCTTCAGCGGTTTCGAAAGGCGGGTGGCAAGACGTTGATGATGTCGAACGTCGACAACCTCACCGCGACGCTCGACCCGGCTGTGATCGGCGCGCACTTGGAAGCCGGCACCGCCCTCACCGCGGAGATGGCCCCCAAAGAACCGGGCGACAAAGGAGGTGCTCCCGCGCGCGTCGACGGAAGGGCGCAAATCGTCGAGGCCTTCCGCTTTCCCGACGACTTCGACCAAGAACGCATTCCAGTGTTCAACACCAACACGTTTGTGCTCGATGCCGAAGCGATCGACGCGGACTTTCCGCTCACTTGGTTCGCAGTCAACAAGACCGTCGATGGCAAGCCTGCGGTCCAGTTCGAACGACTGGTCGGCGAGCTCACGGCGTTCCTCGAATCGAGCTTCTTGCGCGTCGAACGGCACGGGCCCGATGCCCGATTCCAGCCGATCAAGACACCGGACGACGTGGACAAGGAACGCCCGGCCATCGTGACGGCGCTCAAAGCACGCGGCAGCCTCTAAGCACGCGGGCTTCGACGCGATTCCCCATGGAACGCCAACTGGCCGCAGGCCGCCGCCACGTCGTCGCCGCGCGTCTTGCGAACGAAGACCGACAGCCCTCGGCGCGTCAGCTCTTCTTGAAAACGGAGAACGTGACTCTGATCGGGCGCCCTGAGGTCCGATGCCGAAATGGGATTCATCGGAATCAGGTTCACCTTCACGGGAATCCCCTTCAATAGGTCGACCATCTCGCGCGCATCGCGGGGAGAATCATTAAGCCCCTGAATCAACGTGTACTCGATGGTGATTCGCTGCCGCTTGGAAAGCGGATAGCGCCGCAACGCCTCGGTCAGCTCGCCGAGCCCGTGCTTTCGATTCACAGGCATGATCTTGCTACGGGCAGCGTCACGGACCGCATGTAGAGAGATGGCGAGCTGGACCTGACCGTTGAAGTCCCGTCCGAGCTGGTCGATTTGCTTGACCAGCCCGCTCGTCGACACCGTGACGCGCCGCTTCGAAAGATCGAGGCCGTCGGGATGCGTGAGCAACACCAGGGCGCGCGCGACAGCATCGTAGTTGTGAAGCGGTTCGCCCATCCCCATGAAGACGACGTTTCGGACGCGCCGATCGGGCCCTAGCTCACGGCGGCCGAGGAGCACTTGGGCGACGATCTCGCCGTCGCTCATCTGCCGCTTCAAGCCTGCGACTCCAGAGGCGCAAAAAACGCAACCCATCGCGCACCCGACTTGGCTCGAAATACACTGAGTGACCACGCTGTCGTCGTTCAGCTGAGGGATGAGCACCGTCTCGACTCGCTCGCCGTCCGGCATACCGAGCAGCAGCTTCCGAGTGCGGTCCGCCGCCTCGTGCGAGGAGACGATCTCGACGGGCCACCCCATGCCTTCTTCGTGGAGACGGGCGCGGAGGGACTTGGGAAGATTGCTCATCTCGTCGGGGTCGAGAACACCCTGACGATGGATCCAATCGAAGATCTGTTTGCCACGGTACGCGGGCTCGCCCCATTCGCTCACCCGAGCGACCCACTCGCTGGGCAAGCGTGCGATCGGATGGGACGGAGGGATTAAACGGTCGGGAGAAAGCTTCACGACCCTGATGGGTGGCAGAGTTCAGGGCCCTTGACAACCCGGACCCCCGACGCACTTTGATTAGATGGATCGTCCTGGCACTGCCGCCGTGCTGTCTTTCATCATCCCGGGCCTCGGCCAATTCTACAACGGCAAGTTCTTGCGTGGAATCATCTGGCTCGTCATTACGCCGGGTTTGTGGATCGGCTCGGGCGGATTCCTCGGGTGGATTTGCCACCTGGTGTCGTCCTACATGGCCTACGGCTGGGCGCGGGACAATGCACCGCTCGGAGACTAGCCCGCCATGGAGCGCCTGAGGTCGACTCGCTTAGCCATCGCTCTCGTCCTCGCCTCAGCCTGCGGTGGCGCGAGCTCCAACCCATCCCCGACCACGCGTGCGGCCGACAACACGCCTACGCAGAATAGGGAGATCGCGCGGCATTTGATTCGCGAAGAATACGCGCGCTGGGACAACGCAACCCAGTTCCAATGCCTCGACAAGCTCTGGCAGGCGGAGAGCCACTGGAACCATCGCGCGCGAAACAAACGAACCGGCGCCTGCGGGATCCCGCAGTCCTATCCCTGCAACAAGATGAGGTCCTTCGGAGAGGCGTATGGCGTCGACTACCGAACCAACCCCTGGCCGCAAATCGCCTGGGGCCTGCACTACATCGACCAACGCTACGGCACTCCCTGCAAAGCCTGGAACCGCTTCAAACGAGGCGGGGGTTACTAGGCCAGAACCTCTCTCCTACTTCTTCAGCACTTCCTGCACGCGGTTGAGCAAGGCGCGGGAATACATGCGGCCCACGAGTGATTCTCGGGCAGTGAATTGCACCTCTTCCCATGCGCGTTGTGCGCGGAAGAGATTGACCACCTTCAGGCGCTTGGAAAGCGTGACGGCGGCTTCGTCGTCGACCTCGCGCCCATGCACGCGAAACGCTTCCTCGGTTTCATCCGCAACCTTGTCGAGGTAATCGCGTGCTTCCTGCGGAAGCGTGTCTAGGTGCTCCTTGCGAATCACGAATGCGCCCGTGACGATGCCGCCGGCCTGCTTGGCCATGTACTTGAGGTTCGTGTGCCACTGAAAAGCCAGGACGCCGACCGAGGATGCGATGATGGTGTCGATGATGCCGGTCTGGAGCGCTGAATAAACCTCGGGGAGATTGAGCAAGACTCCGTTGGCGCCAGCCGCTTTGATGAACGCCTTCATCGTAGCGGAGTCCTTCCAAACCCACGGGCGAACGTTCCGCAAATCCTCGGGTCCAACGATCCTATGGGCAGAAAAGATGCGCGTCTTGCCGGCGTCACCCCATGCGACGAGCTTGTACCCCGCTTTGTCGAACAGCTCTTCGAGCTGTGGCGCGAGATCTTCCCGGACCGCGTCGAGCTCCGGATAGCTTCTGATGAGCCCAGGCGCCTCCATGACGAGCACCTGTCGGACGAGCGCCGAGAGACCCGTCGAAGTGATGAGCGCGCCGTCTAGCTGCCCAACACGCATCTTGCGCACCACGGTGATCTCGTCGCCGGCGACGCCCCCGTAGTACATCTTCATGTTCACTTGGCCGTTTGTCGCCTCGCGAATCCCAGTCTTCAGCTTGCTGTACTCTTCGCCGAGCGGGGACTGTCGTGGGGCCAGCGTGGCAATTCGGAGTTGATGGGTGGCTTCGGCTCCGGCTCGCGTCGTGAACGAATCACCGCTGATCAGAAATCCGAGAACGAGCAAGAGAGCGAAGTTGCGCATCCGCCGATAAGAACACGGATCACCGGACGACTTCAATGGATAAGAAAAAGGCGTCCAACAAGTCCCGGGACCGTGAACGCGATCGGCGTCGGGAGGTTTTTGTTGCATCCACCCGCCCACCCCCGCCACGTAGTCCTCCCTCCGCGGCACTCGCTTCGCTCTGCCTTGGCGGCGCATTCGCGCCGGGCTTCGCCGTTCCGGCTCGCGCTGCCGCGCACCGCTTGGGGCCGCTCGCTTTTACTCAGGAGAAACGGTATACAGGCGCCGACACCGCCCCCTACCCTAAACCGAGACCCCGAAATCCCTGAGCGCTTCGTTCAAGGTCACCTTCTTGTCGGTGCTTGCTTTTCGTTGCCCGATGATCAGCGCGACCGGGATCTGGTACTCGCCAGCGGGGAAACGCTTGGGGCGCGTGCCTGGAATCACGACCGAGCGCGGCGGGACGTAGCCTCGCGTTTCGACGGGCTCGGGGCCCGTCACGTCGATGATCTTGGTGCTCGCGGTGATGACGACATTCGCGCCGAGCACCGCCTCTTCGCCGATGCGAGATCCCTCGACGACGATCGCGCGCGAACCGATGAACGCGCCGTCTTCGATGATGACGGGCTTTGCGCCAGGGGGCTCGAGCACGCCGCCGAGGCCGACGCCGCCCGACAGGTGAACGCCCTTGCCGACCTGTGCGCACGAGCCCACCGTCGCCCAAGTGTCGACCATCGATCCGGCGCCGACGTACGCACCGATGTTGACGTAGCCAGGCATCAGGATGCTACCCGGTTCCATGTGTGCGCCGTACCGAACGGTGCCCGGAGGCACGACGCGAACGCCCTGTTGATCGAGATTCTTCTTGAGCGGGATCTTGTCGTGGTATTCGTACGCGCCGACCTCGACCCGTTCCATTGCTCGAATGCCGAAGTAGAGCAGGATCGCTTGCTTGGTCCAGGCATGCACGGTCCACTCTCCGTCATCACCGCGCGTCGCAACCCGGAGCTTGCCCTTGTCGAGAAGCTCAAGCGTCTCCTCGACCGCGCCTCGATGCTCGCGGCTTTCCAGCTTCGAACGATCTTCGAATGCCTGCTCGACGAGCGGGCGGAGTTGGCTTTCGCTCGAACTGCCCATCGCTACTTGAGCAGGTATTCGGGAAAGAAGTAGGCGACTTCGATACGGCCGTTCTCGACGCTATCCGACCCGTGGCAGGCGTTCTCGCCTACGTCGGTGCCGTAGGCCTTGCGGATGGTTCCCTCCTCGGCGTCGTCGGGGTTGGTCGCGCCCATGAGCGCACGGTAGCGGGCCACTGCGTCTTCACCCTCGAGGGCGCTCACGACGACGGGGCCGCGCGTCATGAACTCGACGAGCTCGCCGAAGAACGGACGCTCCTTGTGAACCTCGTAAAAGCCTTCCGCCTGGGCGCGCGTGAGGTGCAGCATGCGCATGCCGAGAAGCTTGAGGCCGGCGCCCTGAATCATGGCCAGGATGTTCCCAATGTTGTTCTGCTCCACCGCGTCGGGCTTGATGATGCTGAGCGTGCGTTCGACAGCCATTTGGCTCCTCTTTCTGAGTTTGGGACCCACGGCAACGAAGTCGCTCCGTGGAACTAATCGGCCGCGGATGTAGCGCGTTTTGGTTGCTCGGCAATGCCCCGAACAAATACGGCGATATGGGCGGCTATGACGGCAGGATGCTCTTCTTGCAGGAAATGGCGCGCATCGACCATGTGCTCCGCCTGCAGGGGAAACACCTGCTTGATGTAGTGGAGCTGCGCCTTCGGGATCGCGATCTCCTGCTCGCCCCAGACGAGCTGCATCGGCTTGTCGATGGCTAGCAGCCCGTCGCGAAGATAGTCGCGATGTTCCTCGGTCAAATCGAAGCCATCCATGATGGCGAGGAAGCTATGGTGGCCGCCGTTGTTCTTGAGCAGATAGATGTAGCCGTTGACCACATCCTCGTCGATGGCTTCCGGGTTCTTGACACCGCTGTGACGGAAGAGAGGCAGCATGATCTTGGTGCTCATCGTCGAAAACGCCACGTGTCGCAAGACCGGTACTCGGAAAGTCCGCATCGGGAACGGCGGCGTGAAATCCCCCACGTCCAACAAGGTGTTCATGATGGTGATGGAGCGAACCTTGAGCGGGTTCTCGATTGCCCACTCGGCGCCTATCGGACCTGCGACGTCGTGAAGAACGAGATGCGCGGGAGGCAGCTCCAGCGTGTCGACCACCCGTCCGACCCACTTCGCCAAGGCATGCCAATCGTAGGCGATGTCCTTTGGTTTGTCGCTCAGACCGACGCCGGGGAAATCGAAGCTGATCGCGCGAAGGCCCTTCTCGGCCAGCTCGGGCAGCATCTTACGATAGAGGAAGCTGCTCGAGGGCACCCCGTGAAGCAGCAGCACCGGCTCACCCTCCCCCTCCTCGCGGACGAAGATGTGATGACCGTCCACGACGACGCGTTTGCCTGCCGCTTCGTGCTCTTTGACCAGCCTGGGCTTGTCCATAGGCGCCCCCCGAAATGGGGCAGTGCGAATCCTAAACCAGATGCGCCACGGCGGCAGCCTCTTCTTGAAGCTCCGCGGCAGTGGCGTCGATCTTCGCGCGGCCGAAGTCGTTGACCTCGAGCCCCTGTACGATCGACCACTTCCCGCCGCTGCACGCGCACGGGAAGCCGGAAATGATGCCCTCCGGCACGCCGTAGCTGCCGTCGGAAAGAACCGCCATCGAGGCCCATTCCCCCTCCGCGGTGCCCAGATGCCAATCGCGGATGTGGTCGATCGCTGCGTTCGCTGCGGATGCCGCGCTAGAAAGGCCCCTCGCGTCGATGATCGCCTTGCCGCGCTGCTGTACGGTCGGGATGAAGTCGTTCTCGATCCACGCCTGGTCGTTGATCAGGTCGGCGACGCTCTTGCCGTCGATTTCCGCGTTGAAGAGGTCCGGGTATTGAGTCGCCGAGTGGTTGCCCCAGATGGTGACCCTCTTGATCTCGGTCACGGGGCGGCCCGTCTTTGCGGCAATCTGTGAAATCGCGCGATTCTGGTCGAGGCGGACCATGGCGGTGAAGCATGACGGATCGAGGTCCGGCGCGTTCTTCATGGCGATGTAACTATTCGTGTTGGCGGGATTTCCGACGACGAGGACCTTCACGTCGCGGCTTGCGACATCGCTCAGCGCCTTGCCTTGGCCGGTGAAGATCGCACCGTTCGCTTCGAGCAAGTCCTTGCGGAGCATGCCCTTGCCGCGCGGGCGCGCACCGACGAGGAGCGCGACATCGGCGTCTTTGAAGCCGCTCGCCGGATCGTCGCTGGCTTCCATGCCTGCGAGAAGCGGAAACGCGCAGTCTTCGAGCTCCATCATGACGCCGCTCACCGCTTTCATCGCCGGCGGGATGTCGACGAGCTGGAGAACGACCGGCTGGTCCTTCCCCAGCATGTCACCCGCAGCGATTCTGAAGAGAAGGCTGTAGCCAATCTGCCCTGCGGCACCCGTGACCGCGACACGCATCGGTTTCTTCGACATCGTTTTCTCCCTTCTTAGAGAAGGCCCTGTAGTGTGGTCCCCATGTCAGACGGCGTCGGCGCGACCTTCACGCCGGCGTCCTCGAGGGCCGCGATCTTCGCATCCGCGGTGCCTTTGCCACCACTGATGATGGCGCCCGCATGACCCATACGCTTGCCCGGAGGCGCGGTGCGCCCCGCGATGAAGCCCGCCACGGGCTTCTCGAAGTTCTCTTTGATCCAGGCGGCCGCCTGCTCCTCGGCGTTTCCGCCGATCTCGCCGATCAGAATCACGCCATCGGTGTTGGGGTCGTCGTTGAAGAGCTTCAAGACGTCGATGAAATCGGTGCCGTTGATCGGGTCGCCACCGATGCCGACCGCCGTGCTCTGCCCAATGCCGAGCGCGGTGAGCTGACCCACGGCTTCATACGTGAGCGTGCCGCTCTTCGAGACGACGCCGACACGGCCCGCCTTGTGGACATGACCCGGCATGATGCCGATCTTGCACTGGTCCGGCGTGATCACACCGGGGCAGTTTGGGCCGATCAACCGGCTCTTATCCTGTGAATCTAGAACACGTCGAACTTTCACCATATCCATCACCGGGATGCCCTCGGTGATGCATACGATGAGCGGAACCTCGGCATCGACGGCCTCGAGAATCGCATCGGCCGCGAACGGTGGCGGGACGAAAATGCAGGAGGCGTTGGCGCCGGTCTGCTTCACGACCTGGCGCATGGTGTCGAACACCGGCACGTCCATCAGCGAGGTGCCGCCCTTCCCAGGGGTGCAGCCTGCCACGATGTTCGTGCCATAGGCCAGCATCTGCTCGGTGTGGAACTGACCGACGCTGCCGGTCATGCCCTGAACGACGAGCCTGGTGTCCTTGTCTACGAGAATCGACATCGTTCCTTATCCCTTTGCCAATGCGACGATCTTCTGGGCGCCCTCGGCCATGGTGGCCGCGGAGGTGATGGCCAAGCCCGACTCGTCGAGGATCTTGCGCCCCTCCTCGACTTTGGTGCCCTCGAGTCGGACGACGAGCGGCACCTTCAAGCCAAGCTCCTTCGTGGCCGCGACCACGCCGTTGGCAATGGTGTCGCAGCGCATGATGCCGCCGAAGATGTTCACGAAGATGCCCTGCACGGCTTCGGACTGAAGGATGATGCGAAAGGCCTTCGTGACCGCTTCTTGGCTGGCGCCGCCGCCGACGTCGAGGAAGTTCGCGGGCTCCCCGCCATAGTATTTGATGGTGTCCATCGTGCTCATCGCCAGGCCGGCGCCGTTGACGAGGCAGCCGATATTGCCGTCGAGTTGGATGAACGAGAGGCCGGCTTCCTTGGCCTCGGTCTCGGTGGGCGCCTCCTCGGAGAGGTCTCGCACCGAGTCCCAGAACGCCTTGTGGCGGAACTCCGCATTCGAGTCGAAGTTCACCTTCGCGTCGAGCGCAACGACCTGTTCGTCTTCGGTCAGGATCAGCGGATTGATCTCGGCGATCGAGCAGTCCTCGTGCTCGAACAGCTTCGCGAGGCCGAACAGAAGCTTGCTGAAGTTCTTCTGCTCTTGCTTCGAAAGCCCGAGCCCGAACGCGAGCTGTCGAACTTGGTAGCCTTGCAGTCCAACGGCCGGGTCGATCGTGATCGTATGGATCTTCTCGGGCGTGTTCGCGGCCACCTCTTCGATGTCCATGCCGCCCTCGGTCGATGCCATGATAGCGATGCGTCGGCTCTCACGATCGACGACGAGCGCCAGGTAGAGCTCCGTCTTGATCGCAAGACCCTGCTCGACGAGTAGGCGTTGGACGACCTTCCCTTCGGGACCTGTCTGGTGGGTCACCAAGGTCTTGCCGAAGATTTCGTTCGCGGCAGCCGTGGCGGCTTGCACGCCCTTGACGACCTTCACCCCGCCTGCCTTGCCTCGTCCGCCAGCGTGGATCTGCGCTTTGACGACCACGACCTCGTTGCCGGTCTCCTCGATGAGCTGCTTTGCGGCTGCGGTCGCCTCCTCGGGCGACATGCAGGGGATGCCCTTCGGAACCGGAATGCCGTATTTCCGGTAGAGCTCTTTTGCCTGGTACTCGTGAATGTTCACGGTGCTTGCCTCCTGAGGCTCTCGGCCGTGCGGAGCCTCGGCTTGGGACCGAGCTGAGCGCAACGGCCGCTGGCGGCTATAGCACGAGTCCCGCGACGCGCCCGAAACGCGTTCTAGTCGGCTTCGACCGGCAAATCGACCAGGACTCGGCGTGTCCCGACGAGGGTCGAGGTACGCACGATGTTCTCGACTTCCTCCGAGGTTACACCCCGGTATACGACCGCGTCGCGCCGGACCAAGCTCTCAGCGTCCGCGATCAGCTGATCGTGCTTAGCGTTATCGTGCGGGAGGGTCACGAGGAGGTAATGAGCGAAGCGAAAGCCCAACGCGTCCGACTCGCAGACCTCGATTCCCTCCGCGCCTCCCGCGTAGAGCTTGTCGACAAACGTCTCGACATACTCGGGTCGGCGTACGTATTGACGGGTCGCTCCGGAAGCGAGGTAGTCGCGCGCCTCGTGTAGCTCGCATTGACTCTCACGGAGCGCGCGGTCGACCCACGCTTCCGCCGCACTCCGGTCGCCCTCTTGCGCTGCTTCCAGGCCACGTGCGGCGGCCTGCTGTCGCCACTGGTTGATTCCCCAGGCCAGGCCCAGGGCGGCGATGAACCACAAGACTTTCGGAAGCGTCAGTTGCACGACGTCAACTCCTCAGCGTAACGACCAGGTCGAAGATCCCGACCCCCATGAAATAGATCCCAAGTCCGTCGAAACCGATATCGAGCCAACCTGCCTCACCGCGAAACACCGAGTTGCCAAAGAACCAGCCAATTGCGAGAATGGCGACGCCCGCAGCGAAGGTGCCCGCTGCCTGCTGAAGGTACGTCCGTCGCTGCTGAGCGCGGGAGGTCGCGAGGAGCGATGCGGTAATTCGCCTGGGCTCCTCGTCATCCGATGGGGCGGTCCTCTTCGGGCGCGCCGCCGGCGGCACTAGGTCGTCGACAGAAATGCGAGGGACACTCGCATCGCTCGGCGCGAAGGGGTCGATCGCGGAGACACGGCCCGAGGGAAAGAGATCCGCGTCGGGCGCATGGAACACGGCCGGGGCATCGCCTCCGAGTGGGCGCTTCGCGTCTCGAGCCGGACGGCAGTCGACCACCGCTCCAATCGACTCGAGTGCTTGTCGCATCTCGCCGGCCGCTTTGGCTGGGAGCGCGTGCTTCACGATTTTCGGAAGGCTTTGCTCGATCGAGCGCGCGCTCTCCAGCTCGATACCGAAGGCCGCTTGGAGGCGCTCCGCCGGCGGGGCGTCGCCCGGCTCGAAGCGGATGATCCAAACGTCGAAGCTCGACATAGCCAAGAGGATACCGGCTCGGCCGCGCGCGGGCGACAAGTCGGCAGACCCAGAGAGAAAACCAGGGGCTTGGTGTTCGATCCTACCCGCGGGGGTGATACCGCTCGTGCATCTTTTGGAGGTGTTCGCTCGTCACGTGCGTGTAGATCTGGGTCGTCGAAATGTCGGCGTGCCCCAGCATCGTTTGCACGGAGCGCAGATCAGCACCGCCTGACAAGAGATGAGTCGCGAACGAATGACGAAGCTTGTGCGGGGAGATGGGCTTGGTGATCCCGGCGGCGCGCGCGTACTTCTTGACGATCGCCCAGAACCCCTGACGCGTCATTGCCTTCCCCCGCGCCGTGACGAAGCATTCCCGACTCGAGGGACGAGCCCACTTCCCTCTCACCGTCGTGAGATACTCTTCCATGGCGACGCGTGCGTGCGCGCCCACAGGAACGATACGGCGCTTGCTCCCTTTGCCGAGGACCGCGACGAAGCCCTCCTCGAGATTGACGTCCCCGAGGTCGAGGTTGACGAGCTCGCTCACCCGTAGACCCGCTGCGTACATCGTGTGCAACATGGCACGATCGCGCACACGATTGGGCTTCTCGCCGGCTGGCGCCTGCAGCAATCGCAGCACCTCGTCGCGGTTCAGAATGTCGGGCAGCTTCGCCAACATGCGCGGTCCTTCGAGCAGCTCCGTCGGATCGTGAGGATGTCGCTGCTCTTGCACCAGAAAGCGGAAGAACCCGCGAGTCGAGCTCAGCGCCCTGGCCTGCGTACGCGCGCTCAAGCCCCGTTGAGATAGGGACACCAGGAAGCCCGCGACCGACGTCTCATCCACTTCGTCTAGGACGACGCGCTCAGCCTCGAGCCAATCACCAAGCTTGACGAGATCGGCCGCGTAAGCGTCCACGGTGTGGCGAGAGAGGCCCCGCTCCACCCGCAGATGCTGAATGTAATCATCCAACGCGCCGTCGAAGGCGGTAGACATACTACTCGCTACCACAATCTCATCGACGGTCCCATTTTTCGTGTGCGCTCACAACCGACGTGTGGCCCTAAAGTGACTTCGTCGCCACGGGGCTCCGCCTACGTTCGGTAGGCGTGGGTCACTTTCATTGATGCAGATCGGGGTGCGTGGTAAAAACGGAGAAGGGATGGATGATGTACTACTCGAATCCTTTACTTGAATGGTGGAAGCAATGAGTAGGCTCATCGGGTACGTCGCGAATCGAGCCGACCGGATGCGAGACGCGCTCTATCAGGAGCGTGCTGTGCTTCGTCAGGAGACCGCGCCTGCGGGCGCAAGCGGATGGGGCATTGGCTTCTACGCAGGCGACGAGGTCCTTCACAAAAAGCGTCCCACGAGGGCTGGAGAGCTCGTCGATTGGCAGAGCATTGCGGGTGGCGTTCGTTCGGACTGCGCCGTCCTTCACTTGCGACAGCCAACGGTGGGTGACTTCCGCGCGGAGAACGCTCACCCGTTCCGCATGCGAAGTTGGCTCTTCGCACACGAAGGCACCATCGGCCATTTCGACGCAATGCGCGCGAATCTCGCCGAGATGATCCCCGATTTTTTGAGACGAAACATTCGCGGCCAGACCGACAGCGAATACCTGTTCCACACGATTCTGGCGCTGCTCCACGACGCGGGTCAACTCGACAACCCCGACCTGAACGAAGCGCAAGCCCTACCAACGATTAGCGCCGCGGTGACTTTGGTTGAGCGTCTTGCGGCCGAAGTGGGGAGCGCCGACAACAGCCTCAGCTTCATTCTGACCAACGGACGCTCGATGTACGCGCTCCGACACGGGACGCCGATGACGTACGTCGAACGCCAGGGTCTTCACGACCCGCCGGACGACTACACGGGTCCGCCGACGGGGAGCACCCAACTGCGGTATGCGATGCTCGTCAGCGGCATCGAAGAAGTGCCCGTCGACTACCAGACGCTCCCCGAGCGAGGGGTCGCGATCATCGACCGTCGGCTCAATGTCAGCGTCCACGAGCTTTGAGCGCCCAGGACGACAGTGATCTCCTCGTCATTCTGTGCACCGCACCGGATGACGTCACCGCTGAAAGGCTCGGCCGCGGCTTGGTCGACGCTCGCCTCGCCGCCTGCGTGAACGCGGTTCCCGGAGTGAGGTCCTTCTACCGATGGCAGGGAAAAGTGGAAGCGGACGCCGAGGTTCAGCTCGTGATCAAGACCCGGAAGGACCGGTTTGATGCGGTGGCTGCTTGGCTGACGGCCAACCACCCCTACGAGGTTCCCGAGATCGTGGCGCTGCCCGCGGAGCGCGTGAGTGCTGCGTATCTCGAGTGGGTGATCGAGGAGACGAGTTGAGTGCCAGAGCGGCCGGCGTAGCCGCTCGGCTACGCCTTCCCAATACTCCGAACATTCGGCGCAACTTCAAATACCCCACGCCTCTTTGCCTTCGCCAGCGTCCGAAGCGCATCTCGATAGCCCCGTCGCAACATCGCGCGCGCATGGAGCCGCGACGTAAACGGAAGGCGCCCGAGATCGGGTGAGACGACCAAGACCTGAATCTGCGGATACATCTTGTGGATCAAGTCGATGCCCCGCTTCTCCTTCTCGTTGAGAATCGTGTTCAAGGCCTGGCGAGCCACTGCCAACCCGCCTTGGTGAACGAGCGACTGGCTTCCGACCCGCCCGACGTGTGGACGATAGACGTTCGAGATGATTACGACGTCAGCCCCCGCTTCAACGGCGAGGTCGATGCTCAAGGTGCGCACCACCTCTCCGTCCATGTAGTAGCGATCGCCGATACGGTGCGGACGAAACAGGACTGGCACACATGACGATGCCGCGACCGCCTTGCTGATCGGAACGTCCTCGCGATAGCCCCGACCGAAAACGACTCGGCCGCGTCCATCGACATCCGCCGCGGTGACGAGAAGGTGTTTCTCCAAATCCCTGAAGTCATCGGTTGGAAGCTGCTCGGCAACGAAACGTTCGAAACGGTCGATCGACCACAACCCGCTGGTGAGATAGCCCCAGCTCCTTCGCTGCTCTTCGTTTGGCAGGCCGAGGAAGTAGCGGGCTTTGAGTGGCGGACTCTCGAGTCCGCGTTGCCAGAACGGACGAAACCAGTCGATCATCTGGTTCGGCGTGAAACCTTGAGCGTAGAACGCACCCGCAATCGCGCCGGCTGATGCGCCAACGCAAATGTCGGCTTCGATCCCGAGCTCCTGCATCGCGCGGAGGACGCCGACGTGCGCAACGCCCTTCGCGGCGCCACCGGAACCAACGAAAGCAACGCGGGGCCGAGGCATCTCTTTTACAAGGTGTCACACGTTTGACGCCGCGTCGACACGCAATTCTTGCGCATGACCTATTGGGCGGGCGCGGCCGGAGTCGTGGTTGCCGCCTGTTTGCCCGACCAGATCTCTCGAGTCACCTCGCGAAAGAGGGGACGGGCCTCGCGTGCGAGCGCAGACCTGGGCCACTTGTTGATCAAGGTCTTGAGCGCGTCCTTCGCGGTGTCGAGATCGTCGAGGTCGCGAGCGCACAGCGCGACCAGCCACCAACCGTCAGGCTGAAGCGAGCTGTCGACAGTTTGGTCCGCCACCTGCTGCGCGTAAACCAGGGCTTCGGCGGGTCGCTTCTCTTTGCGGAGCGACGACGCGAGCGCGTATTTAACCGCGGGGATGTGCGTCCCCTTGGGATGAAGGTCGATCGCTTCCTCGAAACGCGCGATCGCCTCCTCCTGCTTCTTGCCGGCCGCAAGCTGCAGGCCCTTCTGGTAGACCTCGAGCGAAAGGGCTTGGCGAAACTGCTGTTCGTAGTCGCGAAACATGGCTGCTTCGGCGGGCGAAAGGGCTTCCTTGGCCATGGACGGATACTGCCGGATGACCTCGGCGCGCTTCCGTTCTCGGATCAGCTCGTAAAACCTGGCAGCTTTCGTCGCTGCGGTCCCTCGGTCCGACGACCGGCGCACCTCGTCGCTCAGATCCTGTCGGAGCTGCTCCGCCGCGGCCTCCGCCTCTGCCTTCTCAGAGCGCAGCCCACCCGTTTGCGCGTCGAAATAGAGCTTGAGCCCAACGAAGGAGAGAACGCCGATTACCGCGATCGCGACGCCACTGTTCCAGTTCAGGCGGCGCTCATAGCCGGCCTGGCGCTTCGCGATGGACTTGATGTCCGCACCGAGGGCATTGACCAAGTTGTTGGTCTTGATGATGAGGCCTCGGCTCTCGACGATCTCCTTCTTGATCTGGCGTACCTCGTCGTCGACGTCTCGCATGAAACCCGGGGTACAACCGACCCGGACCGGAGGCAAGGGCTGGCGCTTGACGAGGCCAGATGGGCCGCCTACAAGCCGTGCCGTGAAGAAGTACGCGGGGCTTTGGTTGATCGGGGCGATCTCGGTCGTGGCATGCGCGGGATGCAATCCGCCCGCGGACTATGCGCTCGTCGGAAGTGCCTACGTACCCGCCGCCCAAGGCGATATCCGCATCGAGAAGATCGACCGGGAGCAAATGATGGTCGTCGTCGCGATGGATCACCTTTCTCCGCCCGCGGTGATCGAGCCGGGGATGACCCACTACGTCGTTTGGTTCAGCGTGGTCGGCGAGTACCCGATTCCTCAGCAGGCGCTCGAATATAACGCGGAGACACGAACCGGGCGGGCCTCGATTCCGACCTCGCTGCGGGAGCTCGATGTCCGAATCACGGCCGAGCCAAGCGAGAGCCCTACCCAACCGAGCGACCTCGTCATCGCCTCACAGAAGATCCGCGAGAAGTAAGCCATGGCAGATACCAGCGACATCAAAAAAGGCTTCAAGATGCTCATCGACGGCGTCCCTTTCGCAGTCGTCGACCACCAGTTCGTGAAGCCCGGCAAAGGCCAAGCGTTCATCCGTACCCGCATCAAGAACATGATGACGGGCGCCGTGATCGACCGAACCTTCAAGAGCGGTGAAAAGGTCGAGAAGGCCGACACTGAAGAGCGCACGATGCAGTACCTCTATCCGGAAGGCGACACGCGCGTCTTCATGGACACCCAGAGCTACGAGCAACTCTCGCTTACGAACGAGCAGCTCGGCGAGAACGCCCTCTACCTGTTGGACGGCACCGAGGTCGATATCATGCTCTTCGAAGGCCGCCCCATCGGGGTAACTCCGCCTACGTTCGTCGAGCTGGTCGTCACGGAGACCGAACCAGGATTCAAGGGCGACACGAGCAGCAACACGACGAAGCCCGCAACGCTCGAGACGGGCTTGCAGGTCAACGTCCCGCTCTTCGTCAACGCCGGCGACAAGCTGAAGATCGACACCCGCACCGGGTCGTACGTCGAGCGCGTCAAGGGCTGAGCGCCGGCATGCTCCAGGTCCTGCGGCTGCGCGCCAAGGCCATGGAGGCAATCCGCCAGTTCTTCTCGGAGCGCGATTTTCTCGAGGTCGAGACCCCGGCGATCGTGCCCTCTCCCGGGCTCGACGTGCATCTATCCGCGTTCGAGGTACGCGACCCAAAAGGCAGCCCCGTCGGTTGGCTCGCCACGAGCCCCGAGTACCAGATGAAGCGCCTGTTGAGCGCCGGAGCAGAACGGATCTTTCAGCTGTGTCGGAGCTACCGAGCCGAGGAGCACGGTCGTCACCACGAGCGCGAGTTCACGATGCTCGAATGGTATCGGGCTCAGGGTACCTCCGATGATGTGATCCGCGATACCGAATGCCTCGTCGCCCACATTGCGGACGTGCTCGCAAGCGCCGACGCGGGCTCGCTATCTTCGCCGTGGGACCGGATCACGGTGAACGAAGCATTCGACGAGCATGCCGGTGAGATCATCGATCCGGCCGACGAGGCCCGCTTCTTCCAGACCTGGGCCGAGGCAGTTCAACCGCAGCTCGGAAAAGCGCGGCCCGTCGTCGTCACGGAATGGCCGGCGTCGATGGCCTCGTTGGCCAAGTTGAACGACAACGGCACCGCAGACCGTTTTGAAGCGTTCTTTCGAGGGGTCGAGCTGTGCAACGGCTTTGGTGAGCTAACCGACGCCGCTGAACAGCGAAGGCGCTTCGAACGAGACCGCGCCCACCGAATTGATGCCGGCCTGCCCGTTTACCCGATCGACGAGCGGTTCCTCGAGGCGCTCGAGCTTGGAATGCCGGCGAGCGGCGGCAACGCGCTCGGGGTCGACCGATTGTTGATGCTGCTCACACGCGCGAGCTCGATTCAGTCGGTGATGCCGTTCCCTGCCGAAGAGCTCTAGAGCATGTCTCAGGAGCCGCCCAGCGAGGCGCTCGTCACTCACCCCGCTCGGCGGCTTTCGCACGCTCCCACATCGCGTCGAGTGCCTGCTCGTCGTAGTCGCGAAGGTCTTTGCCTTCCGCCTTTGCGTGCAACTCGCAGTGGCGAAAGCGCGAAGAGAATCGGTTGAGCGATGCGCGGATGGCGGCCTCGGGGTCGAGACCTTGCTTACGGCCGTAGGTGGCCAGCGCGAAGAGGAGGTCGCCGAGCTCGTGCTCGAGCGCGGCCAGGTCACCATTTTCCGCGGCTTCGTCTAGCTCTGCGAGCTCCTCGTCGATCTTGGCACGGGGGCCGCCCGCATCTGGCCAGTCGTACCCGACTGCGCTCGCCTTTTCGCCGATGCGAACCGCACGAAGTAGTCCTGGAAGCGACACGGGAACGCCACCAAGGGCTCCCCGTTCCTTCTTTTCTTTGGCTTTGATTGCTTCCCAGCTGTTGATGGCGCCACTGGCGTCGTCCACTTCCTCGTCGCCGAACACCCACGGATGACGCCGTATGAGCTTCTCCGAAATCCCGTCGACCACGCCGTCGATGTCGAACCAACCCTGCCGTTCGGTAAGTGCCGCTTGGAACACGACCTGCAGTAAGAGGTCGCCGAGCTCCTCACGCAGCATCTCCGGCTCCCCGCCATCGATGGCGTCGACCACCTCGTGTGCCTCTTCGATCACGTACTGCCGAAGCGACTCGAGGGTCTGCTCGCGATCCCAGGGGCACCCGTTCGGACCCAACAGCGTCTCCATCAGCTCGACGAGCTGTGCGAGCGATTCGCCTCGTTTACTCATCGGGCGCGTGTAGCACAGGCGGTTGACGAGCCCCAGGGGCAGGCTTCATGGTCCGGCTGCCCATGGCGTACGCAAAAAGCGCGGTCAGCTCCCAGCAGATCATCGACGCCGCCATCCGGGTGCTCGCGCGTCGAGGCTACGCGCGCACCAGCTTGCTCGACATCGCCAAAGAAGCCGGAATGAGCAAGGGCGCCCTTCACTATCATTACCCGACGAAGGAGGCCCTGATTCACGCTGTGCTCCAAACCGCGTGCAACGTCGTGCAGGCGCGTACCATGTCGGCTTGGTCACCGTCGGACAACCCATTCGAGGCGCTCCGGAAGTCCCTCGAACAGCTCTGGGCGGCGCGCGCCGAGCGTACGGACGAAGCCCTCGTCGTCGCCGACTTGATCGCGCTGAGCCTGTACGATGAATCGCTCCGGCCGAAGCTCGCAGAGTTCTACGAGCTCGGCGCCAACCAAATTCGGACGTACCTCGAAAAGAACGTCATGTCGCTCGGCATCGAATCGCGAATTTCGCTCGACATGCTCCCTCGCATCGTCATGGGCCTTCTGGACGGGCTCGTCATGCAGGCCTTCGTCGACCCCGAGGCCTTCTCGCCCGACGATGTGGTCGACGCGGTGCAGACGATTGCTCTCTCGATCTTCACCGGGGGCTCCTCCCAGTGAACGCCTTAGGTGACGTGCGAGCCCAGGCGGGCGCAGTGCAGGCGCTGAAGCGGGCTCATGAGCACAAACGCATCGCCTCGGCATACTTGTTCGACGGGCCCAGCGGCGTCGGGAAGCAGCTTGCGGCGATCTCGTTCGCCACCGACGTCGTCGCCGGCGGCAACCCGCACGTCATGGACCGGATCGAAGCGGGTGCGCACCCCGATGTTCGGATCTTCAGACCCCGAGACGAAGGCAAAAAGAACATCCAGGTCGACGTCTTGAGGAGCGAAATCCTTCCGCTCGCTCAATTCGCGCCGTTCGAAGCTGCCGCCACGTTTTTCATCTTTCCAGAAGCCGACGTATCGTTCCCCGAGTTTCAGCCCGAGGCGGCCAATGCACTCCTCAAGACCCTCGAAGAGCCGCGCGCCAACGTCCATTTCATTCTCACGTCGGAACGAGCGGACTCCCTTCTCCCTACGATCCGCTCGCGCTGCCAACGCATCCGCTTCGGACGACTGCCCGGAGCCGTCCTGCGGGACATCCTGACCGAAGAGGGTGTGCCGGAAGAGGAGATCGACCCCGCGATCGCGCTTTGTGCGGGCCGGGCCGACGTGGCGCTCGCATTGGCGCGCGAAGGGACAGTGAAGGAGCTCACGGCGCTCGTCACATCGGTCGACGACGCCGTCCGCGAGGCCGGGCCGGGCACCCTCATCGAGATGGCTGAACGGCTGGCCCGGCGCGAAGACCTCGAGCTTGCGCTGTTCACACTCCAGAGCTTCTACCGCGACCTAGCGGTGAGCGCGGTCGACGAAAACGCGCGGCATGTCGGCTTCGCGTCACTGGTGGACGACCTAGGCGAGCGATCTGCTTCGCTGTCCGCGAGCGCTTCGTCCGCGAGGGTGTCTCTGATTCACCAGTGCATGCGGTCGATGCAACACAACGCCAACCGACAGGTGGCGCTCGACTCCTTGCTCTTTGCCCTGCGAAACCTGCGCTAG
>JAHEEE010000012.1:0-27693 GCA_024640845.1 Myxococcales bacterium | reverse complement strand
CTAGGTGGCGCTTCGGCGGAATTTGACTAGTCTCGGGCGCAAAATGGCTCGCCCCTACTACGTCACGACGCCGATCTACTACGTCAACGATCGGCCACACATCGGTCACGCGTACTCCACCGTGGCTGCGGACGTGGTGTCCCGCTATCAAGCCATTCGCGGCAAGCCGAGCTACTTCCTCACCGGCTTGGACGAACATGGCCTGAAGATCGAGCGCCGAGCCAAGGAAGAGGCCCTGGCGCCCCAGGACTTCGTCGACCGAATGGCTGCGCCATTCCGCGAAGCATGGGAAGAGCTCGATTGCCAACATCACGGCTTCATCCGGACGACTTCAGCGCAACACAAAGAGAACGTCCAGGCGTTGTGGAAGCGGATGGAGGAGCGCGGGGACATCTACCTCGACGACTACGAGGACTGGTACTGCGTTGGGTGCGAATCGTTCAAGACTGAAAAAGAGCTCCTCGAGGGCAATCTCTGCCCGATTCACAAGAAGCCGGTCGAACGCATCAAGGAACGCAGCTACTTCTTTCGCTTGAGCAACTACACTCAACCGCTCCTCGACTACTACGAAGAGCACCCCGATTTCGTGCAGCCGGATTCGCGCTTCAACGAGGTGAAGTCGTTCGTGAGGGAAGGCCTGCGCGACCTATCGATCTCGCGTACGAGCTTTCGATGGGGCATCCCGGTCCCAGGCGACCCGGAGCACGTAATCTACGTGTGGCTCGATGCACTCACGAACTACATCAGCGCGCTCGGCGGCCCTGCCGAAGAAGGTGAAGAGCCGCTCTTCGACGAGTTCTGGCGCAACGCGGGAACGATTACGCACATCGTCGGCAAAGACATCCTCCGGTTCCACGCCATCTACTGGCCTGCATTTCTGTTGAGCGCCGGCGTCCGTCTACCCACTCACGTCTGGGCTCACGGTTGGCTCACGGTCAACGGCGAGAAGATGTCGAAGTCGCTAGGAAACTTCCTTCCACCTGGCCCGCTCGTCGAAGCGTTCGGTGCGGACGTGCTCCGATACTATTTCATGCGCGAAGTCGGCTTCGGTCAAGACGGTGATTTCAGTCACCGCAATCTCATCAATCGCTATAACGGCGAGCTTGCGAACGGCCTCGGCAACCTCATGAACCGCATCGTCGCGAGTATTCTCAAGAAGAGCCTCGACGGGCAGGTCCCGAGCATCGATCTCGGCGCCCTCGACGACTCCGATCGAGCGTTGATCTCCAAGGCCCAGTCATCTGTCGAGGAAGCCGCGAAACACTACGAGGCGTTGGCGTTCCACCGCGCGCTCGACACGATTTGGGAGCTCGTATCGGCAGCGAACAAGTACGTGGACTCGACGGAACCGTGGATGCTCGCGAAACAAGACGACAAGACGCGCCTGCGCCAGGTCTGCTACACCGTGCTCGAAACACTGCGCTGGGTCTCGATCATGCTCTTCCCGGTGATGCCGCAGAAGTGCAACGAGCTCCGCGCCCAGCTTGGAATGCCTCCGTTGCTACCAACCGAACAAGTGGATCTCTGGCCGAGCGCCTGGGGCGGCCTTCGTCCCGGAGCGCAGACCAAACCGAGCACTCCCCTCTTCCCGCGGTTCGACGAGGCGCAGGAGCGCTCGATCCTCGAGCGACTTGGCGTCGAGCGGCCTGCGGAGGACGACAAGAAGGCAAACGCCATGACAGAGTCAGAGCCCAGCAAAGACGATTTCATCGAATTCGACGACTTCATGAAGCTCGACCTCCGGGTCGGGTTGGTCAAGACGGCGGAGAGGGTCGAGAAGAGCAAGAAGCTGCTCAAGCTCGGCATCGACGCTGGTGAGTCAGCGCCACGGCAGATCCTCGCCGGGATTTCAGAACACTACGCTCCCGAAGATCTCGTCGGGAAGCGCGTCGTGATCGTCGCCAACCTGAAGCCCCGCAAGCTCATGGGGCTCGAGTCCCAAGGAATGGTCTTGGCGGCAAGCGACGATGATCGGCTCAGCGTGCTAGTCGTCGAAAGAGACGTCGAACCGGGCTCGCGCGCGAAGTGATCCCGCCGCTCGCACCGACGTTCGAAGCAGCGCTCAGGGACGTTGGCGCAGAGCATGCGCGGTTTCGCGTCGCGGCGGCCGAGCGACTCAGCGATCCACCAGCGGATCGCCGTGGGGAGGCTGTGCAAGGGCTTCTGGCATTAGCCGGGGACGCAGATGGCGTGGTACGTGCGGCGGCGTTCGAGTCTTTGGGCGTCCTCCAGGCTGAGCAAGGGGCGACCCCCTTGCGAAAGGCGTTCGAGGACGAGCACTCGGCGGCGCGTCAAGCCGCGGTGTTGGCGCTCGGCCGAGTGGCGCCAGAGCAAGGCGTGGACGCAATCGCAGGCTTGCTCGATGACCCGCGACCCGAAATGCGGTTCTCCGCGGTTTGGACCCTGTCGACGCTCGGCGCGGCGCACACCGACGCCATCGCTCGGGCGCTGGGGGACACAGACCCGGAAGTCCGACTGCTGGCGGCGCAATGTCTGGGCGATCTCGGCGCTTCCGATCAGTCGGATGCAATCGCTCGCTTGCTCGACGACGACTCCGAGGGCGTTCGGTTCGGCGCTGCGGTCGCTTTGGCTGACATGGGGGACTCGCGTGCAGCCCCAGCTTTGCGCGTAGCCCTCTCGCGCCCGGATCGCGCGTTCGCAGCAGCGATTGGCCTCGGCGATCTCGAGGACCACCACTCGCGCATGGAGCTTGCGCGCCTTGCAAAGCACCGATGGCGCTCCCCTATTCTGCGGGCAGCGGCGGCCCGCGCGCTCGTTCGACTGGGCGATCCCGAGGGCACGGAAGTCATCCGCAAGCTCGTGAGAAGCTGGCGCATCGAAGCACGCCAGTACGCGGTGGAGCTCGTTGGTGAGCTCGGCCTCGCGTCGCTCGTGCCCGATCTCGCCCGAGCGTTTAGGAAGAGTCGAAAGACGGAACGGCCCGTGTACGAAACGGCTTTGGAGCGGCTTGCGTCTGCGAGCCCCGAAGCGAAGGCACTGCTTGCTTCCGTCCGAGCCGCGGCTCACTCTCGATAGTGGACTGACCCCATGCTGTTCGACACCCACTGCCATCTAGACGACCCGCGCCTCCACGAGGAGCTCGACGCGGTGCTCGACCGGGCCAAGGCGGCTGGCGTTCGGCGCATCACGACGATTGGTTGCGCGCACGACGTAGCCTCCGTGAAGTCGGCGGTCGACATCGCCCGGCAGCATTCGGATTGGATATCGGCGACGGTGGGCGTGCATCCCCACGACGCAAAGGATCTCGACGACGCGACCTGCGATGCGATTCGGGCGGCCGGCGGCGATTCGACCGTCGTCGCAATCGGAGAGACCGGGCTCGACTTCCACTACGATCACTCGCCGCGCGACACCCAGCTCGAGGCGTTTCGAAAGCAGATCGGGATTGCCAAGGAGCTGAGCAAGCCGCTGGTCATCCACACGCGCTCTGCCCCGAAGGAGACCTTGCAAGTTCTTCGTGAGGAGCGCGCCGGGGACGTCGGCGGGATCATCCACTGCTTTAGCGAGGATGCGCCCTTTGCCGCGGCCGCGCTCGATCTGGGCTTCATCTCGTCGTTTAGTGGAATCGTCACCTTCAAGAAGGCGATCGCGGTCCAAGAGGCGGCGAGGAAACAGCCCGCCGATGCCATCCTGATCGAGACCGATGCCCCCTATCTCGCCCCGATCCCCGAGCGGGGAAAACGCAATGAACCCGCGTATGTAGCCCATACGGCCAAATGTATCGCCGAGCTCCGGGGCGAGGACCAAGAGGTGCTGGCGGAAGCCACCTACCGAAACGCCCTCCGCATCTTTGGAATCCAAGAATGACGGGCCCCTTGACTCGAACTGACCCCTCACTATCTTTGCGGCCCTTTTCGGGCGGAGCAGACCTGTGAATACGAATCCCGGCCTCATCGGCACAAAGCTTGGTAATACCCAAATCTTCCTCGACGACGGGGAGGTCCGGCGCGTCACCGCGATCAAGGCGGGTCCCTGCGTCGTCGTGGGCAAGCGCACTCCGGACAAGGACGGCTACGCCGCCCTTCGACTCGGCTTCGGGTCGCGCCGGGACAAGCTCGTCACCAAGCCTGAAGCGGGCGTCTTCAAAACCGCAGGCGTCGACGCCCCGCGCATCGTCCGCGAGTTCCGCGTCGACGCGTCGGTCCTCGAGCGCTTCGAGGTCGGCCAGACACTCGGCGTGGCGGACATCTTCCAGGACGGTCAGTTCGTCGACGTGTCCGGGACCAGCAAAGGTCGAGGCTTCACCGGTGTCATGAAGCGCCACAACTTCGCGGGCGCAGGCACGGACGGTCACGGCACCCACGAATACAAGCGTCACGGCGGCTCCATCGGCATGAACATGACGCCCGGGCGCACTCTTCGCGGCCAGAAGATGCCGGGCCAGCACGGCAACAAGAAGGCAACCATTCTGAACCTTCGGATCGTGAAGCTGCTGCCCGAGGAGAACATCGTTCTCATCGACGGTGGCGTCCCCGGACCGCGCAACGGGTTCCTCACGCTGAAGGGCGCCATCAAGAAGGCTCCTGTCGCCCTCCCCGAGCCTCCGGCCAAGGAAGAGGTCGCCGAGGCAGCGCCGGAAGCGACCGAAGAGGGCTAACTGCCCCCGCGGCGAAAGCAGGATCACCACGGACGCCGCGCCAGGCGCGAAGGGTACCCTGCTCGCTCGGTCTACAAGCTCGAGGAGATCGACCGACGCGTGGGCCTGTTCAAGAAGGGCCAGCGGGTTTTGGATCTCGGGGCGAGCCCTGGCTCTTGGACGCTCTACGCCGCCGAGAAAGTCGGGCCGAGCGGACGCGTCTTGGGGCTCGATCTCAATGACGCGGAGATCGCGCTTCCGCCGCACGCGGAGATCCGAACACTCGATGCCTTCGAGGCGGACCCCGCCACGCTAGGAGGGCCTTTCGACCTCGTGATCAGCGATATGGCACCAAAGACGAGCGGGCAGCGGCACGCCGATCAGTTTCGGAGCTACGAGCTCGTGATGCGCGCGCTCGAGCTCGCAAAGACGGTGCTCCAGCCAGACGGCACGTTCGTTGCGAAGATCTTTCAAGGGGCCGAGTTCGAGGAAGCTCGGAATGCGCTTCGGGAGGTGTTCGGCAAAGTCCGTATCATTCGCCCGAAAGCGACCCGCGACGAAAGCTACGAGGTCTTCCTCGTCGGCTTGGGCTTCCGCGAGTCTACTTGAGCGCCTCGAGGCGCATGCGCGAGCGCTCTGCGTAGGGTCCGTCCGCATCGAGCGAGATGGCTCGCCTGAAGTGCGTCCGCGCTCTACCGACCTCCCCCATTCTTGCCAGAATCGAGCCATAGGCGTACTGCAATGCAGGATCGACCTCGTTCTGGTCGATCGCGCGACGCATCGTCTTTTCGGCAGAGCTCAAGTCGCCCGCGGCATAGTAGGCGAGCGCAAGCTCCGCGAGGAGGTCGGTGGGCAGTGGATCGCCCGCCTGCGCGCGCGCATCCTCCAACACGGCAACGGCCTCCGCAGGAGCACCGGCGCGACGCAACCCCTGCCCCACCGCGATGGAGAGAAGGACGTCACCCCGCACCGTCGGCCGGACCGCCCGAAGCTGGGCGGCCGCGTCTTCAGGACGGCCGGCATCCAAGTACATCATCGCGAGATTGACGCGTGGGATGGGATCAGCGGGAAGCTGCTCGATCGTCGCGAGGTATTCGCGCTCCGCATCATCGAACCGGCGCTGCTCCTCGTAACTGAGACCGAGGTTGAAACGCGCGGCGGTGAGAGTCGGATCGAGAGATGCGGCTCGCTCGAGCACCGACGTTGCCTCCGGGAGATGACCACCCTCGCGCAGAAGCACGCCGAGGTTGTTCAACGCTTCGGCAAACTGGGGATCGATCTCGATCGCCCGACGGTAGGCACGCTCCGCCGACGCCGGATCGCGCTTCGCTTCTTGGGTGAGGCCGAGATCGAGCCATGCGCGTGCATCTTCTGGATCGTCTGCGATCGCTCGTTCGAACAACTCCTGCGCCTCGCTGACTCGGCCTTTGACGAGCAACCGTTCGCCCTGAAGCACGTCCGGCGTGGCCGGGGGTCTGCTCACCAGCTCTTCGGGGGGCGCTGCTACCGGGACTTTGGACGACGTGGCCGGACCGCAGGCGATCCAGCTGCTCAACGCCACGAGTGCTAGCGCGACGACGACGCTGCGAGTCATGTGGCCTCAGCACGAGCGTGCAACGCGAGGATGCGAGAGCGGAGCACCTGCTCGAGGCGCTTCAGTCGCTCCCGGTCGTGGACCTTGTTGCCGTGCTCATCCGACACGTAAAATACGTCGGCGACGCTTTGACCTTCGGTGTTCACCTTTGAAACGGCAATGTCGAGGTCGAGTTGGTGCAGCGTGCGGGCGATCTCGTGGAGCAACCCGATTCGATCTCGGGTGAAGACATCGACGACCGTGTAGCGAAGCGAAGCGTTGTTGTCGACGCTGATGTAGGTCGGAACCTCGGGGCCGGGTCGGACTGACCAAGGCGGAGGGGTGCTCTGGCGGGCGATCAAGTCCTGGGCGGAAATGCGATTGGTCATGCGCTGGGCGATGTCGTCGCGAAGCGCAACGGCGAGGCGCGGCAACGGCGGTGCATTATCGCCGACCTTGACGGAGAACACGTCGAACGCCTCGTTGCCGGTTTCGCGACGGCGCGTGTAGATCTCAGCGGTGAGGACGGAGAGGTCGTGCGCCGCAAACACGGCGGTGAAGTCAGCCAGCAGGCCGGGGCGATCAGCGCACACCACGACCACTTCTTCGACATCTTCCGTGGGCCCGGGGCCCACACGGACGGTCACCAGACCTTCTTCCCGGTCCCTCGCGATGCGCGCGTGGCGTCGAACGACGTCCACCGGATTGGCGAGGAAGTATCGGTCGGGCATCTCGTCGATGAAGCTCTGCAACTCCTCTTGGCCAGCGTCGCCGGCGAACCCGACAACCGCCTGCAGCTTCACTTCGAGGACTCGACTCTCGGTCTGGGCAGGGCCACCCCCCATCTCGAGCTCTGCAAGTGTCGATAGATAGAGGTCTTCGAGCGCGCGCGCCTTCCAAGAGGTCATCGCCTTGGGATTGATCGTCGACACGATGGCGACGGTACACAGAAACAGGTCTCGAAGACGCTCGGGGGTTTCGACCATCCTGACGACCTCGGTCAGGCCTCGCGGGTCGTGAATGTCGCGCTGCGTCGCCCACCGGTAGAGGGCCTGTTGATTGCTGACCAGCCATCCAACGTGTTGCGCATCGACCGCGCTGAGCCCGAGCCGAATCGCAACACTCTCAGCGATTCTCCCGCCCTGCTCCTCTTGGCCACGGCCACGCATTCGCCCGAGCGAATGCAACAAGACTGCGAGGAACAACGGCAGGCGGCGAGGCGCCTCCGCCGCGAGACGTGCGGCAAGCGAATGGACCCGGGCGTCGCCGCGGGTCAACGCTTGGAGGTGTTCGAGGGCCTTCACGGCGTGAACATCCGCAGTGTAGACGTGAAAGACATCATGGTAGACGCGTCCGACGAGTGGATCGAACTCCGGGATCATCGCGGACACGAGCCCAACTTCGTACAGCTCCCCGATCGTGGAGGCGCTACGGAAGGCCGTCTCGTCGATGTTCTTGATGAGCGACAAGAAGAGTTGGGTGGCCTCCTCGGAGTCCTGAAGTCGCAGCCGCCAGCGCTTGTCGGGCGCGATACGCGCGATGGCATCGAGCGCCGAGTGATCGGGACGCCGGTGGTATCGGAGCGCCTGTCGGTAAAAGCGGAACGCGAGTGCAGGGTCCTCATCCAATCGCTGGGGGTTCTCGAGCGTGATCGCGCCATCGGCGAGGATGATGCCGTGGGCGAGCTTGCGGAACGTCGCCGCGCGGCCACGCGGACGAGCCCGCTCGAGCATTCGCTCGGCCGTGAGGGCAACGATGCGCGCGTGCCGATAGTAGGCCTGCATGAACTGCTCGACCCCCAAGGAGACGCCGTCGACGAAACCGAGCTCCTGCGCGATATCCTCTTGGTCGCCAAACGTCAGCCGGTCTTGTTGCCGCCCCGCCCGAAGGTGGAGCAGGTTCCGGACACGCCACAGGAGCTCCCGCGCCGACTCGAGCTCGCGTAGCTCGCGGGCCAACAGAGCGCCCGTACGGACGTAGTCCTGTTCGTTGCGCGCCCCCCATCTGGCTCGAGCAGCCCACTCGGCGACGTCCAGGTCGCGAAGGCCTCCGCGGCCCTGCTTCACGTCCGGCTCGAGCAAGTAGAGGCTCCCGCCGAAGCGCCGATGCCGTGCGGCCGTGTCTTGCTCGAGCGCATTCAGGAAAGCGACCAGATGAGGTTCGAACACTTGCTCTCGGGCGCCACGCTCGAGGTCGTCGAGCAGCGAGCCGCTGCCCGCAACGCGCCGGAAGTCGATCAAGGTCGTCGTCGTGCTGATGTCGTCCCGTGCGAGGCTCAGGGTTTCGTCGACACTCCGAACTGCATGACCGATGTCGACACCGAGGTCCCAGAGGGGATAGAGCAAGCCTTCAGCGAGAGCTCCGACGAACGGGTCATCGGAATCGTCACAGAGGAAGACGACATCCACGTCGCTGTTCAACCCTAGCGTCGAGCGGCCGTAGCCTCCCACGGCGACCAGCGCGACTCGTCCTCGCGGCTCACGTCCCGCGGTTCGGATCGCCGCGTCCGCAGCACAATAGAGCGCGCTCAGCAGCCCATCGAGCGCCCGCGCATGCGAGCGCGCCGTCATCACGCCAGGGTCGCCACGGCGCACAGCGTCCTCGAACGCCCGGCGATATCCACCGAGGTATCCACTACAGGTCGTGCCGAGCGTAGGTGCGAGGCCACCCAGATCGACGACAGGGCTGGATCCATCCGACAACGGTCAGCGAGTATGACCGTCACCCCAAGTGGGAGCAACCTATTCGACTATCGGGCGTGCAGGTAGGAGGCGATGCCCGAGGCAACGCCGTCCGCGAGCGCCTTGCGGTAGGCGCGTGTAGTCAAAGCCCGCGCCTCGGGTTCATAGGTCAGGAACGACGCCTCGAGCAGCACCGCGGGCATTCGAGCGCCGACCAACACGTAGAACATCGCTTTGCGCACGCCACGATCGGCGAGCTTGGGCAACACCGCTCGCCCCCGCTGCAACGTGTGACGCTGGATCTTACCCGCGAGGGTCATCGAGCCCGATGCCTGACCTTTGCGGTGGTACTTGGCAAGGAAGCTCTGGATGCCGGTCACCTCCGATGTGCGCGTTCCGTTCTCGCGAGCGGCGAGTCGTAGTGCCTGACGGTCGTTGTTCGTGTCGAGCACGAACGTGGTCACCCCTCCCTTACTCACCGGTTCGGAGCTGGCGTTGAAATGGATCGAGACGAAGACGTCTGCCTCCATCGTGTTGGCGAGCGCGCATCGCTCCTCGAGCGAGAGGTCTACATCGTCGGAGCGGGTCAGCATGACGCGTGCCCTCGGCATGATTGCACGCAAGCGGTCGGCCGTTAGCTCCGCGAGCATCAGCGCGAGGCGTGACTCGACCAAGGAGTATTCATCGTTTGCAGCGCCCGGCTCGCGGCCGCCATGCCCGGGGTCCAACACGACCAGCGGCCTGCGCTTTTCGCTCTGGCGGGTAGTCGCGCTAACGTCGACGACGATGCGATAGGGGTCCGTCAGATAAAAGACACGACCGGTCGCGCCCGGCTCGAGATCCAGAACCACGCGCGGGTTGGGCGTTGCTAGACGTACGCGCCGCAACCCGCCCCTCCCAACAGACTGGGACACGGGAACGGAGTCCCCCCAATCGGTGTCCTCGAGCTCGATGGCTATCCTCTGAGGCAGTATCCCCTGGGGCGGGAGCTGCTGTTGATGAAACAGCGGCGCCCCCTGAAACAACAGGACCACGCGGGCGCCGGCTGCGTCCTCACCACCGGCGCTATACACGTCAATGCGGGTCAGTTGGGCTGGCTCGCGCTGGCTCGCGCTAGGCGCAGCCACCTCTCGGACGGAGTCTACGAGGGCTTGATCCGGCCTCGGCCGAGCGTCGCCCTCACAGGCAGCCACCAGCAACCACAGCCCAAAGAGGCATCGTCTCGACACGTTCTCCCCGCCCAGAATGCTCGCGTGTTTACGCGACCGCCCATCCCCGGTCAACGTCGTGGCACGCGTTGACCGGGTGGAACCGATCGCCTAGCTTCCCGCGCATGGCGGGGCTGACCTATCGCGACGCAGGCGTCGACATCGAAGCAGGTGACGAGCTCGTTCAACGCATCAAGCCGCTCGCACAGTCCACCCGGTCAGAGCACGTGCTCGGGGGGATTGGCGGGTTCGCGGGTCTTTGCTCCATTCCGAGCGACATCGAAGACCCGGTACTCGTGTCTGGAACGGACGGTGTCGGCACCAAGCTCAAGCTCGCGTTCGAGCTCGAACGCCACGAAACGATCGGCATCGACCTCGTCGCGATGTGCGTCAACGACATCATCACCGTGGGCGCCCGCCCCTTGTTCTTTCTGGACTACTTCGCGACCTCCAGCCTCGACGTCGATCAAGGCGAGGCTGTGGTGAAAGGCATTGCCGAGGGTTGCCGACAAGCCGAGTGTGCGCTCCTCGGCGGAGAAACCGCCGAGCTTCCCGGCTTCTATGCCTCGGGTGAGTATGACCTCGCCGGGTTTGCCGTCGGTGTCGTGAGCCGGCGGCGCATCATCGACGGGAAGAAGGTTGCCGCAGGCGACCACGTCGTCGGCCTCGCCTCTTCGGGCCTGCACTCGAACGGATTTTCGCTGGCGCGTCGTGCGCTTCTCGGAGGCGAAGCAGCTTGCTCGCTCACCGACCGCTTCACCGATGACGAAACGCTCGGCGAGGCGCTCCTCCGTCCGACCCGCATCTACGTCGAGGCGGCGCGGATTGCCATTGGGCACGACGTCCATGCCATGTGCCACATCACCGGCGGTGGGCTGCCCGAGAACCTCCCGCGCGTTCTGCCCGAGGGCCTGGGTATCGCGATCCGCACGAGCGCCTGGACACCGGACCCGCTCTTCGCGCTGATTCAGAAGCACGGCGGAGTCGCCGACGCAGAGATGCTCCGGACGTTCAACATGGGTGTGGGCTTCACGATGGTCGCAGCTCCCGACCGCAGCTCGCGTTTGATCGAAGCCTTGCGCGCGGCGGGCGACGATGCATTCCTCATTGGTGAGGTCGTCGAGGGTAACGGCGTTTCCTTCGAGGCGTAGCGCGATGAATGCCGTAGTTCTCGTTTCTGGTCGCGGCTCCAACTTGAGGGCAATCTGTGCAGCCATCGATGCCGGGACCTGCGATGCAAACCTCGTCGGTGTCGTCTCCGACCGAAAGGGCGCCGCCGCACTGCAGTTCGCCGAGGACCGCGGCATTCCCACGCGCGTCGTTCCACTTCGGAAAGGAGACGACCGAGAGTTGTGGAACACCCGGCTTGCAGCGGAGGTCGCTCAGCTGGAGCCGGAGCTGATCGTGCTCGCGGGGTTCATGCGGCTGCTCGGCCCCCCATTGCTCGAACGCTTTCCCGGCCGAATCATCAACGTGCACCCTGCCCTGCTGCCATCTTTCCCCGGGCACAGCGGACCACGAGACGCCCTCGACGGCGGCGTGAAGATCAGTGGATGCACGGTGCACGTCGTTGATTCCGGCGTAGACACGGGCCCGATTATCGCTCAGGCGGCGGTCCCCGTGCTCGCAGACGACGACGCGGACAGTCTCCACGCGCGGATTCAGATTCAGGAGCACCGACTGCTGCCCTGTGTCATCCATCAGATCGCCACCGGCGCGATCGCCCTAGATCCACTCCGGGTACGTGCGCCCGACGGCGACGCAACCCGGTCGCTCACGGCGCCTGACGTTTAGGGCCGTGCCTACGAGCTTCTACGACGTCGTCGTTCTCGGGACCCATCTCGAACCGCTGCTCTGCGCCGCGCTTCTCGGCCGCGAGGGCCTGCGCGTGCTCGTACTGGGGCAAGGCGTCCCCGATCCGTCATACATGCTCGGCGGTGTCGAGGTCGAACCGTACGGGCTCAGCGTGACCGGCGTCCAAAGCCCCGTGGTGCAAAGCACGTTGGAGCTCCTCGCGCTTCGACAAGATCTGCGGCAACGCATGATGGAGCGAGACGACGTCTTTCAACTTCTACTCGCGAAACACCGTATCGAGGTCTACCCCGAGACCGACAGGTGGTTGGCCGAGCTCGGTCGGGAGCTGCCAAGCGTCAAACACCAGGCCGCCGATATCACTCGGACGCTCGGCGAGGTCAAGGCGGAGCTGGACATGGTAGTCGGCCGAGGCCTGACCTGGCCCCCCGAATCGTTTCTCGAGCGTCAACGACTCTCGCTCGCGGCGTCTGCGCAACGCTACGATCGACAGGGGCAAGGTTGGACTTCCTGGAACCAACTCGCGCACCGACACCCACTGCGCATGGCTTTCGAAGCCGCGCTACCGCACGTGTCGGGGTTCCTTCCCGGACAGCACTCGGACGCCACGCGCGCGAGGCTTCACGGTCACATGCTCGAGGGGGTTACCGAGCTCCCGGGCGGATGGCGTTGGTTCCGCGAGGCCCTTTTCAGCCGCATTCGTTCGTGGGGCGGCGACGTGCGCGCGCGCGAGCACGCCAGCTCGATTCGCCCAGCTCGGCGGCAAGGCCACACCATCACGCTCCGGAGGACCGGTGAGGAGATCGGTTGCTCCCAACTCGTCCATGGGACCCCAATCGGAGAGCTGTCGCAAATGCTTCCGGATCGTGGGCCCATGACGTCGATGTTCGAGCGCGTCGGCGAGCCGCGCGCGCGCGCCTACCACTGCTCTGTGCTCGTTCTCGTCGACAGGAAGGGGGTCCCCGACGCACTCGGGTCTCTCGCGCTCGTCTGTCCGGACGAAGCTGCGCCGGACCGAGCGTTTTGGTTACGCAGCCAAGCGATCGGCGAAGAACGAATCCTCTTCAGGGCAGGCACGTTGATCGACGAGCACATGGTCGACACGGCATCGTCGCCGCTCCGCTTCGTTCGCGGGGAAGCCGTCGACGCGCTACGAAGCGTCGTTCCCTTCCTCGACGACCACGCGATCTGGATCGACAGTCCGCACGATGGCCTGCCACCTCAGGCGTTGCGCGGAGGCGAAGATCTCGCGTGTAGCGAGCCATGGGCCCGCGGCCCCTACACCATGCGGGCGGTCTACGAGTACCCGACTCGCCGCGCGCTTGGCGTATGCGCTCTCCCCACTCGCACGCCCGTCCGGGGCCTCTTCCTCTGCAACGAGCAGGTCGCCCCCGGGCTCGGCTTCGAGGGGTCCTTTTTGGCCGCAACTTCGGTGGCACGCGTCATTGCTTCACGATACCGAAGGCAGGACTGGCTTCGTCGTGGTCCCTGGGCGCGCCGCAGCGTTTAGGCGCTGGCGGTGGCGCTCTGATATGATGAGCCCATGGCAGCACCGCAGGAAGCACCATCACTCACGCTAAGGCAGTTGCTCCGGCTCATGGTCGAGCGGGGATCTTCGGATTTGCACATCACGACTGGGTCGCCGCCTCAGCTCCGAATCGACGGCTCGCTCGTCCCGCTCAGGACGGCGCCGCTCAAGCCCCGCGAGAGCAAGGCGCTCTGCTACGAGGTCATGACGGAAGACCAGCGGCTGCGTTTCGAAAAGGGCCACGAGATAGACTTCTCGTTCGGGGTCAAGTCGCTGTCGCGCTTCCGTGCAAACGTGTTCCTCCAGCGTGGCGCCGTCACTGGAGCCTTTCGAGCAATTCCTTTCGAGATCAAGCCGCTCTCGAGCCTCGGCGTTCCGCCGATCGTCGAAGAGTTGTGTACACGTCCGCGCGGACTCGTGCTCGTCACCGGGCCTACCGGTTCGGGTAAGTCGACTACGCTCGCCTCGATGATCGACAAGATCAACAGCGAACACCGCCACCATATCGTCACGGTCGAGGATCCGATCGAGTTCCTCCACTCAAACAAGCTTTGTATCGTGAACCAGCGAGAAGTTGGATCCGACACCACGGGGTTCAAGGACGCCCTCAAGTATGTACTTCGTCAGGACCCGGACGTCGTGCTCATCGGCGAGATGCGAGATCTGGAAACGATCGAGGCGGCGCTGACCATCTCGGAGACGGGCCACTTGGTGTTCGCGACACTGCACACGAACACCGCGGTCCAATCGATCAACCGTATCATCGACGTGTTCCCATCGGGGCAGCAGAGCCAGATTCGCGCGCAGTTGTCGTTCGTTCTGCAAGGCGTGCTGAGCCAGATGCTGCTCCCTCGTAGCGACGGCCCGGGCCGCGCGATGGCCTGCGAAGCCCTCGTCCCGAACGCCGCCATTCGAAACCTCATTCGCGAGGACAAGATCCACCAGATGTACGGCATCATGCAGACCGGCCAGGGCGCCTCTGGGATGCAGACGATGAACCAGTCGCTTTTGCACCTGGTGGCCCACGGCGCCATCGACCGCGAAATCGCCGAAATTCGCTCGCCCGAGCCCGACGAAATGCGGCAGATGTTGGTCAATTTAGACCGAAAGGGCTACCAGCAAGCCATGCGCTCCGGGGCCTGATTCGGCGACCCGCCAGATTTTGACTATCGTTAACGGTGGGATTTGGGTGATGCGAACCACGACTCGAGGCCGCTGCCGGCTGGCATCGGCCGCTCTCACAGCTTGCTTGATCTTTTCCGCTTCTGCGGAAGCTAACAACGGAGCCGACCGCGCGGCAGCGACTTCGGTCGACGACCGCGCGAGAGCAGCCGAGGCGTACGACCACGGGACATCCGCCTATCTATCGGAACGCTACGAGCTCGCCGCTCATTGGTTCGAGCGCGCCTATCGGATCGCGCCGACGTCTGCGGCTCTTCTTCAAGCCGTTCGAGCACACGCGAAGGCGGGTAACTCGATTCGCGCCGCCAACCTCGCGCTGGAGCTTCGCGACAAGTACCCGGACGACACACGCGCTACGCAAGTCGCCGATGCGGTCGTGGCGCGCGCGGCGCCCGAAAACGTGCTGGTGAATGCAACCTGCGAAAGGAAATGCACCTTAGAGCTCGACGGTGCCCTGCTGCGTCATCCATCGTTTTTCATCACAGCGGACGTCGAACATGCGCTCAAGGCAGCGTACGACGACGGTGAGACGTCGACCTCCGTTCAAGGCGAGCCAGGTAGCGAGACGATGGTGAGCCTCATAGCGCCCAGCGCACCGCCTCCGCCGCCCGTGCCGCGATGGGCGTTCTTCTCTTCGCTCGGTGCGACAGTCGCGCTTGGGGCGGTGACCATTTGGTCGGGCGTAGACGCCAACCGTGGGGTCAGCGCTTACGAGGGCGCAGCACGCACGGCAAGCTCGCCCGGCATCAACAACGGCGGCTCCCCGACGCCGGCGGAACAGGCCGAAGACCTCCTCGAAGAAGGTCAGCAAAAGGAACGACGAACGAACATCCTCATCGGCGTGACCGCTGGGATGGCGGTCTCCACTGCAGTGCTCGGTATCTTCACGAACTGGAAAGGCGAATCCCGCGAGCCCAACCCGAAGCGAGTGAAGGCCTCCGTAGGCGTCACGCGCGACGGTGGCGCTCTGACGTTCAGAGGTCGTTTCTGATGCAAGCGCCGGCTAGCGCTCCGGGCGACGGACGATTGTCCCGACCCCCCATGGCGGGTCGGCAACTCGGTCGGTATGAGATTCTGACTCAGCTCGCTTCCGGTGGTATGGCGTCGGTCTACATCGCGCGCGCGCAAGGCGTGGCGGGGTTCGAGCGGCTCGTCGCGATCAAGGTCTTGCATCCTCACCTTGCGTACGAGCAGGAGTTCATTTCGATGTTTCTCGACGAGGCCCGCCTTGCGGCTCGGATTCGTCACATGAACGTCGTCCCGACGCTCGATATCAGTGACAGCCCGGGTGACGGCTACTTTCTCGTCATGGAGTACATCGAGGGCAATCACTTGGGCGCGCTTCTAGGCCGCGCGGCCAAACAAGGGGATAGGCTCCCCCGTCCCTTCGTGTGTCGCGTTTTGATCGACACGCTGCAGGGCCTCGGCGCCGCGCATCGCCTCACGGACGAGAACGGAACCCCGCTGAAGCTGGTGCACCGCGACGTTTCGCCCCACAACATCCTCGTCGGCACCGACGGCATCGCACGCCTGACGGATTTCGGGGTTGCGAAAGCAGATGTTCGAATGGCCTCGACCCGCGCCGGCCAGTTCAAGGGCAAGTTGTCCTACATGGCTCCCGAGCAGGCTTCGACGAGCGAAACCGACCAACGGTCCGACCTCTTCAGCGTCGGAATCATCTTGTGGGAGTCACTAACCGGAAGACGCTTGTTCAAGGGGGATTCAAACGCAGCGACCCTCAACAAGCTGCTGAACGACCCGGTCGAGAAGCCATCTTCCCTTTGGCCGGAGCTCGAGCCCTATGATGAAGTGGTCATGAAGGCGTTGAGCAGGGTCCCCGATCAACGCTTCCAAAGCGCCGACGAGTTTGGAGAAGCACTCGAGCTGGCCGCAGGTCGCGGTGGGGTGGCCAAGACGCGCGACGTAGCCGAGGTCGTTCGCGCGCTCGACGCGGAGAAGCTTCGGGACGAACGCCATCGCGTGCGCGATTCGATCGAGCTGCTCGGGCGGGCAGAGTTCGCTGAATCCAAAGTCCCGATGCCGCGCGAGGGCGCGACACCGGCGAGTCAAACCTACAGTCGCAGCGACGGCAGCGCTTCGTTCGTGCATGGCAGTATTTCGGGCGTCGTCAGTGACGGCGCGCCGGTCGTCGTGCGACCCTCCGCAGGGTCCGATGCACTGCGGTGGTTGGTCATGGTGCTGGCCATCGTGGTGTTCTTGTACGCCGGCTTCCTCGTTTGGCAGCTGCTCGTCACGCCGGTGCCGTCTTCTCCGGGCGGTCCACCTGTTGTCGCGCCGTCGCCCGTGCCGGCCGCGACCCCGGCGCGCCCCGGACCGGCCGGAGTCGAGCCCGAGGCGAGGCCGACGGAGATCGCCGTAGACCCGCCCGAGGCAAAGACGACACCGGAACGCAAGAGCAGCACTGGCGCGACACGCCCACGACGACGACGACCGCGTGCGAAGCGCCAGGCCCCGGCAACCGCCCCCTCGGAGGCCCAAAAGCCCTCCAAGAAGACGCCTGCTCCACCAGAATCGCAACCCGACCCCGTCGATATCGACATCCAGAACCCCTACCGCAACTAGGCATTCACGGAGCAGTGCGAGCGGAATTGCGCCTCGCTTTTGACCACGCGATCCCCGATCAGCTAGGATTTTGAGAGTCGCGGAGGGGATCGGGCGGAGAATTCATGGCCGAGTGGGTATACGAGGCGCGCACTCGCGCGGGCGAAGTCCAGACGGGCATCATCGAGGCGGACTCGAAAGAGGCCGTGCAGTCGCGACTGCGCGCGCGCCAGCTCAGCCCCGTCAAGATCAAGAAGAAGTCGCGCGAGATCAAGCTGTCGTTTGGCACCGGTGTCACGCCCAAGGAGCTCGTCGTTTTCGTTCGTCAGTTTGCGACGATGATCGACGCCGGTCTCCCGCTCGTGCAATGCCTCGACATTCTATCGTCGCGGGGCGAGAACAAGGCGCTCAATGCGATCCTCAAGGATGTCAAAGACCACGTCGAGCAAGGCGGGACGTTTTCCGAAGGCCTCGCGCGACATCCGAAGCTCTTCGACGAGCTTTTCGTGAACCTCGTCCGCGCTGGCGAGATGGGCGGCATCCTCGACACGATCCTCAATCGGTTGGCCGGCTACATCGAAAAGCGCGTCAAGCTCGCCCGACAGGTCCGTGGCGCGATGGTGTACCCCGTTGCGATCTTTCTGGTCGCCATGATCGTCGTCGTCGTGATGCTTGCTTGGGTCATCCCGAGCTTCAAGGGCATGTTCGCGGAGTTCGGTGGAGCAGACTCTCTGCCCGCGCTCACACAAATGGTCATCGCCGCCTCGGAGGGGTTCCTCGGGAATGTCCACTGGATCATTCTCGGCATCGCCGCCTTCGCGTTCGGAATCACCTACGTATACCGACAGCCCGCCGGAAAACACTTCTTCCACCGAACGCTACTGGTGCTGCCCATTCTCGGCCCGGTGATGCGCAAGATCTCGGTTGCGCGTTTCACGCGAACGCTAGGCACACTTCTGTCCGCCGGTGTCCCCATCTTGGACGCGCTCGACGTCGTCAAGAAGTCGGCGGGCAACGTCGTCGTCGAAAACGCCATCCAGGAGACCTCGAACAAGATCCGGGAGGGCCGGACGATGGCCGAGCCGCTCATGGAGACCAATGTCTTCCCGCCGATGGTCGTACAGATGATCGGCGTCGGAGAGCAGACAGGCGCGCTCGACACGATGCTCAACAAGATCGCCGACTTTTACGAGGACGAAGTCGATGTCGCAGTTGCTGCTCTGACGTCGTTGCTCGAGCCGTTGATGATGGTGTTCATCGGCGGGATCGTCGGTGTGATCCTCATCGCGATGTACCTGCCGATCTTCTCGATCGCGGGTAAAGTCAACGCCGAGTGAGTGAGACGCCCGAGAGCCACGCGAAACGAGGCGAGGAGCCCAATCCGTATCGGCGACTGCAGTGGGTCCTCGGCGGCCGCCTGATCATCGCGACCGTGCTACTCGGGGCGACCATGTATTTGGCGCTCGACGCCATTCGGTACGGGCACTTCACGCCGACCTTCCTGCTGATTCTGATCTCGGCGATCTACGGCTCCTCGATCCTCTTCGGCGTCTGGCTCCTTCGCGGCCGGCGAGAGAACCAAGTCGCTGCGGCGATCACGACCTTGGACGTGCTGCTCATCACGGGATTGGTCTATCTCACAGGTGGAGCCGGCAGCATCTTCTCGTTCCTGTACGGCGCACAAATCCTGACCGCCGCTCTGACGCTCGGCACAGGCGCGGCATACTACACCGCAGCGGCGAGCCTCGCTTGCTACTTCCTACAGGGGCTCGCACTGAATGTCGGATGGCTGCCGCCGCCGCCCGATCAACCGCTGAGTCAGTATGTGCTCAGCTCGCGGGACTTCCAGCTTGCGCTGGTGTCCAACATGGTCGGCATTGCGGCCGTGGCCGTTCTCGCGACCAACCTCGCCAGACGCGCTCAGGTCGCGGGTGCGCGCTTGGCCGTCGCCGAGGAAAGTGCGGCGCGCCTGGAGCGCCTAAACGCCGACATCGTCCGCTCGATCGCGTCCGGGGTGATCACCGCAGACGACGACGGGCGCATCCTCGGCGTCAATCCGGCAGCCCGCGAGATTCTGAGAGATCGCGAAGGCACGCTCATCGGCAAGCCCCTGTCGGAAGTGCTTCCAGACTACGGACACCAGAGGCCGAGTCAGCCGCCCAAACGCGCGGACGCGACGGGCCGGCGTGCTGACGGAACCGAGTTTCCCATCGGGTTTACGCTCAGCGCGCTCCTTGACGAGGAGGGGAACCGGACCGGTATGCTGCTCGCGTTTCAGGACCTCACGGAGATCAAGAATCTACGCGATCAAGCGGACCAAGCGCAGCGTCTCGCGGTTCTCGGGCGGCTCGCTACCGGGTTGGCCCACGAGATCCGGAACCCCCTCAGCTCGATCTCTGGCTCGGTCGAGATGGTCCGTGAGGGTAACGCGTTGAGCCCGGAAGACGGGCGCCTGCTGGGCATCGTCATCTCGGAGGTAGAGCGCTTGAACTCGCTCGTCACGACGATGCTTCAAGTCGGTCGTCCGAGTCAGATTCAGGCGGAGGCGGTGGACCTCCGGGCGATCGCAAGCGACGTTGCTGCGGTGGCGCGCGGCGAAGCAACGGCGAGCAACGGGCTGCTAATCAAAGAGGTTTCATCGGACCGCCCCGTCATCGTCACGGTCGATCCCGACCGAATGCGTCAGGTCATCTGGAACCTGGTCAAGAACGCGGTGCAAGCTTCACCCCACCGCGGAACCGTCGAAGTCCGAACCAGCATCGACGCCGACGGACGCGCCCTCCTCGAAATTGCCGACGAAGGCCCGGGTATCGGCGAAGCCCAGCGGGAGCGGCTCTTCGACATGTTTTACTCGGGCAGAAGTCACGGTGTCGGTTTGGGGCTCGCACTCGTCAAGCAGATCGTCGACCAGCACGATAGCCACATCGAGATCCTGGATCGCGAAGGCCGAGGCACATGCTTTCGGATCACGCTGTCCGCCGAACGCACCTCGGTCAGGACGAGCGCAGAAGCTCAGCTAGACGAGCACCGGGATCCTCCGCACGCATGAGCTCCTCGCCGATCAGGACCGCATCCGCGCGTCCCTTTGCCACCTCACGAAAATCGTCCTCCGTGCGGACCCCACTCATGAACACCGCTACACGATCGGGAGGAATTCGGTCGACGCACTCATGGGCAGCCGATTTGTCGACTCGAAACGTGCTCAGGTCACGGGCGTTGACGCCGATGATCGTAGACCCGACCGCGACCGCGCGGTCGACTTCCTGAGCGTTTGCGGCTTCAACAACCGGCTCCATGCCGAGAGAACGAATCTCCGCAACCAAGGATCCGAGCTCGTCGTCGGTCAGCGCGCGGACGAGCAGCAAGACGAGCGACGCACCCACGTCGAACGCGAGCTCGACTTGAACGCCATCGAGCACGAAACCTTTGTAGAGCACCGGGACGCTGACCGCCGCCGCGACGCGCCGGACGAGCAGCGGTGATCCACCAAAGCCGGGTCCGTCCGCCAGGACGCTGATCACGGAGGCGCCGCCGCGCTCGTATGCCTCGGCGATACGGACGCCCTCTCCTCTCCTCTGAGGGCGAATCTCGCCCGCGCTTGGACTTCGGAACTTCACCTCCGCCATCACGGACGGCAGCGCGCCGGGTCCGCGACGCAGGGCTCCGATGCCCCGCGTGGAACGCTCGGGCTCAGCCACGCGCGTCACGGGAGCCATCGCGGCGGTATGTCGCCGACGGCGCGCGTTTTCGCGGCGCTTACGTTCGAGAATTGCGGAGAGGTAGTCCGTCATGCTGCCTGCGTGTGTCGTGCCCAGCGTGCGAGCGTGCGCTCTGCATCGCCGCTATCGAGGGCCTCGGCAGCGCGCACGGCCCCTGCCTGCGGATCTGCCACCTCACCGGCGACGCAGAGCGCGGCCGCAGCGTTCACGACCACTGCGACTCGCGCAGGTCCTCGTTCGCCGCCAAGCACGCCGCGAATGATATTGGCGTTGTCGTGCGCGTCACCGCCGCGCAATGCCTCGACTGCAACTGGGTCGACACCGAAGTCGGCCGGCGACAGCTCGAAAGTGCGGACGGCACCATTGCGAAGCTCGGCCACACGGGTGGGTCCCGATGGCGACACCTCGTCGAGACCTCCGTCTCCATGGACCACCCATGCGGCCTCGAGGCCCAACGTGCCGAGCGCCGAGGCCAGTTGCTCGACCCGCGCTGGGTCGAACACACCCACTACTTGGTGCGTGGCCGACGCGGGATTCGACAGCGGCCCGAGCAGGTTGAAGAGCGTCCGAATACCCAGCTCACGGCGGATCGGCGCCGCATGGCGCATCGCAGCGTGGTGCCTCGGTGCAAAGAGAAAGCCGATTCCGACGTCCTCGATGCAGCGCTGAACCGCCTCCTTCGGTAGGTCGATGCGTACCCCGAGGGCCTCGAGCACGTCGGCGCTTCCCGCCTTCGAGGAGACAGCGCGGTTGCCGTGCTTGGCAACGGAGACCCCGCACGCGGCCGCAACGATCGCAGACGCCGTAGAAATGTTGAACGTGTGCAACCCGTCGCCACCCGTCCCGCACGTGTCTAGCAAGGGTCCTCTTACGTCCGGCTGAATCGATTCTCCATGCCTGCGAAGCGAGCGCGCTGCCGCGGCGATTTCGTCGGACGACTCGCCCTTCATGCGCAGTCCTACGACGAAGGCCGCGATCTGCGCCGGCGTAGCGTCGCCCGAGAGGATCTCGTCCATCGCCGCCTCGACCTGCCGTGGCGACAAATCTTTGCCCGCCACGAGCGTCTTGATCGCGTCGCCGATCACTGCCTCTCACCCGCGCCAAGCGACGACAACCAATTCCCGATGAGCGTGTGACCGTGCTCCGTCAGGAACGATTCGGGATGGAACTGCACTCCTTCGATGGGGAGATCCTTGTGCCTGAGCCCCATGATTTCATCCTGATCAGTCCACGCGGTGATCTGAAGCTCGGCCGGCACCGTGTTGCGATCGACGATCAGCGAGTGGTAGCGAGTTGCTGTCAACGGGCTCGGCAGGTTGGCGAACACGCCTGCACCTTCGTGCAAGATCGAGGAAGTGCGGCCGTGCATGAGCCGATCCGCGCGCACGATCGAGGCCCCATAATGCTGCGCGATGCTCTGATGACCGAGGCAGACGCCGAAGATCGGAATAATCGCGCCTAGCCGGGCGATCAGCTCGAGGCTGACCCCCGCCTCCTCCGGACGGCCGGGACCCGGGCTGATCAACACCCCGCTCGGGCCGAGCTCACGGATCTCGTCGACCGAAACCGCGTCGTTGCGCTTGACTACGACCTCCGCGCCGAGCTCGCCCAGATACTGCACCAGGTTGTAGGTAAACGAGTCGTAGTTGTCGATCACGAGAATCATGGATGTCGATCGCTAGCGGCTCGTCACGACGGCGTCAACCAGCCCCTGCGGTCGAGGCCTCGTAGCCGCGCTCGCGAAAGAACTTCTCGAGCCTCATATTGACCATCTCCGGATACTCGAGCGGCGCGTAGTGTGTGGCTCCAGGAAGGATCATGATCTCCGAGCTACGGGTGCGCCGCGCCATGCGCTCCGCCGCCGACCGCGGCGTAAAGACGTCCCGGGAGCCGGCGATGATCAATACCGGCACGTCGAGCATCGGCAACAAGTCCCAGCCGTCGTGCTCGCCCATCCTTTCGAGGAGCCGGATGAAGCCACCCATGTCGAGATCCCGGAACTTCGCGATGACCTCTCCCGCAACCTGTTCGTCGAACGTTCTCGCAGCTAGGCCGACACGCTTTACCCAAGCACCCGGATCGGGGATCCTCGTCACCTGACGAACCGTTGCCTCGATCGCCCGAGGCATCGAACGCAGTCCCCTGAGAAAAGGCGGCAACAGGCGCCCGACCAGATTGAGATTGAAGACGTAGTCCCAAGGCCTACCTGCTACACCGTTCACCATGGCGAGCGATGCGACCTTGTCCGGCGCCGCCCGGAACATCTCGAGGGACACCTGGACACCCATCGACCACCCGACGACCGCCGCTCGGTCGACGCCTTCCGCCTCGAGCAGGTGGAGCGCGTCCCGGGCGTGATCGGCAACCCCGATCGCCACCGGGTCACGCGGCGCGTCCGAGCCGTAGAGACCCCTGTAGTCCCACGAGAGAAGCCGATACCTGTCGCGAAAGTACTGGATTTGGTGCGACCACACCTCCCAGCTGCCCCCGAGCCCGTTGCACAGCAGAATCGGGCGGCCCTGGCCCACGGCTTGATAGGCGATTTCAGTGCCATCAAATGACACAAAGCGGCGTTCTTCGACGGGGGGTGGCATCATGAGAGAGGGGGAAGCCTATCAGCGGCGGGTTGTGTGCGCCCGCCTTGACAGAATCGGCTTTCCACGGATAAATTTGAGGAAGCTGAAATGTCAGACGAACTCCAAAGATCCAAGAAAGTCCGCGATATACGCGAACGACTCGGCCGCAAGACGGCACCACCTCCTGCTGAGAGTGCCGACGACGCGCGCGTCGCACCGCCCCCGCCGGCGCTCGGTGGGATCGCGCCACCCCCAGGATTCGTGGGCGGCCAGGCGGCGAAGCGCTCCGGTCCGTTCGGAGGAACGACGTCGAAAGGGCCCGCGCAACAAGAGGTACGCATCGTCGTCGACGAGCAAGCCGTCGCGACCGCGCACGAAGGCAAGAGCCGTCGCGTTCGGAAGCTGATGCTGATGAGTGGTGCGGGGGCTGCGTTGGTCGGCTTGTTCTTGGGTGTCCTGTCGACGACCGTGATGAGCCGTCGCACGCAATACAACGTTGCCGTCCGCGATGGGAAGGCCGTATATCAAGCGGTGCGCGGGGCCGGCGACCAGGTTGCAGAAGCCAAGCGACTGCTCGACCGTGCGGTGAGCGCCGCCAAGGTGCGCCCGGGCGAAGGTCCATCCGTCGACTATGAAGCGATCGAGCAGCTCCGCGCGCTGCCCACCCCGTTCACAGCAGCAGATTTCGCCGGGCTGAACTACACGAAGTTCAATCCAGAGACGGTGAACGCCTTGTTTCTCTATGCGCGCCAGGTTGGTGAGCTATGGGACGAGTTCGACGCAGTGGCGAGCAGGGTCCTCCCGGCCGCGCGCCGAGCCGAGCTCGATGAGGCGGCACAAGATGAAACGGCCCTGACTACCAGCCCGACGGGCTGTGTCCCGACGCTCGGCGAAGGTGGTTTTCGTTGTGGCTTGGTATACGTCGACATGCCTGAAGGCGACGTCGGAACGGCCAAGCTGAAGGTTCGCGCGACGCGCGGCAGCAAGCCCTTCGAAAAAGAGCTCTATCAGGGCCAAGACCTCCGGCAGAACGCCAGCAACTACGTGATTCTGACCAATCCAGACCAGTCCCAAGGCGTCCTCGGACGCAGGCAGAACGCGTTCAGCGCGTACCGCAAGGATTTGACCGACCTCGCCCGCTCCATGGACGCCACGCTCGAGACGCAAGGCACCGTCGAGAAGGGCCTTGGATCGGTAGCGGGCCTCGAAGAAATCGCGAGCTTCTGAGCCAAGCTGCAAAAGGTGGCACCGGACCGCCTGAGACTGCACTTCATTCGACGCTCGCGTCCACCTACTGCTACATTGAAGAGGGGGATGCCTAGGTTCAGGCTGCGATATCAGTCGACCAATCTCGAAATGCCACTTGGCGAATTCGCGATCGGCCGAAGCTCGTCTTGCAATCTTGCACTGGCGGATGGCTTGGTCTCCCGAAAGCATGCCGTGCTTCACGTCGGCCCGGATGCAGTCGTCGTCGAGGACTTGGGAAGCCGCAACGGCGTAGCGGTCAATGGCGTGCGCATAAGCTCGCCTCGCCGTCTGGCCCACATGGACCGGGTGTACATCGGCTCGCAAGAGCTCGTCATGATCGACGCCGCCAAGCTTCGGGAGGGTACCAAGGAGACCGCCGAATACGTCGTGTGTGAAACATGCGGCGCGATCAACGGCTCGGCCAAACGCAGGTGCGGCGAATGCGGTCGGCGGCTCAGCTCCGCTGCGGGCGAGACGTTGGTCAGCTCGAACAGTAGTGTCGACTCATCGTCCCACGCATGGGGCGCCGAAGATACCCGCACCGCGCGCGCGCTCGACGTGATCGCCGGCATTGCGAGCAAGGCAATTGCGATGGGGCGCTTCCAAGAGGCCGAGAGGATTCTGCTCCCTCACCTAGACACCATCCTCGAGCGGGCGCTTGCGCACCGACCGTTGAGCGATTCCGAAAAGGACGATCCCGACCTCTTGTTCGCAGGCGCCACGAGCTACGCTCTTCAGCTCGCTCAGGGTCTCAAGGCGACCAAGTGGATCGACTGGGTCTTCCGAATTCACACCGCAACGGGTCGACTGATGGAAGCGGAAACCATCGAAACGCTACACAACCTAGTGCGCAACAACAACTACTCGAGTCCGCAGTTCCTCCGGGCGTACCTGCACGTCGTTCAAAATCGAGCGGGCGAATACGGCGCGTCTGAACGCTTCCTGTTGCGTCGTCTCGAGGGCCTCGAGCAAGTCGTGACGGCCTACTAGCTCGCCTGGCGCGTCTCGGGGTCGACCTCTCGCAATGCGCGCACCGCTTCGGCAAGACGGGCGTCCGTCGGAAGCTCGTCGAGCAAGGCGAGAATCTCCCGGGAAGGCGCCTCCTCGGCGCAGACGTACAGCTTCGCGCTCACCTCGAGCCATCGCGTGGTGCGGAGCGCGCACCCGAGCCGGGCGGCGCACCCGGCAATGCCCAGCACGTGCGCAGGCTCGACAGCTACGCCCTTGGCGAGCTGTTCGTCGAGCTGGGCAACGCCTCGAGACATCATCCGTTCCGCGTCGGCAAGTCTGCCCTGCTCGAGCGCCCGTTCCACGACCTGCGACAATAGGTGAAACGTCCAACCGGTCGCCGCGGCCTCGGCTGTGGGGGCCTTCGCTCCGTGAACGGTCGCGACGGCGCCGCAGTGGGGACACTGGAGGCTGGAGCTCGGATAAGGAACGGCGCACCCAATGCAAAATGTAAGACCGGACGTGGTGCGGAAGTCGTTCTTGACGGGGCTGGGGACGAGAAACACGAGCTCCTGAGTCCCGATCCGGATCCGGTCTCCGTCTCGAAGGGTAGCGCAGCCGTTGAGTGGTCGTCCGTTCAGCTGCGTCCCGTTGCGGCTCCGCAGATCTTCGATCGTTGGCTCGTCCGCGCTGAGGTCGATGCGGATATGCCGTCGCGAAAGCATCGGATCGTCGATCGTCATCTGACACGACGAGCCGCGCCCCACGACGACTTCATCGCCGCTGAGATCGACTTCCTGTAGATGAAAGCGCAGCCGATACCGCAAAAGTCGCCTCCTGAGCGATCCTAAGACTACTCAGGGACAGGGGGCGGTGTAAATCCCACCCTCACCCACGTTGACGCTACTTCGACTCGTCAACGTCCACGGAGTCGTGACGACGAATCTCACCGGTGATCCGGTCCGCGATATCCGCGTTTTGGTCGCCTTCCGCCTCGTCCCCGACCATGTCGACGAGGCTGTCGGTACTCTCCACGTCTGCTGCCTGGTTCTTTCGCAGTTTGCCGAGCTGGGCGACCGTCTTGGGGTCTTCCAAGATGAGACAGTAGAAGCCGTAGAATTCGTTGTTGTCGACCGCCTTGGCCAGCACGTGGGGCTCTCGCCACTCGTACCACTGCGTGGGCTCACCGCCGGCATGGAGCGCCCCACTCCTCTTCGTGGCCTTGCCGTAGCGTTGTTGGAGGGCCTTGCCGAACTCGTGGAAGCTAGCCCCTTCGAAGACCGAAGCATCGAACGCTCGATATCGCTTCCACAGCTTGTCGTTGATGAAGAAGAAGTACTCCTGGGTGGTCTTCGTCCGAACCCGCAGCAGCGATTCGCCGTTATTGTGAGTGAACTCACCCTTCAGGTAGCCCGAGTCGTAGGCCGAAGCGGTTCCATCAAACTCGAAGAACGAATCCCGAATCTGTCGGCTCTCCTCGGCCATTTTGTGGCGAAGCCGGTCCTCTTCGATCGCATCCGTCGTCTTGGAAATCGGTTCCTGATACCGCGCCTCGATCTCCTTTTTCAAATGGCGATACACTTGCTTGGGAGTCCATCCCCACTGGATCTCACCCATGGACTGCTCGAGCGCGCTTTGCGATCGATTGCTGGCCTTCCCCGTGTCGGCATAGACCCCCGTGCCGACTAGAAGCGCGAAGGCGGCTAAAAACGCCACATAGGATGAACGTTGCATGGCAAATCCCCCACCCAACAAGGTAGCAGCTAGCGGAGCGTGGTTACAAAAAGGCCACGAGACGGCCATTTTGGGGTGGCCAGCCACTCAACCGTGAGCGCGCAGGGGTGGCAACTGAGTCTCCCGCGGGACGCCCAGGCGTCGAGGTGCACACGTGTCTCGGAAAAACACGATGGGGGTTTCACGGGACGGCTCGGCTTGCATAGGTGGCCGGAAGAACAGGGAGGGTCGGGCCACGCAAGCCTCGCCTCGGGCGGCGCGCCAATCGGGGGTGGTTGCTGTCGTGCCGATTGTCACTTCGCACGCCCGCTCCAACCCCCATCGC
>JAHEEE010000117.1 GCA_024640845.1 Myxococcales bacterium | reverse complement strand
TTCTCGCAGATGGGGTGGATGGCTTCACTTGGAATCGTCGTGACGTTGCTTTGGACCTTGGCCGTCTTCCCCGCGATGGTGCGGGTGCTCCCCGGCAGCTCGAAACCCGGCCGCCAGCCTGCCGCCAAATCGTGGGGCAACCGCCGACTCGCGTCTGTCTTCCTCGTGCTCGGACTGCTCGCCGTGCCATTCGCAAGCCGGGTAGGCTTTGAATCCAACCTGGCAAAGCTTCAGCCCGAAGGTGTCGGCCACGGGCTCGACGCGTCGATGATGCGCGCCCGCGGGAACATCAACGCGCTCTACTTGGGCGATTCGGAAGAGGTGGTCGACGCCGCGCTCGCCGACGAGCTCATGACCTCGGGCGCGGAAAGCACGCTCGGAGTGAGGCCGATCGTCGTCTCGGCGCAGGTCATCTTGCCCGAGGACTCCGACGAGAAGACCGAGACGCTCGACAATTTGAAAGCGACGCTTGCGCGCGCGCGCGAAAAGGGCATCGAGCGGGACGACCAACAGCTCTTGGCGGAGCTCGACGAGCTCGAGCCATGGGTCGACGTCGAGGGGCCACCCGGGCCTGAACACATCCCCGCATGGCTTGCCGCGACGCTCGTGCAAAGGGACGGCTCGATCGGGCAGAGCGGAATCATCTACGTGCCCCTGCGCGGCTCCAACGCAGAAGCGATGGAGCGGTTATCCCGCTGGCTCGATCAGTTGCGCGAGGCTCACCCCGAAGTCACCTTCGCATCGACGGCAGCGCTGCTCGGTGAGGTCACACCAGCGTTGATCGCGGACGCGCCGTGGATCATCGCTCTCGTGTTCCTCGGCCTGATCGTGGCAACCGCGATTGCGAGCCGCTCGATACCCTTGACCCTGGACGTATTCTTGTCGACCGCGCTAAGTACCATCCTGTTCGCCGCAACCCTGACGCTCTTCAAGATCGACCTCCATCTCTACAACCTCCTCGCGGTGCCGGTCGTGATCGGTCTCGCCGTCGATGGTGCTGTACACGTTCGGTGGGCACAGGACTCACAGACCGACCGAGAGCGGTACGCCACCTACAAGGCTGTCGCGGCTTCGACAATCACGTCGATGGTTGCTTTTGGCGCCCTTCTCACCGCGGATAGCCCGGGTCTTCGTTCGTTGGGCGAAGTCGGTGCGATCGGTCTCGGTATTTCGTTGGTGGTCAACCTCCTGTGGCTGCGCGCGTGGTGTGGGCCAGCACCGAAGGAGGCGTGACTCCGTGTGCGGGATCGCTGGAATGCTGGCGGCGGAGCTGGCGGCTGCACCGGACATGGACGCGGTCCAGAGGATGTGCGACGCGATGGTGCACCGCGGACCGGACGACCACGGCTACTTCAGGGACGGCCCCTGCGCGCTGGGCCACCGTCGCCTGTCGATCATCGACCTCCGCCCCGAAGCCGCGCAGCCGATGACAAATGAGAACGACTCGATCGCGGTCATCGTCAACGGCGAGATCTACAATTTCCAAGCGCTGCGTCTGGAGCTCGAGCGCAAAGGGCACACGTTCAAGTCGAGGTCCGATTCCGAGGTCGTCGTCCATCTCTACGAGGAGGAAGGCGTCGATTTCCTCGATCGTCTTCGCGGCATGTATGCCATCGCGCTGTGGGACGGGCCGCGAAAGCGATTGGTGCTTGCGCGCGATCGCTTCGGTAAGAAGCCATTGTTCTACCACGTCGGAGCAGATGGCTTGGTCTTCGCGTCGGAGCTCGGAGCGCTCGCCGCGTCCGGGCACTTCGAACGGCGACCGGACATCGACGCCATCGATGCGTTTCTCTGCTTGCAGTATGTTCCATCGCCGTTGACCGGATTTAGAGGTGTTCGAAAGCTCCCCGCCGGGAGTCGCTTGGTCTGCGAGGGGGGTCGCATCGGCGAGCCGACGCCCTACTTTCGGCTTCGCTTCGATCAGCCGAGACAGGGCTCACTCGCGGAGCTGACCGAGCAGCTCCACGCGCAAATCGAAGACGCGGTTCGTGTTCGCATGGTGTCCGACGTGCCGCTCGGCGCGTTCCTTTCGGGTGGTCTCGATTCGTCGCTGATCGTAGCAATGATGGCGCGCCACTCGTCCGCGCCGGTCAAGACCTTCTCGGTTGGCTTCACCAGCAAAGACTTCAGCGAGCTCCCGTACGCGCAGATGGTCGCGAAGCGCTATGGGACCGACCATCACGAGCTCATCGTCCAGCCGGACATGACCTCCGTGGTCCCGCAGTTCGTGCGGCACTATGGCGAGCCTTTCGCCGACAGCTCCGCGCTCCCGACCTGGTACCTTTGTCAATACACGCGTACTGGCGTGACGGTCGCGCTGAGTGGTGACGGCGGCGACGAAGCGTTCTCGGGCTACCGCCGCTATGCGCACTCGCGCACGGCACGTGCGCTTCGCCGTCTCCCTAGGCCACTCCCTTCACTGCTTGCGAAAGCGATCGGGAGCATTCCCATCCCCGCCGCCCAACAGGTGCGAGGTTTCGGTCGGCGGCTCATGAAGCCCGAGCACGTTCGCTTTCTCGGCCTCGCCGCACACATCCCTCACGAAGATCGTATGGCGCTTTATTCCGCAGACATGCGCGGGCGCTACGTCGAGGATCAGACCGTCAAGCGTTTCGGGGAGCTCTACGCGGCGTCCACCGCCATGGATCCGGTCAACCGGCTCCTCGATCTGGACATCCAAACCTATCTCAGCGACGACATCCTGACGAAGGTCGACATCGCGTCGATGGCGCACTCGCTCGAAGTGCGTTGCCCGCTCGTCGATCAGGATCTCATGGTCTTTGCAGCTTCGCTGCCGGGCAGCGTCAAGCTCCGCGGGCTTCAGTCCAAGCTGATCCTCCGCGAGGTCGCCAAGCCTCTGCTGCCCGAGAAGATCCTGAATCGACCGAAACGAGGCTTCGGCCTGCCGATCGATCGCTGGATGAGAGAAGATCTCGCGCCTTTGTCGCGGGACATCTTACTGGATCAAACGGCCCGGGAGCGCGGCGTCTTCGAACCGTCTGCGATCGAGTCTTTGCTCCTAGGACAGCAGCGCGGAGAACCGCGCGGCGATCAGATATGGGCGCTCATGATGCTGGAGCTTTGGTACCGCGAGTTCATCGATCGATGAGCTCCCCATCGAGCACGCGCGTGGCGAGCGCCGCGAAGAGCTGCTGACCCGCCAGGCTCTGAAGCTCCGTATGGCCTATCGTCTCTACGATCTTCTTGGTACGAACCGACGCGTACCAATGCACGCAGCAGGTCTTCGGGTCGAGCACCTCCATCGGGTCGACGCCGTTGCGATAGAAGCGAAACCAATGCGCGCTGATCTCCGGCGGCAGCGGGTAGAAATAGGGCGGCGGGAACGTGTAGAGGTCGTCGCCATCGTATCTCTTGTACGTCGCCTGTAGGAGATGTGTGCCGAGCGCGTGTGGTTTGTTCCAGCGGGCGCGCGGCACCTTGGTCATCTCGCTTAGGTACCGCTCGAAAAACGCATGGCCGGGGACCCCGCCCATGATCGCGCCGTTGACGGCGCGGTGGTAGTGCTGCTCAATGCGGGGAAAGTGCCGGTAACCGTGGGGAAGTCGCCGAAACAGGTCGCGCACGGTGGTCTTCAGATACGCCTTCGCCTTCACGCGAGGATCCCATGAAGAAACGACCTCCTCCGGGAAGACGATGTGCTCCTCGCCTAGAAAGCCGGGAGCCTTGGCGCGCACTTCATCGAATGGACGAATCGTGAGGGTGTCCATGTCGAGGTAAACGCCACCGTCACGATAGACGAGCGCCGTTCGAACCAAGTTCGAGCGCGCAACCGGCGACTCGAGCTGGGCCACGAGATCGGAAAGCGAAGGTCCGTTCGCCTCGTCACAAAGCGCGCGGTCGTCGAGAGGAACCAGCTCGAAATTCGGAAGGTCGTGGAGGGAAACGACGTGCGGGAGTTCGTCCAGGGAATCGGTGTGGTGGAGGCGCACCGATTCGAAGCCCCCGTGCGTCGCCGCAGAGCGAATCGCGAGCGCATGCAAATATGGGAGCCTGCTCCCGTACCAAACGAAGTGTGCGGTTGGGGGAATCGAGGCCTCGTCCACTGCGCGATCCGTAGCCCACGTGCACCGCGGGCGCCACCGACCGCCGCTGCGGCGTGGGATCTCGAATCTGTGCTACACGGAGGCGGTGATCTCGATCGTCTTGCCCACCTACAAGGAGGCCGAGAACCTACCTCACGTCACCAGGGCCATCGCAGATGCCCTCGCCGGGCGTGATTGGCGCTACGAGATCCTGTTCGTCGACGACGACTCGCAAGACGGCTCCGAAGAGATCGGTGCGAAGCTTGCCGAAACCAACCCGGTTCGCGTCATCGTGCGCAGAGGAGAACGCGGGCTCGCGACCGCCGTCATTCACGGCATCGAAGCGTCGGTTGGTGACGTCATCGTCGTGATGGACGCGGATCTCTCGCATCCTGCAAGCGTAATCCCCGAGATGGTGGAGCGCCTGCAAACCGGCGAGAGCGATTTCGTCCTCGGATCACGATACGTGGAGGGAGGAACTGTTCACGACGACTGGAGCCTCTTTCGGAAGCTCAACTCGGTGATCCCTTCGTTGCTCGCGAGACCGCTGTGTCATCTGAAAGACCCGATGAGCGGCTTCTTCGCAGTGCGGCGAAGCGAAATCCCCGATTCGAGCGTCCTCTCACCCATCGGCTACAAGGTCGCGCTCGAGATCTTCGTCAAGGGCAACTTTCAACGCGCGATCGAGGTGCCTATTCACTTCGCAGACCGGCAGTACGGTGAGAGCAAGCTGACTCTCAAGGAGCAGCTCAACTTCTTGCGCCACCTCGTTCGGCTTTACAGACACAAGCTTGGCGCGCCGTCGTGAAGCTCCTTCGTGAAGACAGGGCGGTCGGATGGATCGTCCTCGTATTCGCTCTGTCTCAGCTCACAGCGATCGGCTGGGACTTGCCGGGTAGTTACGGTTGGGAGAACGACGGAATCGCGCCGCGCGATTTCTTCGCCGGAATCGCGCTCAATCTCACGCCAGGCGAAGGCCACCGATACCCGCTGTTTCACAATTTGCTCGTCGGTGTGCTCAGCGTTCCTGTGCTCCTACCGGCGGTCCTTCGGGCAGACGATTGGACGTTGCCCGCGCTGATGGAGCAGATCCTCAGCGTTCCAACGATGACCGGGTGCTCCATCGTCGCGAAGCTCGTCGGTGTCGTCATGGCTTGCGTGTCGGTCCTGTTCATCGCCCGAATCGCGCGGCGTACCGTCAGTGCCGAGGCGGGCCGGTGGGCGGCCGTGTGGGTCGCCACCTGCCTCTCGTTTGCCTACTACGGCCGCGTCAGCAACCTCGACGGCCCCTATCTGATGTGGACGGTGCTCGCGATGGACAGGCTGTTGACCATCGCAGAGGACAGGCGCCGCAAGGACTACCTGATCTTTGGCGCGCTCGCTGGAGCCGCCGTCGCTACGAAAGACCAGGCCTACGCCGGTTTCGTCCTGCCAGGTCTACTCTACTTGTTCTTGCTTCCCATGCGGAGCGACCGACCTTTTGGACCACGCGCCGCGCACTACGTGAATGCTGGGCTCGCGACACTTGCAGGCGCGCTCTCACTTGGATTGCTATCCGGCGCAGTGCTGAACCCGACCGGCTTCATCGCGCGTTTTCGACAGCTGACGGGGAGCGCAAGCCACGATTGGATGACATACGAGCGCTCCACGGCCGGGCTCCTGCGAAATCTGACCGACCTCGCGCTCGCGCAAAACGACTTCTTCTGGCCGTGGTTGGTCGTCGCACTTTGTTGGCTTGGCGTGCTCATCGTGTTGGTGAGGCCGAGCGAAGGCGGAATTCGATCGCGCACGTTTCGGCTGCTTCCGCTCTACGCAGCCGTGAGCAGCTTGCTGTTCTTCACGCTGATCGTCGCTCGGTGCGAGCATCGATTCCTTCTTCCGTTTGGTTTTTGGTTGTCGTACTATGGGGGCGTCGGCGCGGCGTCCTTGTTGTCTCTGGTGAGACTGCGGCCGAGAGCTGTACGCGGGCTGGCCACCGCCTGCGCTGGGACGTTGGTGGTTTGGGCCGCCGCGCATAGCTTCCAAGTGCACCTGGCCCAACTCGGCGACGCGCGGAACGAAGTCGCTCGATACTTGTCGCAGGTCGAACCGGGAACGGTCGTCGAGACGTACTACCTGCTCGTGCATCTTCCGCATTTCGATGTCTCCGACGATTCGCCGTACACGCTGCAACGCGTGAGCCGGCGGCCTATCTCCGAGCGCAATCCGCTCGTGGGCGCAAAGGAGCTCGACGAGCCGTACGGCCGTGTGACCGAACGGCGGCCTGACGTGCTGATCGTCCCCGAATTCGCGGCATACGAGTTCATCCCGCATGAGCTGAAAGAGGGGGAAGCCGCGCCCGCGGTGCTTGCTCAACATCAAAAAGACGAAGACGCGCAGAACTTCTTTCGAGCGATTCTCAACGACGAGCTGAACGGATACGAGGTAGCGTTGATCGCAGAGCCGAGGCTGCCTGCGTGGGCCGAAGCTTTGAGTCTTCAACCCGTTCAAGTGCATGCAAGCGTTGGTAATCGCCAGTGGATCCTGCGACGTGCCGATCGATGATCAAAGCGTGTCGCGACCGAAAACGGCGAGTTGACGCAGATTGTGCGTTGGGACGAGCCGCGCGAACCCAGAAACATCCGAAACCAGCGAAAAAGGGGGTAGACAGAAGGTTCCGCGATTGTGCATTCTCCGCAACACCGGGGTTCACATCGACCTCGGTGCGCTCTCGTAGAAGGTGGAGGTGCGACGTGAAGTATGGATGGATCGCGGTAGTCGCAATGATGGCGACCATGTTGTCGACCGGGCAGGTCGCCGCCCAGGACCCGAGCGGGAAAGATTACGGACCCGAGCAGATCGGACCTGAAGAGTCGCCGTTCGGAGACCCCGACGTCATAAAGGACGAGGGACCGTCGGAGCTCGAGAAGCTCAGGGCGATGGACTCTGGGAAGCCGGCGCCCGCGCCAGCGCCGAGCGGCTTTGATCCTCCCGGGCAGTCCA
>JAHEEE010000011.1 GCA_024640845.1 Myxococcales bacterium | reverse complement strand
GCCCGAGGACGCGGCTGACATGTTGGATCGCATCGTTGAAAAGTACGGCAAGCGAATCGAGACCTCACAACCGTCACTCACGCACGTCTTTCCGACGACCCATGCATTGAGCGTCGCGAAGCTGGAAGCGGTCGGGGTGCCCACCCGCCGGAGTCGTTCGATCCAGGCACTCGCGAGGGCGGTGCACGAGGGTGGGCTTCGACTAGATGGCACGCCTACACTCGATGCGGCTATCGAAGGCCTCCATTCGATCGCCGATGTCAGCGCGACGACGGCCCACTACATCGCGATGCGGGTCTACCGCGAGCCCGATGCGTTTCCGTCGAGCAACACCTGGCTTCGCAAGGCGGTTCAACAGAACGGCACACCAGTCTCCATCTCGGATCTCGACACCCGCGCGGAGAGCTGGCGACCATGGCGAGCGTATGCAGCGATGCTGCTGTGGGACACCTTCATCGCCGACGAGCATGGTTCACAGGCGAATTGGATTCGTGAATCCAAGCCGCCTCAACAGGCCCATCAAGTCGCATAGCGATGCATCGGCAGATTCCCCTGTCGGGCCAACCCAACTTCCGCGACCTCGGCGGTTACGCGTCGAGCGACGGGCGGCGGGTGAAATGGGGGCTCGTCTATCGGTCCGGCGAGCTGAGTCAGCTTGGCGAAGACGATGTGCGCAAGCTCGCCGAGCTCCGGATCAGGACCGTCGTCGACCTTCGGTCACCGGAGGAGGTCGCCGTGCGAGGACAAGGGCGGCTTCCCGAGGGCGCCACGCTTCGAGCGATGCCAATCGCGTCGAGCGACATGTTCAAGAAGCTCATCCCCAGTTTGCTGGCGGGTGACTTCTCGAGGGTGCCGGCTGGCTTGCTCGACAACGTCAATCGCCACCTGGTGCGCGATTTCTCGATGCAGTACGGCGGCTTGCTGCGGGCGCTGAGCGACCCGGCGAGCCGGCCGCTGGTGTTTCACTGCACCCAGGGCAAGGATCGGGCGGGGTTCGGCGCCGCCATCGTGTTGTCGGCGCTCGGGGTGCCGTGGGAAACCGTCGTCGAGGACTACCTCTTGTCGAACCACTATCGCAAGGCTGACAACGACAAGATGCTCGGGATGATTCGCAGCTTTGCCGCGCAACGAGGGGGTGAGGAGGGTGAAGAAACCGCGTTTGAGCGCGTCGAAGGCCTGTTGTATGTGAAAGAACAGAACCTGCAGGCGGCGCATGCCGAGATTCTCGAGCGATATGGAAGCGTCGCAGGATATCTGATGGACGGTTTGGGTTGCTCTCAAGATGTCTTGGAGCAACTGCGCGACGAATTGTTGGAGTGAACGTGATCAAAGCACCGAGGAAATCCTGGCTCGTGTTCTTGTTGGCTGCGGCTTGTCTGCTCGCCGAAGGCCCACCGAGCGCCGACGCGGAAGAAAAGACGGTCATTCGCTACGCGACGCTTGCGCCCTCGGGGTCGACCTTTGGAAAGATCCTGAAAGCATGGAGCCGAAGCCTCGAGAAGGAAACCGAGGGGCGCGTTGAGCTTCGTTACTATTCGGGCGGAAGCCAGGGCGACGAGCGCGACTTCATACGGAAGATGCGCGCCGGGCAGATGGACGCTGCGGGCATCACGTCGACGGGGCTCGGCATCATCGTGCGTCCGGTGTTGGTCTTGTCTACGCCTGGCTTGATCGAGACCTATGACGAGCTCGAGCGCGTGCGCGAAAAGATGACTCCGCACTTCGGCGAGATGTTTCGCGACGCCGGCTTCGAGCTCCTGGCATGGGCGGACGCCGGCAAGGGCCGCATCATGTCGACGATCCCGATCCTCCGACCATCCGACCTGAAGAAGGCGCGCCCTTGGGTCTGGAAGGACGATCCGATCTTCGCGGAGTTCTTGAAGGTCGTGGGGGCCAACGGCGTGCGGCTCGGCGTGCCCGAGGTCTATGCGGCGCTTCAGACGAAGATGGTCGACGTCGTCCCCACCTCGGCGATCGGCGCGGTTGCGCTCCAGTGGTACACGAAGCTCAAGTACATGTCGAAAGACAGCTTCGGCATCGTGATGGGCGCGTCGATCATCAAGAAAGAGAAGTTCGACCAGCTTTCTCCCGAGGACCAAGCCGTCCTCAAGAGCACGGCGATTCGCGCCGCCGCCGCCCTCGACAGGGTCGTGCGACGCGACGATGCGGAGGCCTACGAGATCCTGATGAAGCGTGGGATCGAGGCGCTCGACACGGGGCCCTATCGGGCGGAATGGGAGGAAGCCGGCCGTGAGACCCGGGAGAACCTCATCGGCCGCATCTTCAGCAGAAGCCTCCTCGAGGAAGCCGAAGCGGCCGCCAAGGGCAAGTAGCTATTCCGCTGCGGGCAACGCCTGAAGCCCGTACGAGGGCGAGGCATTCAAGAAGACCCCGGGGCGGCATTTCATCAGGACCGACTCGAACTCCACGCTTTCGGTCTGACAGCGAAGGTCTTCTTCGGGGTAGGTCTCCGGCGGGTACTCGGCGACGAAGTCGTCGTAGAGGGTCGACGGGTTCTCGACGCACGAGGCGCTGAGCCTGTAGTCGCCCGGGTCGGCGTTGATGATCAACACGCCGCCGTCGAGCGAGGAGTAGCTGCGCGCGCGATCGGGCACGACGTTGTCGCCGAAGTAGATCGGGCCTTCTTCCATCGAGGCGCCGTCGGGGGCGTCGATGCCGAGCACCGCACCTGCCTGGCCGTGGTGACCGGGGTCCCCAATCGTTCGGCCGTAGCGCGTGAACGTGCTGACCATCTGGCACTTCTCGGGGTCGCTGGTGATGCCGAGCTGCGTCTCGATCACGATGTAGAGCCCGTTGTTTGGCACTTGGAAGGTGAGGTTGGTGATGTCCTCGGTGATGGTGTGCGTTTTCGTGTACGTGAGCGGGTAGCGCTCATGCTCGAGTACGAAGGTCGCCTGCAAGCCGACCGGGATGCCTTCGATGGTGAACGCCCCTTCGTCGTCCGACTCGGTGGTGAGCTCGGGCATTTCGAGAACGGAAATCGTCGCGCCCTTGATGAGGTCGTAGCCGCCTTGCCCCGGCAAGGTGAAGCCCCAGGCGATCCCACCGACCGACACGGTGGCTGCAGGCGGGTCTCCTATGCCGCCTTCGCCCCCGCTGCCTGCGCTGCCTCCCGCGCCCGCGGTGCCGCCATCCGAGCTAGAGCAAGCCCCGAGAGCCAACACGCCGCCAAAAACCAATGCCAGAACAAGGCGAAAATTTCTCATACCGAACCTCCGAAGGCCTGCGGCGTAGCAAAGAACAGAGAAGCCGACCACCCATCCACGACACCAAACACCCGAGCGCCCAAAGCGCGAGCCGGAACGGCGAAGCCCGGCGCAAAGCGCCGCCAAGCGCGAGCGAAGCGAAGCGCGCGGAGGGAGGATTACGCGGTGGGGGTGGGCGGGTGGATTAAAATAAACCCCCCGACGCCAATCGCGTTCCCTCGCGCGGGCGGCTTAAACGAAAACGCCGGCTGCACAAGGCGCGCCGGCGCGGTCGTTTGTCGACTCATCCCGCGAGCTGCGGGAAGGCAGGCTTTAGTTGCTGCCGCTGAAGTCGGAGAGGTCCGGAAGCTCGTCGAGATTCGGCTGAAGTGCGATCTCGATGCGACGGTTGAGCGCGCGGCCCTCCGCGGTCTCGTTGTCGGCCACCGGCTGCGTGTCCGCGTACGCCGCCGCGGAGACGCGGGTCCCCGGAACGCCGTACTCGATCAGGAGCTTGGTCACGTCGATCGCGCGGGCGCCCGAAAGCTCCCAGTTCGACGGGAAGCGTGCCGTCTTGATCGGCTTGTTGTCCGTGTGTCCGCCGACCTGGAACATGCGGCCCTCGAGGCTGGCCAGCACGGGGCCGAGCTCAGCGAGAACGCGGACGCCCTCCTTCTTGAGCTTGGCGCTGCCGCTAGCGAAGAGGACGGCTTCGGGAAGCTCGATGACCATCTTGCCGCGGACGATTCGAACGTTGAGCTTACCCGAGTCGATCATCGACTTGAGCTGCTTCAGCATCGAGTTGTACTCGGCGAGGCGATTGGCGGCCTGCGCTTCTCGCGCGGCGGCTTCGGCGAGGGCGGCCTCCATGGCGTTGATTTCGCCGGTGTAGCCCTTCACGAGCTTATTGAGGTTTTCGCGGTCCTTCTTGCACTGGTCGAGCTTTGCGCTCGTGTCTCCAGTCATTTCCTCGAGCTCGGCGATACGCGCGTCCTTGGCCCGCAGCTCGTCTTTCTTACAACCTGCCGTCAGCATCAGTCCGATCGCCAACAGAAATACCCAGCTTGCTCTATGCATGTGCCCCTCCGATAAAGGATTGTTCAGTGATATGGGTCGCGCACCATATCAAGGGCTTTGGACTGCGCAAGCGCTTAGGGGCCCCCGGGCCGCCCGTTTTGGGAGCTTTGACGGCTGTGGCGGTCGGGCAGGCGGGGCTATCTTGGCGAAATCTCAACCCTTGGCGAGCTCCCCCCGGCGAAGCTTGCGGTACATGATCAGCGAATCGCGGAGGATCCCGAGCGCCTCGTCGCGCTCCTGCATGCCCTCGACGACCACTTCCTTGTTCTCGAGGGCCTTGTAGTCCTCGAAGAAGCGCTGAATCTCACGGAGCTTGTGCTCGGGGAGGTCCTGGAGGTTTCTTCGCTCGCTGTAGACCGGATCGTTGACGCTCACGGCGATGATTTTGTCGTCGATGCCCTTGTCGTCGCTCATCCGCATCACGCCGATGGCGCGGGCGTGCATGATGCAGAGTGGCACGACCGACTCCTGCCCGAGGACCAGAGCATCGAGCGGATCTCCATCGTCGCAAAAGCTCCTCGGGACGAACCCGTAGTTGGCCGGGTAGTGGACTGCGCTGAAGAGCACCCGGTCGAGCTTGAGCAAGCCGCTTTCCTTGTCGAGCTCATACTTGTTCTTGCTGCCCATCGGGACTTCGATCACGACCGGGAAGGTCTCGGCGAGCTGGTCTTCATCGATGTAAACGTCATGCCAGGGGTGCATCTCGGCTCCTTGGGCCCATCGGGACGGCGATACCATCAGCGTATATCATCGCGGACCGGCGCCGGGCCAGGGCTGGTTTCTCCATTGTTTCCAAGAGGTAATAAGTGAGCTCGAGGTTCAAGTTTTTGCTGTTCCGGCGATGACCCCGATCCATGCTCTGTTAGATGCCAGCGGATCATGAGCAGACCGTTGGCCTGGCCGGGGACTCGACCCTGCTCGACGGATACGCGCCCCTACCCAGGACCTACGACGAGTTATTCCGCGGGGATGGAACTCCCCGCGACGAGGTCGCCGATCTGGTCTCGGAGCTTGGGCAGTTTGGCCGAATGGAGTTCATGACGCGTCAGAGACTCGCGGAGGGCGCGCTCTTTCGTGGCGGCGTGACGTTCTCCGTCTACTCCGACTCGCGCGGGCAGGAGAAAATCTTCCCGTTCGACCTCATCCCGCGCGTGATTCCAGCGAACGTGTGGGACACGATCGAGCGGGGGCTCATTCAGCGCGTGACCGCGCTGAACATGTTCTTGAGCGACGTCTACGGCGAGCAGCGCATCATGAGGGAGGGGAAGATCCCCGAAAATGTGGTCTTCGGCACTGCGGGCTACCTCCAAGAGCTTCGAGGGATGCGCCCTGCCGAGGGTGTGTTCGTCAACATCGCAGGCATTGATCTCATTCGCGGTAGCGACGGCGAATTCCTCGTGCTCGAAGACAACCTTCGAACGCCCTCGGGGGTGAGCTACGTGCTCGAGAATCGCGTGGTGATGCAGCGGGTGTTCCCCGGCGTCTTTCGGCGGAGCCGAGTGCGTCCGGTCGAGAGCTATGCGGCCCGTCTTGGCGATGCCCTGGTGAGCGTGTCGCCGCGGGACCCGGGGGAGAGCCGGATCGTCGTGCTGACGCCCGGGCCCTTCAACTCCGCGTACTTCGAGCACAGCTTCTTGGCTCGGCAGATGGGGTGTGACCTCGTTCAGGGCAGCGACTTGTTCGTGCACGACAAGCGCGTGTTCGTAAAGACCACTTCAGGGCCGGAGCAGGTCGACGTGATCTACCGTCGTATCGACGACGACTTCCTCGACCCGCGCGTCTTCAACGAGGCCAGTGCGCTCGGTGTGCCGGGCGTCATCGAGGCATACGCCGCGGGCAACGTCACGCTCGCGAACGCGCCTGGCAACGGCGTCGCCGACAACAAGGCAGTCTATCCCTTCGTTCCAGACATGATTCGGTTCTATCTCGCCGAAGAGCCGATCCTCGGCCAAGTCGAGACATACATCTGCGCCCGCCCAAAGGAGCGCGACCACGTGCTCGCAAATCTGAAGTCCATGGTGGTCAAGGCAGTGGATGGCTCCGGAGGCTACGGAATGTTGTTCGGGCCTGGGGCCACCAAGGAGGAGATCGCCGAGTTCGCCGTCAAGCTTCGCGACGAGCCCGAAGGCTACATCGCGCAGCCGGTGGTCGAGCTTTCCACCTGCCCCACGTGGATCGAAGGCGAGGCCGCCCCCCGTCGCGTGGACCTCCGGCCGTTCGTGCTCACCGGCAAGAGCAGTTGGGTGTTGCCGGGTGGCTTGACCCGCGTCGCGCTGCGGGCCGGCTCGTATGTGGTCAACTCGAGCCAAGGCGGCGGCTCCAAAGACACCTGGGTGCTGGAAGGTCCGTCGCCATGATCTCGCGCGTCGCTGGCAACTGTTTTTGGCTCAACCGCTACATGGAGCGCGCGGGCGGCATGGCGCGCCTCTTGCGCGTCAACCGCGCCTTCATTCCGGGGGTCGACCTTCCGGATCTCCACCGTTGGCACCCGCTGGTGGTCGTTGCCGGCGAGGAAGAACGCTACAAGCGGCATTTCGGCGAGGACGAAAACGGCGAAACGGTGCAGGAGTACCTGACTTGGGACCGCCGAAACTCCACCTCGATCGTCGAGTCGGTGCGTTGGGCGCGTGAGAACACCCGCACCGCCCGAGAGATCGTCAGCTCGGAGATGTGGGAGACGGTGAACTCGCTCTGGCACTGGCTACAGAGTGGCCCCGGGCGTCGGCTCTATCGGTCGGACCGCGACCACTTCTACCAACACATCCGCCAGATGGGCGAGCTGTTCCACGGGCAGGCGGACGAGACCATGCTCAATGGCGAGCCGCTCGCGTTCATGCGGCTCGGGCGATACCTCGAGCGCGCCGGACAAACTGCCCGCTTGATGGACGTCAACTATCATACGTTCCCCGAGGAGGGCTCGATAGACGACCCAGTCAGGCTTGCGCAGTGGTCCGCGCTCCTTCGGTCGTGCTCGGCCACGGAGCCATTTCAGAAGCGCATCTTCGGTACACCCACGGCCCGGGAGGTCGTGAGCTTCTTGTTGTTCGAGCAGGACCTACCACGGTCGGTTTCACATTGCTTGCGGGCGGCCCGGCACTCGCTCGTGCAGGTGCGTGGCTATGGCTCCAATCGCATCGGGATGGTTTCGACCGCGCTTCTCGAGGCTCTTCTGAGTCACGTTGCGCTTCGCGAAGGGCATGCGATTGTCGGCAGCGAGCTCCACGACGAGCTTACGTATCTGGTGGACTCGGTGAGCGATCTTTGCGCTTCGATCGAACAGGAGTTCTTTCAGTCGACCGAATTGCAGACTCAGATTCTCATGGAGGAAAGCGGTGCAGCAGCTCAACAGTGACCTCCTCGCCGTTTGCTACGACAGCCCTGCATCGCCCAAGATCCGCTTCAAGAAGGGCAACCGGCCCGATGGTTGGGGCTTCGGGTGGTATCCCCGCGATGGCGTAGGCGCTTCGGTTCTCAAGGACCCGCATGTCGAGTACGACATGGCGGTTGCGTCGGCCGTGCAGCGCTGGGACCGCTTCCGCTCGAGCATCTTCATGTGTCACTGCGGCACGCACCGCGGTCGTTCCTTCACCGACACGCAACCGTTCGTTCGTAGCCACGCCGGGCGCGATTGGATCTTCGCACACAATGGAGACCTCGGTCGCAATCTCGATGTGACGCTTCCCCTCGACGAGGGGCTCGGCTTCGAGCCAGTCGGCCACACTGACACCGAGCATGCGTTCTGCTGGTTGATGGGCCAGGTGCGAGCCGTGGGTGCTCGAAGTCTGTCGGATTTGAGTTGGCATACGATTCGGGAGTGGTTGCAGAGGCTCAACGAGCTCGGGACCCTCAACGTCGTTTGGAGTGACGGCCTGCACGTGGTCGCGTATCACGACCGGAACGGCTTCAACGCGCTCCACCACCTGCGCCGATTGCCGCCTCCGATTTCTACGAAGCTCGAGTCCGACCTCCTCGAGCTAGATGTCTCCAACTCGATCGACGAGAACTGCACCTTCACTGTCATTTCGACGCGGCCGCTCTCGGACGAGGCTTGGTCGCAGTTCGCGCCTGGCGAGCTCCGCGTCGTCAGCCGCGGACAGTTGATCGACACGGGCGAGACGATTCCGCCGCCGGCTCCCGCGCTCGGCGAGAAGCGCAAGTCGTCTTGGTCTCGGGTTCAGCAGGAAGCGCCGCGCACGAGCGTGGTGCAGCCCGCGACCCCGCCTGCCGCGGTGCCGGGGCCATTGGTTCCAGCGCTCGAGTCAGGGCAGGGCAAGTCCGGCACCTACGAGATCGTGCACGAGACGATCTACCGCTACGAAACGGCGGTCGAGACCTCGAGTCACACTGTGCGACTTCAACCCGTGCGCGACCTCACGCAGGACGTCCTCGAGTACAAGCTCGAGATCTCGCCCCCCGGTCAGGCGTTCTCTTACGAGGACGTGTTCGGCAATCACGTGCTGAGCTTTCAGATCAGTCAGCCGTACACCGAGCTATGGGTGCGCGCGTACTCGAAGGTGAGGACCTACCACGTCGAGACACACTCCTCGCTTCGGACTACGCACATTCCGCTCGTCTGGATGCCTTGGCAGCGTCAGATGATGAATCCGTTCCTTCTGCCGCCGGAGCTTCCGGAAACCGAGCTCCGCGAGCTTTCCGGGTTCGCGATGAGCTTTGCGGCGCGTCGCGGCTACGATCTGCTCGAGACGCTCATCGACTTGAACGAGACACTTCACAAGGACTTCAAGTACATTCCCGGCTCCACTTCCTTCGAAACCTCGCCCTTCGACGTGTTTCAGGATCGGCGCGGGGTTTGTCAGGATTTTGCGAACCTCTTCATTTGCCTGGCGCGATTGCTTGGCGTGCCCGCGCGGTATCGGGTTGGCTACATCTACACGGGCGCTACGTATCACAATCAAATTCAATCCGAGGCGTCTCACGCCTGGGCGGAGGTCTACCTGCCTTCGGTCGGGTGGCGGGGATTCGACCCAACCAATGGGTGTTTGGTCGACCTCGACCACGTTCGGGTCGCGTCGGGACGCAATTACCGAGACGCCACGCCGACGGCCGGCACCCTTTATGCTGGGGGGCACGGCGAGCGCCTCGAAGTCTCCGTACGGGTCAAACGGATCGAAGAGGCGACAACGCCTGAAGCCGACGCTCAGCAACAGGCGCAGCAATAGCTCCCCGACGGAGCACCGCGCGCCAGTCTTCGGCGCTGTACGTGTTGGGTTCGGCGCCCGCGTAGAAGGCTTGGAATAGACGAATGAAGCGCTCGGGGTCGTCCTTGTGCGGGAAGTGGCCGACGTCCGGAAACACTTCGAGTTGGCTGCCAGGCATGGCGCCATGAGCCTTGTGCGCGTGGGCAACCGGGATCACGGCATCGCGCGCACCCCACACCAGGAGTGTCGGCATGCCTTGTGTGAGATAGCAACGGTCGAGCATCGTGATTGCCTGGCCCTTCCAATCGACCGCGGCGCGGAGCGTGCGGACGAAAGCCAGTCGTGCCGACGCGTCAGGGAGCGCGTCGAATACGCGCATCAAGTGGTGGGCGTCGAGACCCAGGTTGGTGTTGAGCGCCCGGAGCACTCCGAAGGTGAGCCTGCCGAGCAGCCGGGCTGTGGGCGTGCCGATCAGAGGCAGGACGAGGTCGGCGTTTGGGGCCGATGCGAAGCGAAGGAGCGGAGTGACTTCGTGCGCGACCCCGCCGGTGCTGATCAAACAAATACGCTCGCAACGCTCGGGGAACTGATAGGCGAACTGCATCGCAACGCCGCCGCCGAGCGAATGACCGACCACGGTCACTCGTTCGACGTCGAGGACGGCCAGGAGATCGCGCATCGCGTTGGCATAGGCGGCGATCGAGTAGTCAGCGCGGGGCTTGTCCGATTGACCGTGTCCAAGCAGATCAGGCGCGATCACGGTGTAATCCCGAGCGAGCGCTGGAATGATGTCGAGCCAGCTGTCCGCGCTGTCCCCGATTCCATGAATCAGTAGAACCGCCGGACCGCTGCCTGCCTTGATGAAAGCGCGACGGTAGCCGTGGATCGTACGGTACTGGCGATCGTCGAGGGTTTCCAAACGCGCCGCGCGAAGCTGAGTGGGGAAGCGGATCACGTTTTTCACGATTCCCGAAGAATATCGCTCTTCTGAGGAGTTCGCAGCACCCCATGGGCCATTGTCGCCGAAGTTGCGATAGAGATACGACTCGGAAACCTTTTCGAAATCACATCAGCGGCGGAAACCTGCTAATCCAGTCGCAGATGAAGATCGTAGTCGACCATCTTACCGAATATCGGTACGAGCAAGTTGTAGGGTTCGGTGAGCACTCGCTCTATCTCCGCCCTCGCGAAAGCCAGACGATTCACGTCGAGTCGTTCGAGCTCAGTTCCCAGCCCGCGGGCAAGGTCCGATGGGTGCGCGATTGCTTCAACAACGTAGTGGCCGTCGTCAGCTTCGGTCTCGAGAAGTCGTCACTGCTCTCCTTTCACTGCCGCATGGCGTTTGAAGTCGCCGAAGAGAACCCGTTCGATTTCATCTTGGAGAGCCGCGCGAGCAACTTTCCGTTCACCTATGACGCGCGAGAGAAGAGCGCGCTTCGGCCCTATCTAGAGGCCGAGGAGCTGGAACGTTGGCGGGTGTTGGAGTGGGCTCGCGCAGCGCTCGGGGATCTGAGCAAGCCGCGAGAGACCTTTTCGTTTCTCACCGATCTCAACTTGGCGATTCATCGACAGATCCGATACGAGAGTCGCGACGAAGAAGGTACGCAGACTGCAAACGAAACGCTCGACCGGAGGTGCGGCTCCTGTCGGGACATGGCTGAGTTCTTCGTCGCAACCAGCCGCCAGCTCGGTTTGGCAGCAAGGTTCGTGAGCGGCTATCTTTACGAGCCTCCGCGTCCGGACGGGGCCACGACTTTCAACGTTGCCGCGGGCTCGATGCATGCATGGGCCGAGGTGTATTTGCCGGGGGCGGGTTGGCGGGGTTTCGACCCGACCAACGGGCTCGTCGCGGACCATCACTTCTTGCCTGCGGCGGTTGCCAACCGGCCGGAGTGGGTGAGCCCGATCCAGGGGCAGTACTTCCACGTCGGCGGCGTCGCATCACGGATGCAGGTCGCATTGACGATCGAGGAGGCACGGGAGTGAGCAGCGCCATCGACGAGCTCGCCGGGGCGGTCGAGGACAAGTTGCGGGGGTGCGGTCTGGTCCTGACGATGGGTGGAGAGCCAACCTTCATCCCGGCAGACCCGGACGGCCGCGAGTGGAACAACGAGGCCATGGGACCGGAAAAGCTCGGGTACGCGCAGCGACTGACGGCGCGGCTCTTGCGCGAGGTCTATCCCGGCGGGCTGGTGATGCAGATCTTCGGCAAGCAGTATCCTGGCGAGCCGCTGCCGCGATGGGTGGTGCTTACGTTGCATCGAGAGGACGGTGTTCCGATGTGGCGTCACCCCGAGATCTTCGCGCTCGAGGGAGGCGGGAGCGAAGCGACCAATCGCGATGCGCGCAAGCTGATCGCGGCGCTCGCGAGCGAGCTCGGCGTAAAGCAGTACGTGTTACCGTGCATCGAGAAGGGGGGCTCGCTCGATACTCCGCGCGGATGGGTCTTACCGCTCGATCGGCGGGATGGCGATTGGGTTTCCGGCGATTGGCCGTTCTCGCGCGAGAAGCCAGTCGTGCTGGTCCCCGGAATGAGCCCTGTCGGATTGCGGCTGCCACTTGGCGAGCTCGACGAGAGTCACATTCGGCGCGCGTTGACCGTGGAGGCCACCGACGGTGCGCTGCATCTCTTCGTGCCGCCGCTCGACTTCGACGGGTTTGCCGCGTTGATTCGCCTCATCGAGCGGGTTGCCGTCAAACGCCAGGTTTCACGACTCGTGTTGTGTGGCTACCGGCCGAACCAATCCCCGGGAGTGACAACGGTCGGATTGGCGGCAGACCCCGGCGTGCTCGAGGTCAACCTTCCGCCGACCAAGACGTGGCGGGACTACGATCGGGTTCTGACGAGAATCACCAAAGCTGCCGAAGCGGAGGGTCTCTACACGATCCGCCGCCACCTCAACGGTCAGATTCAGGGAACGGGCGGTGGCGCGCACGTGTTGTTTGGCGGTCCGAGCGTCGATGAGAACCCGTTCTTCGAGCACCCCGCGCTTCTCGGCAGCATCATTCGCTACTGGCAACGGCATCCCGCTTTGTCATACTTCTTTTCGGGTCAGTACGTGGGGCCCGGCTCGCAAGCGCCGCGCGCCGACGAAACCCTGCTCGCCAAGCTCTACGAGCTCGAGACAGCATGCCTCGGCACCGACCCTGCGAATGGTTCCGGCGATCGCGGCCTTTTGGATCGCCTGTTTCGGAACCTCCTCACCGACAGTGCGGGCAACACGCACCTCGCCGAGATCAGCATCGACAAGTTGTGGAACTACGACTCGCCGATGGGCCTTCAGGGCTTGATCGAGCTTCGGGCCTTCGAGACGATGCACGACGTTGCGTTGCAATCGCTCTCGGCTCTGTTCGTTCGTGCGATCTTCGCCATGTTGGCCGCCGAGCCGTGCAAGGGAGCTCTCGTTCGGCACGGCGCGAGTCTGCACGATCGCTACATGCTTCCGGCCGGGCTCTGGGAGGACCTAGGCATGGTCTGCAGCGACCTCGCGGCCGCTGGCCTTCCGTTCGAGCGTGATTGGCTGCTTGGGATCTTCGAGGCGCGTTTTGCCGTGCTCGGCCGGCTCGAGCTCGATGATGGAGAGGTGGTCGTACGCCAGGCGCTCGAGCCCTGGCCGCTTATGGCCGAGATGTCCGACGGTGGAACCACGTCGCGGATGGTTGATAACTCGACCGACCGTATCGAGCTCTCCTTGACGAACCCGGCCCTCCTCGATCGATGCCAAGTCGCGGTCGACGGATTCGTCGTACGCTTTCACGACTTCGGCGGGACACTGGCCGCCGGCGTCCGCTACAAGGCGGCCAGCGGCTGGCCCGCGCTTCATCCCCACGTCCCGATCCAATCGCCGGTTCGCATCGAGGTGGTCGACCGCTCGGGGGTCGTGGCGGCCTCGGGGAAGTACTACTACTGGAACCCCGACGGGCCGGTCTACAAAGCCGGTCCGCGCGACCTCGAGGAGGCGCGTGCGCGGCGAAGCGCCCGGTGGGGAACCTCCGCGGAAGATGTGGGCGTGCGAAGAGAGCTTCAACCCGGGGTCTATACCGACGAGAGCTACTACACGCTCGATCTCAGACGGCAGGGTCTCGGCCAGTAATCGAAGCTCAACCGTCGACCAGCCGCATGGCGCCGGCCGGCAAGGGCAGGGTCGGCAGGTTGTTGAAGGCGTTCTTCAGGCTGTCTTGCCAACCACGCCGGAGCGCGCGGAGGTACTCGTCGTCTTCGCCGAAGGTCACGTGGCTGCCGGGCCGCTGCGTGCCGGCTGAGTACAGCAAGAGGTCGATCGGCGGCCCCACGCTCGCGTTGCTTCGCATGGTGGAGTCCATCGAAACCAGGGCGCACCGGCCGGCGACCTCTAGGCTGACGTTCGGCTCGATGATGCGATCGAGGATCGGCTTGCCATACTTCTCCTCGCCGATCTGGAGAAACGGCGAATGACGGGAGACGGGAATGTAGTTGCCTTCCGGATAGATGAGGAGGATCGAGTGCTCTGCATCCTTGATTTGGCCCCCTAGGATGAAGCTCGCGCCGGCGCTGAATCCCTTGCCTTTGGCGAGCTTGTCGTGCTTGCGCTGCTCCTCGGTGCTGATCTGGCCGATGTAGTCCGCTGCGCCAGTGAGGCGTTTGACCGTGGCGAGGCTCGTCTCCGCGCCGTCTTCGATGTCGCGCCGGAGGTGCGTCACGACGGCCCGGCTGGTCGCGAGGTTCCCTGCGGTCAGCAGCGTGAAGAAGCGCTCCCCGTCGCCGCAGAAGGTGTGCATTTTGCCGTAGGTGCTGATGTGGTCGACTCCGGCGTTGGTCCGGGAATCCGATGCGAACACCAACCCCTGATTCACCCTCACGGCGATACAATAGGTCATCCGGGAGAAAATACGGGACCCGGTGAGGTGGGTCAACGCAATACGCCTGTTGCGAATTTTGGGGCTTTGCCGGAAAGTACGCGCCGGAGATCGCCCATCTATGATTCTGGACCGCTTTAGGGTTGACGGACGAGTTGCCGTCGTGACAGGCGCCGGTAGAGGTATCGGCCGAGGGATATCAATTGCGCTTGCCGAGGCCGGAGCCGACATGGTCTTGGCCGCCAGACGCGAACACACGCTGCGAGAAGTTGCGACCATCGTCGAACAAAACGGCGGCCGTGCGCTCGTCGTGCCGACGGACGTGTTGGACGGCGAGCAGCTCGAACGTCTTGCGGCAAGGGCGCTCGAAGAATTCGGTGGCGTCGACTTTCTCGTCAACAACGCCGGGGGAACATTGCCGGGTCCCGCGTTGCATTGCACCGACGACGAGCTCGACAAGGCGTTTCACTTCAACGTGACGACCGCGTTCCATTTGTCACGCGCGCTCGCCCCCTCGATGGCGGAGCGCGAGCATGGCGCCATCGTCAACATCACCTCGGGGCTCTCGCACTTGGTCGACAACGGCTTCGTCGCGTACGGCACCGCAAAAGCGGCGATGTCGCACATGACGAGGCTGCTCGCCCACGAGTGGGCTCCGCATGTCCGCGTCAACGCGATTGCAGTGGGCGCGACGCAAACCGATGCGCTTGCCATGGTGACCGCAGACAAGTCGCTCGCGAAGCAAATGGAGGACCTCACTCCGCTCAAACGTCTCGGCACGGTCGAAGATATCGGGGCGGCTGCGCTCTATCTGCTCTCCGAGGCGGGAAGCTGGGTGACGGGCAAGGTGCTCGAGGTCGACGGCGGCACCGTGGACTCGAACTGGCCGTTCGCCATGCCAAGTGGGTTGAGCGGACCGAAAGGCGGGTGACGGGATGAAGTCCGCCATGGTCGATGCGCACAGCGATGACCCGTCCGCAGTGCGGATCCGCGACGTGGCGATCCCATCACCCGGTCCGGGGCAGGTTCGCGTCCGCATGCACATGGCGCCCGTGAACCCGTCCGACTTCAACTACATCAACGGCACGTATGAACGAGCGTTCGCCCGCATGATTTGGAACCGTGGGGTCGAGCGGCCGACCGGGCCGGACGGCAACCCGTCACCCGCACCGCCGTATTCCTTGGGCGTCGAAGGGGTCGGTGTGGTGGAAGAGTCCGGCGGTGGGCTCTTGGCGCGGCGATTGGTCGGCAAGCGCGTAGCGGTCGTCGGCGGCCCCCCCCATGGCACATGGCAAGAGCAAACACTGATCGATGCAAAGCGCGCGTTTCCGGTTCCTCGTTCGTTGACCGATGAGCAAGCGTGCTCGTTTTTCGTGAATCCGCTGACCGCGCTGATCATGGTTCGGCACGTGCTCCAGGTGCCGAGGGGCGCCGTGGTACTGCAGACCGCGGGTGGGTCTGCGCTCTGCCAAATGGTGCGCAACCTGGGGCGCGCAGACGGATTTCGCGTGATCAACGTGGTGCGAAGCCGGGCCGGAGCGGAGCGCTTGAAAAAGGCGGGCGCGAAGTACGTGATCGCCACCGAGGATCAAGACGTCATCGAGGCGGTGCATCGGTACACGCCGAGCGGCGTCCAGTACGTCTTGGACTGCGTCGGAGGTCCCACGGGCTCGCAGGTGCTTCGCACACTCGCGCCCGGCGGACGCATGATCTGCTACGGCACCCTCAGCCCAGAGCCGATCTCGCTTCCTCCGCGCGACATCATGATGCCGATGACGACGGTCGAGGGCTTTTACCTACCGGCCTATCTCGCGAACCGCTCTCTCTTCCAGCGCATCGGTTTGGTGCGTGCCACGGCAAAGCTGATCGCGAGCGACGTTCTCGGCACGACGGTCGAACGGATTTACGCCCTCGATGAGATCCATGCGGCCCTGAACCATGCCGGCCGTCCCGGCCGCACCGGCAAAATCCTCTTGACCCTATGAAGCCGCTCATCGTCGTTTGTACGGATTTTTCCGCATGTTCCGACCTTGCGCTCGAACGGACGGCGGAGATTGCTCGGCGGGACGAGACCCGGGTGTTCATCATCCATGTCTTCGATCCCAAAAAGTTGAAGCGACCGGCCGCGCGCGCCCCGGCGGAGCGCGAAGGCCGAGGGTGGGACGAGGAGTCCATGCACCTGCTCAAACAGGCCCGTCACTCCTACTTCGGTCATCTCGATGACACGGACGTCCAGTACGACGCGCGCCCGTCCGCCTCGCCTTCGGTCGAGATTTGCCGCGTCGCGACCGAGACGAACGCAAGCTTGATCGTCCTCGGTTCGCACGGCCGCACCGGGGTTCTCAGACGCCTCTTGGGGAGCGTCGCGGAGAACACCGTGCGTCACGCGCCGTGCAGCGTGTTCGTCGTGCGGGAACGAGCCCCCGACGCAGGCTGACTTCTCTACTCTGACGAGATCTTCGACTTGATGTTCTGCAGGCGCTTCATGATGTCGCTGCCAAGCGCCTTGAGCTCTTCACCGACCTCTTCGGCCTTCGCATCGAAACGCTGTTCGAAGTCCGCCAAGCGTGGCTGAACCTCTTCCCACGCGTCCTTTGCGTCCATTCCGGCAAGGTGCAGCTTGAGCCTGATCTCGTCTGCGGCACGCTTGAGGTCGTTGCGCGTATCTTCCAGGTCCTGCTTCAGTTTCTTGTCTGCTTGATCGGCACTCATGGTCTCCTCCTTGAGGGTTCCGGGTTGTTACCACTAGCACCGCCCGTGCCAAACGTAACCCCCGTGGTTTCGCGCGAGCTCGCTGGAAGTAGACGCAACTTCTTCGCGAGAGCCCCTGAAGGGCGCAAGATCCGCGCCCTTCGCGCCAGTTCCTCGAGCCATTTTCCACGGGTACACAGGGACAGTTAGGTCCGGTGTCGACTTGGCTCGGTGGATGCATGTGGGTTTCCCAGCGTGGACATGCGCATCCGAAAAGAACTTCACGAGGGGCAGGCGGGTCCGAATCTCAGTGATTACACGCGCGAACGAGCGTCGTTCTCGTGGGGACGCGCCAGGGAAGAGCTCGACGGGCTTCCTGACGGAGGCGGGCTCAATCTCGCGTACGAGGCCGTCGCGCGGCACGTCGCGGGTGGCCACGGCTCACAGACCGCGATCATCTGGCTCGGCAAGAACGGAGGGCGAACCGAGATTAGCTATGCGGAGCTCGATTCGCTCAGCGATCGCTTTGCGAATGTGCTCGCCGGACTCGGCGTTCATCCCGGCGACCGCGTATACTCACTCACCGGGCGCATCCCCGAGCTCTACGTTTGCGCGCTCGGCACGCTGAAGCATCGAGCGATGTTCTGTCCGCTGTTCTCGGCGTTTGGACCCGAGCCCATCCTGCAGCGACTGAACCTCGGCGGGGCGAGTGTGCTCTTCACGACCGAGCGTTTGTTCAACCGTCGAATTGCGGCCATTCGGGATCAGATTCCGACGCTCGAGCACGTGCTCATCGTCGGAGACCCAAAGCGGCCCAAGCACCCCGAAGGTACGACCGATTGGGCGGACGCGATGGCGTCCGCCGCAGCCGACTATCGGATCGCAGACACCGACCCCGAAACGCCGGCGGTGCTGCATTTTACCAGCGGGACGACTGGCACCCCGAAGGGAGCCTATCACGTGCACGGTGCCGTGCTGACGCACTACGTGACGGGCAAGCTCGCGCTCGACCTGCACCCAGGTGATGTCTACTGGTGCACGGCGGATCCAGGTTGGGTCACGGGCACGTCGTATGGCATCAGCGCGCCGCTCACCAATCGGGTGACCATGGTCGTCGACGAGGCCGAGTTCGACCCGAAGCGTTGGTATCAGATCCTCGAAGAGGAAAAGATCCAGGTTTGGTACACGGCTCCGACGGCGATTCGAATGCTGATGAGGGCGGGAGCCGAGTTTCCGCAAAGCAAGGACCTATCCGCATTGCGCTTCATGGCAAGCGTCGGCGAGCCGTTGAATCCACAAGCCGTCGTTTGGGGCCAGGAGGTGTTCGGCATGCCCTTCCACGACAACTGGTGGCAGACCGAAACGGGCGGGATCATGATTGCAAATTACGCGTCCATGGACGTGAAGCCGGGTTCGATGGGCAGGCCGATGCCCGGGATCACGGCCGGTATCGTTCGCGAAGGCGACGACGGACACATGCACGAAGTCGACGACCCGGACCAGGATGGTGAGCTTGCATTGCGTCCCGACTGGCCGTCGGTGTTTCGCGGCTACTGGAACAACCAGGAGCGGTACGAGGCGTGCTTTCGCGACGGCTGGTATCTCTCGGGTGACCTCGCGCGGCGCGACGACGAGGGATACTACTGGTTCGTCGGCCGGGCCGACGACGTGATCAAGTCGGCCGGGCACCTCATCGGTCCCTTCGAGGTCGAGAGTGTCATCATGAAGCACCCTGCAGTCGCCGAGGTGGGCGTCATTGGCAAGCCGGACCCGGTGGCCGGCACGATTATCAAAGCCTTCGTCAGTTTGCAACCGGGTCGAAAATGGAGCGACGAGCTTCAAAAAGAGATCCTCGGGTTCGGGCGGAAGAACCTCGGCACGGCGGCGCCTCGCGAGATCGACTACTGCCAATCGCTTCCGAAGACCCGGAGCGGAAAGATCATGCGCCGCCTTCTCAAGGCGCGGGAGCTCGGACTGCCCGAAGGGGACATCTCAACCTTGGAAGGAGCAGACAGTTGACTTTGGACATCTCACGTGACCACGCACTTGGGCTCTTGCGGGACATGATTCGGATTCGGCGGCTCGAAGAAAAGAGCGCCGAACTCTACTCGAAACAGAAGATCCGCGGCTTCTTGCACCTCTACATCGGCGAAGAGGCGGTGGGCGTCGGTGCTATGCACGCGCTTCGCGGAGACGACAACATCGTGGCGACGTATCGAGAACACGGGCAGGCGTTGGTGCGAGGCATTCCGGCAGGCGAGATCATGGCCGAGATGTATGGCAAGGCGAACGGGTGCTCGGGCGGCCGCGGCGGGTCGATGCATCTGTTTTCGGCCAAACGGAATTTCTATGGGGGTCACGCCATCGTCGGAGGCGGCTTGCCCGTCGCCGTGGGGCTTGCGCTCGCCGTCAAGATGAAAGGTGAGTCGCGGGTGACGGCTTGCTTCTTTGGCGATGGGGCTACCGACGAGGGAGAGTTTCACGAGTCGTTGAATTTGGCGGCGCTCTGGAAGCTGCCCGTGTTGTTCCTCTGCGAAAACAACGAGTACGCCATGGGTACGGCGCTTTCGCGCCACGTGTCGGACGAAGACATCGTCAATAATCCGCCGGGATATGGCGTGCCGGCGGATTCGGTGAACGGAATGGATGTCGTTGCCGTCGAACGCGCCGTGCACAACGAGGCCGAGTTGGTTCGGGAGACGAGCAAACCACGGTTCCTGGAGCTCAAAACCTACCGGTTTCGTGCGCACTCGATGTACGACGCGGAGCTCTACCGCTCGAAGGAAGAGGTCGAGGAGCGAAAGCAGGACGACCCCATATCGGCCTTCCAGTCGCGCTTGCTTGGAGAGGGCTTGATCACGCAGGCGGACATCGACGCCATCGAAGACGACGCCGCGAAAGAAATCGCGGAAGCCGTCGAGTTCGCTGAACAGGGCGAGTGGGAGCCGGTCGAGGAGATCACGCGCCATACCTACGCGAGGGATTTGTCGTGACGACATACCGAGACGCAGTGCGAACCGCCCTTCAGACCTTGCTTCGCGAGGACGATCGCGTGTTCTTGATGGGCGAGGACGTCGGCCGATATGGAGGCGCCTATGCTGTGAGCAAGGGCCTGCTCGAGGAGTTCGGCGAGGATCGTATTCGTGACACCCCTCTGTGTGAATCGACCTTCGTCGGTGCCGGAATCGGCGCGGCCCTTGGAGGAATGCGGCCTATCGTCGAGGTCATGACGGTGAACTTTAGCCTGCTGGCGCTCGATCAAGTCGTGAACAACGCAGCGGTGATGCGGCATATGTCAGGGGGGCAGTTTCAGGTGCCGATCGCGGTCCGGATGGCAACGGGTGGTGGCAAGCAAATCGCCGCGCAGCACTCGCACAGCCTCGAGAACTGGTATGCGCACATCCCGGGGATCAAGGTACTCGCGCCCGCCACCGTGCAGGACGCGCACGACATGCTCCTAGCGGCGGTCGAGGATCCCGATCCGGTGTTCGTGTTCGAGCACCAGATGCTCTACGGAATCGAGGGCGAGCTCGATACGACGGCGACGCCGCTGTCGCCATGGAAGGCGGTCATTCGGCGATCCGGCACGGATGTCAGCCTCATCGCCTATGGCGGCTCGATGCACAAGGCGCTCAGTGCGGCCGAAGAGCTCGACAAAGGCGGCATCAGCGCGGAGGTCGTGGATCTTCGAAGCCTTCGGCCCCTCGACCGCGACACCATCGTCGACAGCGTGCGGCGAACCCATCGAGCGGTGGTTATTGACGAGGCTTGGAAGACGGGCAGCCTCGCTTCGGAGATTAGCGCGACCCTGGCCGAGCATGCGTTCTACGATCTCGATGCACCCATCGAGCGCGTCTGCACACTCGAAGTGCCCATCCCGTATGCCAAGCACCTCGAGGAGGCAGCGATCCCCCAGGTTGATCGCATCGTCGAAGCCGCAAGGAGGAGTGTAGGCGATGGCTGAGTTCCTGATGCCCTCCCTCGGGGCGGATATGACCTCCGGAACCCTGGCGAAATGGCGCGTCACTGCCGGTGACACCGTCAAACAGGGCGACATCATCGCCGAGGTCGAAACCGACAAGGGGATCATCGAGATCGAGGTGTTCGAGAGTGGTGCCGTGCAGAAGTTGCTGGTCAATGAGGGGGAGAAGGTTCCGGTGGGGACGCCGCTCGCGGAGATCGGCAGTGGCGGAGGCGCGGGCAGTGGCGCTGATACCGGCGCGGACGTTGACGCGGGCGCTGACACACGCCCCGGTCTCATCCTCTCTGCCGGCTCCTCCGGGCCCGACCTCAGCGGTCCAATGGCCTCTCCCGCCGTTCGGCGGAAAGCGCATGAGCTCGACGTTCCGCTCGAGCGCATTCGTGGCAGTGGCGAGCATGGGCGCGTCACGCTCGACGATGTGCGCAGCGCCGCGCGTCCGCCTGCGAAGCCGTGCGGCCGTCTGCGCATCTCGCCATACGCACGCCGCATCGCGGAAGAGCGCGGTATCGATGTCTCTTCGATTCGGGGCAGCGGTCCGGGTGGAGCGATTCAAGCCAAAGACGTGTCCAATGCAAAAGCCCAACCACCCCTGAAGCCAGCCTCGCCCGCAGAGCGCATGCAACAAGTGATCGCAGCTGCGATGACGCGCGCGAACGACGAGATCCCACACTACTACGTCGAGCACACGAGCGACATGGGTAACGCGCTGACCTGGCTCAAGCAGACCAACGCCTCTCTCGGTGTCAACCAGCGATTGGTGTCTGGGGTGTTGATGCTGCGGGCCGTAGCGCTCGCGCTGCGGAAGCACAGGAAGCTCAACGCGACCTGGCAGCACGGAGAGGCGGTTCCGAGCGAGGAAATCCACGTCGGGCTCGCTATTTCTCTTCGAGGCGGGGGACTCGTTGCACCGGCCGTTCGAAATACGGACGAAGGTAGTCTCTCCGACTTGATGGCGCGCATGACTGACTTGGTTGCACGTGCGCGCGCTGGCACGCTTCGTAGCTCCGAGATAACCTCCGCGACGATTACGCTGACGTCTCTCGGAGAGCGTGGGGTCGAGAGCGTGATGCCGATCATCTTTCCTCCGCAGGTGGCCATTGTGGGCTGCGGCGCGCTGGTCGAGCGGCCCTGGGTGGTCGACGGCCAAATCGTTGCGCGACCGGTGATGCACGTCACACTCGGAGCGGATCACCGTGTTAGCAACGGTCACCAAGGTTCGCGCTTTCTGAGCGCGCTCGATCGACTACTGCAGGAGCCCGAAAAGCTATGACCCGCGAAGAGATACGCGCGACCTTGCTCAAGTGCTTGTTCGACGTCGCGCCCGAGATTGGCGACGAGGAAATCGAGAGCGACATGGACCTTCGGGACGAGCTCGACCTCGATTCCATGGATATCCTCCGATGGGTTCAAGGAATTCACAAGGCATTGGGCGTAGAGATTCCCGAAGAGGACTATGGCGAGATCACGACACTTGGGGAAACCGTCGACTATGTTGCCGCCCGGGTCTAGAAAGGCGCCCGCCTGGCACGCGCTGTCCGTCGAAGCCGTGCTGTCCGAGCTCTCTACTGGGCGCAGGGGCCTCCCCAAGGCAGAGGTTCAGCTGCGATTGGAGCGCGACGGCCCAAACGAGCTCCGAGCTGCGGCGCACGTTTCCCCTTGGAAGATCCTCTTCGAGCAGTTCAAGAACGTCCTGATCCTCGTCTTGGTGGTGGCGACCGTCGCGTCGGCGTTTCTCGGCCACGGCGTCGAGACCATCGCCATCGCCGTCATCGTTCTGTTCGCCGTCGTGCTCGGCTTCGTTCAGGAGTATCGGGCGGAGCGCGCGATTGAAGCGCTCCGGGAAATGGCGGCGCCCACCGTCGTCGTCATTCGTGACGGTCACGAGATGGCGATTGCGGCGCGCGAGCTCGTGCAGGGCGACATCATCCTGCTCCAGGCAGGCGACAAGGTGGCCGCGGACGCGCGCTTGCTCGAGTCGGTCAATTTGCAGGCGGATGAAGCCGCCCTGACCGGAGAGTCCGTACCGGTACACAAGAAGACCGACGCGCTGCCCGAGGAGGATCTGTCTGTCGGCGACCGCAGCAACATGGTGTTCGGGGGCACGATTATCACCTACGGGCGAGGTCGTGGCATCGTCGTCGCGACGGGTATGAAATCCCAGTTCGGTCGGATTGCCGAGATGCTGCAGACCGTCGAAACGGGTCGGACGCCACTCCAGCGAAACCTCGACAAGGTGGGCCGCGTGCTAGCGAAGACGGCGCTGGTCATCGTTGCTGTGGTCGTTGCCGCGGGGTTGCTTCGTAACGAGCCGTTGCTCGACATGTTCATTTTCGGGATCGCGCTCGCGGTGGCCGCCGTTCCCGAAGCCTTGCCCGCAGTGGTCACGATCTCGCTGGCAATCGGTGTACAGCGGATGGTGAAGCGAAACGCGCTCGTCAGACGCCTTCCGGCGGTGGAGACGTTGGGAAGCACATCCGTCATCTGCTCGGACAAGACCGGCACGCTGACCAGGGACGAGATGACGGTGCGTCGGCTTTGCACGCACGAGAGAGTGGTGGCCATCTCGGGAAGCGGCTACGAACCGGAAGGCGAGCTCTCCGTAGGCGGCTCCGCCGTCAAACCCTCGGAGCTCGAGACGGAGCTGCTGACCGCTGGCGCGTTGGTCTGCGATGCACACTTGGTCCAGGAAGAGGACGGGAGCTGGGAGCTCAAAGGCGACCCGACGGAGGGCGCGATCATCGTCGCTGCTGAAAAGGCCGGTCTTCACAAGGGCGATCTCGACGATCGGTTTCCGCGAGTCGGCGAGATCCCTTTTACGTCTGAATCCAAGCGCATGACGACTCTCCATGCGATTGGGGACGACCGGATCGCATATGCCAAGGGCGCGCCGGAGGTCATTCTCGACTCCTGCTCCCGACAGCTCACGAGCCAGGGCGAGGTGATGCTCCAAGACTCCGATCGGAAGGCGATTCTCGACGCGGTTCGAGAGATGGCGGGCGACGCCCTGCGCGTGCTCGCCGTCGGGAAGAAGGCGAACGCGACGCTCGAGGATGCGGAGCGCGACATGACGTTTCTCGGGCTCGTCGGCATGCTCGATCCGCCTCGTGCTGAGGCGCGGTCTGCGGTCGAGCGGTGCAACCGAGCCGGTATCCGGGTGATCATGATCACCGGGGATCACCCGCTTACCGCCCAAGCGATCGCGCGTGAAATAGGCCTCGTCCATACAGGGCGAGCCGTGACCGGCGCAGAGCTCGAAGACATGCCTGATGAAGAGCTGGTGCGCGAGGTCGAAAGCATCGAGGTGTATGCGCGCGTGTCTCCGGCGCACAAGCTTCGCGTCGTCACCGCGCTTCAGGATCGAGGTCACATCGTCGCCATGACCGGCGACGGCGTGAACGATGCGCCGGCGCTCAAGAAGGCGGACATCGGTGTCGCGATGGGCATCACGGGCACGGACGTCAGTAAAGAAGCCTCGGCCATGACGCTCCTCGATGACAACTTCGCGTCGATCGTAGCCGCCGTGGAGGAAGGGCGGGCGATCTTCGAGAACGTCAAGAAGTACTTGATGTATCTTCTCTCGGCGAACATCGGAGAGATAGGGCTCGTCGCCGGCGCAACGCTGGCGGGCCTGCCGCTTCCTCTGACCGCAGTGCAGCTCCTCTATGTCAATCTCGCCACCGACGGTCTGCCTGCGTTGGCGCTCTCCGTCGACCCTCACGAGGACGATCTCATGGAGCTAGCCCCACGCAACACCGATTCCGGTGTCTTCAGCCGGTCCGTCGTGACGCTCATGCTGGTTGGAGGAGCGTGGTCGACGGCGGCGAATCTCACGCTGTTCACGTGGGCCCTCCGGTCGGGGCGCAGTGTCACTCTCGCGATGTCGATGACGTTCGTCTCCTTGGTGCTCATCGAGTTCGTCAAAGCGTACAACTTCAGGTCCGACCGGCATTCGTTGTTCCGGCGGCCGTTTGCCAACAAATGGTTGAACCTCGCGGTGCTCTGGGAGGTCGCGCTTCTCGCGTTCATCTTGTCTTTCGAGCCGCTGCACGAGCCGTTCGGCACGAGCCCGCTGTCTCGAAACGACTGGCTCGTGGCGCTCGTCCCCGCCCTGACCCTGACCCCGGTCCTCGAGCTGACCAAGTGGTTCGTCTCGAGACGTCCGCGCAGGTCCTCCTGAGCCAGCAGGTGTCGAACGGCGATGGCAGAACCGCCCGACTGTGGTAGAGATTCGCACATGGACAAGACCGCTCCGATCGCTGCCTTCATGACCCCGATGCCTCACACGGTGGGCAGCGAGCAGACGATCACGTTTGCTCAGCACTTGATGCAGAAGTACGACATCCGTCACTTGCCCGTCCTGCACGGCGGCGAGCTCCACGGCGTCGTCAGCGATCGCGACCTCGGCATGATCGCCGGCCTCAACGAGGTGAACCCCGACGAGACCACCGTCGAAGAGGCGATGACACAAGAGGCTTACACGGTGTCCAAAGATACGCCGATGTTCGACGTGCTTGGCGAGATGCTCGAACACAAATACGGATCGGCCATCGTGGTCGAAGGCACGAAGATCGTCGGCATCCTAACGACGCACGACGCCCTCAAGCTGCTCGTCGACAACTTCCCGAACGTATAGATCGACTCCGCCCCGCGAAGTCGACTCATGTCGATCTGGCGCCTTCGTCAGTCGCCGACGCCGAGCTCGTCGATGACCCTGCTGAGAAGCGGGGGGTCGTCCGTCATGATTCCGTCGACCCCCAATTCGATCAGGTCGCGCATCGTGGCTTCGTCGTTGATGGTCCAGACGTGCACGTACATGGCGAGCTCGTGGGCCCGCGGGACGAAACCAGGGTGAAGCACGACCACATCACGGTCGCCGATGTTGTACTCGGTCGGCACCTGTAGGAATTCGGCGGGAGGGTCATACTCGGGGTCGATGGGGTTGAAAGAGTTTCCCCAGAAGACGAGTGTCTCATTGACACCCATGCTGCTTGCAATCTCGGGGGCCGCCTCGCGGAGCTGGATCAGGACGTCATCGGAAAACGCCGCACCGATCATCTTGTCCGTCACTTCGTATTCGCGGATGACCTCGACGAAGTGGTCGATGATGGAAGGGGCTTCCTGCTTGATTTCAATCACGAAGGGTGCATCCGGATAACGGTCGAAGACCTCTTCGATCCTCGGTACCACGAGCCCCATGCCGCGGTACGGGTAGGTTTCGCCCTCATCAGGGCTGAAGTTGTAGCCCGCGTCACACTCGCGAATCTCGTCGAACGTCATGTCCTTGATCGCACCGCTACAGTCGGTGGTTCGGTCGACCGTCCTGTCGTGCATCACGACGAGAACCCCGTCGATCGTTTCATTGATGTCGAGCTCGAGGACGTCCGCGCCGTCTGCGAGGGCCTGGTCGTAGGCGAGCAACGTGTGCTCGGGGCGAATGCGCCTGCCGCCGCGATGCGCGATGTTGAGGACCTTGTCGCAGCGGAGCATCTCCTGCGGCGTCTGGCACTTGGGTTCGGATCCGCCGCCGCCGCCCGCGCCGCCGACGCCTGCCTCACCGCCCATGCCGCCGCCCTGACCACCACTGCCGCTGCTGCTCGTGCCGCAGCCGATCGACATCGCGGCCATCACGAGAAATAAGAAAAGTCTGTCCATGATCACCTCAACTGCGCGGCGCTTTAGCAGGATCGTTGCGGGATGTCGCATCGGGCTTGTCGGCGGGGTGTGCGCCTGGCACCTTCTCGACCGTGTCGAGTCGAACCCAGTACACGTTTTGTAGGATCTGCGAGGCCACTTGCGGCCTGCGTGCCACGATCGAAGGAGATCGCGTCGTCGCGCTCGAGCCCGACGCGAAGCACGTCGCCAGTAAGGGCTACTCCTGCATCAAAGGTCTTCGCTATCACGAGATCCACCACTCCCCAGACCGGCTCCGCGTACCGTTGAAACGGGTGGGTGATCGCTTCGAGGAGATCAGTTGGGCGCAAGCGCTCGAAGAGATTGGCCGCAAAACGCGGCAGTTGGTGAAGGACCACGGGGGCGACTCGGTGTCGGCCTACCTCGGCAATCCCATCTCGTTCAGCCTCATGCCACCGATTCTGACGGCGGCCTTCTTACAGGGGCTCGGCTCCCGCAACCTGTTCCAAACCGGCTCGCAGGACTGCAACAACAAGTTCGCCGCGGCGGAGCGCCTCTACGGGTTTCCGTTCATCCAGCCGTTCCCCGATATCGATCGAACCGGCTGCCTGCTCATCATCGGATCGAATCCCGCGGTGTCCCGCGGCAGCTTCATCCAACTCCCCCATCCCATCCAGCGCCTCAAGGCAATCGAAGCACGCGGCGGCAGAGTGTTTCACGTGAACCCGCGCCGCACGGAGACGGCAAAGCAGCTCGGAACGCACGTGTTCATTCGTCCCGACACCGACGTCTACTTCCTGCTCAGTTTTCTGCACGAGGTCGTGAGCCGAGGAGGGGCAGACGAAGGACGCGTCGAGCAATACATGCGAGGCTACGATGTACTTCGGAAAGTCGCCGATTCCTGGCCGCCTGAACGCACGGCTGAGATCACCGGTATCGCTGCGAATACGCTGCGGTCGATGGTTGCGGCGTACCTCGAAGCCGACGGTGCGGCGCTCTATCTTTCGACCGGTGTAAACCAGGGGAGTCACGGGACACTTGCGTTTTGGCTTCAGGAAGCGATCAACGCGATCACGGGCAACCTCGACCGCCCGGGCGGCACTCTCGTCGGCCATGGATACGTCAAGGATTTCCCGAAGCATGCGCGCAAGGGCGGCCACACGATGCGCAAGGACCTGTCCAGAGTCGGACGCTTGCCTTCCGTGGCCGACACCTTTCCCGCCGGCTTGATGGCCGACGAGATTCTCACACCGGGGCAGGGGCAGGTTCGCGCGTTGTTCTGTCTCTCGGGCAATCCCTTGCTCACGGTGCCCAACACCAATGGTCGACTCGAACGGGCGCTCGAGGCGCTCGAGCTTCTCGTCGTCATCGACATCTTCCGCAACGAGACGGCGAACCACGCCCACTACGTTCTCCCGGGCACGAGCGCATTCCAGCGCCCGGATCTGCCGTTCGTGTTTCAATCGTTGATGGGCGTACAGCCGATTCCGTACGCGCAGTACACGGACGAGCTCGTCCCGATGGACGCTGAGCAACGCGACGAAACGATGATTCTCTTGCAGCTCGCTCGTGCATGCGGGTCGAGGCTCTTCGACTCCCGCGTCGCCAATGGGTTCCTCAGCACGTGGCTTGGGATCGGAGAGCTCCCGGTGCTCGGTCGGCGGCTCGGGCTGACGCCGAAGAGGCTCTTGGGGCTGATGGCGCGCGCGTTCCGACTGGGCTCGCTCCAAAGCCTCAGGAAGGAACCGCACGGGCGATTGTTAGATCCGCACCGTGGGGGCGACTTCCTCGGCCGTCGTGTCGTGACGGACGATGGCTTGATCGACTTGGCTCCCGACGACCTCGTCGCTGCGGCGCGGGAGCTCGAGCACGCTTTCGAAAGCGAGATCGCGCAGCGTCACAGGCTGAAGCTGATTAGCAAAAGAGAGCAACTCAGTCACAACAGCTGGCTCCACAACCATCCACGCTTCGTCGAAGGGAGGCGGTCGACCAACTATCTCTACATGCATCCCGAAGACGGCGGGAAGGCGGGCGTCGAATCCGGTGACATGGTCGAAGTGCGGAGCAGCGTTGCTTCGGTGAGGTTGCCAGTACAGCTCACCGACGAGATGATGGTGGGCGCCGTTGCGCTGCCCCATGGCTGGGGGCACCAACAGGCAGACGGGCTGAGTGTCGCGAGCAGGACGACCGGAGCAAACGTGAATCTCCTGGCCGCCGACGGCCCGGAACACCTCGAGTATTTCTCGGGAATGGCCAAGCTGAATGGCATCTGGGTCGAAGTGACCCGAGTGGACTGACCCTCTGACCCGAGCGGGTGGCAACTGCCGCCCCACCGCAGAAGCCAGCAAACGCGTCTAACGCCACAGCGCTGCCACTTGCTTTGTAAAAGTTCTGTCACTACCCAGCCGATCTCTCGTATCCGGGATTGGGGTCTGCCATAGAAGAGTGAGCTCGCGATGATTAAGCGCTTGATCGGTGAGGCATTCCTCAAGGTTGCTGGTTGGAGGGTCGATGGTGAACGGCCACCGGTGGACCGGTACGTCATCATCGCTGCGCCGCATACGTCCAATTGGGACATGCCGTTCATGCTCGCGTTCGCGTTCATCTACGACATTCCCGTGAAGTGGATGGGGAAGCACACCTTGTTCGAGGGGCCCAAGGGAACCTTCTTCAAGTGGCTCGGCGGCATGCCGATCGTCCGTCATCGTCCCGGCGGGGTCGTTGGTCAGATGGTCGAAGCATTCGCCGACAATGAAGCCTTGGTGCTGATGGTGCCCGCGGAGGGCACGAGGTCGCACGTCGACTATTGGAAGTCGGGCTTCTATCACATTGCGCGTGCAGCGGACGTGCCCGTCGTTCTTTCGTATCTCGATTTCGGCAAGAAGGTTGGCGGCATCGGTCCGGCGCTCAAGATGACCGGGGACATCACAGCCGACATGAACAAAATTCGCGCCTTCTATGCCGGCAAGCAGGGCTTCCGCCCCGAGAACGTCGGTGTGATTCGACTCCGCGAAGAAGACGTCGAAGATGTGTTGGAGCACGATGCGAGCGACCCCGAAGAGCTCGATCGACTCGCCGGCAGTCTATAGACCTGTAACGTCGACCGATCCCGGACGTCCTTTACATCGACTCCACGATGGTGGAGTGTCGATGCCTACCTGCGTCGCTCGGCGCAAGCTCTTGTGAAAGGTCCGTGAATGAGCCGTGAAAAGGTCCTCTGGCTGAAGGTCCTCGACGTCGACGAGCTCCCGGAGGGGAGAGTCAAACCTGTCACCTGCAAACACCGCACGCTCTGCCTGACCCATTTCGAGGGGCAGTATGGGGCCCTCGACAACAAATGCCCTCATCAAGGCGGGCCGCTCGGGGAGGGCTCGATCGAAAAAGGTCTGCTTCGCTGTCCGTGGCACGGCTGGGACTTCCATCCGCTGACCGGAAAGCCTCCCGGCGATTACGACGATGGAGTCGAAACCTTCCAAGTGGAGGTTCGCGAAGATGGCGTCTTCGTCGCCTTTCCGGAGGAACGACCTCATGTTCGGACGTCGAGCGACGTGATGGTCGAAACCCTCGTCAACTGGGGCGTGAAGTGGGTCTGGGGCATGGTGGGACACTCCAATCTCGGCTTTGCCGACGCGATGCGTCGCCAGGAGGCCAAAGGCGCGCTCAGCTACATCGGAATCCGTCACGAGGGCGCCGCCTCGTTTGCGGCGTCAGCATACGGCAAGCTCACGGGAAGGCCGGCCGCGTGTTTCTCGATCGCCGGCCCGGGCGCAACCAACATGCTCACGGGTCTTTGGGACGCCAACGTCGACCGCGCGCCTGCGCTGGCCCTCACCGGGCAGGTGCCCACGAAGTTGATCGGCCGAGGCGCGTTTCAGGAAGTCGACCTAGCTGCGGCTTACGGAGGCGTTGCGACCTACACCGGGGTACCGGCGAAGGACTCGGATTTTGCCGAGATCGCCAGCCTCGCGTGCAAGCACGCCATCGTCGAACGCGGGGTTTCGCACATGGTGTTCCCCGACGACGTGCAGATCGTGGAAGCCAAGGACGCGGAGCCTGGGTCGCCGGAGGGGCGCCTGACGCAACGGCAAATCGCGCCTCCGTCGGACGCCCTCGAGGAGGCCGTCAGCAAAATCGCCGAGGCCAAGCGGCCCGTCATCATCGTCGGTCACGGCGCGCGCTTCGTGATGGAGCCGGTCGTTGCGCTGGCGGAGCAGCTCAACGCGCCCGTCATGACGACCTTCAAGGGAAAAGGACTGATCTCGGACGATCATCCGCTTGGGTGCGGGGTGCTCGGCCGAAGCGGGACGCCGGTCGCGAGTTGGTTCATGAACGAATCAGACCTGCTGATCGTTTTTGGGGCGAGCTTCAGCAACCACACCGGGATCACGAGTTACAAGCCGATCGTTCAAGTCGACTACGACCCAATGACGCTAGGGCGCTTTCACTCCGTGACGGTTCCGGTGTGGGGGGAAATCGGCGTGACCGCCAAGATGTTCGCCAAGCGCTTGGGTTCCACGGATGCCGAGGATCAACGCGGCGACGTTGCCGAGCGCTGGCGGATCTGGCGTGAAGAGAAAAAGAGACGACTCGCGGAGGGCAAGGGTGACGGCGTGCACTCGGCGGCGATCTTTGCTGCGCTCGCGGAGACTGCGCCCGACGACGCCATCCTCGCGGTCGATGTCGGGAACAACACTTATTCGTTCGGTCGCTACTTCGAGTGCAAACGACAGTCCGTGCTGATGAGTGGATATCTCGGCTCGATCGGCTTCGGTTATCCCGCTGCAATGGGCGCGTGGGCAGCGACGCAGGAAGTCGGCTCCTCTTTCGAAGGCCGCAAGGTCATCGCGATTACCGGGGACGGCGGCTTTGCGCAATACATGGCCGAGTACACGACGGCCGTGAAGTACGGGATGGACATCACGCACGTGCTTCTCAACAACAGCGAGCTAGGGAAGATCAGCAAGGAACAGAGGAGCGCCGATTACGACGTCTGGCAGACTTCACTTCGCAACCCGAGCTTTGCGCAGTATGCCAAAAACTGCGGGGCCCTCGGCATCCGTGTCACGGCTGCAAGCCAGCTCGAAGCTGCAATCGCCGAGGCGCTGGCCCACGAGGGGCCTGCGACGGTCGAGATCATCGCGGACCCTTTGCTGGTATGAGTCAGGTGAACGCATGAAAGAAGCCCAGGTTGCCAAGTGGAGCGAGCTCGAAGATCGCCAACCCGCATATGCGTTGGTGGCCGACGTCGATTTGGTCGTCATCCGATACGACGACGAGGTTTCGGTGTTGTATGGGCGCTGCCTTCACAGGGGCGCACTCATGGCCGACGGCCGAGTCGACGGCGACAATCTCATTTGCGGGCTGCACGGGTGGGACTATCGGTGTGACTCCGGCGTTAGCGCCTACAACAACGACGAGGCGCTTCACAAGTTCGGCGCGAAAATCGACAAAGAGGCCGACGTCGTTCTCGTCGACGAGTCCGAGATTCGCGCCTGGGCAAAGACGTCGCCACAGCCCTACGATCGCAAGACGTACCTCGGTCTTTACGCCGACGTGCATGGAACCTCCGACGAGCCGTTCAACAATCAGATCCAGGAGCTTGCCCGAAATGGCCTGAAGAATGTCGGCCACGATGGGCCGATGTCCGCGATGGGCGTGCCGCGCTCGGAGCTTCCCTCGTGGGATGACGTCTTGGTATTGACGGCCCAGTTGGCTCGCAGGCCCTTGATGGGGGACGTGCCCGTCGACACCGAGGTCATCATCGGACCGAACGCCGACAAGCCTCTGCGCCTGGAGATCCCGTTGTTCGTGAGCGACATGAGCTTCGGCGCGCTGAGCCGCGAGGCCAAGATCGCGCTCTCGAAAGGCGCCGAGCTCGCTGGCACCGGGATCTGCTCGGGCGAGGGCGGGATGCTTCCCGAAGAGCAGGCCAACAACTCCCGCTACTTCTACGAGCTCGCATCTGGACGCTTCGGCTGGAGCCTCGACAAGGTGAAGAAGTGCCAGGCGTTTCACTTCAAAGCAGGGCAGGGCGCGAAGACCGGCACGGGCGGACATCTTCCCGGAAAGAAGGTCACGCAGGAGATCGCCGAGGTCCGGGGCCTCGAACCGGGAGAAGCAGCGATCAGCCCCGCCGCCTTCCCCGATCTTCATACCTCGGCCGACTTCCGGCGGGTGGCCGACGAAGTGCGCGAAGCTACTGGCGGCATTCCCATCGGTTTCAAGATGAGCGCCCAACACATCGAGAACGACTTGCATTTTGCCCTCGAGGCAGGCGCCGACTACATCATCCTCGATGGTCGCGGCGGTGCGACGGGCGCAGCTCCGAACATCTTCAAGAACAACATCTCCGTGCCGACCATGGTCGCGCTCGCCCGCGCGAGACGCCACCTCGACGACCGGGGGCGTTCGGACGTCACGCTCGTCATCACAGGAGGCCTTCGCACCGAGAGTGACTTCGTGAAGGCTCTGGCGCTCGGCGCCGATGCGATTGCGCTCTCGAACGCCCCGCTTCAGGCGATCGGCTGCCTCGGCATGCGGGCCTGCCACACGAACAACTGTCCCGTGGGCATCGCCACGCAGCAGGAGCACCTTCGCGCGCGGCTCGAGATCGACAAGTCCGCCCAACGACTCCACAACTACTTCGGAGCCACCGTAGAGCTGATGAAGGCCCTCGCTCGCGCCTGCGGCCACGAACATCTCCGCGACCTCAGCGTACACGACCTCACCACGTGGAACGCGGACATCGCGAAGCTCACCGGCATCCAATACGCCGGTGTGGAGGCGCCATGAGCTGGCGCGCACTAGGTTCGGTCTTGCCGGGGCAGCTCTCTGCGGCGCGGCTAGAGCTTCATTTCGCGGCACAGCTCGTGAGCGCGCCGGGAAAGAGCCTCCTCGCGCCCGAGGCTGACCACAGCCACACCAACCTCAGCTGGGACTCGAGACTCGGCGTCCTGGCAGGGCGTCATGTCGGCGGAGCGTCGTTGCGGGCGGCCTTGGTTTTCGAGAGTCTCGAACTCGCCGTGCTCGAAGGCAGCCTCGAGCGTGCGTCGTATCGGCTCGCGGGCTCCTCACTGGCGCAAGCGTTGTCGTGGCTTTCCGAGCGAGTCGCCGACGACCCGAATCGACTTTCGCTGCCCACGCACAAGATGCCGGATCACGCCATCGCAGGTGGGGCCTCGTTCGGCCGAGCGGCGACGGAGGCGCGCTCCGAGCTGGCTGCCTGGTTCGCAAACGCGACAGCGTCGGTCCAAGCGGTGGTATCCGAGGATCGGCGCGCTTCGATCGTGCGTTGCTGGCCCCATCACTTCGACGTTGCCAGCCTCATCACCCTCGACCCTGGCCGCGACCCCGAAGAGGCGCGCAGCGTCGGCGTCGGGTTTTCCCCAGGGGATCGCTCCTACGACCAACCCTACTTCTACGTCACTCCGTGGCCGTATCCCCCCGCCGATGCCTTGCCTCTATTGCCAGCAGGAATGCATTGGCACACCGAAGGCTTCACCGCCGCGGTGCTCACCGCGGAGCAGCTGATCTCCAAGCGCAAAGACCGACAGCGCGCTGCGGTGCTCGATGCCCTCGGTGGCGCGCTCACCGCCTGTCGAAGCTTGTTCAGGGGCTAGCGGCCGAGCAGCAAGACCCCGATGCCTGCGGCGATGGCGATCACTTGGGGCCAACCGGGTAGTGCGGGGCGTTCGTGCTCGTGCGCCCAGTCGTGTGTCACGACGTGTAACAGAAGGCCGCTCACGGCGGCCTCGATCCAAGGCTCGCCGGCGGCCCAACTTCCGAGTGAGGTTCGTTGCGCCAGGATGACGCCAAGCACGCCGACCACGGCCAGACCGATGGCCCGCCGGATGCCGCTCGCGCGTCCGTGCGCTGCGGTGAATGCGAGCGTGATCAGCGCGGTCACGGGCACGGAGTGCGCCGCGATCGCGGTGAGCGTATCGCCATGATGGTGTCCGGCGTGTGCCGCTCCGGTGAACGACCCGATTGCAACACCGTCACCGAGCTTGTGCAGCATCAAGCCCCAGTAGCTGAGCTCGAGCCCTTTGGTCGACGAGTGGTCGTGCTCCGGATCTTCTTGCGCGGCCCGCTCGATCAACCAGGGAGCGAGGAACGCTGCCGCCACCGCGATCAACACTCGCGGACCCGCTGCGCTCATCGCGTCGGGGATCAGTCGACCGACGACGACCGCGATTGCCGACACGATCGCGAAGGTTCGAACGGCATCGAGCCAGCGTCCCCGCCCCGGCGCGACGAGCCCCAAGATGGCGCCCGCACCGACGGACCCAACGACGATCGTGATCGGCCACAGCACCGAGCCGGCTTACCACATTCGAGTGGGTTCAGGCGTTGCTAGATGCCGATGGAGTCCGCCTCTTGGGCGGCATCCTTCGCGAGCTGCTCTTGAGCGCAGGTGGGGCAAACCATCGCTTCTTTGGCGATTTCGTAGCCGGCCCCGCCCGGATCGTCCTGCGCTTTCGACCGGCGGCCGGAGCCTGCCTTCTGTGCTTTGCCGCGGCTCGGGTATTCGGCGGGACGACGCTCGGTCACCACCTTCGTCGCCCTCTCTCCGGGGCGCGACACTCGATTGCAAAGCTGACATCGGTACATGCAGGGACTCCTCTTTCCGCTTTCTGCGAACCTATGACCTGTCACATGGGCCGAGGCCGGGCAAGTCGAGGGTTAGGCGCCGAGAAGCCGCGCGATCTGCGGGGCGGCGTAGGTCAGGACGCCATCGGCGCCCGCGCGCTTGAAGCACACCATGCTCTCGACGATGACTTTGTTCCAGTCGAGCCAGCCGCGATCCGCAGCGCCACGGAGCATCGCGTACTCGCCGCTCACCTGGTAGACGAAGGTCGGGAGCCCGAAGGCGTCTTTGACGCGGCGGACGATATCGAGGTAGGGCATCCCCGGCTTCACCATCACCATGTCGGCGCCTTCGGCGACGTCGAGCGCGACTTCCCGGATTGCCTCATCGGAATTGGCCGGGTCCATCTGATAGGTCCGCTTGTCCGCGCTGCCGAGGCTCTGGGCAGACCCAACGGCGTCCCGAAACGGGCCGTAGAACGCGGATGCGTACTTGGCCGAGTAGGCCAAGAGATTCACGTCATCGAAACCCTCATCGTCGAGCGCGCGCCGAATGGCGTCGACTCGGCCGTCCATCATGTCGCTTGGTGCGATGACGTCGCACCCGGCCTGCGCCTGTACGAAGGCCTGTTGACACAGCACCTCGACTGTCTCGTCGTTGAGGATCTTGCCGTCGTGCACGATCCCGTCCTGGCCGTGGGTGGTGTACGGGTCGAGGGCCACGTCGCAGATGACCCCGATGTCGTCGTGTTTTTCTTTGATGGCGCGCACCGTGCGGCAGACCAGGTTGTCCGCGTTGGTCGCTTCTTTGCCATCCTCGCTCTTGAGCTCTCGGGGTGTGACCGGAAAGATGGCGACTGCGGGGATGCCGAGCGCCTTCGCTTCCCCCACCGCCGCGACCACGAGGTCGATGCTCAGGCGGTCGACGCCGGGCATCGAGGGAACAGGCGTTCGCGCCGCCGAACCCGGCTGTACGAACATCGGCCAGATGAGATCATCGGGGGTGACATTCGATTCGCGGGTGAGCCGGCGAACCCATTCTTCGGCGCGATTGCGCCGCATCCGCGTCTGCGGGAAACTCGGGTGACTTCTGTCCGTCATGGGTGCGGGGAGCCTAGCATGGCGCTATCGTTCGTGCGTGAGAATCGGGGTCCTCGGATTGGCTTTGGCGCTCGCGGTTTCGGCATGTTCGACGACCATGACCGGGCGCAGACAGCTCACGCTGATCAACGAAGACAAGATGGACGCGATCGGCATCGCGACGTTCTCCAGCTTGAAGGCGGAGCGGAAGCTCAGCCGAGATCCCGGCGTCAACGAGTACGTCATCTGTGTTGCGCGCGCGATCCTCGAGGTCATCCCGGCCGAGTACCAGCCGGACGGCGGGCGCTGGGAGGTGCTCGTCTTCGAGGACAACACGCCCAACGCGTTCGCGTTGCCCGGTGGCAAGATCGGCGTGCATTCGGGCATGCTCGAGGTCGCGGTGACGCCGGGGCAGCTTGCGGCGGTGCTCGGGCACGAGGTGTCGCACGTGCTGCTTCGACACGGCAACGAGCGCATGTCGCAATCGATTTTGGCGGACGCGACAGTCAACGCAGCATCCGTGGCCACTGGCGCGGCCGCGCCGGCGTATCAGGACATGATCGTGGGCGGGCTCGGCGTCGGGGCTCAGTTCGGTGTGCTCCTGCCATTCAGCCGCAAGCACGAAAGCGAGGCCGACGAGGTCGGTCAGATGTTCATGGCGCAGGCCGGGTTCTATCCCGCGGAGGCGATTACGCTTTGGCAGAACATGGCGCAGCAAGGCGGCGAGGCGCCGAAGCAATGGCAGTCGACGCACCCAGCGGATACCACACGCATCGAGAGGCTCCATGAGAACTTGCCCTCGGCGATGCAGGCGTACGAGATGGCCCGGGCGGCTGGGAAGGACCCGCTCTGCCAACCGCCTCCAGATGAATGGATCAACCCCGAAGCGTTGCCCTGAGGCTCATGCGTGCTTTCGTACGAAGCCGGCGACGGCCTGGCCGATCTCGGCCGGTGAGTCCTCTTGGATGAAGTGCAGGCCCTTGACCGTGATCTCTTCTTGGTTGGGCCAGCCTCGCGCGAACTCCCGCTGCGCGCCGATCAGAATGGTGCCCGGTTCGGCATTGACGAAGAGCTTGGGCAATGCATCGCTTCGGGCGAGCCATTCGGCGTAGGCGCTCACGATGTCGTGAACGTCTTTTGGTTCGCCGCCGATGGGGATCTGGCGGGGCCAGGTGAGGGTGGGGCGCCGCGACTCGCCCGGCTCTGTGTAACGAGCGCCGTATCTCTCGGTCTCTTCGGCGCTGAGTGGGCGCATGATCGACGCAGGCAAGATCCGCTCGACGAAGACGTTCTTCTCGAGGACGATCGCCTCGCCGGCCGGCGAGCGCATGGCTTGGAAGATCTTCCGCGCAGGCTCCGCCCACTCCTCCCATCCGGCGATCGGGCGGACGACGGCTTCCATGTACGCGATGCCTCTAACCTGTGTGGGGTGGCGGTGTGCCCAATGGAAGCCGAGCCCCGAGCCCCAGTCGTGAATCACCAGAAATACGGGCTTGTCGCCCACGACCGCATCGAACCAGGCGTCGAGGTAGCGTCGGTGGTCGACGAACCCATACCCCGAAGAGCTCTCGCCCGAGTCGCCCATTCCGATGAGGTCGGGCGCGAGGCAGCGCGCGACAGGCGCGACCTCTTTGATTACATTGCGCCAGAGATAGGAAGACGTCGGGTTTCCATGAAGGAACACAGCGATGGGCCCATCCCCGTCAGTATCTACAAAGGAGATCTCGCTGTCCTCGACAGCGACGCGCTTTCGCGGATGCGGGTCTTCGGCAGAGATCGTGCTCACGGCGCGGCCGATGATAAGGGAAAAGTCGGCAATGGTATATAGTCGGTCCAATGAGCGACGAGCACCGTTGGACCGCGCCCCGAAGCGACTTCCTCGTTCCTTTCGACGGGTCCTTTCGCCTTGCCGACGCGCCCACGGGGCCGACTGAGGAGGTCGACGAGGATGCTCTCGAGGACGCGCGTGAAAAACGGACGGAGGCGATTGGGGAGCTCCAGCGCAAGCTCTACGCCGACGACCACTACTCGGCGCTCTTCGTGTTTCAGGCGATGGACGCCGGCGGCAAAGACAGCACGATCCGCCATGTCTTCACCGGTGTGAACCCGGCCGGGTTTCAGGTCTCGTCGTTCAAGGCGCCGTCGGCTGAGGAGCTCGATCACGACTTCCTATGGCGCATTGCGCGGCGGCTGCCGGAGCGCGGTCGAATCGGGGTGTTCAACCGGAGCCACTATGAAGAGGTGCTCGTCGTCCGGGTCCATCCAGAGTACCTCGAGGGGCAGCGACTCCCGAGCTATGATTTGGACACCATTTGGGGCGAGCGTTTCGAGTCGATTCGCAACTTCGAAAAGCATCTCGCCGACAACGGCACCGTCATCGTGAAGTTCTTTCTCAACGTCTCGTTGGACGAGCAGAAGGAGCGCTTTCTGCGACGCATCGACAAGCCGAGCAAGAACTGGAAGTTCAACGAGGGCGACGTGGAAGAGCGCAAGCGCTGGCCCGACTACATGCACGCGTTCGAGGAAGCGCTCAACGCGACATCTCGCCCTTGGGCGCCGTGGTACGCGATCCCCGCGGACAGCAAACCCTACATGCGGCTGCAGGTGGCGCGCATCGTTCAACAGACCCTCGAGAGCCTCCGCGTCGACTACCCAGAGGTCGACGACGAGGCCAAGGCGGGGTTGGCCAAATGCCGCAGAATGCTCGAAGAGCAATGAGTGTCGCCGCTCCCGTGGTCCTTAGCGTGGCCGGCTCGGATCCGTCGGGCGGTGCGGGGCTCCAGGCGGACCTCAAGACGATTCATCAGCACGGTGGCTACGGGGCGGCCGTGCCGACGCTGATCACCGTGCAGAACACCAAAGGCGTGGAGGCTGTGGAGGTGCTGTCGCCGGACTTGCTTCGGGCGCAGCTCTCCAGCTTACTCGCGGATCTGAAACCCGCGGCCGCCAAGACGGGCGCCCTCGGCTCGCGCGCGGTGGTGCATGTCGTCGGATCGATCATGGCCGAGAGCGACTTCCCATGGGTCGTCGATCCAGTCTGGCTCCCCAGTCGGGGCCGCCCGCTCGCCAGGGGCGACGTCGTGGAGGCCTACAAGGAAGCGATCCTGCCGAGGGCGGCCTTGGTAACCCCAAACGCCCTCGAAGCGGGGCTGCTAGCCGAGATGCCGGTTCGCTCGATTGCCGACGCCCGGACGGCCGCAGAACGGATCGCTCAGCTCGGGTCGGGCGCCGTGCTCGTCAAGGGCGGGCACCTCGAGGGCCCGGCCCAGGGGACCGATGTGCTCCTCCACGATGGCGTCATCATCGAGCTCGCGGCCACCGAGCTCGTGTCCGGCCGCTTCCATGGCACCGGTTGCGCGCTCTCGGCGGCTATCGCAACGCGTCTCGCGCGCGGCGACGACATCCCATCGGCGGTCGCGCTCGCCAAGCGCTGGCTCAGCGGCGCGCTCCGCGAAGCATTCTCGGTCGGGCAGGGCGCGCTCCCGGTCAATCATCTCTGGCCAGTGGACGACAAACCTTAGGGCGCGTCGAACTTTCTGAAACGCTTTTGTTGCCCCGCCTTTTGCGAGGCTGCTACATGCGAGCATTCTCGGATGGCGCGTCGTCGGAAGAAGAAGGGGGCTCCGCAGATCGAGCTGCCCATGGACAGCATCGAGGACGCTTCGCTCGTCGTCGAAGCCCAGCGGCGCTACCTCAACTACGCGCTGAGCGTCATTACCTCGCGTGCGCTCCCGGACGTGCGCGACGGCCTCAAGCCCGTCCAGCGGCGCATCCTCTATACGATGTACAACGAGCTCCGGCTTCGGAGCGACGTCAAGCACCGGAAGTCGGCCGCAATCGTCGGCGACGTGATGGGCAAGTTCCATCCGCACGGTGACACCGCCATCTACGACGCCCTCGTGCGGATGGCGCAGTCCTTCACGATGCGAGAGCCTCTGGTCGACGGTCGCGGCAACTTCGGCTCGCCGGACGGCGATTCGGCGGCGGCCATGCGCTACACGGAGGCGAGGCTTCAGAAGCTTTCAGACGAGCTCCTGGTCGAGCTCGCGAAGAAGACGGTCGCCTTCCGACCCAACTACGACGGACGGCTGTTCGAGCCGGTAGTGCTGCCCGCGCGCTTTCCCAACCTCTTGGTGAATGGCTCTCAGGGCATTGCAGTTGGGATGGCAACCTCGATTCCGCCTCACAATTTGAACGAGGTGATTCAGGCGTGCGTCGCGCTCATCGACGGGGATCTCACCACCAAGCAGCTCATGAAGTTCGTCAAAGGTCCCGACTTCCCGACCGGCGGAGAGCTGATCAGCAGTAAGGACGAGCTCGGCTCGGCATACGAGACGGGACAAGGGTCGCTCAAGCTTCGCGGAGAGTGGAAGACCGAAAAGCAGAGGTCGGGCGAGCCGCTGATCGTAATTCACTCGATTCCTTACTCGGTCGAGCGACGGGCCGTCGTCGAGAAGATCGCCGAGGTGATCATCGCGAAAAGGCTGCCTGGGCTCATCGACGTGCGAGACGAGAGCACCGAGGACTGCCGCATCGTCTGCGAGATGAAGAAGGGCGCGGACCCGAACCTCGTCATGGCGTACCTGTACAAGAACACGCCTCTCCAGACGAACGTGCAAGTGAACCTCACCTGCCTCGTGCCCACTCATAGCCCCGAGGTTGCGGCGCCCCAACGGATTGGGCTCAAGGCCATCCTCCGGCATTTTCTCGACTTCCGGATGGAGGTCGTCACGAAGCGCCTCGAGTTCGAGCTCGACCAGCTCCTCAAGCGCATCCACATCCTCGAAGGCTTCGTCATCATCTTCGATGCCCTCGACGAGGCGATTCGAATCATCCGCCGCTCCGAGGGCAAGGCCGACGCCGCGGTGAAGCTGATGAAGCGCTTCGGCCTCGACGACCTTCAAGCAGATGCGATTCTGGAGCTCAAGCTCTACCGGCTTGCAAAGCTCCAAATGCTCGAGATTCGGCGCGAGCTCGACCAGAAACTCAAGGAAGCCAGCCGGGTGCAGCGATTGCTGAAGAGCCCGGCCGCGCGCTGGAAGCTCATCCGGGCGGAGCTTCAAGAGCTGGCATCGACCTATGCCGACCCGCGCCGGACCCGCATCACCGCAAAGCTCGACGAACCCGAGTTCGACGCCGAAGCGTTCATCGTCGACGAGGACGCGATGGTCGTGGTCACGGAGCAAGGCTGGGTGAAGCGGCAAGGTAAGCTCAAGGACGTCGCCTCGACCCGAGTGCGAAAAGGTGACCGTGTGCTGGCGGTGCTGGCGGGGTCCACCAAAAGCACGGTCGCGTTTTTCAGCAGTCATGGGGTTTGCTACGTGACTCGCATCGTGGATATCCCGGCGACTACGGGGCATGGCACGCCGCTCCAGACCTTGTTCAAGATGGCCGACGGGGAGCGCATCGTCGGCGCGATGGGCTTCGATCCGCGGTTCCTGGAGGTGCCGCCGGCCGACGAGAACGCCGAGGAGCCCGAGGAGCCATATGCGATCGCGGTGACGCGAGGTGGCTTGGCGCTTCGATTCTCGCTTCGCAGCCATCGCGACCCATCGACGCGCTCCGGCCGCAAGTTCACTCGGCCCAAGCAGGGCGACGAGGTGATCTACGTGGCGCCTGTGTTCGCGGAGGAGTGCATCGCCTGCATTACGAAGCAGCGACGCGCGCTGGTCTGCGAGGCGGATGACGTTTCGTTGCTGGCGGGCGCAGGGCGGGGCGTGATGCTGATCAAGCTCGGCAAGGACGACTATGTCGTCGGGGCGCGGGTGCTCGCGTACGAAGATGACGTGCTGATCGCGCAGCGGGAAGGCGGGAGCGAGTACCGGGTCACGCTCCGCAAGTACGATGTCGTTTCGCGAGGCGGGAAGGGCTTTCAGCTCTTCACCCGCGGTGCGATCGAGTCCGAAGTCTATCAGGAACCCGAGATTCCCGTCTTTCCGGAGGAGTAGTGGCGTATACCGCGAAAGACATCGACGTTCTCGAGGGCCTGGAGCCCGTCCGCAAACGTCCTGCGATGTACATTGGGGGCACCGATCCCCACGGGTATCACCATCTTCTCTGGGAGATCGTCGACAACTCGGTCGACGAGGCGATCAATGGGCATGCGACCCGCATCGAAGTCGTGCTCGATGCCGACCATCGCGGCGCGACGGTGACCGACAATGGTCGCGGGATTCCCGTCGACCCACACCCGAAGTTCAAGAAGTCGGCGCTCGAGCTGATTCTCACGACGCTTCATGCGGGCGGGAAATTCGAAGGGAAGAGTTATCAAGTCGCAGGCGGGCTTCACGGTGTGGGCTCGTCCGTGGTCAACGCCCTTTCGTCGGACATGACTGCGACCGTCTGGCGGGGTGGCAAGACCTACTCGCAGACGTACAGCCGCGGCAAGGCAAAGACGAAGCTCAAGCAAGGAGGCAAGACCAGCAAGCGGGGCACGTCGATTCACTTTCGCCCCGATCCCGATATCTTTGGAAAGCGCCTCGCTTTCGATGCGGCCCGCGTGGCCGAGCGGCTCGAGGCAAAGACCTACCTGCACCGCGGTCTGAAGATCGTCTTCGTCGACGAGAAGACCGGCGACAAACAGGAGTTCGAGCATCCGGGCGGTATCGTCGATTTCCTCGACAAGCTGGTTTCCGAGCGCGGCAAGGCTCCAGTACACAAGGATGCGTTCACGATCGAGCACGAGGAAGAGCCACGCTTCGAGGTCGCACTTCGTTGGACGGAGTCCACCGACGAGGTGATTCGCTCCTATGCGAATGGAATCCCGACTGGTTCCGGCGGCACGCATGAAACCGGCTTCAAGCAAGGGCTCGCCAAAGCAATCCGCAATCACATGGAAACGCAGAAGCTCACGCCGAAGGGTGTGAAGCTCACGGCGGACGACATCCGGGAAGGATTGATCGCGCTCGTCAGCGTGTATGTCGAGGAGCCGCAGTTCCAGGGGCAGACCAAGGACCGCCTGAACAATCCGGAGGTGACCGCACAGATCGAGACCTCGGTACGCACGGCCTTCGAGCAGTGGCTGCTCAACAACAAGACCTCGGCCGAGTCGATCATCGCGCGGGTCATCATCTCGGCGCGGGCGCGGGCTGCGAGCCGCGCCGCGAGCCAGCAGGTGTCGCGCAAGACGGCGGTGAGTCATCGGCTGAACCTCCCCGGCAAGCTCGCGGATTGCTCGAGCACGAACCCAGATGACAGCGAGCTCTTCCTGGTCGAGGGTGACAGCGCCGGCGGCAATGCCAAGCAGGGCCGTGATCGAAAGACGCAGGCGATTCTCCCGCTTCGCGGAAAAGTGCTCAACGCCGAGCGCGCTTCGCAGGCGCAGATACTCGGCAACCGCGAGCTTCAAGACATCGTGAGCGCGCTTGGTTGCGGCATCGGAAAGGACTTCGACATCAGCAAGCTCCGCTATGGGCGCATCTTCCTATTGATGGACGCCGACAGCGACGGACACCACATCGCCACGCTCTTGCTCACCTTCTTCTATCGGCTGCTGCCGCAGCTCATCAAGGCCGGGCACGTCTATTTGGCACAACCGCCGCTCTACCGACTCGACATCGGCAAGGATGTGCACTGGGCACTGGATGACGAAGAGAGAGACCGTATCATTTCGGAGGCGCCGAAGAATGCGAAGGTCGACATCAGTCGGTTCAAGGGTCTCGGCGAGATGACCGCGGCGGAGCTGAAGGAGACGACGCTCGACAAAAGCCGCCGTCGCGCGCTTCGCGTGATGGTCGATGGCGAGCTCGAGGCCGATCGAGTTTTCAGCGAGCTCATGGGGAAGGACCCCTCGGCCCGGTTCTCGTTCATCATGGAGCGCGCGCCGCAGGCCGAAGCCGTCGAGCTCGACGTCTGAGCTCGAAAAAGAGCGCGCGGTTTTTTGACCGCGCGCTGCGCTTCTGGTTCAACCACTTCAGGAAGTACTTCGATAACTCGGGGAGTGGTCAATGCAGTCGACTTGTCACGTGTGTGAAAGAACCTTCGAGGCTCGCTTTCGCTATCAGGTTCGCGAGGAGAAGGGGCAATACGTGTACGTATGCTCGACTGGTTGCCAGCAGCGCTTGCTGCTCGGCGCCGACGGCGTGCACGCGTGCGACACCTGCGGGGCGACCTTCGAGATCGAGTTTCCGTACCAAATGAGCGTCGGCGACGGGAGCCGGCGTTACTACTGCACAACCGAGTGCCGCGAGCGCGGCCAGCAGCGGCAGAGCCGAGTCGGGCTGCTGCGTTCCGGGCCGAAGCGCATCGCGGTATTCAATCACAAGGGTGGGACCGGTAAGACGACCACGGCGATCAATCTGGCTGCCGGTCTCTCTGAATCCGGGCGGCGCGTGCTCTTGATCGATGCGGACGGACAGGGGAACGTCGGCGCTTCGCTCGGAATCGCAGGGCAGCGCACGCTCTACCACGTGCTGGTCAACGGAGCGAAGGCGTCTGAGGTCGCGGTACCGGTGCGCGACGGGCTCGATGTGCTCACTTCGAACGAGACCTTGGCCGCCGCGGAGCTCTTCCTCGCCGAACGCCCGAACCGTGACCGCATCATGCGCGAGCGCCTCGGGGACGCGTGCCGCGAGTACGACACGGTCGTGATCGACTGCGCACCGGCGCTCTCGCTGATGAACCAGAATGCGATGGTCTATGCCGATAGCGTGGTCGTGCCGGTCGCCTGCGACTATCTTTCGCTCGTCGGCGTCAAGCAGGTGCTGCGAACGATTCGCAACGTTCGTGAGCTTCTACAGCACGAGGTGGAGCTTCTGGGCGTGGTCCCGACCTTCTTCGACGTACGCAATCGTATCTCGCGCGAAGCCATCCTGACCCTTCGGCAGCACTTCGAGGGCCGCTGCTACGATCCGATACGCATCAACACCAAGCTTCGCGAGGCGCCGAGCGCGAAGCAGACGATCTTCGAGTACGCGCCGAAGAGCCATGGCGCGGAGGACTACATGCGTTTGGTGCGACGGGTGACCGCCGTTGCTGCGACTGGTCGACGAGCGCCGAGGCCGGCGACGCTCGCCGCGGTATCTTAGGGGGGCACATGAAGAAGCGGGACGGAACAGGGGTAGACGGAGTTTTCGATGAAGACGAGGTGAGCGCGGTCCTCCGCGACACCTTCTATAGCGGCGCGAAAGCGAAGAATGGATCCGGCAAGACGAAAAAGGCCAAGAAGAAACCGGACCACTACGACGTGATTTGCATTTCGCTCTACAAAGAGGATCTAGCCCAGCTCGACGAGATGGTCGCCAAGCTCAAGAAGCGCGGGCATCGGAAGATCAGTCGGAGCGCCCTCATCCGGTTCGCCCTCGATCAGGTGGATATTCGAGACTTCCCGCGAGCCTACTAGCGTGCTGTCATGGGGGCGCTATACTCGCCGCCAATTTTTAGGGTCCTTGGGAGGTTCCGGTGACAGACAGCATCCTGCGGGAAGCGCTCACCTTCGATGACGTGTTGCTCCAGCCGGGGTACGCGGATTTTCTGCCCGCGAACGCGGATGTTTCGACCCGCTTCACGCGGGAGCTGGAGCTCCGAATCCCGTTCGTATCGAGCGCCATGGACACGGTCACCGAATGGCGTACCGCGGTCACCATGGCTCGCGAGGGCGGCATCGGCATCCTCCACAAGAACATGAGCCCGGCCCATCAGGCGCTCGAGGTCACCAAGGTCAAGCGGGCCGAGACAGGCATGATCGTCGACCCGGTCACCGTCGGCCCCGGCGAGTCGCTCCACGACGCGCTCGAGCTCATGCGCCGCCACGAGATCTCCGGCTTGCCGGTCGTCGAGGGCGACAATCCAGTCGGTATTCTCACCAGTCGCGACATCCGCTTCGAGCAGAACCTCAACCAAAAGGTCGCCCAGCTCATGACCAAGGAGCTGGTTACCGTGCCGCCCGGCGTCGAGCAGAGCAAGGCTCGAGAGCTTCTGCACAAACACCGCATCGAGAAGCTGCTGGTCGTCGGCGAGGAGGGCGAGCTCGTCGGACTGATCACGATCAAGGACTTGTTGCAGGCCGACCGCTATCCGGACGCCATCAAAGATTCGCTTGGCCGCCTCTGCGTAGGCGCCGCGCTTGGCACCGGTCCGGATCGCGAGAAGCGTACCGAGGCACTCGTCCAAGCCGGCGTCGACGTGATCATCCTCGACACAGCACACGGTCATACCAAGGGCGTCATCGAGGCTGTTCGTGAGACAAAGTCGACATATCCCAACGTGCAGGTCGTAGCTGGCAACGTAGCCACTGCCGAAGGCACCAAAGCGCTGATCGACGCGGGCGCCGACGCCGTGAAGGTTGGCATGGGTCCCGGCTCGATCTGCACGACGCGGATCGTCGCCGGCATCGGAGTGCCGCAGGTGACAGCTGTCATGGATTGCGCTCGGGTCGGCCGTGAGCACGGCGTCCCGATCATCGCCGACGGTGGCGTGAAGTACTCCGGCGACGCGGTGAAGGCGATCGCAGCCGGCGCCGACAGCGTCATGATCGGATCCCTGTTTGCCGGCACGGACGAAGCACCGGGCGAGCTCGTGCTCTACCAGGGCCGGACGTACAAGGCCTACCGCGGGATGGGGTCGCTCGGCGCGATGCGCGAGGGGTCCTCGGATCGCTACGCTCAGGCAGACGTGTCGGACGTCGGCAAGCTCGTGCCCGAGGGCATCGAAGGCCGCGTTCCCTACCGTGGGCCACTCTCGACGGTGGTCTACCAGCTCGTAGGTGGCTTGCGCGCCGGCATGGGATACACGGGCTGCCCGTCAATCCCGGAGCTCCAGAAGAACGCGAAGTTCGTCCGCATCAGCAACGCGGGGCTACATGAGAGCCACGTGCACGATGTGATGGTCACGAAGGAAGCCCCGAACTACCGAATCAGTCAGTAGGCGGAATTGCGCACACGCGGAGAATCGGTCGCGACGCACGTCGGCGGTTCTCGATTGGCGTCGGGAGGTTTTCGTTGCATCCACCCGCCCACCCCCACCCGTAATCCTCCCTCCGCGCCCCTTGCTTCGCTCGCGCTTGGCGGCGCGTTCGCGCCGGGCTTCGCCGTTCCGGCTCGCGCTGCCGCGCATGTCTTCTGCGTGAGCAGGAGAATCGGTCGGGATGCGCGGCACAGGGAGTGGGCGGGAGGCGAGTCGTGTACTGCCGTGTAGAGACGGCCGAGCGGGACCCGCTCCCGAGCACGTGCGTCGCGACCGATTCTCCGGTCCGGTAGTCGCTTGTTCCGGGCTCCTCGACCGCCCAAGTTGGCCATGTTAGACCGCCGCCATGATCGTCGATGGGGTCTTAATTCTCGACTTCGGTAGCCAGTACACCCAGCTCATTGCTCGGCGCATCCGCGAGCAGCATGTCTACTGCGAGATTCAGCCTTGCACCTATCCGCTCGACGAGATCAAGGCGATCGAGCCGCGTGCGATCATCCTCAGCGGCGGCCCCGCGAGCGTGTTTGCCGAGGGGGCGCCTAGCGTCGACCCGGGCATTTTCGACCTTGGAGTTCCCGTCTTGGGCATCTGCTACGGGATGCAGCTCACCAGTCATCTGCTTGGCGGGAAGGTCGAGCGGGCCGATGAGCGGGAGTACGGGCCGGCGCGGCTCGAGGTGCTCAAACCCGAAGGACTGCTGCACGGGTTTCAGGTCGGGTCACACGTCGACGTCTGGATGAGCCACGGGGACCGCGTCGAGAGCCTGCCGCCCGGGTTTGGGACGATCGGCCAAACCACGAACAGTCCGTTCGCCGCCGTGGCCAATCTGGAGCGGAACATCTTCGGTGTTCAGTTTCATCCCGAAGTTGCGCATACGCCGCGCGGCGTCGAGATGCTCCGCGCGTTCTTGTTCGAGGTCGCCGGCTGCAAGCCGAATTGGACGCCGGGGTCGTTCGTCGAACAGACGGTGGAGTCGGTCAAGCGACAAGTGGGCGGCCGTGCCGCGGTGTGCGGCCTATCCGGTGGGGTCGATTCGTCGGTGGCCGCAATGCTCGTCTCCAGGGCCATCGGTGACAAGCTCACCTGCATCTTCGTCGACAACGGCTTGCTTCGAAAAGACGAAGCCGAGAGCGTGGTCCACACCTATCGCGACCATTTCGGGCTCAAGTTGATCCACGTGGACGCGGCCGACGAGTTTCTCGAGGCTCTTCACGGCGTTTCAGACCCCGAAAAAAAGCGAAAAATCATCGGCAAGGTGTTCATCGACGTGTTCCAGCGCGAGGCGGAGAAGCTCGAAGACGTGGGCTTCTTGGTGCAGGGAACGCTCTATCCGGATGTGATCGAGAGCTTGTCTTTCAAAGGGCCGAGCGCCGTCATCAAGAGTCACCACAACGTGGGTGGCTTGCCCGATACGTTGCACCTCGAGTTGATCGAGCCCCTGCGCTTGCTTTTCAAGGACGAGGTTCGCGAGGTCGGCGAGGCAATGGGAATGCCGCACGACTTACTCTGGCGTCATCCGTTCCCAGGGCCCGGTCTTGCGGTACGGTGTCCAGGGGCGATCGAGCGCGAGAAGCTCGACATCCTTCGTGAGGCCGACGCGATCTTCATCGAGGAGCTTCGCGCCGCCGATCTCTACGAGAAGATATGGCAGGCGTTCTGCGTAATCCTGCCCGTGAGAACGGTCGGCGTCATGGGCGACGAACGAACATACGACTACGTCATTGCAATCCGCGCCGTCGACTCGCGCGACGGCATGACCGCCGACTGGTCACGGATTCCCCACGAGGTGCTCGCGCGGATCTCGACCCGCATTATCAACGAGGTGCGCGGCTGCAATCGCGTCTGCTACGACATCTCATCCAAGCCCCCTTCGACGATCGAATGGGAGTGAGGGCCGCCGCCCTGCTGCTCGCGCTCGCGCTGCTTGGCTGCGCCAAGCAGGGGACCGTCGCACCCGAACCCGCCCGCTTGAAGGTCATCGCGACCCCGGCGGAGGCTTCCGTCTACATCGACGGCCACTACTTTGGCCGAGCGACGGTACTCTCACAGGAACCGAAGGCCCTGGCACCGGGTGTTCACTTGATGACAGTCACCGCCGATGACCATTTTCCGCACGATATGGAATTGGATCTGCCAGCCGGGACGACGACGTTGTCGATACAGCTAAGACCGATACCGCCCTAGACGCAGACGCAGACGCAGGACGCCCGGGCGTCGAGGTTCACACGGGTCTCGGAAAAACACGATGGGGGTTTCACGGGACGGCTCGGCTTGCAAAGGTGGCCGGAAGAACAGGGAGGGTCGGGCCACGCAAGCCTCGCCTCGGGCGGCGCGCCAATCGAAGGTGGTTGCTGTCGTGCCGATTGGCACTTCGCACGCCCGCTCCAACCCCCATCGCGTGTTTCCGAGCCCCTTATGAACGACTCTTTGCGAAAGAAGGGCTGCGACGGTGTGTGCACGCGGAAGACCCAGTTCACAACACAAGCGCGGTAGCGCGAGCCGGAACGGCGAAGCCCGGCGCGAAGCGCCGCCAAGGCAGAGCGAAGCGAGTGCCGCGGAGGGAGGATTACGCGGTGGGGGTGGGCGGGTCGGATGTAATTAAACCAAACCAGGTCCCCAACCCGCCGAGCACTCTGCGGCAAGCAACCCGCGAGCCCGAAGGGCGAAGCCCGGCGCGCATGCGCCGCCAAGCGCAAGCAAAGCGAAGCGCGCGGAGGGAGGATTACGTGGTGGGGGTGGGCGGGTGGACATTAACTAAACCAAACCCGGCCCGCAGCTCACCTCACCGCCTCACTGCGCAAAGACCCCGCCGAGCTCCTGGGCGGTCTTGTATTCCTCTTCGATCATCGGTCCGGCCAGCCTGACGACCAGGTGGTTGGGGCTGATGGCCTTGAGGCGCTGCAGCTCCTCGTACTTGTCGACTGTGTTCTCATCGACGAGGACCAAGTTCGCCTGTGCGCGCACGAAATCTGGCCGTTTGGCGAGCGTCTCTTTGAGGAGCTTCTCGCAGCGCGCGGGGTCCACGTAGCGCTCGAAAGCTTCCATCGCGCGGAGGTAGGTGCGAACGGGGGGATCCTCGGGGCCGGCGTCCGCGTAGCGCATCATGCGGTCGTACTCCAGCCACTGTGCTCTCAGACGGAAGTAGTTCGCGTTGGCGAGATAGGCGAGCTGCGCCTTCGGGTCCAGTCGAATCGCCTGCTCGGCGAGGTCAGAACCAGAGCGGAGCGGATCTTCCGACAAGATATGGAGCGCTCGTACGACCTTGCGAAGATCCTCCGTCTCGGTTTGGAGCTTGGCGGCGTGGGCCTTGTCCTTCTCTGTGGCCGCCTGGTCCTCGAACGGGCGCGCCTGTTGCAGTTGACGAAGCTCAGTGAGGTCTTGCTTCCGCTCCCTGTCGAGAATCGAAGCCGCGGTGATCAGTGCGCCGGCGTATGAGAGCTCCAGATAAGCGCGTACCGTCAGGGCCTCGGGTCCTTGACGTCCGGCGGCGAATCGACGGGCTTCTTCGAACTCCGGCAACCGATCCCCTCGGATGATCTCGAGGACCTGGGCCATCGAGGTCACGGGCGTGTTCGGCGGTGGGATGGGAGGAATGCCGTACGCTTGCTGGAACTCCCTGACGACCTGGGCTGCCTCCTGCGGCCGCATCGTTTCGAGGTTGATGCCCTTGCCGATTGAAGACGCGTCTTTCGTGGAGGATTTGGAAGACGCGCATGCGCCAAGGGCGAGCGCCAAGAGAAGAACACCCATCGTTCGTGTCATGGCGCGGAGGCTAGCACAGGCCCCCCTCTGGCCCCTAGAAGCGAGCCGTCAGGCCCAAAACGATGCCATTCGTTCGATCAGCCAGAACGCGGCAAGCATGCCGACGGCGTATGCCGCCGGGGTCTCGAGTGAGCGAAGCTCGGCAATCGAGCTGCCACGATCGAGGAACGCATTTCCGACGCGACGAACGGCTTGATAGATCGCGATGACGGCAGCGACAAACACGATTTGTCCGATCTCGACGCCGACGTTGAAGAAAAACAGGGCAGCCGTGATTTCGGTTTGGGGAAGGCCGGTTTCTCCGAGCACCGCGGCGAAGCCAAAGCCGTGAAGCAACCCAAATGAGGACGACACGGCAATGGGGTAGCGGTACGTGAGGCTCTTCGGATCGCCTCGCACGATCTCGACCGCCAGGAACACGATGCTGAGCGCGATGGCAGCCTCGACCGGCGGAATCGGAACATGCACGACGCCCAGCGCGCTCAACACCAGTGTGATCGAGTGGGCGATCGTGAATCCCGTGATCGTGAACAGGATTCGGCGCCCGGTCCCCGCGATCAGCATGAGGCAGACCAGGAACAACAGATGGTCGTAGCCCCCGAGAATGTGTTGTATGCCGAGCCAGAGATAGTCACGGGCGACTGCCCCGAAGCTCTCTTCCTCTGGAATGCTCACCTCGGTCTGTCTTGGCGAAGCGAGGATGGAGTGCGTTTCACCAGAGAGGCGCACGATACGGACCAGCGAGGACACAGACGGATTGAACGCGGGGTAGACGACGCGAAGCACGCTTCCCGCGGGATCGGTATCACAGCGATAGGTTTGGCGGCGGACGCTTCCGCGCCCAATGCCTGGCCCGGTTGCGGGGGTGCATCCGTCGCCCATCGTGACTTCTGGGGCATTGCGAACGTCGACCGAGGGCGGGATCTTCCACTGAATCGAGAACACGAGTGGCTCCGTCTCGTTGACCTCGATGTACAAGGGGCGGCTCTCATGTGCTCGTACCGATGGGGCTCGCATGGTGAGTCCGAGAAGGGCCACAACGAATAGGGTCGGAGCACGCATCACTTGGGCGGGCTCTCGGCTGTGACCTGCGGCTCGGGGCTGCGCTCGTAGGTGACGTGGACGTCGTACGCGCTGACGATGTCCCGAATCGCGTCTTCCGTATTCTCGCGGATCCTCGACCGTCGCCAATCCTCCCGGACGCGCCCCTCGATCTCGCTGAGCTCCGGCTCGCGACCGGGCTCGTTCGTGATCAGTAGGACCAGGTGGACCCCGTAAGGCGAGTCGAATGGGCCCTGCCATGCGAAGTCGTTCGGTTCGAGCTCGAACACGGCCTTGGCCATGGGCGCCCCGAAGTGGCTCGCCACGTACTCGGGTGTGCGTTCGACATAGTTGACGTGATAGGGGAAGCGGTCGCCGTGCTTTGGCGCGTCGGAAAATCGCGTGCTCTTGCGATTGAGCTCGAGGAGCTTCTTCTCCGCCTTTGCGCGTGCTTCGGCCCGCGGGCGATCCTCGGCGTCGAAGAAGACATGCGTGAAGGTCACGAAGGGCTCGACATAGTAGTCCCCCTTGTGGGCGGCGAAGTAGCGTTCCAGCGAAGCCTCGTCGACCTCGACCGATGCTTCCGCGAATCCCTCGGTGATGAACTCCAGCTTCTGCACCAGGCGCCTGCGGATCACGTAGTCCTCCTCGTCGAGCCCCAGGGCGAGTGCTTCCCTGTGAAGAACCTCTTCGCGCACGAAGTCCTCGATCAAGCGGTCGAGCTCCTCGTCCGAGATCGACTGGAGCTTCTCCTCGGCGATCGCCGGATTGAACGCCTTGATTCGATACTGGATGAAGGTGAGAAGCGCTTCGTGATCCACGACGATGACGTTGGCGTCATCGCCATTCTCGTCGCGATTGACGACACCGAACAACACGAACAGTGCGAGACCCGCGGCAAGGAAGTGAACCAACGGCTCTTTCAAGAACCACTTCAAGGTCAGGGGGTGTACCAGATCGGGGAAGAGTAGGCCCGCTCTTGGATGGTGGGCGGGTGTCCCGTTTCCTGCGGGTCCATTCCAAGCGCGATCGCGTCGTAGAGTGTGTGACGGGGCGTTGGAATCTGGAGGACTCGGAGATAGTAGAAGGCGCGCAGCGCCGGGTCGAAATCGGGATCGCGCCAAACCGCGGACAGTTGCGCGTCCCCGATCTCGTTGGTGTACCGGCCGGTGGTGACGTCGACCGTGTTCCCGACGGGCTTCAATGCCCCACCATCGTCGGGCACACGGCCGTCCGACCAAGCGACGTCGTACACTTTCTCGTCGGACGTGCCGTCGGGCTTCAGCCAGCCTTTGACGATTTGGATCCTGTCGAGGTTCGACCCGCGGGGGTCCTTGATGGCGTACACGAGGAATGCCGGCGCTTTGCCATCCGGCCCTTTCGTCAAGTCGCCGCCCATGGGCACGCCGCCGTCGTATCCCCGCTTCGCGAGGTCTTTCTTGCCGGCATCGCTGTCGCGGAAATCCCAGCCACCGAAGAAACGCACGCGGATCCTCGGGCCTGTCGACGCGTAGACTTCCTTGCGCCGAAACGCTTCGTGCAGCGCCTGACGGTTGTTGGTGGGCGACCAAACCCCGGCCAATCCCGCGGCGGACATGTCGGCGCCAAAGCCTTCGATCTCGAGGAAGGTGTTGAACTCGTTCTCCGGGATCGAGTCGAAGGCGGTCTTTCCGTGGAAGTTGTCCTCCTCTGTCGACGAGATCCCGGTGTGAGCATCGGTCGAGCCGACCATCCCGAACTTGTAGGGGTTCGCACCGACCTTCGCCTCGATCTCGAGCCCGCGCCTCAACCCGCTGCGCGCGAAGTCGCCGGGGCCAAGCTCGGGTCCGGCCTTGCCTTCCGTGATCGCTTCGGTGTCGATCGCATGACTGAAGGGCTCGAACGCCGCGAACTCGTCGTTGGGCGAAAGGATGGGGTCAGTCTCGGAGTCGCCCTTGATCTGGGTCGCCTCGATCACCGGCTCCCATTTCATTCGCGTTCGCGCGTATTCCGCCGTGATCGGGCGGCCGTCGCTGTCGACATCGTTGAACATCAGCCCGCCGCTGATGTTCGAATTGTGCGGAATTGCGACGAAGCTCGCGCCGGTGCGTGTCGATGTCTCTTCGAGCCACGCCCAGAGGTCTTCCGGTCTGTCGCTATCAAATGCGCTGTACGGGATGAACTTCGCCGCCACGTCACCCCCCTCGGGCATGAAAACGACGCGATGGAGGTTCTTCCCGTTCGGCGTCGAGGTCCATTCCCAGCCGATGAAGGAAGTGAAGTCGCCCGGCGCGTTGTGACGCTCGGTGATCGCGACCGTATCGCTCCAGACCGATCGCCGAACATCCTCGCCGTTGAGGTCCTCGAACGGCTGGTTGTTGTTGATGGCGGTAATGAACTCGAAGAACACTTCCTGGTTCTTGCCGGCTTCGAGCATCTTCATGAACCGACGCCCCGAGGCGGTCTCGTTCAACGCCTCGTCGCCCTGAAACAGGCGAAGAGGGACGCCCATCATCTCGGCGTGGTCGGCGACGACGAGAAAGTCGAGAGGAGTCCCGATCCGGATCTTCCCTTTGTGGTATGGGTGCACGACAGGAAGGCCCTTGGCGTACCGGTACGCCGTGTCGGGGTCTGCCGTTGCGTTCCCAAAGAAAAACGCGTCCGGAGAATAGCTCGTGTGCAGATGCGTGTCGCCCCAAAAGACATCGCTCGGCTCGCCGGCGAGCGACGAAACCGTGGCGTAGGGGGGGGTGCTGCTCGGCGTGCCGCAACCGAGGATGAGAAGCGGGACGAGACAAGCGGCGCTCAGTTGTTTCATGATGCAATCCTTCGAGTCGTCATGCAGAGCCTCGGTCGTTCTATACGGCTCGAATCGACTGGTCAACGAGTGAGCGACCCACTAGGATGCCGGCATGCTGAAGTGCATGCTGAAGGGCATGCGGAACGTCGCGCCGTTGGCTTGGATTGCGCTCTTCGCGACGAGTGCTGCCCCGCTTCCTGCTGACGCTCAGGGAGACAGCTCGCACTATCAAACGCTCCAGCTTGGCGAGCGCTCTCGCGGCATGGCCGCGGCGTATACGGGCTTTGCGGCGGACGGCGCCGCAATCTGGTTCAACCCGGCGGGTCTTCCACTACTCGAGCCGAAGCTCCTGCAGGGCAGCTTGTCGCTGATTCAGCGCCGGGTCGTCGAGATTAAGGGAGCGGTCGTCACCGATGGACCGGACGGACCCGGTGGCGAGGACCAGGTCGAGGACTTCACCCTCAAGTCGGCTCCAAACCTACCGGGGTTCGCGGTCGCGAGCTTCGCTGTCGGAAAACCCAAAGAGGAGCTCAACGATACCAAGCCGTTTCAAATCGCAATCTCTGCGTTCTTGCTCTACAACTACACGACCGGGGGCGACGTCATTTTCCAGGACGAGCTCGGGCGAACCAACAGCATCCAGTTCTATCAGGATGACCGAAGCAGCTACTTCGCTGCTGCCCTTGGTCACCGGCCGACCCGGCACTTCTCGTGGGGAGTCACGCTGCTGGCACGGAACCGCGTCATCCAGCACGTAGAAACCGCGGCGTTCGCTCTCGGGGGGACGCAGGACCCCAGCCAGGGAAGCCCGTGTCCATCGAGCCCAACGATCCCCTTTTGCATTCTCGACGCCCGGCAACAGAACCGAAACACGGTCTTTCGAATGAACGCCTGGGACCTCACGATGCGTATCGGCCTCATGAACCTAATCGGCAAGCGATGGCGCGTCGGCATCATGTTTCAACCGCCGGGAATCGGCGTCGGGGGCAAGTCCAAGCTGCGATTCGAGCTGAGCGACGTCAGGCCGAACGACGCCGTCGAAGACCCCGGTCTTTCAGACTCGGTCTTCGCCCAGATCACGCGCGGCGCCCGTTCGCCGATCCCGTGGGAGCTGCGCTTGGGTGCTTCGTATGTGATCTCGCGCAAGGTCGTCGTCGCAGCGGACCTTCAGTTCGTTGGCCGGGTCCCCGATGGTTCGATCGCGCCGGGGATCCCGCAACTCGAGGGCCGGGCCAACAGCTCGGGTATTCTTCTGGCCGACTCGACCGATCGAGACTTCACGTGGAATATCTCGCTCGGCTCCGAGATTCAGATCACGAAGTTCTTGTTCACTCGATTTGGTTTCCTCACCGACAACAGCAGCGCACCCGACGCCACCGGATCTGGAAGCTTCATTCGTCCAATGAAGATCGACCGCTACGGCTTCAGCACCTCGATTGGCGGCTTCAAGAATGGCAAGGGGCTATCCGCCGGCGTCTCGGTACTCTTCGGAAAAGGAACCGGCAACGGCCTCGACTTCCGCAACGAAGCTTTCGAAAATGACACCAACTTCATCCGAGTGCCTATCCAAGAGCGGATCCTCATCATCTCCGTCGGTGGGGACATCGGACAAACCGCGGACGTGGTGAAGAGCCGCGTCAAAGAGAAGAAGAGCCAAAAACAAATCGAAGCGCAAGAGGAAGCCGATCGCCAAGCTCGACAGGCCGAGATGGACGAAGAGACCGATCCCGAGATCAAGGCCGCCAAGCAGCGCGCGATCGAGGCTAGAAAGGTGCTGGACGCCGCGAAAGACGACGTGAAGAAAGCTGACGACGAGATCGAGAAACTCGAGGCGACCAAGAAGAAGAACCTCGATGCGGCGGACCAGAAGGCGATTCAAGGCACGACCCAGTCCGGCATCCAAACGATTCGCTAGTGGGCTTCGGCCGATCTGCGTGTACGCTCCCCGACACGGTCCGTGACTCGAGCACTTCAACGAAGCTTTAGGCATTGCTGGCTCGTCGTCTTGTTGACTTGCGTGCCGGAGGTCGCCCAGGCGCAACTCGGGCCTGACGGGACGCCGATCACGACGTCGGACTACAGCGTCGACCTCACTCGCGGTGTCGTCGTCAGCACATCTCGGGTGATCGGGCTTGCGGGAGCGGCAACCGCGTTGGCCCAAGGTGTCGAAGGTGGCCTCCAAAACCCGTCGGCCGTCGCGTACCGAGGCCCGCAATGGCCGGATTGGTACGACTACTGGTTGGCGCTGGGTGTCACCTATCCCTACCAGTCGGGCGACTTCTACAATAGCGGTGGGGCCGTCGCGAGCTCCGACGAGCTCGATGATGAGGCGACGTTCTTTCTCATTCCGGGCGCTTATTGGCAGATGTGGAACCTCGGTATCGGGCTCACGATCGACACGCAGTTCATCAAGCTGACGAGCGCCCCGGACCCCACCGGCGATGCGCAGGAGACCCTTCGGCTGCGGTTCACGACGTTTCACATCCAAGCGGGGTACGGCTTTCTCGATGGGCAGCTCGTCGTGGGTGCGGGCCTTCGTATCCTTCGGCAGCGCGCGTACGTGTCGCCGAACCTCGGGAGCGACGGCGACCTCTATACGACTCTCGGGCTCGGCGCCGAGGTTGGCGTGATGCTCCGACCTCACTACAAGCGATGGAGCCTCGGTGCGTCGCTCTTTCCCAAGATGTCTACGGGTCTTCGCAACCGTGGCAACGCGATGGAGACCCCCGACGGGGACATCGTCGTCGGCGACTACTACGTACCGCGCGATACCACGATCCCGACCACCGGGAGCATCGGCTTCTCGTATCAGCTCGGTCCGCGTCCAAGCAATCCTCCCTGGACTAGCGCCGAGAAGCTCGCGGCCGCGGAGCTCGAACGCTTCGACCGCCGAAAGCAACGGTTAAAGGAGCACGAAGAGGCAGCGATCGCCGAAGCAAGGGCGCGCGGGGGCCCGGACCTCGAGATCTGCGTGCGCGCGATCGAGCAGCGCTACGCAAGGAGGTATGCGGAGCTCGAGCGAGCGCGAACGGAGATCAAAAAGGTCGCATGGGAGCAGCTCCGCAGACGGTACCGATGGGGCTGGCCGCGGCGCTACTATCTGTTGACGGCCGACCTATGGTTCAACGGGCGTGTAGCCAATGGGGTCGGCGTCGAGTCATTTCTCTTTCAAACCGTTCAGCGCTCGGGCGAGAGCATCACCGTCTCGCCCCGGCTGGGCTTCGAGACGGAGGTTTGGCCGACGCGAATGAAGCTACGAGCCGGGACCTACCTCGAACCGAGCCGGTTCGAGAATTCCAACGCGCGCGTACACGGAACGCTGGGTTTCGACATCAGCCTTCTCAAGTGGAGTGTCTTTGGGCTCTGGCCGGACGACTACCGGTGGCAGATCAGCGCCGCGCTGGACCTCGCGCGAGCCTACGGCTCGTTCTCGTTCGGCATCGGCGGCTGGTATTGATGCTGCCGCGGAGGTCCAAGCTTGCCCCGAGGGCGATTCCTCTCTAGAAGGACTGCCCAAGCACAGGAAGCCTTCCGATCATGAGAAACACCCTAGTTGCGGTCGCCGTCGTCACCGCGCTCTTGACAGCAAGCTGCAAGAAGAAAAACAAGACGACTCCCCCTCCGCCGGAGATCGCGGTCACGTTGGTCGATCCGGGCGGGATGCCGCGGGAGCCGTTGGTATACGCGATCCCACCAGACACCACGCTCAAGAGCTTGCTGACGATTCAGGATATCCAAATCGAGTCGCAGGAATACGAAGATGCCGAGGATGCGTTCGGCGTCGTGCCTGGCATGAAGCTCCTGCTCCACGCAGGTCCCACCCTCGCGCTACCGAACGGCACCCGCTACGTCCTACGAATTTCGAAGGCCGAGTCGATTCTCCCCGAGGGCTTGACCTCGCAGCAGATCGTTGAGGCGCGCCAAGGGATTCAGGCGCTACGCGGCATGCGCGGGCGCTTTGATCTCAATCACCAAGGCATCGTCGTCGATTCGGACGTCCCCTGGTCGGAAGGGCAGGAGCTGATCCACCCGCGAATCGCGATCACCATCGGCAACGTGCGCTCCGCGATCGCTACGATTCCGCTCCCGCTCGAGCCGGTTGGCATCGGGGCCGTTTGGGAGGTCAAGCGGCAGCTTCGTATCTGGAGCGCCAACGTGACACAGGTCGCGCGATACGAGCTGGAGGACCGGGAGGGGGATCGATTCCGCGTAGCCATCACGATCCACCAGACCGCTCCGCCCCAAACGGCGGACCTGAATCCGGAGCTCGAAATGCACGTGCGAGGCTACGAGCTTCATGCGAACGGCCACGCGCTCGCTGATCTGGGGCTGCCTCTCGCGCTCGAAGCGGATCTAGAGTCGAACTCAGCGGCCGATATCGCGCTCGTCTCGCCGGAAGCAACAGAGCCTCTAATGTCCACGCGGCGCTCGGCCGTGCAGATGAAGTCCAAGGTCGAAGAAAGGTAGCTCCATGTTCCGAATCGTGATGCTCGCGTGTCTCTTGGTGGCGACTGCTTCATGTCGAACCCAGTTCCAACCGCAGACGGTTCAAGTGGCTGATCCCGGTCCGCCCGAGCGGGTTCTTCCGACGATCCGCGTCCTCGACCCGGGGCTGACCCCTCGCCAGCCGCTTCGTTACCGAGTCCCGCCGGGACAAGTCGAGACGCTCTACGTCGAGCTTGCCGAGATGGAGGTAATGGAGGCAGAGGGGCGGGGTGCCAAGAGCGGGATGCCACCGGTGCAACTCGAAGTGAAGCTCGGCCCCGCGTCGATGACGCCTCAGGGCTACATTCGTCATCCAGTCGCCATCACTCAGGTTCGCATTTCCGAGGTCGCCGACAAGATGAGCCCCGCGCAGCGCGAGGAGCTCGAAAAGTCCCTCGCTCCGCTATTGAATGTCCAGGGCTGGAGCGAGATGGACCTTCAGGGGCGCATTCGCCGCGGTCAGTTCGAGGGCCTCGATTCGGTGTCTCCCCAGTTGAGCGTCATGCTTGGCAACGTGCGGAGCGCGCTGCTCAGCGTACCTTTTCCCGATCAACCGCTCGGGGTTCGCGCGCGGTGGGAGGTCGAGCGCAGGGTGCAGTTATCGAGCTTCTGGGTGGACCAAGTGGTGACATATGAGATCCAGCGCATTCGCGACGATGCGGTCGGCATGCAGGTCAGTGCTCGTCAGACGGCGAGGCCGCAGCAGCTCGGAAACGGACGCCTCGAAGTGTATCAAGCTTCTGTCATCGGCTCTGCGGATGTCCGGCTGACCAACTTCACCGCGTTCTCGGAGGCTGAATCGATCACTCAGATGCACGTTTCGCAGCCGACCGCATCCGGAGAGAATCAGTTGATCCGCATCGAAAGAAGAACTGCGGTGCAGTTGTACCCGGCCGGCGGAAAGAAAGAGCCTGCAGAGCCCGAAGAAAAGCCGGCCGATCCCGACGACGTCAAGGTCATCACCGATCCGGGAAAGCAGAAGCTGAAGTGGCATACTCCTGAAAAGTGAGCTGCGACCCTCACTCTCGCCGCACGAATAGGTCAGGGGCAAGCTCCCCGATCAACATATCCGCAGCTTTCTCGACGGCTTCGCGATCGTTTCCATCGAACGTGACCTTCGTGCGGTAGTCTTCGGCTTTCCACTTCACGTAGCTCCCCACCATCACGCCCGGGAACGCCTTTGCGATCCGTTCTAGGAGGCTCGCGATTTCGCCCTCTCCGCTTAGCGTGAATACGGCGCGGGAATGGAATTCCTGCCCTTGGTCGAGCCGCCTGCGAAGGTCGTTGAACTTCAGCTCGAAGATCTCGGGGACTCCGGGAAGGACGAAAACGTTTTCGATGACGACTGTGGGCCACGGTGCGTCGGAGCTGCGGATCATCTCCCCGCCTTCCGGCATATTGGCCATTCGGAGGTGCGCGTCGTTGGTTCGCTCGCCGTAGTAGTGTCGAATCATTTTGGCTACCCCTTCCGATTGAACGACCGGGCGCTCGAACGAGGCGGCGACACCTTCGATGGTGACATCGTCGTGAGTTGGTCCGACGCCCCCACTCGTAAACACGAGATCGTGACTGGTGCGGAGCTCGCTGAGCTCACGGCTGATCGTGTCGATCTCGTCTGGGCACACGACGACCCGCCGAAGCTCGATGCCGAGCTCGAACAACCCGCGCGCTAGATAAGTCGTGTTCGTGTCTGCGATCTTTCCGGACAGGATCTCGTTTCCAATGATCAACGCAGCGGCGGTTCGACGCATGTCACTCCTGACCGAGCTCGATACCGATCGCGCGGGCGACACCGACGAGCTCTCCATCCGGTGGGACGCGTTTGTGGTTGGCCACCGCAGCTTCGAGGGGCAGGGCGATGACGTCTTGGCCTCGGAGCGCTACGACCTGGCATGTCTTGTTCCGGTAGCAGAGCTCCGCTGCCCGCACCCCGAATCGCGTCCCGAGAAGCCGATCGAAGGAGGAGGGCGATCCGCCACGCTGTAGGTGGCCAAGGACCGTCACGCGCACTTCGTGGTCGATTCGGCCGTCGAGCAGAAGCGCCAGCTGATGACCGGAACTCATCTGCCGATGGGGAATGTTCTCGAGGGCGTCGCTGATGCTCGAGACCGTCCCCCCGAGCGGCTTGCTGCCTTCACCTATGACGATGATGCTAAAGCGACGCCCAGCCGAGGTCCGCGTCTCGATCTTGTCGATCACGCGATCGACATCGTAGTGAATCTCTGGGATCAGGATCACATCGGCTCCGCCCGCGATCCCCGACATCAGCGCAATCCATCCCGCATGACGACCCATCACTTCTAGCACCATCACACGGTCGTGGGCTTCGCCGGTCGAGTGGAGCGCGTCGATGGCATGTGTTGCCGTCGCAACGGCCGTGTCGAGCCCGAAAGCCAAGTCAGTTGCGGCCAGGTCGTTGTCGATCGCCTTTGGAATCCCGACTACCGCAACGCCCAGCTTCTCGAATCGCATGCCGATCTCCAAGGTGCCATCGCCGCCCACGAGGACGAGGATGTCGATCTCGCGTTCTTCCAACGTGGCTTTGACGTGCTCGGAAACGTCGATCGTTCGTTTGACACCGTCTGACCCCACGGTCGGATAGGCGAACGGGTTCGCCTCGCTGGAGCAGCCGAGCACGCTTCCGCCCTTCGGCAAAATTCCTTGGACGCTCGCCGGTGTCAGCCGGACGATGCGCACGGGCTCTGCGATGAGCCCGGCGAACCCGTCCTCTGAGCCGTAGACCCGCATGCCGAGATCGGTCGCTGCCTTGACGAATGCGCGAAGAACTGCGTTCAAACCGGGAGCGTCGTCGCCACCGGTCAGGATGAGCACTCTCCGATTCTTTTCCTGCTCTCGGTCTCGGGCGAGATTGTCATCGGTCATGCGGGACTCTTTTCCCAGCGATCTCGTACATGACGATGGCCGCCGCGACCGATGCATTCAGCGAATCCATGGGGCCTTCCTGATGAATCTGGACAACCATATCACAGCGTTCCCGGACCATGCGGCGAAGGCCTTTGCCTTCCGATCCGACGACGAGCACGCGCCCGGCGGAGCTCGGTTCGAGGGCGCGAACGTCCATGCCGCTTCCAGCGTCGAGGCCGATCACTTCAAACCCGGCCTTGGACAGTGATTGGAGCGTCTTTTGAAGGTTGGTCACGCGCGCGATCGATGCGTGCTCGGTTGCGCCCGCAGAAGCGCGTACGACCGAAGGCGTGATTCCCGCGGCCCGGTGCTTCTGAATCACGAGTCCGTCGAGTCCGAGGGTGACCGCACTCCGAATGATCGCGCCGAGGTTCTGCGGATCGGTGATTTGATCGAGCGCAACGATCACCGGCGGCCTTTCCGCATTGCCCGTGATGTCGTCGATCTCGCAGAACGGGTAATCCTCCGCCAGCGCGACGACTCCCTGGTGTCGCACGCCTTCGCTGAGACGGTCGAGCTCGCCTCGATCTTTGTGCGTCAGTGAGATGCCCCGCCTTTCCGCGGCTTGCTGAATCGTGGGATCGGCGCGATGGGGTTCGATGTAGATGCGACGGATGCTGGTCTTGCCCCGGAGCGCTTCGAGTACCGGCCGGCGGCCTGCGAGAACACGGGTCATCGCGCAAGGGCCGCGGCCACTTGGCTCGCAATGTCGGAGGCGGCGGTCGTTGGATCGCTGGCGTCGCGAATCGGCCGGCCCACGACGAGCATGTCGGCGCCTGCATCGATGGCGTCAGCCGGTGTCATCACCCGCCTCTGATCGCCGATATCGGCCCCAGCAGGACGAATTCCCGGCGTTACCAAGAACGCGTCGGGACCGAGCGCTCGGCGCAACGACACGCATTCGTGCGCCGAGGTGACAAAGCCGCGCACGCCCGCATCCCATGCGAGCTTCGCTAGACGTTCCGCGGCTCCGGCCGGGCCACCTTCGAGACCAATCTCGTCGAGCGCCCTCTCGTCCAGGCTGGTGAGAACGGTCACGGCGAGCAATTTCGTTCCGCCTGCGTCTCGTTCTGCGCAGCGCAGGGACTCCGCCCCAGCCATGCCGTGGACCGTGAGATACGCGACTCCCATCGCAGCCGCCCGTGCCACCGAGCGGCCCATCGTTGCGGGAATGTCGTGGAGCTTCAGGTCGAGGAAGCACCGTGCGCCTGCCGCGTGCACCGCCTCCACCGCCGCAGGGCCGACGCTCGTATAGAGCTCCAGGCCGACTTTGAACACGCCGATGTGCTCGCGCGTTTGCGAGATGAGCCGCTCTGCTGTGTCGAGGTCGGGGACGTCGAGCGCCAGCGCGATGCGCGACCCTGGGTCGTTCTCATTCATGGATCACCGCAGCAACGCTACGGTGCGGATTAGAGACTGTCCAGTCCAGCCAACGGATCGTCGGTGTCGGCCTTGCGGGAGCGCGAGCTGCTGCGCTGTTTGGCTGGTTTGCTAGGGGCTGCAGCTCTGCGCGCCGCGGCCGCGGCTTGCGCTTCGCGACGAGCCTTCTCGGCGAGCCGTTCCTTTTCTGCTTCTGCTTCGGCGCGCTTCTGCGCCTCGAGCTCGGCGGCCGCGCGCGCCTCTTCTGCTTCGCGCGCCGCGCGCTCGGCTTCCATCTTCGCAGCGATCGCGGCGGCCTCGCGCCGCTGTACCTCTGGTTTGTAAACACCGAAGTACCAGCCCGTGCCGAGCCCGAGCATCAGCACTGCGACTGCAGCAAACAGTCCTGGGTGAATTCCTTTTCGTTGCTTCGCCGTAATCGCTGCAAGCTCGCGTTCGTGGTCGAGCTGTCGTCGATGTGCTTCTGCCTTCTCGGCCGCTTCTTGCTCGAGGCGCACGCGAAGCTCCGCTTCTTTGCGCTCGCGTACCAGACGCTCTTCTTCCTCGCGTTGCCGGCGCATCTGCTCGAGCTGCGCTTCCTCTTCGGCACGGCGCTTCGCTTCCGCCTCTTCCTGTCTTCGCTGCGCCTCGGCGGCGATTCGCTCGCGCTCGGCAGCCTCGCGTCGAAGCCGTTCCTCTTCTTCGTCGCGAACACGATCCTCTTCGAGGTTCATGAGCTCGCGCAGGTTGAACAAAACGGAAGACTCTTTTTCCTCGGACATCCTGATACTTATATTACACTTTTCCGTTGCCTACGGACAAGGGCGGGATTGGTGTTGTGGGATACAAAAACGCTAGCAACGGGGGGCGAGGGGTGTCAAACGAACGGATTCGTTGGATTTCCAGCCTCATCGTAACCCAGGTAGTCCTCTTTCAAACCCTTCCCGTTGTGATTTGATTCACACTAGACTTTCACGTTAATATTGTAATCGTGCAAGAGCTCAGGAAGTTCCTTCAGTACCTCGATCGGGGTGATGTCACGGAGATCGTTTTCCAGAGCGGGGCGACCGCGGCGGCAAAAAAGAAGGGCAAGCTCAAACCGGTCACCCGCGAACCGCTGAGTGCAAAGCACATCCTGAGGCTGGTCAGCAATACGCCGCTCGAGAAATTGGTGCCCGAAGGAGATGGCGCCTCACCCGCAGTGACGACCGAGATCAATGGGGTGCACTACGTCGCGACGATGGCGCGATCCGGTTCGATGCTCATGCTTCGCGTTCGCCGAGACGGACGACACACCGATCCGCCGAAGGTGCCCATTGCGTCGATTCGAACCTCGGCGAGGTCGCGCAAGCCTGCGAATCGGATCGTGGCCGAGGAGGTGGTCGCGGCGCCCTCGGCTCCGAAGATCGCCGAACCGAAACCCGCGCAACTCGAAGCGCCGCGGATCTCCTATCGGCCCCCTCCGGAAGCATCCCCCGTCAAGCCCCTCGCTTCGGGTGGTGTGCCGATGAAGGCCTCCCGAGAGCTCTGCGCGTTGTTGAGCGATGCGCGCCGCCAAGGTGCAAGCGATGTGCACGTCATGTCGGATCAGCCGCCCCGCTTCCGATGCGGCGGGTACATGATCGCACAGGGAGAGCTGCTCAGCGACGATCAGGCGCGAAACATGACGCTTCCGCTTCTCGACGAGAGAAATAGGAAGCAGTTCGATGAGTTGGGGTATGCGGACTTCGCATGCGAGGTCGAGGGCGCTGGCCGCCTGCGAGTCAACGTGAACAAGCAGCGTACCGGCGTGAAGGGATGCTTCCGCCTGATCATGGACGAGCCGCCCTCGTTGGAGGCACTCGGTTTGCCAGTCGAGCTCAAGAAGATGCTCGACTATCACCAAGGGCTCGTGGTCGTTTCCGGACCGAGCGGTGCCGGCAAGACGACCACGCTCGCAGCTCTCGTGGATATGTTCAATGCCGCGAAGGCCGTCCACATCATCACTGTCGAGGACCCAGTAGAGATCATTCACCCGATCAAGAAGGCCATCGTCACTCAACGCGAGGTCGGCTCGCATACGACGAGCTTCCACAGCGCCCTGAAGGGGTCGCTTCGAGAGGATCCGGACGTGATTGCCATCGGCGAGCTTCGCGATCGGGAGACCGTGGAGAAGGCGCTCGAGGCGGCGGAGACGGGTCATTTGGTGTTCGCGACCATGAGCACTCCATCGGGGGCGAGCAGCATCGACCGCCTCATCGACATGTTCCCTCCGGATGACCAGTCTCAGGTGCGTGCGACGCTCGCCGGGGCGCTGAAGTTCGTCGTCTGCCAACGCCTGGTTGCGCGCAGGGATGGGAGGGGCCTCGTCGCCGCGACCGAGCTCCTGAGCGGCGGGATGGCGCTCTGGAGCCTCATTCGCGACGACAAGCTCTTCCAGCTCCCGAGTCTCCTGCAGCGCGGCCGTGGCTTCGGCATGATCCGCATCGAGGATTCGCTCAACGCGCTCGTCGAAGCAGGGACGATCACGATCGACACCGCAAAGCGTCATGCGGATGACCCACGGCTCATCGGACAGATGCCGCCAGGCGGCAGCGGACCGCAGGCGACAGAGTCCGGAAGCACGGGTGCCTCGCGCAACCTGTTCTCGAAGAAGAAAGGGAACTGAGCGATGCCGGCGATCGACTACTATTTCGACATCCTGCTCGACAAGGGCGGCTCGGACCTCCACCTGTCGGTTGGACACCCGCCCACGATTCGGCTGAAGGGCGAGCTCGTCGCGGTGGACGAGGGTCCGCTCGACGAGATCAAGATCAAGCACCTCATGGATGAGCTGCTCGACCCGGACCAGAACGAATACTTCCACGCATACCGCGACCTCGATTTCGCGTACGGCTACGAAGACAAGGCGCGGTTTCGCGCGAACTACCTCTACAAGACGACCGGGCCTGGAGCCGTCTTCCGCACGATCCCGAGCGACATCCTGACCGTACAGCAGTTGGGACTGCCGCGCGCAGTAATCGAGCTCGCGGAGCGCACAGCCGGGCTGGTGCTCGTCACGGGTCCCACGGGCAGCGGCAAGAGCACTACGCTTGCCGCGATGCTCGATCACATCAATCGCACCCGTGAAGCGCACATACTGACGATCGAGGACCCGGTCGAATTCGTGCACCGTCCTCGCAAGTGCCAGATTAGCCACCGCGAGGTGGGGGTTCACACACCGAGCTTCGCAGATGCGATTCGAAGCGCGGGCCGAGAGAACGCGGACGTCATCCTCGTCGGTGAGCTTCGTGGTCGTGAAACGATGAAGATGGCGCTCCAACTAGCGAGTTTCGGCATCCTCATCTTTGCCACGGTTCACACCAACTCGGCGCCGGCGACGATCGATCGCTTCGTCAACGCGTTTCCCGCGAGTCAACAACCGCAGATCCGCGGGATGCTCGCGGACTCGCTGGCTGGGATCGTCGCACAGCAGCTCTTGCGCAAGGCCGACGGCAGCGGTCGTGTAGCCGCGCAAGAGATCCTGATTGGCACGACTGGGGTTGCTTCCGCCATTCGCGAAGGCAAGACCACGATGCTGCAAAGCCTGATCCAGAGCGGTGGGGGTCAGGGCATGCAAAGCATCGACGCGGTCCTCTCGGGCTTGGTGTTGCAGGGCGTGGTCACGCCGCAAGACGCGCTCGAGAAGGCGGCCGACAAGGACAGTTTTGCGAGAATCCCAAAGGTGGCTGCAGCGCTAAAGGCGGGCTAAGCAGGGCGCCCACGCGCTTAGAACTGTGCGAGTGGCGTCGGGAGGTTTTGTTCCATCCACCCGCCCGGACGCCTTCGGCGGCTGTTTGTCCCGCCCCACCGCCCCCACACTATCTCCTACCCCCACCCGTAGTCCTCCCTCCGCGCGCTTCGCTTTGCTCGCGCTTGGCGGCGCTTCGCGCCGGGCTTCGCCCTTCGGGCTCGCGCTGCCGCGCATGTCTTGGACCGGGGCATTGTGCGTACACACGCCGTCGCAGCCCTTTTGATGCAAAGAGTCGTTCATCAGGGGCTCGGAAAAACGCGACAGGGGGTGGAGCGGGCGTACGAAGTGCCAATCGCAAGACAGCAGCCACCGCGATTGGCGCGCCGTCCGAGGGCGGCGTGCGCGGCCTGACCCAACCTGTCCTACGAGGCCGCATCTGCAGGCCGCCCGTCCCGTGAAACCCCGTATCGTGTTTTTTCGAGACCCGTGTGCACCTCGACGCCCGCGCGTCGTGCGCTAGCGCTCGGTTCTGGGAATTGAGTGCTGCAGCCCTGGGGCTTCAGTTGACCGTGAAGGTATATCTCGCACCCATGCGGGGGGCGCCAAAGCTTGGGAAGCGAACGGTCTTGATCTGTTGTCCCATGCAGCCCTGGAACGACGAGCTGCCGCCGTGGACCGTCGCGCCCATGACCGATCCGCTGCCGGCGATGGCGAGGTCGACCTTGACCGTGCCAGGCTTGCCTCCACTCTTGACCTCCGGCATCACGCATTGGCTGTAGAAGCGGTTGAGGCTGCGGTTCATCACGCTTGCGACTTGGCTGCCGGTCAGTCGACCTTCGCCGCCGCTTTGCGAGGCATCCCCGATCTCCATCGCGCGGCTCATCGCTTCGTTATAGCTCGCGAATCCGCCGCTCGAGGGTCGAGCGGGAGCCGCAGCCGAGCCACGCTTGCGCTTTCTGGCAGGGGGCGGATCGGGCAGGAGACCCGCTTCACCGGTCGTGATCTTTCCGAGCTTGAACAAGTCGTCGAGCTCCATATCGGCGATCTCCCGCATGCCGCTCGATCGCGAAAGGAGAAATCCGCCCACGGCGAGCGCCACGACGCCGACGAGCGAAGCTGCGATCAGCCACTTCATCGCGGACGAGCGCTTCTCCGCGCGGTGCGCGTTCACGCGTGCAGCGTGCTCGGCCGCTGCCGTGTCCTGATGCTCCCGCTGAAGGACGAACTCGCGAAACTCCGGCCACTCGCGGAGCTTTTTTCGCTCCCCCGTGTCGGCGTTCATCGTGATGTCATCGCCCGCGAACCCGCCGACGTTGAGCCGTTCGATGAGCTCCCGCGCATTGAACGGTCCGTGGTCCATCTTGTCGCGCGCGACCATCCAACGCTGCTTGGGGTCAGTGGAGAGCTCTTCGATGAGACTCGCGATTCGTCGGCGTTTTGGCGCAGGCGGGGGCGCCAACGGAGGAAGCCCCGCGATGTCGACACCGGGAATGTCGAGGTCGGCAGGCGGCAGCACGGAGCCGAGGTCGATATCCACGCTGACGCCAGCATCCGCAGGAGGAGGCAAGGAGTTCGCTTGGGTCACAAACGGCAACAAAGCGTTTCGGACCGCCTCGGGTGACTCGAATCGGTCCTTCGGGTCCGGCGCCAGGCATTCGAAAAGAATCCCGTCGATCTCGGCCGGGATATCGTCGCGTACGTGAGACGGTGGCACGAAGTCGGCGCCGGGAGCGCGTGTCGTCAAGAGCTCATATAGGATTGCGCCGATGCCGAAGACGTCGCTTCGTTGCGTTGGGGGCTCCCCACGCTTCACTTCGGGGGCAAGGCATGCATGGTCCGCACTCTTGAAGGCGTCGGGGCCTGCAGAGCCTAGTAAGACCTGACCGACACCGAAGTCGTGCAGCTTGACCCGCCCGCCTCGGGTCACCCACACCACGCTCGGGCGCACTGTTCCATGCGGTCCCTTCTCGTGCGCGTAGCTGAGCGCGCTGCATAGGTGGGCGATGACGTTGTAGATGCCGCGAAGCGATATTGGATTTCCGTCGCGTTTGCGCTCCTGAATGAAATCGGAGAGGCGGGTGCCGTCGATCCATTCGCCTGCGATGAAGTGCGCGCCGCGCGGCGTCTTACCGACGCCGAAGACGCGCGCGATGTTGCGATGGGAAAGCGTCGCCGCAGTCCGGCAGGCTTCGCGGAGCTCGGGTGTGGAGTCGGACGAAACCAGGTCCGGCCGAATCACCCGGACCAGAAGGGCGCGTTTGGTCTGCTGGTCCTTCGCCGACCAGATGATGGCCTGCGTGTCCTCGTCGACGCGGTCGACGACCTCGAACCTCCCGCCGACCACGACCCCCGGGTGCAACCCCGAAGCCTCCGGTCTACTAGACGCAATCCCCTCCGCCATCTCCGGAGAACAAGATAATCGACCCGAGGACCCGCCCCCAAATTTGGGACTATCCGTTCTCGGCGAGCTCTAGCTCGAGCTCCCGGTCCCGCAGCACGGCGCCCGCCATCGACTCGATCACCTCCTGGGCGCGGTCCTCGGGGACGTCGACGAGCGAATGCTTGTCGCGAACCCGAATTCGGCCGATTTCTTTGCGCTTGAGACCGGTGCGATCGCGCAGGAGGCGTCCGAGCTCGGACGCTTTGAGCTCATCCTGCCGACCGATGTTCACGTAGAGCGTGGTGGTTTCGGGCTCCTCGTCATCCGAGTCGACCTGGCTGTGGTCATCAGGGTGCTGCTTGCCTCGACGACGCTTGGCGGCCGCGACCTTGTCGACGTCTCCGGTCTCTTCCCCGAAGAACGCGCCAAGAAGGCCGGCGAGCATTCGCTCGGCGTTGGCGTGCGTCAGAAACCGTCGCACCAGCGCGAGGTCGCGCTCGCCCGGGGGCTTCGGATAGGCAGCGTCGATCATCGCGATCCGATCGGCTTCCTGGCGCGTTCGCTGCTCCCCTTCACTTGGCAGGGTACGCTCGACCGGGAAGATACGGTACTGCAGTCGCAGGTAGTACAGGATTCCGAGCTCCGTGGGGCCTACGAGCGTGATTGCGGTGCCCGTTCGTCCAGCCCGACCAGTGCGTCCGGTGCGGTGGACGTATTGCTCGACGTTCTCGGGTAGCGAGAAATTGATGACGTGCGTCAAGTGAGAGACGTCGATGCCCCGCGCGGCCACATCCGTGGCGACCAAGAACCGTATCTCCTCGCGCCTCACTCGGTCGAGCACTTCCTCGCGCTCTTTTTGAGGACGATCTCCGTTTAGCCACTCCGCATTGAAGCCGGCTCGTTGAAGGGCCGCGGAGACCTCCTCCGTTTCCGCTTTCGTGTTGCAGAAGATCAGAGCGCTCTCCGGATCCTCCGTCTCGAGGACCGTGATGAGGTTCGCGACGCGTCCAACGCCGCTCACCATGTACACGAAGTGCTCGATTCCGAGCGCACCTACGTGGTCACCCGACAGTCCGAGGAACTGCGGATCGTGCATGTGCTTTTCGGCGACTCGCTTGATCGCACGGTCGACCGTTGCGGAAAACAGCAGTGTCTGCCGCTTTTTCGGGAGCCTTTCGATGATCGCGTGGAGCTCTTTGGCAAAGCCCATCGACAACATCTCGTCGGCTTCGTCGAGCACGAGGAACCGCAATTTCGAGGCATCCATCGTTCCGCGCTTGAGGTGGTCCAGCACGCGACCTGGCGTGCCGCTGATGACCCGAGCGCCTTTCTCGAGCGCCCGTACCTGCCGGTCCATCGAAGCGCCTCCATATACGGCGACGGTATCGATGTTTCGATGCGCGCCGAGCTTTTCGATTTCGGCGGCGCTCTGCAACGCAAGCTCGCGGGTGGGCGCGAGCACCAGCGCCTGCTCGTCCCCTTCCTCGGTGATCAGCTTGTCGACGAGTGGGATACCGAAGGCGCCGGTCTTGCCCGTACCCGTGCGCGACTGCACGATGATATCGTGTCCGGCGATGGCGAGCGGGTAGGAATCGCGCTGCACGGGGGTCGGGGTCTCCCACCCCATGTCTTTCAACGCGGTGAGGACTTCTTTGGATAGGCCAAGCTCTTCGAACGTCTGGGCGCCTTCCTCTTCGGGCGGCTCTGTCATGGAGTGGGCTCCGGTGTTGCGGGAATTGGGGAATCGGCCGTAGAGCCGACGGTTTCGCTCACGCGCTCCGCAAGAGGGGCGTCCTCACGCATGTATCGCTGCAGGTTGAGCTCTACACGGTGGCGATAGCGGTTGAGTAAGTCTACTTGGTCTTCGTCGCAGCGCTTTTGGAGGGCGTTGAGCCTCAGATCCCAAGAATGAAGCGCCTTTTTCATGGCGGTTGGATCGGTTTCGTTGGTCGCGAGGTAAGCAAGCCGTAGCTCGTCCACCTCGTGGCGAAGTAGCTCGAGGCCGTCCGGGCAATCTAGATCGAACGATTCGTCGCTCTTGGGCCAGAAGACCTGGGGGATGACCGAGGCAAACCCGACGATGACCAAGTAGGCGAGGGCGATCGAATAGATGGCTATTGCCAGTCGGCGGCCAATTCGGCCTCGTTGTCGTTCTCCTGGCAAAAGGTTTCCTCGTAAATCCCCGTTCGATGCAAAGCGGAATGGTTGTACAGAGCAGTCACCACCTGGTCAAGACGGCGGCGGATTCTGTTTTCGACGCTTCTCTTTGTGGTTACCCCACATGAAGAGACCGACGCCGACGACGACGGTGAGGGCGACGACACCACCGCAGAGGCCGTACCAGAGAAAAGTAGTGACTCCGGTTCCCATTCGACTAACAGACCAGCTTGTAGCCCACACCGTACACGGTCAGGATGTGCAC
>JAHEEE010000116.1 GCA_024640845.1 Myxococcales bacterium | reverse complement strand
CGTGATCCGAGTAGCGGATGGTTTCACGTAGCGAAGTCTCGTCGAACGCGGGGCAGTACGTATGGACCTGCTTGCCGAGCTCCTCGCGGCCCAGACGCGCCTCGTCGGGTCCGCTCGCCGACACGCCGTCGAGGTACTGCCCGACGAGCGGGAAGGTCGACCAAGCCGCGAAACCTTTGAGAGCGAGCAGAATCGTCGCCCCGGCCGCGGCCTGCGCGTGCGCGAGCAGCTTCAGGTTCTGCTCGAGCATGGCGAGGTCGATCACGTACGCCGGCGAATCGACTCGCTCGAAATCGAGCTGCTCGCACGCCCGCACTACATCTCCTTGATGTGCCAGGGAAGCCCGCGGACCGCGAGCTCTGCGAGGAACGGGTCGGGGTCGAGTTGCTCCACGTTGAAGACGCCTCGCCCGCGCCATTGCTTCGTCAGCATCATCTTCGCGCCGACCATCGCCGGCACCCCGGTGGTGTATGAGACCGCCTGTGCGCGCACCTCGTTCCACGACTCCTCGTGATCGCAGATGTTGTAGATGAACACCTTGCGAGGCTGACCGTCCTTACGACCTTCGATCAAGCAACCGATGCTCGTCTTTCCAGTGTAGTTCTCGCCGAGCGTCGAGGGGTCGGGAAGCAGCGCTTTCAAGAACTTGATGGGAACGATTTCGCGACCCTCGAATTCGATCGGTTCGATGCTGGTGATCCCGACGTTCTGCAACACGCGCAGATGGGTGATGTATTCGTCGCCGAACGTCATCCAGAAGCGAATGCGCTTCAGACCGCGAATGTTCTGGGCCAGCGACTCGAGCTCCTCGTGGTAGAGCAAGTATGCTTTGCGCTCACCGACCCCCGGGAAGTCGAACATGCGCGACTCCGACATCGGGTCGATCTCGACCCACTCGCCGTTCTCCCAGTACCGGCCGCGTTGCGTGATTTCGCGTATGTTGATCTCCGGGTTGAAGTTCGTCGCAAAGGGGTGCCCGTGGTCACCACCGTTGCAGTCGAGGATGTCGATCGTATCGATTTCGTCGAACAGCTCTTTTTGGGCGTAGGCGCAGAAGATATTGGTCACGCCGGGGTCGAAGCCCGACCCGAGGAGAGCCATGATGCCTGCCGATTCGAAGCGCTCATGGTAGGCCCACTGCCATTTGTATTCGAACTTGGCCTCGTCGGGCGGCTCGTAGTTGGCGGTGTCGAGGTAGTCGACCCCGGTTTCCAGGCATGCGTCCATCAGGGGCAGGTCCTGATAAGGCAGGGCGACGTTGATTAGTAGATCCGGCTTCACGCGTTTGATCAGCGCCACGGTTTGTGCGACGTCATCGGCGTCCACTTGCGCTATGTCGATTTCACGTCCCCGGAGCTCCCGCACCTGTTTCTGGATCTTTTCGCAGCGCGACAAAGTGCGGCTCGCGAGTGTGATTTCCGAAAACACGTCGGCGTCGTCCGCGCATTTGTGGGTAACCACTCCGCCGACTCCGCCCGCGCCTATGATTAGGACCTTGCTCATGGACCTCTGGTGTGACTTCGACGTTCGCGGTTTGCAAGCCAAGTCGCGTGACTTTCACGGAAGCTTGTGTTTACCTGCTTCACCGGACGAGGGAAGGGTGGAACCGTTCTGATGGATAGAGCGATAGTAGGGTTGGACGTGGGGTCCACGACGGTCAAAGCCGTCATCGTCGATCCGGAGACTAAAGACATCATCTGGAGCGACTACCAGCGCCACCACACGAAGCAGGCCGAGTGCGTTCTCGACTTCATGGTGCGCATCGGCCAAGCTCTTTCAGAGCTCGGCTGCGACGACGTGCGAGTGTTCGCGACCGGCTCCGGAGCCAAGCCGCTCGAAGGGCCATTAGGCGCCAAGTTCGTCCAGGAGGTCAACTCCGTCACGCTTGCCGTCGAGACACTGCACCCAGACGCTGGCTCCGTCGTCGAGCTCGGCGGCCAGGACGCAAAGATCATCGTCTTCAAGGAGAACGAGAAGACGGGCGACAAGACAGCCATCGCCTCGATGAACGACAAGTGCGCGTCCGGTACTGGCGCTACGATCGACAAGTGCATGATCAAGGTCGGGATGCCGTCCGAGGAGACGCTGAGGCTCCACTTCGACGACAAGCATCTTCACCACGTCGCTGCCAAGTGTGGCGTCTTCGCCGAGACCGACATCGTCAACCTCGTGAAGACCGGCATCCCGTCCGACGAGATCATGTGCTCGCTAGCCGATGCGATCGTCATGCAAAACCTCTCCGTGCTCACTCGCGGCAACACGCTTCGGCACAAGGTCTTGCTGCTCGGCGGGCCGAACACCTTCCTCCCCTTCCTTCAAGAATGCTGGCGCAAGCGCATCCCCGAGACCTGGGATGAGCGCGGGTACGACTATCCGAAGGACGTTCCCATCGAAGAGCTCATCCCCGTGCCCGACAATGCGGCGCTCTATGCTGCTTATGGCGCCGTCATGTACGGCATGCATGAACCGGCCGACGTCGGTGTCTACGACGGCCTCGACGGTCTTCGGCGCTACATCACCGAGGGCCGCAAGGAGCGCCTTGGCGAAAGCGCGGGGCCACCGCTTGCCCGCGACGCTGCGGAGCTCGGGCAGTTCCTCGAAGCGTACGACATCCCAACGTTCATTGAACCTGAAGTCACGACCGAAACGGTGCGCGCCGTCATCGGTCTCGACGGTGGCAGCACGTCGTCCAAGGCCGTTCTGTTGAGCGAAGAGGGGGAAGTCCTGATGAAGGCGTATACCCTCTCGAAGGGCAACCCTATTCAAGACGCCAAAGAGCTTCTCGGCGAGCTACGCGGCCGAATGAACGCCAAGGGCGCCCAGATCGAGGTTCTCGGATTCGGCGCGACCGGCTACGCAGCAGACGTTCTCGAAGAGTGCGTGAGAGCCGACGTGAACATCGTGGAAACCGTCGCGCACATGATGAGCGCGACGCACTACTTCGGCGATGTCGATGTCATCTGCGACATCGGCGGGCAAGATATCAAAGTCCTGTTCATGGAAAACGGTGACATCAAGACCTTCAAGCTCTCGAATCAGTGCTCCGCGGGCAATGGGATGCTGCTTCAGGCGATGGCTGATCAGTTCGGGTTGCCGGTCACCGAGTACGCCGACACGGCATTCCAAGCCGATCTCGCGCCAAAGTTCAGCTATGGCTGCGCGGTCTTCCTCGATACCGACCGGGTCAACTTCCAAAAAGAGGGCTTCAGCAAGGAAGAGCTTCTCGCCGGGCTTGCACAGGTGCTTCCAAAAAACGTTTGGCAGTACGTCGTTGGCGTTCCGCGCATGGCTGCGCTCGGGCGCAAGTTCGTTCTCCAGGGCGGCACTCAGTACAACAAGGCAGCCGTCAAGGCGCAGGTCGACTACATCAAAGAGCGCGTCCCGAATGCCGAGGTCTACGTTCATCCACACAGCGGTGAAGCCGGCGCAATCGGTGCAGCGATGGAGACGCTTCGCGTCGTGCGTCGCCGTGGCTCGTCCACGTTCATCGGCTTGGACGCCGCGATCGACCTCGAATACCAAACGAAGAACGACGAAACGACCACTTGCCATTTCTGCGCGAACAATTGCTCGAGGACCTTCATCGACGCATTCCGGCCCGATGGCTCCACCAGTCGTTACATCAGCGGGTTCTCATGCGAAAAGGGGATGGTCGAGTCGAAGGACGCCATGGAGGAGCTCGTCAAAGAGCGGCGAAAGATCATGAAGGAGTTTCCGAACCTCGTGACCTACGAGGGCTTGAAGGCCTTCAAGCGAGTCGCCGGCGTCCAATCATTGCCCGAGGCAGGCACTCCGATCGAAGATGTCAAAGTAGAGCGGAAGTTCTTTGGCGCCATCGAGCGAAAGAAATTCACTCGCGGCTTCGAACGCTCCCCTGAAGAATCGGCCAAGAAGCGCGCTTCGTGGCGCGTGGGCATTCCCCGCGTGCTGAACATGTACTCGACGGCGCCCTTCTTCCGCACGTATTTCGAGGTGCTCGGTGTGCGCCCGAAGAACATCGTGTTCAGCGATCCGAGCTCGGAGGAGATGTTCGCGGAGGGCGGCAAGTATGGGTCCGTCGACCCCTGCTATCCGTCGAAGGTCGCCCAGGCGCACTTTCACCAGCTCTTTTTCCACAAGCACGAGCAGTCGCCGTTCGACGCGATCTTCTTCCCCATCCTCACGCATGTGCCGAACTTCGTCACCGGCACCGTGGACAACGCAAGCTGTCCCATCGTCGCCGGCACGCCGGACGTCATGAAGGCCGCGTTCACCAAGGAGCAGGACTACTTCGGGAACCGCGGCATCGAGTACTTGGCGCCGGCGTTCAGCTTCTCCGAGCCGACGCTACTCAAGCGCGCCATGTTCGAGGTGTTCGAACGCGTCCTCGGCGTGACCGAAGACGAAAGCGATTTCGCCGTGCAACAGGGGCTCGCGGCGCTCGACCGCTTCGACCAGGACCTCCAAGACAAAGGCAGGGCGATCCTCGATCAAGTCGAATACGACAACAAGGTCGCCATTCTCATGCTCGGCCGCCCCTACCACCTCGACCCTGGACTCCACCATGGAATCCCCGACGAGTTTCAGGTCCTCGGCTATCCGATTCTGAGCATGCGGTCGATTCCGAAGGATCCGGAGTGGCTTCGGCGTTTTTACGGGGACGATGAAGAGGACGTGCTCGGGGTCAACGACGTCTGGCCCGAGAACTACTCGGCCAACTCCGCGCAAAAGGTGTGGGCCGCGAAGTTTGCGTCGCGCCATCCCAACGTCGCGATTCTCGATTTGAGCAGCTTCAAGTGCGGTCATGACGCACCGACCTACGGGATCATCGACAGCATCGTGGCCAAGAGCGGCGTACCTTCGTCTTCGTTGCACGACATCGACGCCAACAAGCCCGGCGGCTCGATCAAGATCCGTGTGAAGACCTACGCGCACTCGTTGAAGCTCCGCGAGGAGCACCTCGAGGACGTCGCGTCGAGGAAGGTGGAGCTGCAACGCCGTATCGATGAAAAGCGTTTGGAGCTCTTGCGCATGAAGCAGAAGCAGCTCGCCGATCACCGGCGTGCTGACCTCGGGCTCGAACGGCAGATCCACGATCTTGCCGAGAAGGTGAGCCGCTACCGCGTCGAGGCGGCGAAGGCCGGACGGGATGGCCTGTCCGCGGATGTCGTATCGGAAGATTTGATTCGTCTCGGACGGAAAACCAAGGACGGTAAGGTCGTCCGTGTGTGAAGGGGCTAGACATGGCTGATGGTTTTGAGATCGACATCGAAAAAGAGCTCGCCGCATTTGAAGCCGAGGAGAGGACCAAGCTCGGCCTTGACGAGGCCAGAGAGCAATGGACCGACTCCATGGTCAACCCATTCTTCTCGGCGAAAGAGAGGCCTACGACGACAATCCTGAACGGCGGCCTGACGATGGCGCACGACGAGTTCGTCGCCTCGGCGCTCAAAGGGATTGGCTACAACACTCGGTCGATGGAGTGTGCCGACGTCGCCTCGCTTCGCTTCGGCAAGGAGTTTGGCAACAAGGCCCAATGCAACCCGACGTACTTCACGGTGGGAAATCTCGTCAAAGAGCTCAGCCGACTTCGCGATGAAGAAGGGCTGAGTCCACAGGAGATCATCGACAACTACGTCTTTCTGACCGCGGGTGCGTGCGGCCCCTGCCGTTTCGGCATGTACGTCACCGAATACCGCAAGGCGCTCCGAGATGCGGGGTTCGACGGCTTTCGGGTCGTCCTCTTCCAGCAGCAAGCAGGCTTCAAGCAGGCGACCGGTGAAGAAGTCGGCCTCGTCCTAAACCCACAGTTCTTCATGGCGCTTGCCCGCGGTCTATTCGCCGGAGATGCGATCAACGCGCTCAGCTATCGTATCCGCCCCTACGAGGTCGAAGAGGGAGCCACTGATCGCGCGATCGCCGAGATGAAGCGCGAGGTCCGGGAGGCGCTCGAGAAGAACCAAAGCGTGCTTCGCGCATTGATCCGGGGCCGTAAGTATCTCCAAGCCGTCGAGGTCGATCGGCTTCGGGCGAAGCCCAAGGTCGCGATCATCGGCGAGTTCTGGGCGATGACGACCGAGGGCGACGGCAACTATCACCTTCAGCGCTTCGTCGAATCCGAAGGCGGCGAGAACGACATCCAGATCCTCGTGAACTGGCTGCTCTACACGCTTTGGGAAATGCGGCATGACACCGAGCTCAGGATGACGCTTCGCGATACCGACGAGTCGTATTATGGGCTGGAGGGTTCCGACGTGGGCTACAAGATGGCCGGTGTTTGGCTCGGCGAGCTTGCGCTTCGGGCCACGTTTGCTGCGTTTTGCGCAGCGGCCGGGCTCAAGGGGCAGAAGCTCCCCGACATGGATGAAATCGCCAAGGTCGGTCACAGCTTCTACAACAACGAGCTGCGTGGTGGCGAGGGTCACATGGAGGTTGCCAAGCTCGTGCTCAACGTCGCCAAGCAAAAGGCGCACATGACATTGAGCGTGAAGCCCTTCGGATGCATGCCGAGCTCCGGTGTGTCTGATGGCATACAAACCGTCGTGACCGAGCTTCACCCCGAGGCGATCTATTGTCCGGTCGAGACTAGCGGCGACGGCGCCGTCAATTTCCAGTCGCGCGTTCAGATGTACATGTTCAAGGCGAGAGAGCGCGCCCGACAGGAGTTCCAAGATGCGCTTGCGCACCATGGCATTACCGAAGCGCAAGCGCGCGAGTTCATCGAAAAGAACCCGCGCTACGGCCACACCCTCTACAAAGCCCCGCACCGTGTTGCCGGTACCGGCGCTGACTTGATCCACGAGATCGGCCCGCTCGTCGGCAAGGGACGGGTCGGTCGAGCCAGGGTGCACGCCAACCGCGCAGCGATGCGTGCGGTCTCGTTTTTCAAGGAGGATCTTCCCGCGATCAAAGAGACCTACGACAAGATGGCGCCGTATATTCCGTCACTGGCGCGGTTGGTCTACGTCGAAGGCAAGGAAAAGGTCCCGGCCCCGAAGGACGCGTGGCGGTCCGTCATGCGACGCGCGGTGCCCAAGTCAGAAGAGGCCGAGATCCCGACGACGCACGAGTACATTCCCGCACCCACGCCGCGAGAAACCCACGCGGCCGAGACCGTTCAGCTCCACGTCGTTGGTTAGAGCGGATCCTAAAGCTTCGCGTGCGCGGGCAGCTCGCCGGTCAGGCTCTTTAGGAACGTGACGATGCTGTTGACCTGGGCGTCGGTGAGCTCGCGGCCGAGTTGGTATTTGCCCATCACTCGCACGGTGTCTTCCAGAGTGGCTTGTG
>JAHEEE010000056.1 GCA_024640845.1 Myxococcales bacterium | reverse complement strand
TCGGCGAGCGGACCCGACGAGGCGCGTCTGGGCCGCGAGGAGCTCGGCAAGCAGGTCCATACGTACTGCCCCGCGTTCGACGAGACTTCGCTACGTGAAACCATCCGCTACTCGGATCACGTCATTTTCAACTCGCCGTCGCAAATCGATCGCTTCCGCTCGATCATCGAAGAGCACGCGAACCACGTCAGCTTTGGTCTGCGCGTGAACCCGCAGCACTCGGAGGTGCACGTTCCCTTGTACGATCCGTGCGCCCCAGGGTCTCGCTTGGGTGCCACCAAGACACAACTCGCCAGAGCAGATCTGCGCGGCATCGACGGCCTGCATTTTCATACCCTTTGCGAGCTGGGCGCCGACGCGCTCCAGCGAACGCTTGCCGTGGTCGAAGAGGAGCTCGCACCTTGGCTCGAAAAAGCGAAGTGGGTCAACTTCGGCGGCGGGCATCACATTACGAAGCCGGGCTACGACGTGGGACTGCTGGTGGACCTCGTTCGTAATTTTCGGCACGAGTACGACGTCGACGTGTACCTCGAGCCCGGCGAGGCAATCGGGTTGAACACAGGGGTGCTCGTCGCCTCGGTGCTCGATATCGTGGAGAACGAAGGACCGATCGCGCTGCTCGACACATCGGCCACCGCTCACATGCCCGACGTGCTCGAGATGCCGTACCGGCCAGAAGTCCGCGGAGCGTCGGAGCCCGGGCGGCGGGCTCACACGTACCGGCTCGGCGGCTTGAGCTGCCTAGCGGGGGATATGATTGGTGCGTACTCGTTCGACGAACCGCTGAACGTCGGAGACAAGCTCGTCTTCGAGGACATGGCCCACTACACGATGGTCAAGACCACGACGTTCAATGGCGTGAGGCTTCCTTCGATCGCCCTCTTCGACCCGAGCGACGACAGCTATCGAGTGCAGCGCACATTCGGCTACGAGGATTACCGAAATCGCCTATCTTGAACCTTGAACTTCGGCGCAGAGCAGTAAGACTCAACTGATGGCCGCTTTCTCGGATTTCACCACTTTTGCCAACGAAACCGGTGCGCGCTTGAGCGACCAGCCGCTGCTCTTCGAGACCACTCGACACTTCGATGCCACGCAGCACGAGATCTTCGACTACGTGAGTGACATCGAGAAGCTGGGCGAGTGGATCTGGGCGGCGAAGAACAGTTGGCCGGACAACAGCAACGCCGAGGTTCCCGGCCAAGTGGGGGCCGTGCGCGTGATCCAAGGCCTCGTTGGAGACCCCGTTCGGGAGGTCATCAAGGCCTACGAAGCGCCTCGCATGCTTGCATACTCCGCAAGCGATGCCGCGTTCCTCGGGATGTGCACGGATCACTTGGGTGTCCTCACGTGCGAGCCACACCCGAACGGCGGCACCGTGGTGTGCTGGCAGGCGTATGGGCGGCTCGCCCCCAACCGCGCGAAGGCTTGGGGGGGCAGAAAGCTGTTCCAAGTCGCCCTCAGCAACGGTATGAAGAACCTGGAGCGAAAGTTCACTCATCGCTGAGCGCATGGAGCTCATCCGCAGCAACCGAACCGAAGCCCTCGCGGACGCACTCACAGCACAGGTTCGTCAAAGTCCCCTCGAGCCGTTCGAGAAGGACGTCGTGGTCGTGCAGAGCCGCGGCATGGAGCGTTGGCTCACGCTGGCGCTCACCGAACGACTCGGCATCTGGGCAAACCCCTGGTTTCCGTTTCCGCGCGCTCTGATCGAATGGGCGCTGGGGGAGCTCGACGCGGGGCAGACGGAGGACACCAAAGCGTACGACCGCGCGCGACTCAAATGGACCATCGCCGAGCTGCTGCTCGATGCGCCACCGCGCGATCTGGCCGGCTACCTTTCTTCGTCGAGCGACGAAGACCGCGTTCTGCGTCTGTCTACGTCGGTCGCGTCGGTGTTTGACGAGTACGTCATGTACCGACCGGATCTGTTGAAGCGCTGGGTAAGCGGCGAAGAGGATCACTGGCAAGCGGCGCTCTGGCGTCGCGTGGTCGACCGATTGGGGCCCCTTGATCTCGCGTCTCGAATCGACGAAGGCATTCGCATACTCCGCTCGGGGAAGGCGAATGACGCGATCGAGCTTCGGCGGCTTCATTTGTTTTCCCTCGAAACACTCCCGCCTCTCTTCTTGCACTTCTTCAGCGAGCTAGCCGAGGTCGTCCCCACGCTGGTGTACTCGCTCGAGCCCTCGAACCAATATCTGGGGGACATCCCGACCCGTTCCGAGCGGGCGGCAACCGGCGCGAGCGAGCTCGACGGACACGCGTTTCTCGCGGACGTCGGACGCCTGTCTCGTGACTTCCAGCAACTTCTGATCTCTGTCCAGGATCGTGCCGGCGATCGGGGAGATCTGTTCGCGCCCCCGGGGCGCTCGAACCTGCTGCGATCGGTCCAATCAGACATCCTCGAGTTCAAGCCTCCTCCCGAACAGCCCGAGCGGCAACTCATCGACCCGGGCGATCGGTCGATCTCGATCCACGCCTGCACCGGCCCGATGCGCGAGGCTCAGGTGCTGCACGACTTGGTTCGCGGCGCACTGGAAGACGACCCCAGGCTTCGCCCAGAGGACATCGTCGTGATGACGCCCGATCTCGATACCTATGCACCGGTGTTCCGGGCGGTGTTCGGGGAGCGGGAGCGGCACCGCATCCCCTACGAGGTCCACGATCGAAGAACCCGAGATGACGCGTCGTTCTACGACGACTTCCTTTCGGTCCTCGAAGTGCTCGACTCGCGCTTCTCTGTGCTCGACTTGGTCCGCCTCATGGACGCAAGCTCCATGCGCGAAAGCTTCCGGTTCAATCCCGACGAACGGTCGCGCCTAGCGGACCTCTTAGCGGCAGCGGGAGTCCGTTGGGGCATCGATGCCGACCATCGGGCCGAGCATGACTTCCCGAGAGAAGCGCTCCATACATGGACGGCGGGCCTGGATCGGCTCTTCCTCGGCTTTGCGTCGATGCCGGACTCGGTGGAGGTGTTCGGAGGGCTTTTGCCTCGCGGCGCACCGAGCCTCGGGGATGCGGAGTTGATCGCGCGCTTGTCTCGTTTCTGCGACGTGCTCTTCGCGTGTCAGCGGCGAACGCGGCGCCCGCTTGGGCTCGACGCATGGGCGAACGAGCTCGGGCGTTTGTGCAGCGAGCTCTTCGCCGAGGACGACGATGTCAGCCCGGCGGTTCGAGTGCTTCGAGATGCACTCGAGAATCTTCGAGCACTCGCAGGTGGCAGTGGCTACACGGGGGCTGTTTCGCTGAAAACGATTCGGCGTGAGCTCGCCAGCTGGTTGGTGCGTGAAACGCCTGCGGTCGGATTTCTTCGCCGCGGCGTGACATTGACCGAGCTCGTGCCGCTTCGCTCGGTGCCGTTCGAGGTCGTGTGCTTGATCGGCATGAGCGAAGACGCTTTCCCGCGCGCCGACGACCGCCCGAGCTTCGATCGGACCCGCGACGAGCATCGACCGGGTGACCGCAACAAGCGCGACGACGACCGCCACTCCTTTCTACAAGCGCTCCTCTGCGCGCGCGAGCAGCTCATCATCACCTATAGCGCGCCCCCGACGAACCTTCGCACGAGCCCAAACCCTTCACCGGTCGTCTGGGAGCTTCGGGAGACCGTTCAGCGCTACTACCGGGCGGATGAAGGCGAGGAACTACTCGAACCCGTCGAGCACCCGCTTCATGCGTTCGACCCCGCGTATTTCAGCGAAAGTGCGCTCCGCCGTAGCTTCTCCAGTCGATACGCCGAGCTCGCGCGGGCCGTCGCGAAGTCGCCGACGCCGCCGTCCCCTGTGGAGCTGGTTGCGCCCCGAGCGGAGCTCGCGGGATCATTGTCGGTCGGGGAGCTCACACGCTGGCTTTGGAATCCAATGGCCGCTTTCATCGACGAAGTGTTGAAAGCGCGTTTCGACAGCGCGGATCTCTACGAGCCGACCGGCGCGCTCACGGAGCTGACTCCGCTTGCCGCATCGAAGGTCGGGAACGAAGCGCTTCGTAACGGGTTGCGGGCCGAAACGCTCGACGCTTACCTCGAAGCGGCGCCGGAGTTTCCCGATGGCAACTGGGGGGGGCTCGAACGCCGCCACCTGAAGCGAGAGATCGAAGCGGTGGATCAGAGAGAGTACGGCGTGATTCGCGGCGAAGCCACGCGAGCGGAGTTGCTCGAAGTCGAGGTGGGCGGGACCTCGCTAGGGGCCCGGCTCGATGGCTTGTTGGCCGAGCATCGCGTCGTGACTCGCTTCACGAAGCCCGCGCGGCGCGCCGAGCTCTCGACGTGGGTCGAGCACCTGCTCATGCAGTGCGCGGAAGAGACGCTTCCGAAGACCACACATCTCGTACTCCGCGGCGGAGAATCCGGGGCCACGCTCGTTTCGTTTGGGCCGGTCGACGAGCCGCGAACGGAGCTCGAAGCACTCTTGCGGCTTTATCGCGCTTGTAAAGAGGCTCCCTTGCCGTTGCTCGAACGGGCCTCGCGAGAGTTCGCCGAAGCGTTCGACAAGGGAGAGTACAAGGCTCGCAAGAAGGCTGATGACCGGCTCAAGAGCCAGCGGCGTTGGGACACGCGATTGGCATTCGTCCTCGGGTCCGACGATCCTTTCGCGGACGAACGATGGGCAAACGGTTTCCGAGAGGCGGCTCTCGCAGTCTACGAGCCTCTCTTGAAACATCGGAGCGAACGATGAACACCGTCGCCCCGGAGCTCATCCCTCTCGATTCGCCAACCTTGGTCGAGGCCAGCGCGGGGACCGGCAAGACCTACGCCATCACGACCTACTTCGTGCGCGCCATCGTCGAGGAAGGGTTGAGCCCCGAGAAAATTCTCGTCGTCACATACACCAAGGCGGCAACTGCGGAGCTTCGCATGCGCTGCCGAGGCAGAATCGTGAAAGCGCTCGCGGAGCTTACGGAGGCCCCAGAGAATTCTGACGCCTTGTATGAGGTGGTGACCAACGCCGTCACGCGACTAGGCAGGCCGGAGGTCGAGCGGAGGCTGCGAAGCGCGCTCGGGCAAATGGACCGGGCCGCGATTCTCACGATTCACGGGCTCTGTCAACGGCTTCTTCAAGACCATCCGCTGTCGTTCGGCGTCGATCTCGAGTTGGAAGTAGCGGAGAACGTCACGTCTCTCCACACAGACCTCGCCGTGGATTTCTGGGCGACCGAGCTCTACGACAAACCGGAGTGGCTTCTTCAAGCGCTTCGCGACGATGGCGTTACAATCAAGCAGCTCGGGCAGCTCGCAAGCGTCGCCACGATGCCAGGGGTCCAGGTGATTGGGCCCGAGCCACAGATCATCGACGAAGCCGCACTCGATCACGTGCTGCGTCTGCACCGCCAGGCCGCCGAGCTTTGGAGCGGGCATCGAGATTCGATTCTCACCCTTCTCGGGACCAAAGGACTCAACGGAAGCTCCTACAAAGCCTCCACGATTCGAGACAAGTGGACCCCTGCCTTGGACGAGCTCTTCGAACACGCGAGCTTTCAGGCGCTTCCGGACTTCTTCGAGCGACTCTGCGCCGGGCACTTCAAGATGAACAAGGGCTACGACCCGCCCGAGCACTCGTTCTTCGACGCCTGCGAAGAGCTGCGCGCCGCCCACGAACAGATCGGGCCGATGCTCGCGTATGCGGTCTTCTCATTTCGACAACGCTTCTGCGAGTACGTGCGTGAGCGCTCGCGCGCTCGCCGGGAACAAGCCTCGCTCTTTTCGTTCGATGACCTGCTTACCACGGTGTGGGCGGGCGTCAGCGTCAACCCTGAAGTCGCGAAGACGGTTCGAGCGGCGTATCCCCTGGCACTGGTCGACGAGTTCCAAGACACGGATTCAACGCAATACGGCATCTTTCGGGCGATCTACGGAGAGGGCGCGGCGGTTTACGTGGGCGATCCAAAGCAGGCGATCTATGCGTTTCGCGGCGCCGATATCTTCTCCTACATCGCGGCGGCGAGGGATGTCGGCGATCGGCGGCACACACTCGGAACGAATCGACGGTCCGACCCTGGGCTAGTCCGAGGGGTCAACGCGCTGTTTTCTCGCCTGGCGCCGCCCTTCTTGATCGAAGGGATCGGCTTCGAAGGGGCGAGCCCGCACGAGCAGCAGAACCGTTCGACGCTGACGCCTTCGTTGGACCTGGTGTTGCTCAACGCCGACGAGCTCCGCGGCGCGGTCGCCGCGAGTGTTGCCCCGATCGTCGCCAATGAGATCGCACTCTTGCTCCAATCGGAGGAGCTTGTCGAAGGGCGACCGGTCGAGCCCGGTGACATCGCCGTGCTCTGTCGAAGCAACAACCAAGCGATTGCGGTGACGAAGGCTCTGCGAGCCATGCACGTCCCAACGTCGCTCGACGGAGACGCGAGTGTACTCAACACCGACGTCGCAAAGGACCTCTGGGCCGTGCTCGAAGCTGCGCTCATGCCGGGCGACTCAGGGACAGTTCGGCGGGCGTTGCTGACGTCTCTGGTCGGAGTGTCTCCGATCGAGCTCGCATCGATGGATGATGACGTGTGGTCCTCATGGGTCTCTCGGTTTCGGGCGTGGCACGAAGCGTGGCACCAGCAAGGCGTGCTTCGGTTCCTCGAGGACATGTTGGAGAGCACCAAGGCCGAGACGTCCATCGCGCTTAGGCCGACAGCCCGTCGCGACCTCACAGACCTACTCCACCTTCAGGAGCTCTTGCTGCGCGGGGAAAGAGAGCGGCGGCGCGACCCCGTGGCGCTGATGCAGTGGTACCGCCGACTCAATGACGGCACGCCAGACGAAGGGATGGTTGCGACGGAAGTCCTGCAGCAGCGTCCGGACGCGCAATCGGGAGCCGTCCGAGTGACCACGATCCACAAGAGCAAGGGGTTGGAGTACGGAATCGTCTTCTGCCCGTTTACATGGGGCGATGCCGGGCTAAGGCCTTTCGATAGAATCGCGGTGAAGTTTCATGATGCAGCCGGCGCGCTCAAGATCGATCTCGGATCGGCCGATCGGGAAGCTCACTTGGAGCTCAGCAAGAAGGAAGCAGCCTCCGAAGCCCTTCGCCTCCTGTACGTCGCGGTCACTCGCGCCAAACACCAGTGCACCCTCTTTTGGGCACCGAGACGTGGCTGGAAAGACTCCGCACTCGCCTACTTACTCCACGACCGGGAGACCAAGAAGCTCGACGATGACGGCGTGCGGGCCGACGTCCAAGACTTCGTCGCGTCCGCCGGGGGCGACGTAGATTGGCGTCGCCCACGGGCCGAGCAGGCGGTCCGGCAAGATCGGGATGACCGAAGCCTGACGCTCGAGCCGCGGCCGCAGACTCGGCTCTTTGATCATGTCTCACGCATCGCAAGCTTCACCAGCCTGACCGGCAACGACGAAAAGGAGCCGGGGCCTTCGTTCGCTGACACGGTCTCCCCGCTCTTCGAGGACTTGCCGGGAGGCGCACGCACCGGACTGCTCCTGCACGCCATTCTGGAAAAGTCGGATCTCGACACGCTGGAAAGCGATGAGGGGGTCGCCCTCGTCGAACGGCAGCTCGCGCTGCACGGCTTCGATTCGGAGCTCGCGTCCTCTGTTCTTCGTGACCTCAGTCGCGTGGGCTCGACTCCTCTGCTGAGCGACCCAGCGCTCCCGGCACTTCGCGAGCTCCGGCGCGATCAGCAGCTTCGAGAGCTCGAGTTCACATTGTCCGTCGAGCGACCCAATTTGCGCGAGCTTGCCGAGATCTTGAAGGGGCATGGCGCCCCTGCCTCAGCGCCTGGATATTACCGCCGCCTCGCTCAGTTAGCGGACCAAACCCTTCGTGGCTTTCTTCGCGGGTTCATCGATTTGATGTTCCGATGGGATGGTCGCTGGTACGTCGCCGATTACAAGTCCAACCGGCTACCCGCGTACGAGCAGCCCGACGTCATCGAAGCGGTCCAACGCGAACACTACGTGCTTCAGGGGCAGCTCTACTCGACGGCGGCCCATCGATACCTGCAACAACGGGACCCGAGCTACGATCCCAAACACAATTGGGGCGGCGCTCTCTTCCTCTTCATCCGCGGCATGGACGGCCCGGAAACTGCAGGGTCGAGTGTGTTTTTCGACGAGCAGTCGCCGGAGTTTCTGGACGCGATGGATGCGTGGTTGGGAGGTCGCGATGGAGCTCGATGAGCTTCGGTCGCTAGGCCTCTTGGAGTTCCTCGATGTCGAGCTCGCGAGATCGTTGTCACGTCTCGGTGGAGAGGCCGATCCCAACGTGGCCTTGGCCATTGCGCTGACGAGCCGGAACGTGCGGGCTGGGCACACGTGCTTTCCGCTTGGAACCGCTGCGGAGGAGCTTTGGCCTCGTCCTTCTCTCGTGCCAGCGGCGCTGCCGGAACCAACAGCATGGGCTGAGAACCTTCGGGCCAGCAGGCTTACACAGGGCGGGCCGCTGGTCCTCGATGCGCGGAATCGGTTGTACCTTCGGCGATTCTGGAAGCTCGAGAGCGACATCGCGAAGGAGCTCGCCGAGCGGGCGGGCCGCCCAAGGCGTTTCCCCGACGAAGGCCCGTGGCTCGCGTCGACGCTCGATCGGTTGTTTCCGGGAGGTGAGAACACGCCGCAACGCCGGGCTGCACAGAACGCGCTCGAGCATTCGGTAACGTTGCTCTGTGGCGGTCCAGGAACCGGCAAGACGACGACGGTCGCGTCGATCATCGCCATGATTGTGGAACGCGACTTGCGTGCCACGGGGAAGGCTCCCGAAGTGATGCTGCTCGGGCCGACCGGAAAGGCCGCCGCCCGATTGGGTCAGGCCGTGCTCGGCGCCAAGCAACGAATCGATGCATCCCCGGAAGTGCTCGCCTGCATTCCTACCGAGGCGTCTACGGTGCACCGGGCACTCGGGATGCACCGCCAGGGAATGCGCTTTTCCCGAAATGCAGACGAGCCGCTCCAAGCCGACGTCATCGTGCTCGACGAGGCCTCGATGATCGACTTGGCGCTGATGCGGCAACTGCTCGATGCAACGCCGGCTGGGGCGACGCTCTTGATCGTCGGTGACCCCGACCAGCTCACCTCGGTAGAAGCGGGGTCGGTACTTCGCGACCTGGTTGGGGCAAGCGATCAGACCTGGTGGCGGGACCGAGTCACCTACTTGAGCAAGACTTGGAGGTATGCCGAAGCGCAACCGCTCGGGCGGCTGGTCAGGGCCATCCGGGAGGGCAGCGCGGAGGCGCTCGATGCGCTTTTGAGCACTGAAGACGCCGTCGATGTCGTTTGGAAGCCTCTCCGGCAGCTTTCGTCAGAGCTCGACCGCGCAGCGACGCATTGGGGGGAAGTCCTTCACCCTTCCAACCGGGAGAGTCACTTCGAGCTGCGAGGGCGTTACGTGATGCTCACTCCGTTTCGGCACGGCCCGATTGGAACCGATCGGCTGGGCGCCGCCATCCGAGAGCGGCTTGCCGCGAGCGGCAAAGGATTCGGTGGGACGCCGATCATCATCGAGCAGAATAGCCAAGAGCTCGGCGTGTTCAACGGAGACTTCGCAATTCTCATCGACGGTGAAACGCCCACCGCGATCGTCCAGGGCGACTCACAAGAGCCCCGCGAGATCGCAGAAGCGCGACTGCCACGCTATGCAGACGCCTTTGCGTTGAGTGTGCACAAGGCGCAGGGCTCGGAGTTCGACGAGGTGTTGGTCGTGCTACCGGAAGAAGACGCGCCGCTACTCACGCGCGAGCTGCTCTACACCGCAGTGAGTCGCGCGAAGAAGCGGGTGCGCATCGTTGGACCCAAGGCAGTCGTGCTTGCCGCCCTTGGACGTCGCGCACGACGCGACTCCGGGCTGATCGACGCAATCGGCGAACGCACGCCGAGCGGAGACTAGAAGAATCGGGCCGACGGAGCTCTCCTCAAGCTGCTTGTGGCGGCCAAGCCCGGCGTATCTTCCGAGCGACCTTCGCAGCAACCTCTTCATCAATCGGCTGCGTCGGATCGACGCCGAGCTGCTTGAGGATCACTTTGCAGTGAGCGGGGTTCCAGTTGAGGAGCTTGGCCAACTCCCGAAGCCCATAAGTTTGGATGACTTCCATCGTGCGCTTCCTTTACTAACCGTAAATTTATAGCGCGGAATGAAACGCGATCCAAGAACTTAATTGCCATTTAGTAAATAAGCGGCGATGCCCAATAAACCCAGCAATATCATGCTGATCACAAGCCATCCGGGACCACGAATCGCCCGGGTGAGCCCGGAATCGGGGGCGGGTGCAATCGGGGGGCCCTCCACGGGTTGGGCGGCGAGAAACTCCTCGATGAGCTGGGTGGCCTCTGCCGCCTGATCGACCTCGACGCGGATCTCCGTTCCGTGGCGCAGCCGGTCGGTGATGCCCGGGTAGGCGGTATCACGGTGATTGACGAGGACGACCGCGATGCCAGCCGATTCGAGCGCCTCCTGAAGGGCTAACGCCTGAACTTCATCGTCCGTCTCGTAAACGTTTCGTGTCTCCATGATGCTACCTCGATTGCACAAAAGGGGGCACGGGACAATCGAGCCCATCGCCGATGGCGCGGATCAGCTCGGCCTCCCGATCGGTCACCTCGTCGTCCGCCATGACCGTCGCCGCACACGCGAGCATGATGTTCTTCTTGAGCGTCGGGGCGGCGGCGTCGTAGTGACGAATCGCATCGTCGACGGCAGCGAGACCACAGTCCCGAGAGGGCATGATCTCGATCTCGGGGAGGTGTAGTGCCTGGGCGCCATGGTGAAACGCGCGCATCGCGTCTTCCTCGGAGCGACTCCCCACACGCGCCAGCGTGGATAGCAACACTCGGGCGTCCGGCAGGAGCTTCTTGAACGAACGAAAGCGAACCGGCGTAGGACCGGTGCCCTCGAAGTAGCGCGCGAGATGACGCTGAATCATGCGGCTGAGCGTGTACTCGAAGAGATCGATACGATGGTCGCTGCGCATCAGAATGTCGACCGCATCGCGGAAGCGAGCGTACTCGGCAACGGAAAGGGTCCGAAGGGTTGGCATCATCACGTCGATTAGCGCGATCTTCTGCGCAGATGCGAGGTTCGACGCCTCGGAGTGAAACCGCAGCGCCAGATCGGCGGTCTCCGGATCCGTCAGATCGGCCAGCGCGACAATCTCGGTTCCGCGAAGCACCTCATCCTGCGCGAGCAAGAGGCCGAACACCATCGCTTGCGCCATAGGCGCCTGGTGAACCGCGTGGCGCCACATCTCGGGGATCGCAGCGTGAAGCGAGCGAGCGAACACGATCTGCTCTGGACGTGGGCTTCCGATGTGCGCAATGGCCTGACTCACGGCCTCTTCACTCGGTGCCTCGGCGAAAGCCGCAACGTTCTCCGGAGGCCCATCGGGCGGGGTGCTCATCCCGGCGGCGATCTGAGGAAGCTCGACCTCGGGGAACTCACCGTCCCAGTACGGCTCGAGCTTGCGGATGCGCTCGTCGAGTGGGGGATGTGTCCGGAAGAGCCCCGAGAACAAGCGAAATCGGCGAATCGCGTCGGCGAAGAAGATGTGGCTCGCCTCGTCCGCCTTGGGCGTCTCCATGAAGGAGCTAGGGGCTGTGCCTCCGATCTTCTTGAGCGCTCCTACCAAGCCATCCGTGTCCCGCGTGAACTCCACGGCAGACGCATCGGCGAGAAGCTCTCTCTGCCGGGAGATGGCGCTCTGCAGCATGCGGCCGAAAAAGACGCCGACCGACCCAATGAGGAGAAGACCGAGGCCGAGGAGTGCGACGCCGCCGCTCTCCTTTCTGCTCCTCGTGCTCGAGCCCCGGATCAAGAAGCGGCCAATGAGGGCCAGAAGGAAGATGCCATGCAACAGCCCAATCGCGCGCAGATTGATCCGCGAGTCCCCGTTGAGGATGTGACTGAACTCGTGCGCGATCACACCCTGGAGCTCCTGGCGACGAAGCAGCTGCAGCGTCCCTTGGGTGACGCCGATCGCGGCGTCGCTGGTCGTCTTGCCCGCTGCGAACGCGTTGATGCCGGGTTCGCGATCGAGGACGAAGACATCGGGCGTGGGGACCCCTGATGCAATCGCCATCTCTTCGACGACGTTGAGGAGTCGGCGCTCCTCGAGCTTCGTGGAGTCCGGCTCGACCTGGCGTCCCCCCAAGCTAAGCGCCACGGCAGAACCGCCGTCACGGAGCTGGGCGATTTTGTAGAGAGAGCCGAGCCCGACAACGAGCGCGGTGCCGATGCAGGAGAAGAGAAATACCGACGGGTTCCAGAGAGACGCAGCGAGGCCGGAAACGTCTTCATAGCGCCCCACGACGTACGCGACGCCTCCCGCGTCTAACGCAACCGCCCCGAAGACGACCATGGAGAGCGCATAGACCGAAGCGATGACCCCCGCGACGGCGATAGCGAAGAGCACACCGAGGCGGATGGTACGCTTGCGCGCCTGTGCCTGCTCTTCGAAGAAGTCCATGGCCTAGAACTGAACTTTGACGGGCTCGCGTTGTCCTTCGTCTTGAACCTCGAAGAACTCGGCGCGATGGAAACCGAACATGCCTGCCACGAAGTTCGAAGGCACCATTTCGCACTTGTTGTTGTAGCGCATGACCGCATCGTTGTAGGCCTGGCGTGCGAACGCGATCTTGTTCTCAGTCGTGGAAAGCTCCTCGGAGAGCTGCATCATGTTCTGATTCGACCGAAGCTCCGGATATGCCTCCGACAGCGCGAAGAAGCGCCCCAGGACTCCACTCAAGCCCGCTTCCGCCGTCGAGAGATCCCTCATCGCCGTGGCGTTGCCGGGATCGGCGGCGGCCTCTTGGCGAGCTGCGGATGCGGAGTTGCGAGCGGCGATCACCGCCTCGAGCGTACCCCGCTCGTGCGCAAGATAGGCTTTCGCAGTCTCCACGAGGTTCGGGATCAAGTCGTATCGGCGCTTGAGCTGGACGTCGATTTGGGCGAACGCATTCTTGAAGCGGTTCCGCAGATTGACCAGCCCGTTGTACGTGCTGGCAAACCACGCGACCAGCACACCCGCGAACACCAGCAAACCGATCAACCACCCCATAGCGCCCTCCCTTGCCTAAAAAAGATTCTTTCAGTGTAAGTGTCACCCCTTATAAACTCAAACCCGAATGGAATCCGAAAAGACGGTGTTGATCACGGGAGCGAGCACCGGCATCGGGCTAGCCACGGCGCGCGCTCTCTGCGGAACGGGCTACCGCGTCATACTGACAGCGCGTCGGAGCTCATTGCCTCGTTTCGCGGCACGCGGGATCGAAGAGTCGGTACACGTTCGGATTCGTCCCTTGGATGTGACAAAGCCCGAGGAGCGTCTGGCGGTGCTCGCCGAAGCCGAGCGTGATTGGGGCGGCATCGACGTTTTGATCAACAACGCTGGCGTCTCGTACCGCGCCGTCGTCGAGCACGTGGCGGAAGATGAACGACTCGCTCAAATGAACGTCAACTTCCGATCGCCGATGGAGATGATTCGCCTAGTGCTCCCTAGCATGCGCGCGAAACGCGCGGGTCGTATCCTCACCATCAGCTCCGTGGGCGGTATGATGGCAATGCCCACGATGGCTGCGTACAGCGCATCCAAGTTCGCGCTCGAGGGCGCCCACGAGGCACTTTGGTACGAGGTGCGGCCGTGGGGCATTCGCGTGACCCTCGTGCAGCCCGGTTTCGTCGACTCCGATGGCTTCCAGAAGGTTCGATACACCGCGGAAAGCGATCGCTCGGAGCACGAGCTGGCCGAGCCCTACCACGAGCACTACGTCAATATGAGCCCGTTCATCGCGAAGCTGATGCGTATGTCGATGGCCACGCCAGACTCCGTCGCCAGGGTCGTGATCAAGACGATACGACGGCGAAGACCGCCGCTCCGGGTTCCCGCCACGATGGACGCCAGAGTTTTCGCGCTGCTCCGACGCATCGTGCCGAGGAGCATGTACCACTGGCTCCTCTATCGAATGCTGCCGAACGTTCGCACGTGGGGTCCGTCGGAAGAACGGATTTCTCTACTTCCGAATCGGGCGGACGATGGCGAGAGGTAGTCGGGGCGCCGCGAGCGAGACGTAGGCTCAAGCCGCGTCATGCTGACACCTTTCGCACCTCGAGCATCATCTTCGCGAGCCGCTCGAACGCCTCGTTCACATTGTAGCCGGACTTGGCGCTCGTTTGAGCGGTGTACCAGTCGAGCTTGCCAGCGGCGTCCAACTGCGGCTTGGTGAGCGCGAAGTCTCGGGTCAAGTCGATCTTGTTGACGATGAGCAGGGAAGGACGCGATCCAATGAAGCCGCGACCTTTGGCCTGCGCCTCGAGGAGGTGATCGAGGGTTCTCGGCGAGGTGGAATCGACGACAAATGCTAGGCCGCAGGCCCCAGAAATGAACGAGCGATTGTACTGCCCCCACGCTTCGACGCCGCCCGGATCCCAAAGCATGATCTCGAGCGAGACATCACCGAGCTCGAGCACCCCCTTGAAGATCGCCATGCTGAGCTTGGACTCGTAACCTTCCTCGAATACGTCTTCGGCAAGACGGCGCGCCAGGCTGGTTTTCCCCACCCCCGGGGCCCCCAAGAGGCAAACCTTCCGGCGAAGCCGCATGACCCCTTACTACACCGAGCGGGCCGGGGGGTTCCACGGTTGGTTTGGCTGCGGACTCTTTTGCCTTAGAGTCCGGCGCATGAGTCAGCAGAAGCTCGAGTTTGGCGGAGTGCCGGGCAACTTCGCGATGATTTTCGGCCTCCCCGTCTTTACGGCCTATCTATTCTTCGCGGTGCGCTTCAACGATGGCGCAGTGCTGCCTGGCCCGAATGCGGACTGGGAGGGTTTTCAACAGGCGATGATGCCGACGTGGCGTGCAGCGGTGATCTACGGTGTGTGGTTCGTCTTTCAAGCACTCCTTCAGCGGTATGCGCCAGGGCGGGTCGTGCAGGGCGCCGAGCTCCCCGACGGTGGCCGACTCCCCTACAAGATGAACGGGCTTTTCTCGCTCTTCGTCACGTTCATCGCCGTGGCCATCCTGCATTGGTCGGGCGTGTTCTCGATACGCGAGCTCTATGACGAGTTCGGCGCCCTCATCAGCGTCATGACGATGTTCGCGTTCGCGTTCAGCTTCTTTCTCTACTGGTATGGCAAGCAACATGGGCAGGCGCGCCACCTGAGTGGCAGCTTCATCCACGACTTCTGGATGGGCACCGGCCACAATCCGCGCGTGCCTCCCGGCCCGGATGGGCTCGATCTCAAGATCTTTTGTGAGGCGCGCCCCGGGCTGATTCTATGGGTGCTCATCAACACGGCGTTCGCGTACGTGCAGTACGAGAAATACGGCTTCGTTTCGACGTCCATGATCCTCGTGTGGCTCTTTCAGATGTTCTACATCGTCGACTACTTCTGGAACGAAGAGGCCATCCTCACGACGATGGACATCAAGCACGAGAACTTCGGCTACATGCTCACGTTCGGCGACTTGGTGTGGGTGCCCATGACCTACTCGCTCCAGGCACATTACCTCATCGACCGCGTGCATTCCCTCCCGTGGTGGGGCGCGGTGCTGATCGTCGCCATCAACATGCTTGGGCTCTACATCTTCCGCGCCGTCAATCTCCAGAAGCACAAGTTCCGTGGCGACCCGGAGAACGCGCGAATCTGGGGCAAGAAGGCCGAGTACATGCAGACCGAACAGGGCGGCAAATTGTTGCTATCAGGTTTCTGGGGTTGGTCGCGTCACTTCAACTACGTCGGCGATATCCTGATGGCGTTGTCATGGTCGCTGCCATGCCTCTTCGGTTCCGCACTACCCTACTTCTACCCGATCTACTTCGCGATCCTGCTCATTCACAGAGAGCGGCGCGATCACAACTTCTGCTCGAAGAAGTATGGCGGGGATTGGGAACGGTACTGCGAACGAGTTCGCTGGCGAATCATCCCCGGGATCTACTAAGCTTGCGGGGTTATGCCCCGGACCCCTGTCACTTCCACCGATGTCGAGCGCATCACGCATGCCGGTCGGGAAGAGACGACTGATCTGGTTGCGGTCGAAGAGCCTCTGCAAATCATCCTGGAGTACGGACAGCCGCATGCGCGAGTGGAGGCACCCCTTGCGATGACCATGCGGACACCTGGTCACGATCGTGACTTGGTAACGGGATTTCTGTTCGCTGAGGGTGTGGTTCGAGCGACGCGCGACCTCCTGAGCGTTCGTCGCTGCGCGCGGGCCGATACACCGAACAACGTGGTGCGTGCAGTGCTGCGGGAAGATGTGCTCGTACCCTCGCGCTTGCTCGAGCGCACTCTCAGCGTCACCAGTGCTTGCGGTGTGTGCGGAGAGCGCACCCTCGAAGCGCTATCGGAGACCGGTCACCAACCTATCCCACCCACCCCGGGGCAGTATCGGCCAGACGCCGTGCGAGTTGCGTTGAAGTCATTGGAAACTTCGCAAGTGTGGTTTCGGCATACTGGCGGTACGCATGGCGCAGCGTTGTTCGATCGAACCGGGAGCCTCTTGCTTCACCGGGAGGACGTCGGTCGGCACAACGCGCTCGACAAGCTCATCGGTGCCTCGCTAGCCAATCCCGTCGCCTCGCCAAAGGACTGCTTCATCGTGGTGAGCAGCCGGGCGAGCTTCGAGCTCGTGCAGAAGACCGTGCGCGCGGGCGTTCCGATGATCGTTGCGATCGGGGCTGCGTCGAGCCTCGCGATCGAAACCGCGCGGCGGTATGGCGTAACTCTAGTCGGGTTCGCCCGGGAAACCCGGTTCAACGTGTACGCTGGCGCGGAGCGCATCATTCGCGAAGCGGGTGCGGACACCTTCTTTGATGTCGGGGCCGCCGAATGAGCGAAAACGGGCCGACGAGCGCAGAGCCGCCAGAGACCGACGACAAGCTAAAGGTGAGCCCGCCGAAGCGCGAAGCCGCCGGCCTCCCATCGGTCATCTCTTCGTTCGTGCACATGCACCGCCAGGGGCATTCGATTCCATCGGCAATTCGCATTCTCCGCCGGATGAACCAGACCAATGGCTTCGATTGTCCGGGCTGCGCCTGGCCCGACCCGGACGACCGGGCCTCGCTCACCGAATTCTGCGAGAACGGCGCGAAGGCGGCCGCCTGGGAAAGCACCCGCGAACGACTCGATTGGCACTTTTTTCAGCGATACAGCATCGACGAGCTCGCGCAGAAGTCAGACCTATGGCTCGGCAAACAAGGGCGCTTCACCGAGCCGCTCATGTTGAGACCCGGATCACGATTCTACGAGCCCATCTCCTACGCGGAAGGCTTCGCGCGCGTCGCGTCAGCGCTGCGTGACCTCGAATCGCCGAATCAAGCGATCTTCTACACCTCCGGGCGCACGAGCAATGAGGCAGCCTTTCTCTATCAGCTCTTCGTAAGATCATTTGGCACTAACAATCTGCCGGATTGCTCGAACATGTGTCACGAGTCGAGCGGCGTAGGCCTCGGGCAGACCGTTGGGATCGGCAAAGGATCGGTGACGCTCGACGACATCCACGAAGCCGACACGATAATTGTGATGGGTCAAAACCCCGGCACCAATCACCCGCGAATGCTGACAGCGCTCCAGAAGGCCAAGCGGAACGGAGCCAAGATCATCGCAATAAACCCGCTGCCCGAGGCGGGGCTGATGGGCTTCGTGAATCCGAAGAGCCCGATGCAGATCCTTTCCGGGGGAACCCAGATCGCCGACTTGTTCCTCCAGGTGCAAATCAACGGCGACGTCGCACTCCTGAAAGCCCTCATGTGCTTGCTGCTCAAAGAAGAAGCGCGGAGCCCAGGCACGGTTCTCGACGAAGACTTCATCAGCTTGCACACCGATGGCTTCGAGGAGCTTCGCGCGCACCTCCAAGTCCAAGACATCGATGCGCTCGTCACCGCCGCAGGCGTTTCTCGCGCCGACTTGGAGGAAGCGGTGCGGATCATCGTCCGCAGCCGAAAGACGATCGTGTGTTGGGCGATGGGCCTGACCCAGCACAAGAACGGCGTCGGCAACGTGCAGGAGATCGTGAACTTCCTCTTGATGCGGGGGAGCATTGGCATTCCTGGTGCCGGAACCTGCCCCGTTCGTGGTCACAGCAACGTGCAAGGCGATCGGACCATGGGCATCCACGACCGGCCCTCGAAGGCGTTCTTGGACAGAATGGAAGAGGTCTTCGGCTTCGAGCCACCGCGAGAACACGGATTCAACACGGTCGAAGCAATTCAGGCGATGCTCGATGGCCGCGCAAAGCTCTTCTTCGCAATGGGGGGCAACTTCCTCCAGGCGACGCCCGACACGACGCTCACGGCTCAAGCGCTCAAAAGGTGCGACATGCTCGTGCACGTAAGCACGAAGCTGAACCGCAGCCACCTCCTTCACAACAAGTGGTCGATCATCCTTCCGTGCCTTGCTCGCTCTGAAATCGACAGTCAGGCGTATGGCGAGCAATTCGTGACGGTCGAGAATTCGATGGGGGTCGTCCACTCCTCACGAGGGCACCTGAAACCTGCCCACCCCGGACTCTACAGCGAGCCAGCGATCATCGCGTGGCTCGCGGAGAAGGTGCTTGGGCCGGAGGTACCGGTTGGCTGGTGTTGGTTGGTCGAAAACTACGACCGGATTCGAGACCTGATCGCGAAGACGATTCCGGACTTCGAAGACTTCAACAAGCGGGTGCGCAAGCCGGGGGGCTTTCATCTCTACAACGCCGCCCGCGAGCGGAAATTCGGTACCGACGATGGCAAGGCGAAGTTCACGATCAATCCGGCGCCGGATCTAGAACTGCCCGAAGGGACGTACCGCATGATGACAATGCGGACCCACGACCAGTACAACACGACCGTCTACGGCAACGATGATCGCTATCGTGGAATCCGGGGTGGGCGACGTGTCGTGTTCATGAACGAAGAGGACATGCGAGAGGCCGACCTCGAAGCGGGGGCGGCTGTCGATCTCACCAACGATTTCGGGGGGAAACGGCGTGTCGCGCCCCGATTCACGGTCGTTTCTTACCCAATTCCTCGCCGCTGCGTCGGCACGTATTTCCCCGAAGCGAACGTGCTGGTGCCGCTCGAGCGGTATGCCGACGGTAGCTTCACGCCAGCGTCGAAAGACGTGGTCGTCAGAATCACTGCGAGCACCTGACTAGAGCCGACGAAGAATCTCGTCTGCTGCGCGCTCGCCCGATTGGATCGCGCCTTCCATGTAGCCGATCCACTCGGTGGCGGTTTCAGTGCCAGCCCAATGGATGCGGCCTTCGGGTTTCCGAAGGTGCGGAAACGAATTCGTCAACACGCCCGGGGGCAGGGCCGCCGCCGGCCCACCTCGAGACCACGCTTCCATGCCCCAGTCGAGCTCTTGGTAGTCGGTGAACGAATTCGCCGCGTCGCCGAAGTATCGGGCAAGCGCCCCAGTCACCCGCGTCTGTCTATCGGCAAACGGTTGAGTCGACCACTGACGAGCCTGACTGCCGACGACCAAACCCACCAACGCGGGCTGCCGATCGTCATCGGACGTACTGTCGTAGACGACACTGAGCGGGCCCTCCGAGCTGACGACCTCACCAGAGAAACCCGCCTCGCGCCAGAACGCATCCTCGTAAGTGACGATCACCTTCACTGCGGCCCCCATCGAGAAACGCTGCGTGAGCTGGTCGCGGCCCACCGAGACAGAAGGCTCGTATTCGATGCGGCCCGCGAGGGTTGGGGGGATTGCAACCACCGCGTAGCGCCCGCCGATCGTGCCGTTCTCGGACACAGCCTCGACCCTATCGCGGCTCTGCACCAGCCTTCTCACGGGCCGCTCGAGCAACACCGAGTCGCCGAGATCCTTCGCGAGCGCCAACGAGAGGGCCTGGGCGCCACCGATGATCGAGTCCTGTTGGGCGCCTCCCTTGGCCTCCGTCAGATTGAGCATCCCGCCGCCTGCGTTGATGTACATCAAGAAATAGAGCGCCGAGATATCGCGCGCCTCCGCACCAAAGATCGAGCGCACTGTCGCGTCGATCACGGCGGTGATCTTCGCTGACTTCACGATACGTGATCGCCACGTCTCGAGCGTCTCGCCGTCGAGGGCTGCGGCCCCTTCAGCACTCATCGGAGAGCTAGGCGATACCCGCTTCCGAACTCGGTTCACATAGCTGAGGGCGCCCGTGAGCTGAATGAGATTGGGCATCGACATCGAAGCGATTGAACGCTTGTAGGTCGACACCTTGCCTTCGACTTCGAGAACCTTCTTGCCGTCGGTGTAGGTAGGCGTCGTCTCCAATCCAAGCTCGTCGACCAACGCATGCACACGCTTCTGATCCGGACCTATCCACTGCCCACCGACATCAAACGCGCCGCCGCCGATCTGCTTTGTGAGAGTTCGCCCGCCGACACGGTCACGCGCTTCCACGACAACCACCGAGGCACCCTGTGCGCGCAACTTCCGTGCCGCGCACAAGCCCGAAAGCCCGGCCCCCACAATCACGACATCAGCTTGCTCACCCATCGTCGTGTTTATAGTACGCGGATCCGGGGTTACTCAATTTTGATTATTTTGTGTGGGCGGGGACGGCGCTTCTTCGGTCGATCGTCCGATTGAAACGATTGAATGATGACGAACAGCTCGTCGGAGTCGGGAGATCTGACTAGCGTCTCAGTGGAATGGGGAAGCAGAGCTGGGCGTTCTCTTGCATCGAGCTCGACCAGGTACTCTGTCCCTGGAGGGCCGGATCGGGAGAAGTGTGCAACCCCCGATCCGTTTGTTGTCGCAACCAGCTCACCGTTAACTCGAACCGGAAGGCCGGGTCCGCCGTTCGCTCTAATGACGAAGGCCGCGATCCTCTTCAGCGGCCTGCACCCGAGCCGGATCTGAATCGGGGGCGGCCGATCCGCGTCGTAACGCCGCATCCTCACTGTTGACGGTTCCGTTGGGACTCGGTGCCCAACGGGGCAATCGTGCGCGACTCGAAGCATGCGACCTGGCTCTGAGAAGATCGGCGTCCGAAGGGTGCCGTTGGGGCCTGTCCGACCGACCTCTTTGCCGTTGATCCGGATCGGAACCGCACTCAAGCGCACACCGGGGTCTGCCTCGACGACGATCTCGAGGAACACGGGAGCCAACACGGTGGAGTCTTTCTGGCAGGCTGCACCAAACGTCGGAAGCAAGATGAGCAGGCTTGCGCGAATCAATCGCATCGAGACCCCGGAGCATGGCCCTGTGGCTCACAGCCGAGCCTTCTGTGAAGGATTGAGACCAAATCGGAAAACACCGGCTCCTCGGGGAACCGTATCGCCAGGGTTCGGTACAGTTCTAGCGCGCCTCGATAGTCATTTCCGATGAGGAGCGTCGCCGCTTCGAGCTCGAGCTCCTCTCGCTCAACAGCTCCTCCGTCTGCGACTCGAGCTCGAAGCCCTGGGAGCTCAGCCGGACGATCCCCGATCAATCCCTGGCCGGTCGCTGTTCGGCTTGAGGCCGCTTCGTGGTGGTCATTCTGCATCGCCTCTATCCTTCGCAGGAGGCGGTTGACGCGTCTCTGCTGGTTCCCGATCCCGAGCAAAATCAAACACAACGCGACCGTGCAAGCGCCTGCCAAGAGCGGCTTCCACCAGGTCCGGAGCCTGCTCCACCAACGCCGCGCTTGTTCGTGGCGCGCAGAATCGTCCAGCATCGGTGAGGGTCGCGCTCCGGGCCAGCTACGATCGACGGTCGTGCGCTCGTCGTCGTCTTTGAGCACGAGAGTCGGTGGGGCGCTCACGCGGCCGTCTCCAGCTCGAAAATGGGCTCGAGACGATATCCGGCAGGATCATCGAACCCCGCCAACTGGACAATGTGAGTGACCCTTCGAACTCCATCTTCTCCTCTCGCAAGCTGAATGATGACGTCGATAGCTGACGCGACCTGCGAACGGAGCACCGGAATCGGCATCTCGACATCGCTCATCAACGCCATCGTCTCGAGTCGACTCAACGTGTCGACCGGTAGCGTTCCGTGAACGGTCGAAAGACAGCCACGGTGCCCTGAGGTCATGGCCTGAATGAGGTCGAGGGCCTCGCCTCCTCGGATCTCGCCGATGACGATTCGGTCTGGGCGCATGCGCAAGGTGGCCCGCAGGAGATGGCGGACACTGATCTCACCCCGACCGCGCGCATCCGCAGGCTGGGCTTCGAAGTGAACGACGTGTGGCAACCCTAGCTGTAGCTCCTTCGAATCCTCGATGACGATGACTCGCTCCGTCGGCCGAGCAAGAGACGCTAGCGCATTCAGGAGCGAGGTCTTTCCAGCACCGCTGCCCCCTGCAACCACGACGTTGCGTCGTTCTGCGACGATGTTGCGAAGAAGCGCTGCGGTGGGTGCAGCGGCTCCGCCCGACTCGAGCAGCCCCTCCAACGTGAGCTGCTCGCGACGAAACTGCCTGATGCTGACGACAGGTCCCTGAGGCGATGCCGGAGGAATGACGGCTTCCACCCTCGACCCGTTGGGCAAACGCGCTTCGAGAATCGGCTTTCGCTCGCTGAGCTCACGACCGACATATTGGGAGAGGTTTCGAAGCGCCGACATCAGCGCATATTCCGATGGGAACATGCAGACCGCGCGCTCTAGCAAGCCACGCCGCTCGACGTACACCGCGTCGTACCTGTTGATGAGCACCTCGGTCACCTCCTCGTCCTCTAGCAGTGGAGCGATAGGGGCCAGGAGCGCACCAAGCGTCTGTTCGAACACGTGACCGGGGATCGTCATGGAGGCACCTCGCTATCGCTCATTGAAGCCGCTGGAACCCCTGCGCGCGTCGAGGGGTCGAGAACGGGAGAATGTGCGAGCAAGGTCTCGACCTCGGCGGCGTGAGGCCCTGCAGGATCGAGTTCGAGATAAGCTTCAAGATGGGGGATGGCGCTTCGCGTGCGGAACCCCTGTGACCAGTAGATGAGCGCAAGCCGGTAGCGCGGGAGCGGCGATTCTGGTTGAGCCCTGACGATTTGTTCCAACTCGAGGCGCGCGCGATCGAGATCGCCCAGCGCCTCGTGAATGCTTGCAACGACCAGACGAAGTCTCCAGTTCACCGGATCGTCACGAAGGTGTCGTGCCGCGTGATCGAGAGCCGAATGGTAGCGCCCCGCTGCGAGACACACGCGCACCAACCAATACACGGCAGTAGGTCCGTCGTAGCCTTGGCTGCGAGCTGCGCTGAGATACTGCTCCGCACGCAAAAGATCGCCGCGCTGCGCCTGAAGGAGTCCGACTTCGAAGAGCTGGTCCGGGGTAATCGCATGAGCCTCTATGCGAGCATCATTGCCTCCGCGTTGTGCTGCGTGCTGGCAGCCAGCAAGCAGCAGCCCCGCGCAGACCGCGCACAAGACCCTCGAGTTAGGGAGCTGCGTTTGCACGGATTGTCACCTTTCCGACGATTCTCGACAGGTAATCGACGTAGACATGGTCCCCGACGTGCTCCGTCAGTCGCAGGAGCAGGCGGATCTCGTTGAGCGCGACAACCCACTTCTCAGACGCAAGCGCGTTCTCCAGAACGAGCCTCGACGAGGCATAGTCGGTATTGATGCGCTCGATGAGATCAGCGGCGAGCTGCCCGGCGCGCCTCGCATGCTCGAGGAGGTTCGCGTCTTCATAGCAATTTTCCGCCTCCTGAAACCGAAGGACGGCCTCGATACCGTCTCGCGGATCGTATGGATAGCGTTCAGCGTAGAAGTGGCCTTGTCGCTCCACGCTTGCCGCGCGAGGTGCCGGGCGTACACCCTGAAAGCATGGCGGTGGTGCCTTGAACAAACCCGGATGATCATAAACGGGCCTGTCCGTGCTGGAGCCATCGTAGCTTCGCGTGAGACCAACGACCGCTGCTGAGACTACGACAACAGTCGCCAAAGCGAGAAGAGCGCGCTTCGGCTGATCCAGGTTCGTCATGGCGATCCGAACCCTCCTGTCATGACGCGGACGGCAACCGGCGCGAGCAGGAGCACGATGACGCAGAGGAAGATGAGCGTCATGGGACCGACGAGCATGAGCGCCGCCTCGGACGCCATCTCTTCGGCGGCAACGCTCCGTCGGAGCCGCAGGGTTTGTGCTTGAATGGTGAGCACTCGTGCGAGCGGGCTCCCCTTGTCTTCCGCCTGCAGCACACTGTTGACGAGCTCGCGAACCTCGTCGCTGGGAACCCGGGCGGCAAGCCCATGCATCGCACTCCGGCGGGTGCATCCCAAGTCGAGCTCTTGAAGCACCCGCTGTAGCTCTTCCACGATCGGCTCTTCAGGCTGAGCCGCAGACTCGACGACCCGCCGGAGCGAGCTCGGGAAGTCGAGACCCGCGCCCATACACATGGCAGCCAGCTCGATGACACCAGGTAGGCTGCGTGTGACGCTCTTGGCTCGGTCCTGCGCCACCGCTCGCAGCCGGAACCACGGAAGGAACGCCCCGAGGAGGAACGCGGCGGCCACTGATGTCACCGGGAGATCGGTGAGTATGCAGACCGTAAGCCATAGCGCACCACAGCCGATCGCCGAGAGCGCAGATGCCGCGATGAGCTCGTCTTCTGAAAGACCAAGGTGGTCTCCAGATTCGGTCAATGCTCTACCGACGCGCGGAAGCAGGAACCCAGGCCAAAGCCCGGATAGTCTGGCGGCCAGGTAGCGAAGCGCTGGTTCGACGAGAGTGAACAACCCTGGGCGGCGAAGAGCCTGGGCACGTTTGAGACCGCGGTTTCCGAGGACCGGGCGCCTGGCGGGACCTTTTCGAACCAGCTCGAACGTGAGTCCGAACAAGCCCGCAAGAATCGCGCAGGAAGCGCCGAGGAGGAGAGCCGGATTGACCTCGGTCATAGCTCGGTCCCAACGATGTGATGCGCCCACACGGCGGCGACGGTCCAGGTAAGCGCACACGCCGCGAGAATCGCCCGACCGTACGAATGATGGATCAACGGATCGAACCAGGATCGGTCGAGCCATGCGATGACAGCGCAGAGGACGATGGGCACGAGCGAAAGGACGACGACCTGCCCGCGGCCCTCGGCTGTCTTCGTTCGGAGGACACCTTCAAGCCTAGCGGCTTCTCGGAGGGCAGCCGCTGCGCGTTCGAGCATGTTCGAAAGATCTCCGCCCGTTTGCCGGGCGACCACGATCACCATGAAGGCTCCGGATACTGAGGTACTGCCGATCCGCTCTCCAGCCTCGGCAAGCGCCCGGTGTAGAGGCACGCCAAGGCGCAGCTCCTTGACAATCAAGTCGACTTCTTGACTGAAAGGCGGCGGCACCAACGTCGCCGTCGAAGCTATCGCTTCGCCCACCGAAGAGGTCGCCTTGAGTGCATTCGCCAACAAGAGCAACCAGGCATCGAGCTGGCGCTCCAGCTTCGTGACCCTAGCGAGATGGCGCTTCCATAGGAGCGCGGGGGGCACGCCAGCAAGTAGCAGCGCGAGGCCTGCAAACGCTGGGCGCTGAGTGGCGAAGAGGAGCACCAAGCCAGCAGCAACAGCAAGCAACTGAACCCGCGCGATGTCGCGCCCCCGATAGGGAAGGAGAAGGAACGCCGTGTGACGCTCGAGACGCGCCTCGTAGGCGCGGATGCAACGAGCGAAGATCCCATCCCTCGCGCTCACCATGAAGTGGACCGTCGCCGTGAACCCCCCTACCAGCAGTGTCGCCGATGTGAGAAGCAAAGGAGTCACAGGTACTCACCGCTTTCCACGAGACCGCGCGCAATGAAGTCATCCAGGAAGCTGGGAACGTAGCCGGTCGTCCGGTGTTCACCGAGTACCTCGCCACGAGGACCGGTGCCTGTTCGGTGGAAGCAGAAGATGTCGTGCAGCAAGATCTCGCCTTCGTCGTCGAGCGCGTCGACCTCCGCGATCGAAGTGATGCGACGCGCCCCGTCCGACAACCGCGTCTGCTGTACGACCACGTGCACGCTCGACGCAATCTGTTCGCGAACCGACTTCGGAGACAGATCGAGCCCAGCCATCATGCAGAGCGTCTCGATCCTCTTCATTGCCTCTCTCGGGCTGTTCGCATGCGTAGTCGTCATGGACCCTTCATGACCGGTGTTCATCGCTTGCAGCATGTCGACCGCCTCGCCGGCTCTGCATTCTCCGACCAAGATCCGATCAGGGCGCATGCGGAGTGCATTGCGCAGCAGGTCTCTAATCGTGCACTCACCGCTCCCCTCGAGGTTGCGGGGCCTGGACTCCAAAGACACCACATGCGGCTGATTGAGTCGGAGCTCGGCTGCATCCTCGATGGTGACGATCCGCTCATGGGCCGGAATCGCCGACGAAAGGACGTTGAGTAGTGTCGTCTTTCCGCTGCCGGTGCCTCCAGAGATAATCACGTTCTTCTTGGCGCGGACACAACGCTCCATGAACGCTGCCATTGCATCACTGAGGGCCCCGAAGGAGACGAGCTCGGTCATCTGGAGCGGGCGTCGCGCGAATTTACGGATCGTTATGCAGGGACCGCGAATGGCGAGCGGCGGGATGACTGCATTGACGCGAGACCCATCCGGGAGCCTGGCGTCGACCAAGGGCGTGCTCTCGTCGATTCGTCGACCAAGGGGAGTCACGATTCTCTCGATGACGGCTCGACATGATTCGTCGTCCATGAACCGAAGCGACGTGAGCTCGATCGTGCCGTGCTTTTCGACGTAGATCGTCTCGGGGTCTACGACCATGATCTCCGACACGTCATCATCGTCGAGAAGCTCTTGGAGTGGTCCAAGCCCCAGAACTTCGTCGGTCATCTCGACGACGAGTCGCTCTC
>JAHEEE010000115.1 GCA_024640845.1 Myxococcales bacterium | reverse complement strand
TTCGGGCAAAAGCTGCTACCGTCACGGGCTATGAGTGACGACCTGACCACGCTCGTGACGGGCTTGGCCGAGCGAGCCAAAGGGGCGACCCGTCTGCTGGCGGCCGCCAGCACCGAGCAGAAGAACGCCGTCTTGCGACGCGCGGCTGACGCCCTGCGAGGCGAGGCGGGCGATCGTGTGCTCGATGCCAACGCAAAGGACATGGTCGCCGCCGCCGAGATGGGTCTTTCAAAGGCCATGCTCGACCGTCTCCAACTCGATCGCAAGCGCCTTGACGCCGTCGCCGACGGTCTCGATCAGGTTGCATCACTCCCTGACCCGGTTGGCAGCATCGTCGAAGAGCGAGTTCTCGACAACGGCTTGCGGGTTTCCAAGATGCGAGCACCTCTCGGGCTCATCGGCATCATCTACGAATCGCGTCCGAATGTCACGGCAGATGCAGCATCGCTGTGCTTGAAGAGCGGCAATGCCGTCCTTCTTCGGGGAGGCAAGGAGGCGTTCCACAGTAACACGGCGATCGCCGAGATCTTCACCGACGCCCTTCGCGCCGAAGGGCTGCCTCCGGAGAGCGTCACACTGCTGCCCACCACCGACCGGCAAGCCACTTTGGTAATGATCGGCCTTGATGGTATCGTCGACATGGTCATACCGAGAGGCGGAGAAGGATTGATTCGGTTCGTTGCCGAGCACGCAAAAGTTCCTGTCATCCAGCACTACAAGGGTGTGTGTCACGTCTTTGTCGATCGCACTGCCGACCCGGATATGGCATTGAGCATTGCGCTGAATGCGAAGGTGCAGCGCCCGGGCGTGTGTAACTCGATGGAAACTCTGCTCGTCGACGAGAGTGTTGCGCCCTCGTTCCTGCCGCAACTAGGCGCGGCGATGAGCAAAGAGGGTGTCGAGCTTCGCGCCGACGGTCGCGCCGCCTCGTACCTCAACGGCGTCAAGCGCGCGTCCGAAGAAGATTGGGACACGGAGTACCTCGATCTTATCTTGAACGTGGGCGTCGTCGACGGAATCGACGGTGCGCTCGAGCACGTCGCGAAACACGGCTCGAACCACACCGAGGCGATTGTCACGAAGGACGACGCCAACGCCGCACGGTGGCTCCGCGAAGTCGACGCGAGCTTAGTGCTCGTGAATGCATCGACTCGTTTCAACGATGGATTCGCGCTCGGCCTTGGCGCCGAGATCGGAATTTCGACAACAAAGCTTCATGCTTATGGTCCAATGGGGTTGGCTGAGCTGTGTACGCTGAAATGGGTCGGCCAGGGAGACGGACAAGTCCGGCAGTAAGGAGAACGCAGAATTTGCCGAAACAAGCACAAGGCGCACAACTGAAGACAAATCCGAGTCCCCCTACGAGCGATCCCAAAGTCGGCGAAGAGCTTGCTGTCTTGGTTGCCGAGGCAGCGCTCGACAAGAAGGCTGGTAGAATCGAGATCATCGATGTTCGTGGTAAGGTCGACTACACCGACTACGTCGTCGTGATGAGCGGGCGAAGCGATCGCCAAGTGGCGGCCATCGCGCGCGGCATCGAAGAGGATCTGAAGCTAAAGCACGGGACGCGTTGTTCCGGGGTCGAAGGGCTTCCCCAGGGCAACTGGGTCCTGCTCGATTTCGGCGATGTCGTCGTGCACATCTTTCATCAGGACACGCGCGGCTTCTATGACATCGAGGGACTCTGGCTCGACGCTGACCGAGTCGACTTCGAGGGCCAACAAGCGGACGAGGACTTCGTCTTCCCATAGACCTCGCGGCGTGCGAATACGAATCATCGCCGTTGGCAAAGCGAAAGATCGCGATCTGCGATCGTTGCTCGGTGATTATTACGAGCGAATCGGGCGGTACGCGAAACTCGAAGAGATCGAGATCAAGGACGGTGACGAAGCGCAGGTGAGCGACCGCCTCACGCGGACCATTCCAGACCGCTCGCGCGTGGTCGCGCTCGAGGTCGATGGGCGGGCCTTGAGCAGTCACGAGCTCGCGAAGTGGATGAGTCGCGCGGAGAACGAGTCCATACAGACCGTTGTGTTCTTGATCGGAGGCGCATACGGGCTTCCGCCGGAGCTCTCGAAGAAGGCCGACCTGAGACTGTCCATGTCGGCGATGACGTTTCCGCACCGCTTGGCGCGGCTGGTATTGGCGGAGCAAATCTATCGGGCATTTTCGATTCTCAGGAACGAGCCTTACGACCACTAGGGATTGGCTGTCGGGTATCCACGCAACGAGTGGGGCCTACGGTCGATGTTGGGGGGTGCATCCGTTCGTCGAGGGCTTCATCGAGCTCGTTGCTCCCGCGCGGTGCGTCGGGTGTGAGGAGCTCAGTGCTTCCGTCTTCTGCGAGATCTGTGAGTCGCTCCTCGAACGAGCTTCGACCCCGAGCGCTGTCTTTCGATATGGTGGGCCGATCGCCGATGCGATCCATCGGTTCAAGTACCGGGGGCGTAGCGATCTCGATGGCGCCCTTGGGTCGTTGATGGCCGAAGTCGCGGTCCAATGGGCGGACGAGATCGACGCTGTCGTGCCGGTGCCGCTTCATTGGCGTCGCCGTCGTTGGCGCGGGTATGACCAGGCCGCGCTCCTCGCGAAGCGCGTTGCGCGCTCCCTTGACGTGCCGGTTCTGCTTCGCGGGCTGCGACGGACGCGCCACACGTCGACCCAGATCGACCTTCCCCCACATGAGCGCAGAAGAAACGTGGCTGGGGCCTTCGCGCCGGGTCGATTGCGAGGTGCTAGTCGCGTCCTTCTCATCGATGATGTTCGTACCACCGGCGCGACCCTCGAGGCCGCCTCGCGCGGGCTGAGGGCAGGGGGTGTGGCCGAGGTTCGCACGCTCGTATTGGCGACTCGCCTTCTCACATGAGGCACGTAAAGTACCCATTGTGCGTGGGTTGATTCTCGGGTGTCTTGTTCTCGCGGCTTGCACGAAGGTGGAGCCTTCCGTCCAGGATCCGCTCGACTACCTTCGAGTCGGGGTGGACCCCCGTCAGGAAGCAGAGGCGATCATCGACGATCTTCGTCGCCACGGCTTCGAAACGGGGCGGCGCATCGACGAGGAAGGCTACGTGGCATTTGACGCACGCAGCGGTGGAGAGGCGATCGTGCGGGTCGTCACCTCGCGCGGGGTGGTGCTCTCGGTCGAGACGCCCGACGCGCGATGGCCCGATCGGCTCTGGGTAGAGCTGGCGCAGGACCCGCGGCCCGACTTCAACCGTGATGGTCAGCGCGACGTCGTCGTGGAGACGCGCGAGCGTGACCGCACCTGCCTTGCTTGGGCTGAGATCAGCCCCGAGGGGTTCGCGTCGGAAGTTTTTCGACCGCGAGTCGACTGGGGGGATTCACCGTGCGTTCTCGAGATCGATCCCGCGTCGCCGCGTTTGGTGCTCGAGGTTTCGGTTCCGGACATGCCAGACGCGCGTGTGCGTCTGCCGATCAAAGCTAGCGCTCGGAGCTGGGTGCTCGACGATTCAGCGTCGGCGGCGGCTCGTTGGGATAGCGAGCTTCTGCAGAGGCAACAAGCCTTGGAAGTGTTCGAGACGCAGGGCAAGATTCGAGATGCAACCCGAATTCGTGCTGAGCTCGCTTGGCTCGAGCAACTTCGCAATGCCCAAGAGCCCGTGCTAGAGCCGACGGAGGATGGCGAAGAAGCGCGTTGACAAAGGGGTTCCGGGGATGGACCTGCTGGTGTGCCGCAATCCCAAGGCCGCCAAACGCTATGACATCGACGAGCGCCTCGAAGCCGGCCTGGTGCTTTACGGCACCGAGGTGAAGAGCCTGCGCGCGCGCAGAGCCAATCTCGAAGCCGCTTTCTGCCGCATCGACGGCGACGAGCTCTTTCTTTACGGCATGCACATCGCCCAGTACGAGCAAGGGGGCCACGCCGGCCACGAAACCCAAAGACGCCGAAAACTCCTGGTCCACCGCCGCGAGATCGAAAAGCTCCGCGGGCGGCTCACGACGCGCGGAATGGCGCTGGTGCCGCTGCAGGTCTACTTCAAGAACGGCGTCGCCAAGGTCCAGCTCGGCCTTGGCCGTGGCAAGAAGAAGGGCGACGAACGCGAATCGATCAAACGCCAGGAAGACCTCAAGGAGGCCCGAACTGCGATGCAGCGCCAGAAAGGGTGAGCAGTGAAGCTTCGGCTGGCGACAGGTGAAGAGGGGGAGGCGACTGCGATCGAAGGGAACCTGCTGACCTTCTTGAGCCCGCGAGCGTTTGCTCCGGGCGCTCCGATCCGCTTTTCCACTCTGGGCGAGGCAGAGCGAAGCTTCGAGGGCAGGACGATCGGCTCGAAGCGAGTCGAAGACGGCCGCTTCGAAGTGAGAATGAGGTTCGTCAACCTCCGCCGCGAAGATCGCGAGGTGCTCCTTCGGGAGTTGCGCTAAGCTCGCTTCTCGAGCTCTTCAAACACGGCAGCCTTCACTGCTTCGTACTCGCTCGGTAGCGAGACCGGCGTGTTCGGGTGCTTGCTCTCGACGCCGGGAATCTCGTTCTCGTGGTAGCGAATCTTGAACTGCGTGAACTTCAGACCGTTGGCAGTGGAGATCACGACGACTTTCTGGCCGGGTTCGATCGTCCCCTTGGCGCGCAGCTTTTCCAATGCCGCCAGCGCAACCCCGGTGTGTGGACAGGTGTAGCTACCAGCGCGGTCAGCCGCCGCAGCGGCTTCCGCAAGCTCCGACTCGCTTGCCTGCTCGACGACCCCATCGAACGCCTGCAGGGCTCGAATCGCACGGCGAACGCTCACGGGATTGCCGATTCGAATGGCGCTCGCCTCGGTCGCGCCCGCGGTGATCGGCTCGAAGTTGTCCCAACCCGCCTTGTACGCCCGATAGAGAGGGTTCGCCTTCTCGGCCTGCGCCAAACAAATGCGTGGCCGCTTCGAAATCAACCCGAGCTGGAGCATCATGTCGAAGCCGGCGCCGAGCGCCGCGACATTCCCCAGGTTGCCACCAGGGATGATCACCCAATCCGGCACCTTCCAGTCGAACTGCTGCACAATCTCGATCGCCACCGTTTTCTGACCTTCGAGTCGAAGCGAGTTCATCGAATTCGCGAGGTAGATGCTCTTCTCAGTGGTGAGCTGTTGCACGATTGCCATGCAGCCGTCGAAGTCGGTGTCCAGAGCACACACCAGCGCGCCGTTCGCCAGCGGCTGCACCAGCTGCGCGGTGGTCACCTTGCCCTTCGGCAAAAGCACGACCGAGGGGATTCCCGCCGATGCGCAATACGCGGCCAGCGCCGCGGACGTGTCCCCCGTCGACGCGCAAGCGATGGCACGGATTGGTTTTCCATCCTCGATGGCTTGTTTGACGGTGCTCACGAGCACCGTCATACCGAGGTCCTTGAATGAACCGGTGTGACTGTTGCCGCAGTTCTTGATCCAGACGTCGTCGAGTCCAAGCGTCTTGCCGTAGCGCTCTGCCCAAAACAAGTTGGTCCCGCCCTCGGCGGTCGAGACGACGTTCTCGCCGCGGAGCATCGGCTGTACCCATTCCTTCTTCCCCCAGACGCCGCTGCCGTATGGCCACTCGCGGGTCATCCAACGCTGGTCGAAGAGCTTGCTCCAGGCGGAGCCGCTTCGATCCTTCAAAGCCTCCATGTCGTGCTGAACTTCGAGAAGCTCGCCACACTCGGGACACGAGTAGATGACTTCGTCGAGGGGGTAGCTGCCGCTGCAACCGGCGACGCAGCGAAAGGACGCGCTATAGCTCATGAGAGGCCCAGTATAGGCGGTTGTGCAAGGGGCGCACATCGCCCACATGCGGCCTCAGGCTCGCTTTTTCGTGCGTGGTGGGGGGACGAGCGAGAACGCGGGGGCGCTAGGCTGCCTTGCGAGCTCTTCCAGGTGGACGACCATTCGCGGGTGCTTTGCGACGAGCGCGTTGAACCGTCGGGCGGAAAGGCGCAGCAGCAACACGTCGGAAGCAGCTCGCACGGTCAACGTGGACGGCGTGCCTGTTAGCATCGAGTGCTGTCCAAGCGCGCGTCCGAGCTTCAGGCTGCCGGCTTCTTCGCCGTTCGCATCAACGGCCGTGAGCTCGCCGATCATCGGAATGTACAAGCCATCGGCGCGCTTGCCTGCTTCGAGAATGGTCGTGCCCATCTGCGCTCGACGCGCACCGAACATCGCGGCGACCTCCGCGCGCGCGCCGTTGTCGAAGCTCGAGAACATGGGCGAGGTCCGGACCAAGGTTGCAACCAGGCGTCGACCAAGCACCTCGAGAAGGATGTCACCGAGCGCGGGATACTCCGCGACGAGACTGTCGAGCAGATCCTTAGCGATGCGAAGCGCACGCACGGGCGTGGAGGCTGTCACGTCGCCTTCATAACTCACGCGATTCAGCAAACAGGATACGCCGACGACGTCACCCTCCGACAATACGAACGCGTCTTTGTCTTGATCGCGAATCAGTTGCACGCTGCCCTCGATCAGGGCGTAGAGCGCATCGGCCGGAGTGCCTCGTTCGATTAGCATTTCGCCGGGCTCGAGGTCGACCAAGCTCGACTCTCTGATGATGCGCCCGAGCACCGTGCGAGGCACTTCTGCGAAGAGCGGCATCGATGGAAGCTGTGCCAGGTGCTCCGCCGGAGGGCGTTCGCTCAGCCTTCCCAGGCTGGGAGCGGGGCGGTCCGCGAGCTCGATTTCCGAGATGTCGAGGTCGAGGTGATTCGCCGTAGGCGGCTGCGTGAACCTCAGCATGTCGCCGGGGCCTTTGGTTTGGACCAGGGGGAAGGCTTCGGCGCTGATGCGCTTCGTTTGCGTTCTCTCCGAGGGTTCCAAGTCTTGATCGGAGTCGACGGTGACAACGGCGCCACGCGCGGAACGGTGGAGCTTTCGGGCCGGCTCTGGCGCTACCCGTTCTAGGACGTCGGCTCGGTCGGGGTCGATCGCCATCACCACCTTGGCCATGGCGGCTGCGCGGGCCACGAACCCCAGTTTCGCGTAGAGGTCGACTGCGCGCTCGTAGGAGTCGACGGCCTCCTCGAGCCGTCCTAGACGCTTGAGGAGGTCGCCTCGACGGTGAGGCCACCGCGGCTCGTCGGCTTCCATGCGTTCTAGGCGCCGGTAGCAATCGAGAGCCTCCCCAAAGCGCTCTTTCAACAGCAACGCTTGAAGCTGGTCCCTGAGCTTTCGACTTCGACTACCGGGCACGGACCCTGGACCTTATACCGTTTGTACGATTCGCCAAAGGGCTGGGACGCCCCTAGATCACTGCTATCGTCTGACTCCAAAGATTCCGTATGAGCCTTTTCGTCCGCCTCGTCCGAGCCCAGCTCGCCTTTAGCGTCATTTTCTGCAGTTACATGCTGCAACTCGGACTACTCAAGGTTTTCAGGCGGTGGGAAGTAGACTCCAACACCGGCCGTGAAGACGC
>JAHEEE010000114.1 GCA_024640845.1 Myxococcales bacterium | reverse complement strand
ATATAGTCAGGTCGGTTCACTTGTCAAAAGGGTTCCGCGGACTAAATTTTTCCGATGATTTCGGCCGTTTCCAGGCTCCGCTTTTTGCTGCTGGTTGCCCTATTGCTGAACGCGGCCGGCTGCGAGGGCGAAGCCCCGGCCAAGACCGGCCCCAACGGCCCGCCGCCGGCACGCGTGTCCGTCGGTGAGGTCCGCGCTGGCAGCGTCGCCGCAGAGTGGTCGTTCCTGGGAAACGTGCGTGCACTCAAGCGGGCCGAGCTCGCGGCGGGCGCGTCCGGTGAGGTGCGCGAGGTGCGCGTACGCGTCGGCGACCACGTCAAAGCAGGCCAGCTCCTCGTCGAGATCGATCCCTCGCTCGCCAGCGCCCGCGTGCGCGCGGCGGAAGCATCGAAGACGGCCGGAGCCGCCGAGCTCGAGCGAGCGCGCCGCGATGCCGAGCGTTTGAGCGGCGCCGGCCCGGATATCGCGGCTCTCGCGGAGATCGAGCAGGCCACCTCCGAACAGAAGCGAGCCGCAGCCGAGCGCAAGCGCCTGAAGGCCGCCGAGGCGGAAGCGCGCGCGCAGCTCGGCCGGCACCGAGTGAGAGCACCGTTCGACGGAGTCGTCGTGAACCGCTCGGTCGATCCGGGCGACTGGGTCGATCCGGGGGTCGAGGTCATCGAGCTGGTCGACGATTCGGGCGTCGAGGTGTTGGTGTCCGCTCCGCCAGAGCTGGCTCCGTACCTCGAAACCGGCAAACAAACCCTGCTCCGCCAGGAAGCGGCGTCAGTATCCGCGACGATCGTCGGCATTGCTCGGGCACTCGACGAGCAGTCACGCACCATCCGGCTTCGGCTGGTTCCGGACGAGACTGCCGCCTGGCTTCTCCCCGGATCCGCAATCGACGTTTTGCTGACCGTCGAGCGGAGCGAGCCCGACGCGCTCGTGGTTTCGCGCGATGCCTTGGTGTACGGCATCGCCGACATCCACGTGGTCAAGGTGAACGAGCAACGCGCCGAGCTGATCCCCGTCGAAATCGTCGCTCGCGGCCGCGACGAAGTTCTCGTCCGCGGAGCAACGCTGCAAGCAGGGGACACGGTGGTCATCCGTGGCAACGAGCGCGTGTTTCCAGGCCAGCCTCTCACGATCGTGCCCGAGGGCTGATCAGGCATGCCCGACGACCTTCCGGCAACCGAACCGCAGCCTACCGGCCTGACCTGGATCGCCATCCAGCGACCGATCACCGTGATCGTCGGGATCGTGCTCGTCATTCTGTTCGGGGGTCTGTCGGTCGTCGACCTGCCGATCCAGCTCACGCCAGACATCCAAACACCCACCATTACCGTCAACACGGCCTGGCCAGGTGCGGCGCCGGTCGAGGTCGAAACCGAGATCCTCGAGCCGCAGGAAGAAGTCCTGAAGAACGTTCAAGGGCTGACGCGCATGGAGTCGAGCGCCAGCATGGACAGCGGCAGCATCACGCTCGAGTTCGAGGTCGACACGGACATCGAGGAGGCGCTCGTCCGCGTCACCAACAAGATGAGCCAGGTGGCGAGCTACCCCGATGCCGTGCGCGAGCCGATCGTCGAGACCTCGAACAGCGCCGGCCCTCCCCTGGTGGTCATCGCGATTCGCGACCCCCAAGGCGACAGCGTCGCCGCGTATCGAACCTGGGTGGAGGATACGATTCTCCCGGAGATCGATCGTATTCCCGGTGTGTCGGGCATCCGCTTCATCGGGGGTCAAGACCGCGAGGTCCACGTCCTATTCGACCCTGAGGCGTTGGCGGGGCGCGGGCTGTCGATCGAGGGTGTCGCCGATCGGGTGCGGAGCGAGCTTCGGGATCTTTCGGGCGGAGACGTGACGCTCGGAAAGCGGCGCTACTTGGTGAGAACCTCGATCGCCCCAAAAAACGCCACGGCCTTCGAACAGATCGTCCTCGGTGCCGCGCCCGACGGTACGCCGATCATGCTGGGCGATGTCGCAAGCGTCCGTATGGCGCTTCGCAAGCCGACGGGGGTTGCCTTCGTACAGGACCGGCCTGCGATGGTGATGCTGCTCTCACGCGAATCCGGGACCAACGTCCTCGAGGTCACACGCGAGGTCTACGATGTGATTGCACGGCTTCAGCGTGATTTCTTCACGCCCGAGGGGCTCGAGATCGAGATCCTCGCCGACCAGGTCGAATACATCGAGGGAGCTCTCGACCTCGTGCAGCAGAATCTGCTGCTTGGCGCCGCCTTGGCAATCATCGTGCTGTTTCTCTTTCTGCGAACCTTCGGGGCCTCGGCCGTGGTCAGCATTGCGATTCCCGTGTGCGCGTTTGCGACCGCGCTCGGGATGCAAGCTCTCGGACGAACCATCAATGTGGTCTCTCTCGCAGGCATCACCTTTGCGGTCGGCATGGTCGTCGACAATTCAATCGTTGCGCTCGAAAGCATCGATACCTGGCGCACCCGGGCGCCCGACACGAAGCTAGCGGCGTACCGAGGGATCCGTGAAGTCTGGGGCGCGTTGATCGCCTCCACATCCACCACCGTCGCCGTGTTCATTCCAATTGCGCTCTGGCAAGGCGAGGTGGGCGAGCTGCTCCGCGACGTGGCCGTCGCCATTGCGCTGGCGGTATCGATTTCGCTGGTCGTTTCGACCTTGGTCATCCCGAGCCTCGCGGCACGCTTGCTGTCCAGGGGCAAGACACTCGACATCGGCGGCCTGACTCAGTTTGGTGTTCGCTTTCGAAACAGCGTGACCGACAAGGTTCGGTGGCTTTGCAGCTCGACGCAGCGCTCGCTCGCGACCATCGTCATCGCGATTGTCGCCTCTGTACTGGTCACCTGGGCGCTCCTTCCGCCGATGGAGTACTTGCCAACTGGCAATCGAAATCTCGTCTTCGGGATCCTGGTCCCGCCGCCGGGATACTCGATCGACGAGCTCGAGGCGACGGGCACTCGACTACAGGCCGAGATGCAACGCTACACCGGCGCCGAAGTCGACGGCGAGCCCAACATCCAACGAAGCTTCTACGTCGGAAGCCCCGACCGGGTGTTTGCCGGAGCGGTCGCCGCCGACGACAAGGACGTCGGGCGCATGCTGGATCTCCTTCGCCGTGTACAAGCGAAGATCCCAGGGATGATTTCGTTTGCCACGCAGGCTTCGCTTTTCGGCCGCACGATCGGCGGAGGTCGCGTGATCGAGATCGACATCAAAGGCTCGGACTTGCCAACGATGACGACAGTGGGCGGGAGCCTCTATCGCGCGCTGAAGGAGAAGTTGCCGGGAGCCCAAATCCGCCCTGAGCCGAGCCTCGATCCGGGCGCTCCAGAGCTTCATGTCGTTCCGAAGCGACGCGCGGCCGCCCAGCTTCTCATGCCGGGCGCAGAGCTCGGGCTGGTGGTGGACTCGCTGATCGACGGCGCCATCATCGGCGAGTACACGCCCGAAGGTCAGCCGAAGCTCGACGTCGTGATGCGGGCCGTGAGCTCGGACAGCGCGCTCCTGCCCGACGTCCCTGCCCTGCTCTCGGCTCCCGTGGCAACGCCAAGCGGCCGAACGGTCCCATTGGGCTCCCTCGCGACTGTCGAGGAAGAGCTCGGCCCTTCGGTCATCCGTCATCTGGAGCGCCGCCGCGCGATCACGCTCAGCGTGTCGCCACCGGAAGACTTGGCCCTCGAAGACGCCATCGGCATCGTTCGCGATGATGTCATCAGAGAGCTCGAGCAGTCGGGCGGAGTACCCCCTGGCGTCGAGTTTGGCTTGAGCGGCGCGGCGGGCAAGCTCGAGCTTGCGCAAGCGCAGTTCGGAAACATCTTGTTGCTCGCACTGATTATCTGTTTTCTATTGATCGCCGCGTTGTTCGAGGACTTCATCTCACCGTTCGCGGTCTTGATGAGTGTTCCCCTTGCGGCTGCCGGGGGTGCTGGCGGCCTTTGGCTGGTCAACGCGTTTCTCGGCAAGCAACCGCTCGATCTCATGACGGCCCTTGGCTTTCTCATTCTGATTGGCGTCGTCGTGAACAACGCGATCCTCGTGGTCGATGGCTCGCTCGCCCGGCTACGCGCGGGCTCGACGCTCCGAGAGGCCGTTCCTCTGGCCGTCGAAGCCCGCGTCCGGCCGATCTTCATGACGACGGCCACCTCGCTTGCCGGCCTCCTGCCCATGGTCGTCTTTTCAGGCTCGGGCTCCGAGCTTTATCGCGGCGTCGGCGCAATCGTGCTCGGCGGCCTGCTGGTGTCGACGGTGCTCACGCTCTTCGTCGTGCCCAGCGCGTTCACGCTTCTTTGGCGTCTCCGCGGGCACGTCGATACGGATTGAGAAACTTCTTCTTAAGCTGCTGAAGCTCTTCCCGGTTGAGCTCGCGGTACTCGCCTGGCCTGATCCGTTCGACACTGAGGCCCGCAAAAGATTGGCGCGCCAGTCGCATCACGCGGTGCCCAATCGCGTCACCCATGCGGTGAATCTGCCGGTTCTTACCCTCGGTGAGCGTCATCTGCGCCCAGGTGTTGTTTCGCTCCTGTCGGAGAACGAACACCTCGGCCGGCTTCGTTTTGTAACCATCATCGAGCACGACCCCGTTTCGAAGCGCGTCGAGCTCAGGCACATCGAGGTGGCCTTGGAACTTCACCGCATAGACCTTGGGCACGCCGGACTGGGGCCGGAGAAGCGAGTCGACCATGTCGCCATCGTTGGTGACGAGCAAGGCTCCGCTCGTGTGGTAGTCGAGTCGACCAACTGGAACGACGCGCTCCGGGATGTGCTTGAGCAACTCGGCGATGGTCGCCCGCCCTTCCGGATCATCGAGCGTGGTCACCATCTCGCGCGGCTTGTGCACGAGGTAATAGACGGGCTTTTCTGCCACGAGTCGCTTCCCGTCGACCTCCACGCGGTCCTTGTGAGCATCGACCTTCGTGCCGAGCTCGGTCACGACCCGCCCGTTCACCCGCACCCGCCCCGCGAGAATCAGCTCCTCGGAGGCACGGCGCGATGCCACGCCCGCGCGCGCCAGAACTTTTTGAAGGCGGTCCACGTGAGGACCTTAGCCTGCGCCAGCGCCAGTGCCAGCTACTGCTTGACCGCGTTGTCGGCCGTAAGGGCAGAGTTACGAAGCCGGACTTCGTCGCGATCCCAACGGTCGACCTTCCCGTCTCCATTGACATCGGTGCCCACGCGGACCGTGCGCCCCTCGTCGTAGTACTCCCAGCGGTCTGGCTGCCAGGTGGCCACGGTGCTGCGATTCTCCATGTCGCGTTCAGCGCGAACGGGAACACCCGCCTCGTAGAAGATCTTGGTGTCGATCATGCCATTGCCGTTGGTGTCGACCTCGCGGAGCGTCATTCGACCGTTGGTAAAATGGGTGACCTCGTCGATGGTGCCGTCGAAATCGCGGTCGGCCTCTTCGCGCACGGGCCGACCGTCGTCGTTGTAAAGCCTGACGATGTCCTTGCGGCGGTCACCGTTGAGGTCGGCTTCACGGCAGACCAAGACCAGTCGCGCGAGGCTCCCCTCGCCCATGGTCTTGAAGAGCTTCCGCACGTCCGGCGTGTTGTCGCCGGAGGTATCGTATTCGGTGACTTCGTACCCGGGACCATCGGGCATGCACCGGCCCTCATCTGCAACCTCGCCGCCGGCTGTGGCTTCACCTTGGCCCGAGCCAGGGCTCGTCACTGGCTCCGTGGACTTCGAACCGCATCCCACGAGAGCGATTATCGACAAGAGAAGAAATAAGCGTTTCATCAATGGCTCCTCCGGAGGAGGGTCGCAACCTCCGCCGCCGTCGCGCTCTCACACCGGAGCGCGTCGTCCGCAGGGCCCAAACTCTGAAGAGGCATCTCGTGACTACGATCGGGCTCGCCGTCGCCATTGTCATCATATTGCGTCAGGACGAGCTTTCCGTTCTGGAATGAATCCCACCTGTCGACCTGCCCATCGTTGTTCTCGTCGTACTGTGCCTCGACCATGACCCCTTGCGCGTAGGTCTCCCAAACGTCCGCCTTGCCATCACGCTGGCGATCCCGCTCGGCTTTCGCGACCCATCCGCCCTTGCACCATAGCCAAGTATCAATCGTGTTATCAAAATTCGTGTCGAGCTCTTTCCGGACGAGCTCGCCTTCCTCGTAGAACGAAAGCTGGTCGAGGCGGCCATCGAAGTCGAAGTCGTGCCGCTCGTGGGCGATCTCCACGCCGTCGCCGTCGTAGAAACGCTCCACGTCGAATTTGCCGTCGAAATTCATGTCTGCACGCATGCAGTAGCGACGTCCGCCCCGCTGGACGTGTTCAATATCCGCGCGCCCGTCTTCATTAACATCGGTTGCCGTAACGCGATTCCCTTCGCAGGCCGCGCCTTCGACCTTCGAGCCGTCAGGCAGCGTCGTCGCGCTCGAGTCGCTCTTGGTGCAGGCCCCCATCGCCAGGCACGCCAATGCGGCGGCCCAAAGCCGTCCATGGGCGAAATTGCTCATGTTTGCGGTCACTTCTTGAAGTCCCCCAAGGCCCGAGTACCTCTAAGAATAGAGCCGATGGCACCCGTGAGGCAAGTGGGCCGGAGCTCAGATTGACAATATATATGGTGCCATGTAGCTTCATGCCACTTTCTGAGGTCCGAATGGCGCGCAAAAAGATCTCGACGACGGTCTATATCACCCCCGAACAGAACGAGCGGCTCAAGCTATTGCATGAGCGCACGAAAGTGCCGGTGGCGGTGTACATTCGCGAAGGCATCGATCTCGTCCTCGACCGACATCAGGACGAGCTACCGGGCCAGATGACGCTCGAAGCAGCGCCTGCGAAGAAAGCTTAGCTGCGCCACGTTGCTGTAGGCGGAGCGCGAGGCTAGACCGGTCGCACTTTGGCGCAAGATCCCGGTCACATTCGTAACTTCTGCATCATCGCGCATATCGACCACGGCAAGAGCACACTTGCCGACCGGATTCTCGATGTGACGGGGGCCGTGTCCGCGCGCGAGCAGAAATCGCAGCTCCTCGACCGCATGGAGCTCGAACAGGAGCGCGGAATCACGATCAAAGCGCAAGGCGTTCGGCTTCCGTTCAAAGCTGCCAATGGCGAGACGTATCAACTGAACCTCATCGACACGCCGGGTCACGTGGACTTCAGCTACGAGGTATCGCGCTCGCTCGCTGCATGTGAGGGCGCCCTTCTCGTCGTCGACGCCACGCAGGGGGTCGAGGCGCAAACCCTCGCCAACGTCTACCTCGCGGTGGAAAACGACCTCGAAATCATTCCGGTCTTCAACAAGGTCGATCTGCCGAGCGCCGATGTAGAGCGGGTGAGACAAGAGGTCGAAGACGTCGTCGGGCTCGACTGCTCGCAGCTGCTCGCGTGCAGCGCCAAAACGGGGCAAGGCGTCCGCGAGATCCTCGAAGCCGTCGTCGAGCGCATCCCGCCCCCCACGACCGAGGACATCGGCACGCTCCGCGCGCTCATCTTCGACAGTTGGTACGACAGCTACCGAGGCGCGG